>JAGWHC010000010.1 GCA_028867025.1 Microcaldota archaeon
TTCAAGGAGAAGCCCGGCATCATGAAGGGCACCGAGGAGCCGGACTACGGCCAGTGCGTGGACATCGTCACCGTGGGCGCGCTCAAGCAGATGATCCTGCCGGGCCTCCTGGCGACGGCGGGGCCGGTGGTCGTCGGCCTGCTGTTCCGCATGTTCATCACGCCGGAAAACCCGACCATCGCGGCGGAAGCGGTGGCGGGCCTGCTGATGGTCGGCACGATCGCCGGCATCCTGATGGCGCTGTTCCTGAACAACGCCGGCGGCGCCTGGGACAACGCCAAGAAGTACATCGAGATGGGCACCTTCGGCGGCAAGAAGTCCGAGGCGCACAAGGCCGCCGTCGTCGGCGACACAGTCGGCGATCCGTTCAAGGACACCGCGGGCCCGTCGCTGCACGTGCTCATCAAGCTGCTGGCGACGATCACGCTCGTGCTCGCCCCTCTCTTCCTCTAGACGCGTCCTCAACCGAAGTAAGGGTCGAAACGGCCGCCCGGCTCGAAAGAGCCGGGCGGCTTTTTTCCGGGCTTTGACCTTTTCTTGACACTCGTCCTTTATACTTAGGGGGCTATGCGAGGAATCCCCCTGACGTTCGCGCTCTTGGCTGCGCTCCTCTTCGCCGGAGGAGCGGCCGCCGCCGCGCCGGAGCCCGGAAGGCCGGCGCGTTCCCGCCGCGCCGAGGCGGAGTTCTTCTACCGCGCCGGCGTCG
>JAGWHC010000011.1 GCA_028867025.1 Microcaldota archaeon
TGAGCTTGGCATGGGCACGTGGAAGCTCGGGCAGAATGTCGAGCTGGAGATACTGGCCATGAAGGAGGGCTTCAAGAACGGGATGAGGTTCGTGGACACCGCTGAGATGTACCACACTGAGGATATCGTTGGCAGGGCGATAAGCGGGGAGTCCGGCATATTCGTGGCTACAAAGGTATCTCCCAACCATTTTGCCTATGATGACGTAATAAAATCATGCGACAGCAGCCTAAGGAACCTCGGAATCAGGACCATCGACCTGTACCAGCTGCATTGGCCAAATCCGAGGGTGCAGATAAAGGATACCATGAAGGCGATGGAGAAGCTTGTGGAAGACGGGAAGATAAGGCACATAGGGGTGAGCAACTTCTCTGTGGATGAGATGAAGGCCGCACAGGATGCGCTGAAGAGGAACGAGATAGTGTCGAACCAGGTGGAATACAGCGTGCTGGTAAGGGATGTGGAGGATGGCTTGCTTGATTTCTGCCAGAGGGAGAAGGTGACCGTGATAGCCTACAGTCCACTGGCCATGGGCAAGCTGTTCGATGAGAGGCATGCAAAGCTCAATAGGCTGCTGAGGGAAACGGGCAGAGGATACGGAAAGACGGTTTCGCAGGTCGCGCTCAACTGGCTGCTCTGCAAGGATGGAGTCGTAGCGATACCTAAAGCAGCGAGCGTTGAGCATGCTGTGG
>JAGWHC010000012.1 GCA_028867025.1 Microcaldota archaeon
CCAGGTGCCAGCGAAAATTTTACTCGTAGCGAAGTAGAACCCGATAATAGCGATTACGGCGCTGGCGATAAGACCGCGATAGAGGGCGGCCATAATCCCCTTGTTGCCCGACTGGTTTGTTCGAACGAACCACGTGCCGGCGATTGACGCAAGGAGCGAGATGGCACCAAGAACGAGCGGGTAGGTCAGATATTTAGCGTTGTTACCGAACAGTAAACTCGCGAGAAGGATGGCGGCGACCGAGGTTACGGCGTAGGTTTCAAACAGGTCGGCAGCCATGCCGGCGCAGTCGCCGACGTTATCGCCGACGTTGTCGGCGATAACGGCTGGGTTGCGAGGGTCGTCCTCGGGAATATTGGCTTCGACTTTACCGACAAGGTCGGCGCCGACGTCAGCGGCCTTAGTGAAGATGCCGCCACCCAATCGAGCAAAAATGGAAATAAGAGAGCCACCGAAGCCGAGGGCGATAAGGGCTTTGACATCGTGGGTCGTGGCGTAGAATCCGGCAACCCCAAGGAGGCCGAGACTAGCAACGAGGAGACCGGTTACCGAACCACCGGCAAAGGCGATACTGAGGGCTCGGGACAAGCTTTCTTTGGCGCCAGCCGCCGTTCTGGTGTTGGCGCGAACCGAAACCATCATGCCGATATAGCCGGCCAAGCCACTTAAAATGGCGCCGGTCAGGAAGCCG
>JAGWHC010000013.1 GCA_028867025.1 Microcaldota archaeon
GGCGGGATTGAAGCTGGCGTTCCGCGCCGGCGCGGTCACCGGCATGCTCGTCGTCGGCCTCGGTCAGCTCGCGGTCGCGGTCTATTACATCTTCCTGCACTCGACGCTGCCGATGGACAATCCGCGGCCCATTCTCGAGGCGATGGTGGCCTTGTCGTTCGGCGCATCTCTGATCTCGATCTTCGCGCGTCTCGGCGGCGGCATCTTCACCAAGGGCGCCGACGTCGGCGCCGACCTGGTCGGCAAGGTGGAAGCCGGCATTCCCGAGGACGATCCGCGCAATCCCGCCGTCATCGCCGACAACGTCGGCGACAATGTCGGCGACTGCGCCGGCATGGCGGCTGACCTGTTCGAGACCTATGTCGTGACGCAGGTTGCGACCATGCTGCTGGCGGCGATCTTCTTCCAGGGCGCGTTGCGCGACACCATGATGCTGCTGCCGCTGGCGATCGGCGCCGTCTGCATCGTTGCGTCGGTCATCGGCACCTACTTCGTGCGCCTCGGCAAGGGTGGCCAGATCATGACCGCCCTTTACAAAGGCGTCATTGCCGCCGGCGTGCTGTCGGCGATTGCCATCGCGGGCGTCGTCCAGCTGACCGTCGGCTACGGTCACCCGATCGCGCTGCTCGGCGGCACCATCACCGGCGGCGGCTTGCTGGTTTGCGCCTTCGTCGGCTTGGCAGTGA
>JAGWHC010000014.1 GCA_028867025.1 Microcaldota archaeon
ATCAAGGAGCAGCTGAAGATAGAGGAGGGGATATTCGACAGCAGGACGATCATGTCGCTATGGAGGATGTTCAACCACAACATCGTCACCAGCCTTGACTACATGATATCGTCCGGCAAGGAGGCCGACGTCTACCTCGCAGAGGGCGGAAGCCAGGTCAACAACGACCTTGTCGCGCTGAAGATCTTCAGGATAGAGACATCGGACTTCAGCAAGCGCATAAACTACATAACAGGGGATCCCAGGTTCGAGAAGGGGAAGAGGGACATACTCAGCATCGTGAACACCTGGTGCAAGAAGGAGTACGGCAACCTGAAGGTTGCGGAGCTTGCGGAAGTGCACGCTCCGAGGCCGTACCATTTCAAGGGCAACGTGCTCGCGATGGAGTTCATAGGCAGCGCGGAGGGCACTCCGGCAAAGAGGCTGAAGGACACCCCTGTCGACAACCCCGAGGAGGTACTTGACACCGTCCTCGAGGACATAAGGAAGCTCTACCGGCTGGAGCTCGTGCATGCCGACGTGAGCGAATACAACATACTCATGAACGCAGGCGTCCCCTATCTCATAGACTTCGGGCAGGCGGTGGTGCTCAAGCACCCGAAGGCAAACGAGTTCCTCGAAAGGGACGTGGTGAACCTGCTGGACTATTTCCTGAGGAAGTACAGGATAGAGCGCGACTGGGA
>JAGWHC010000016.1 GCA_028867025.1 Microcaldota archaeon
TCCTTGCACACACCGCCCGTCGCTTCATCGAAGTCGAGTTTGTGCGAGGTGACGTCTAATTGGCGTTATCGAACACGAGCCTGGCAACGAGGGAGAAGTCGTAACAAGGTGACCGTAGGGGAACCTGCGGTCGGATCACCTCCTTAGAACATAGGGATTGTGTGGATCCACACTTTCTTCAAAAAAAAATGCAACTGGACAGGAAACTGTTCGGTGAAGGACGTAGCTGGCAGTCGAGACCCGGCGCTAGCGATGATCGTCGTGTATAGTCGTGTAATATGTGACTGAATATGCTGGTGTGCCGACGCCAGTTGGAGGATGGCTTGGCTTGAGAAGAGATGAAGGACGTGGCAAGCTGCGATAAGCCCAGGGTAGGTGCACGCGACCATTGATCCTGGGATGTCCGAATTGGAATCCTATGCGCAAGCATACTCTGTTACAAAGGTAGCAGAGATCGAACCGTGGGAAGTGAAGCATCTGAGTACCACGAGGAAAAGAAATCAACCGAGATTTCCTAAGTAGCGGCGAGCGAAAGGGAATTCAGCCCAAACTGAATCTGCCATGGTAACATGGTAGAGATGTGGTGTCGTTATGGTATTACGATCCTCGGATTCGAGCTCAAGTGGTCTGGAACGATCCGCCGTAGAGGGTGAAAGCCCCGTGAGCAAAAGAAG
>JAGWHC010000017.1 GCA_028867025.1 Microcaldota archaeon
GGTGATGACGCCCTTGTAGAGCGCGCCCATGATCTTCTTGCTCGGCCCCAGCCGCACGAAGTAGGTGCCGATGATCGAGGTGATGATGCACATGCCGGCGATGGCCAGCGGCAGCAGCATCAAGGTGGCTTTGGTCCCGCCCGAGAAATAGATGGAGGCGAGCACCATGGTCGCCACCGTCGTCACCGCATAGGTTTCGAACAAATCCGCCGCCATGCCGGCGCAGTCGCCGACATTGTCGCCGACGTTGTCGGCGATGGTGGCGGGATTGCGCGGATCGTCCTCGGGGATGCCGGCTTCGACCTTGCCGACCATGTCGCCGCCGACGTCGGCGCCCTTGGTGAAGATGCCGCCGCCCAACCGTGCGAAGATCGAGATCAGCGAGGCGCCGAAGCCCAGGCCGACTAGCGAATCCACGATGACGCGGCTCTGTTGGGGATCCTCCAGGCTGAGGCCGAGACCCGAGGTGAGGAAGGCGTAATAACCGGCGACGCCGATCAGGCCGAGACCCGCCACCAGCAATCCCGTCACCGCGCCGGAGCGGAAAGCGAGCGTGAGCCCTGCGGCCAGTCCCTGGCGCGAGGCCTCTGCCGTGCGCACATTGGCGCGTACCGAGACGTTCATGCCGACGTAACCGGCCGCTCCCGACAGGGTCGCGCCGATCA
>JAGWHC010000018.1:0-258 GCA_028867025.1 Microcaldota archaeon
CCAAGGAAGAAGGATGACGACAAGAAGGCCGCGTTCAAGTACCCTGCGGCCCTCGTTGCCGTTGTTGCCGTAATCCTGATAGCAGCTGCTGTCTACCTTCTGTACAACTCCGCACCTGTGTCATTCTCGACCTTCAAGAGCAACTTCCAGAATGCGAACAGGGTCGCGATAACGGCTACGTACTACAACAACAGCCAGTATGCGGACGAAAGCCCGTGCATGAACAGCATAATACAGGTTGTGGCGCACACCAGGAAG
>JAGWHC010000018.1:268-663 GCA_028867025.1 Microcaldota archaeon
AACGGTGGGAGGGCAGATTACCGTCGGGACCTCAAATGCGTCCAGGTGCCTTGGCATAGCGCGCGGCGAGCCCGGGATATTCCTAAATTACAGCAGCGGCAGCGGCATAGTAGTTACCCCGTACAGGCTCTACGTGCACGGCAACTCAACCTACATGGCCAGCTGCCCTATTGCGATAGAGATGGCGTAACTGCTACGGATACAGCCTTCCCTGCGACATCCTCGAATCTTCTGTTTATCCCGACAACCTTCTTCCTTGTTATGTTCCAGTTGCGCTCCGCTTTGGTGAATTCGCCCAGCTTTATGAAATACCAGCCGCTTCCGTTCATCCTCCACGCTACATATGTTGGGAAGGCGGTGTTCCTCTCCCATTCAATAAGCTTCATGTACTGCTC
>JAGWHC010000019.1 GCA_028867025.1 Microcaldota archaeon
GCTGAGGCCGGCGGGGCCGGCGCCGGCGATGACGATGTCGTACTCCTGCGGTGCGGTTGTGGTCATGGTGTGCTTCCGATCGGCCGGTGGCGGTGGCCCCGTGCGGGGCGGGGCAAGGGCGGGCCGCCGCGCGGCCCGCCCCGGCGGGGCGTTGTTAGAGGACGGCGTCGAGCCGCTTCTTGAGGTCGCCCTTCGGACGGAAGCCGATGATCTGGCCGACGGGTTGGCCGCCCTTGAAGACGAGCAGCGTCGGGATGCTGCGGATGCCGTACTGCGACGCCGTGCGGACGTTGTCGTCGGTGTTGAGCTTGACGAACTTCACCTTGCCGGCGTATTCGTCGGACAGTTCCTCGACGACCGGGGCGACCATGCGGCAGGGGCCGCACCAGGGAGCCCAGAAGTCCACGAGCACGGGTGTCGCGGCCTTCAGGACTTCGCTCTCGAAGTTGGCGTCGGTGACGTCTGCGGGCTTGGCCATGGTTCCGAATGTTCTCCTACTACTGTCCGCCGCCGGGGCCGCCTATGTGGGCCGTCTGGCCGGCGATTGACACCTTCCTGAGCACAGGATAATATACCCCCATAGGGTATGTCAAGGTCTCGGCGCACGATGTTCTAGAGCGCCAGCCGGAAGGCGGGCCGATGCCAGAGAAGACGT
>JAGWHC010000001.1 GCA_028867025.1 Microcaldota archaeon
ATAGCCTGCTGCGGTGAACGGTGAGTCAGGAGGGCTGTTTGTCGTTGTGAAGCCCTGCTGTGATCCGTACGTTGATGTGGACGCAAGTCCCTTTGTGCTTGCAGGAGAGCCAAGAGTTATTCCACGGTTAAGCACAGAACCTATAAGCGCCGTGAAGCCGTAGCTTCCCGTAGGAGCCGACACTCCAGCCTCTCCGAGCCAGACCTGCTGGTTGGAAAGGAGGCAGGTTGCAGTAGTTACAATGCACTGCAGGCCGCTTCCGCCACGCACGGTGGCCGTTATCGGAGTGGAGGCAAACGCCATGTTGCCTATTACAGCGGCTATGTTGGCAGCTACGACGCCGTCGCTAGGTGCGGGTGTGTACTGGGTCTGGCTGCCAGATCCTACAACGATCTGCACGACCGGTTGTCCCGCGCTGTTTATTATCGGTATGCTGCTGAACGACACAGGTCCAGCCATTGCGAGTCCAAACAAGAGGCTCGCTGCCAAAACTCCGATTCGCTTTGCGTTTAGTCTATTCATTTTCTCACTTAATTGTTTGAGTATGCTAAAACTGTAAGTTATTTAAATATTGCGCAATTGCGGCTTAGTGGCATGGGAAAAGTTCGTCATTTGATGTAGAAGGCTTCTTGTATAGACTAAGTCATTCGACGTAAGGCAAAGTATGGCACTGGCAGATACGCCTGGCCCGCTTGGTTGCTCTGGCATGCCTGAACACTCCTTATATATAGTATTATTACGAATCTAACTTTCATAAAGGCTTCGGAGATGTGCGGCATTGTGGTTTACGTAGGCAGGAAGGGGGATGGGGCCCCGGCGGTGGTGCTCGAGGGCCTGAAGAGGCTGGAGTACAGGGGCTACGACTCATGGGGCATAGCTGCGCTTGACAGCAGGGGCAGGCTCGCCACGCTGAGGCGGGTGGGCAAGATAGGAGGGGCGAGCGCAGACAGGGTAACAAGGCTGCTCGGCTCAGGGAGCGTGGCGGTCGGCCACACCCGCTGGGCGACCCACGGGGGCATAAGCGAGAGGAACGCGCACCCGCAGGTTGACTGCAAGGGCAGGGTCGCCATAGTACATAATGGTATAATAGAGAACTACCAGGAGCTCAAGGCCGGACTAGTTGCCAGGAAGCACAGGTTCGCCTCGGAGACCGACACGGAGATATTAGCACATTATATAGAGGAGGGCCTGGCAAGGGGCCAGAGCTTCTCCGATGCAACGAGGTCGATTGCGAAGAGGCTGAAGGGCAGGTCAGCGTTCATCGCCATGGACTCGAAGGGCGGGCAGATTGCGGCCGTAAGACTAGGGGCGCCGCTAATAGTGGGCATAGGCAAGAAGGGCGAAATGTTCGTCAGCTCGGACGTGAACGGCTTCCTTGAGCGCACGAACAAGGTTATGTACATAGACGACGGCGAGATGGCGCTGCTCTCTTTCGGGAAGAAAGCACAGAAGGCTCCTGAGTTCTTGAACGTCTCGAGAGGCACGAAGGTGCGCAAGAGGATAATAGGCATAGACTGGAAGAGGGAGCGGGAGAGCAAGCTTGGCTACGACCACTTCCTGATAAAGGAGATAATGGAGCAGAAGCACACGATAGCTCAGGCGATAAACCAGGACGACGCGAAGATGAGGCAGGTCGCGAACAGGATCAAGAACGCGTTCGGTGTTTTCATAGTGGGAGCAGGCACAGCAGGCAGGGTCTGCGCCGCCGGAGAGTACCTCTTCTCCGACATAGCGAAGAGGCACGTCAACTCCACTGTCGCGTCCGAGTTCTCGAGCTACAGGCACTACCTCACGAAGAAGACGTTGATGATTGCTGTCTCACAGAGCGGCGAGACTGTCGACCTCCTCGACGCTATCGACGTGGCCAAGTCAAAGGGCGCGAGGATACTCTCGCTCGTGAACGTCTTCGGATCCACGCTCATGCGGGTGAGCGACGACTTCCTCATGCTAAACGCCGGCGCTGAGAAGGCGGTGGCAAGCACAAAGGCGACTACAGCGCAGCTCTCCCTGCTTACGCTGCTCGCGTATGCGACAGCAGGCAGGCTGAAGGAGGGCAAGCGGCTGCTGCTCAACACCGCAGAGCAGGTGAACGACATGCTCAACCCCAGATATGAGGAGAGGATAAAGAGGCTCGCACGTAGGCTGAGAAGGTCGAGGGACGTTTTCATAATAGGGAGGGGCGTCAACTACCCCATAGCTGAAGAAGCGGCGATAAAACTGCAGGAGACCAGCTACATACACGCCCACGGGTTCGCAGGAGGCGAGCTCAAGCACGGGCCGCTAGCGCTAATAAGCAGGGGAAGCCCCTGCATAGCGCTCGTCGCGAACGACGACACGAAGCACGAGACGATAAGCAACGCGATGGAGGTGAAGGCGCGCGGCGGATATGTGATAGGGGTGGCGCCGGAGAACAACGAGGTCTTCGACTACTGGCTGAAGGTGCCCGATGCGGGGGTTGCAAGCCCCATAGTTAACATAATACCGGTGCAGGTGCTTGCCTACCATCTCGCCGTGCTGCGTGGCATAAACCCAGATTATCCAAGGAACTTGGCAAAATCGGTTACGGTAAAATAACGTAGCTTGTTCTACCCAACAAGCAATTTGGTCAGGCGCAGAGTCGGGTTGTATACCTTGACGTAGCTGGGCAGCGGAACCTGTCTGCCGCCGAAGCTAAGCTTGAATGAAGTTATAGCGCTGTGGTCGTGGGCGCTTATTGATCCCATGCTGTACGCCCTGATTCCCTCTGCCTTTGCTTTCTTCATCGTTTCGAAGTGGGAGTACCTTGCGACGATGCTGATGAGGTTCCTCCTCTCCCCGAGCTCATCCGAGCACGTGAATATCTGCGTGATGAGATTGCGATGTATGGCCATGTAGTTCACGTTTACGAGCCTGCCATCGAGCCAGCCCTCGGCGAGGAGGTGCGGCGACTGCCTCAACTCCGACTCAGACACCCTTCCGGGGAACCTCAGCCTCTTCCTCTTGAAGAACCCGTTCATCAGCGAGACAGCTTCGCGGTAGTGCGTGTTGTACTCGACCTTTATGCCATATTTTCCTGCCGCGTTTATCTCGTAGCGCGTGTTCCTGTGGAACTGCGCGAATATCTTTTCCTCGTCCAGCGTGAGGTCTATCACGTTCGCCGTGCTGTCCGTCTCCTTCACGAACCCCGCCGGGTTGGACTCCGAATCTGGGAGAACGTAGACAAGCTTTGAAAATCCTTTCTTGTCCTCGATTCTGGGAGCGAAGTAGATCATACCTATCCGCATGCCGAAGAGTCTCCTCACCAGCGCGAGCTCGCCGCTTGCTTTATCCATGGTTTCGCCTTTTCCTTTTTGCAACAATGTGGCCGTTCAGCATCGGCCTCTTGCCGAAGCCCCTGAAATTGTACACCGGCTTGGTATAGCTTACGTCAAATCCCTCCTTTTCCAACCTCTCCACTATGTCCGCATAGCCGTAGTGGTACTCCACGTGTATAGCGTCGAAGCTGCGCAACGCCCTGCTCGACGCATGCTTGAATATGCCGTACTCGCAGCCCTCGCAATCAACCTTCAGCGCGCCGTGGTTTATGCGGAGATTGTTTACTATGGAGTCCAAGGAGATCACCCTGATCCTCTTTCCCGGGGCTGCCCGTCCTGGGTCCACCCGCCCGAAACTGGTGGAGCCGGAGTTGAGTGAGGTTTTGCCTGCGCTCCCGGCCACTGCCATGTTGTAAGTTGTGATCAGCTTTCCGAGTCCGTTCGCGTTTATGTTCCTCATTCCTGTTCTGTAGAGATACGGGAATGGCTCGAACGCATAAACGTGCCTAGCCTTCTCGTGCAACGCGTAGTATATGGCTGTATCATCCACATAAGCGCCTACATCCACGACATCCTTGCCTCTGACGTTTATCATACTGTGCTCCTTTGTGCTTACTTCTATCGATACCGGATTCGCCACCTCGATATCAAGCTTCAGTCGCCTGCCCCCGACATGCATCACGACGGTGTTGCCCATTATCTTTATCCCGAGTTTCCTCTTCGTTGATTCCGGAAGGTTGCTGAACTCCGCCAGGCTCACGAGCTTGCCGAGATCGTTCTTGTTTGCGTCGACAACCACGCCGTTCCTGAAGCGTATGGGGGCCGATTCGATCACACCCAGAAATATGAACAGTGCGTCCCACCAGTTCTCCGCACCTCTGATCAGTTGGCCCAGCGTATCGTTGGTATGTCTTACGACAGATTCAGCGACGAGGAATGGCATGCCAACCTGTAGGCGTGTCCTGTCGTCGTCATGAACGTTGCTTATCGCCATAGAATCCGCAGCATATCTCTTGGCACGCACAGAATAAAAACGTTTATTGTTGAAAACCCATCGTACAAAAACGAGTTTGTCTCTGCGGTTTTTATATTAGATGCGTCAATACCTTGTTGTCGCGCTAAACGCGGGTGCGGAGCTAATGTTCAAAGATGAGAAGACTTCTGCGGAGGAATGGGGGTTGGGCTAGTGCCAGTAAATTGGTCGCTTCCTTTAGGCGAAAAACTTTATCCGGAAGGATACAAAATTTTAGAGATTGATGAATACAAGCGGATGCACGAGTCTACGGTTAAGAACTATAAGGAGTTCTGGGCTGGGATTGCAAATGAGATACCCTGGTATGGCCAGTGGAAAGAAACGCTTGATGACTCGAAACCTCCCTTCTACAGGTGGTTCGTTGGCGGAGAACTCAACGCCTCATATCTGTGCGTTGACAGGCACGCGAAGGGCGCGTTGAGGGATAAAGTTGCGCTTATCTGGGAGGGAGAGCCGCAGGAGAACGGAATTCCGACGGAACGGAAGAAGCTCACCTACGGCGACCTTTATACCGAGGTCAACAGGGTTGCCTACATGCTGAAGAACTCATACGGACTGAAACGGGGCGACATAATAGGGATCTACATGCCCATGATACCGGAACTTCCGATCGTCATGCTTGCTGCTTCAAGAATAGGCGTCGCTTTCAGCGTCATATTCTCAGGATTCGGAGCTGAATCCATAACTGAGAGGATGGATGATGCCGGAGTCAAACTCATCGTAACTGCTGATGGGGGCTGGAGAGCGGGCAAAATAGTGCCGCTGAAGCAGACTGTGGATGAGGCGCTGAAGGAGGCTGCTGTTTCTGGAAAGGTACTGGTGGTTAAAAGGGCCGGAAATGAGGTTAGCATGACTCCGCAGCGGGACAGGTGGTATCATGAGGTGATGGCGGAGGTGCCGCAGAATGCCTATGTGGAACCGGAAAGAATGAGGTCAGAGGATCCGCTCTATGTCCTTTACACTTCTGGAACTACGGGCAAACCAAAGGGGCAGGTGCATGACACGGGAGGCTACATGGTACTTCTCCATGCAACAATGAACTGGGTTTTTGATGTCAAGCCCGAGGACGTGTACTGGTGCACAGCTGACATCGGTTGGGTGACTGGCCATTCCTACATGGTCTACGGGCCTCTGATGGAAGGGCTTACTGAGATAATGTACGAGGGCTCGCCGAGCTATCCAGGCCCTGACAGGTGGGCGTCAGTAATAGAGAGGAACCGGGTCACAATACTATACACATCGCCTACGGCAATAAGGGGCTGGATGAGATTCGGGGACGGCTCTGTGAATGGGCACGACCTCTCTTCCCTCAGGCTGATCAATTCGGTGGGAGAGCCGCTAAACCCCGAAGCCTTTAGATGGTTCTACCGCATAGCGGGCAGGGAGAGGATTCCCTTCAGCAGCACGTGGTGGATGACCGAGACCGGAGGCATAATGATAAGCCACATTCCTGGAAAGGCAATGATACCGATGAAGCCGGGCACGAACGGCCTGCCCATCTTCGGGATAGACGCGGAGGTGTTAGATGACAAAGGCAGTCCACAACAGGCAGAAGAACGCGGCTATCTTGTTATAAAGAAACCGTGGCCTGGAATGCCGTTGACCATTTACAAGAATCCTGATAAGTACAGGGAGGTGTACTTCAGCAAGTTCCCTGGACTCTACTACGCGGGCGATTACGCGGTCAGGGATCGGGACGGCTACTTCTGGATTCTGGGGCGCGCCGATGAGGTAATCAAAGTCGCAGAGCACAGGCTTGGAACGTACGAGCTGGAATCGGCAATAGTACAGCACAAGGACGTAGCCGAGGCTGCGGTGGTAGGCGTGCCAGATGCAATAAAGGGCGAGGTGCCTGTGGCCTTCGTGATATTGAAGGCGGGTGCGGAGCCAACTGAGGATCTTCGTATGTCTATAAATTCGCTGGTAAGGGACAAGATAGGGCGCATAGCGTCGCTCAAGCAGGTTTACTTCGTTACCAGGCTGCCGAAGACCCGTAGCGCAAAGATAATGCGCAGAGTGATCAGGGCTGTGCTCGTTGGAACCCCGGTAGGAGATGTAACGACCATTGAGGACGGGGCATCGCTGGATGAGATCAAGAATGCATACTCAGAACTGCAGAGGGAGCTTAAAGACGAAAGCTGAGCGCGCTACTTTTCCCGGAAGCGGGACTCCTAAAAAAGCTTTGACGGCATCGTACCTGGCCTAAGTCTTATCTCAGAAAGAATGCACACACAGAATAAAAACGTTTATTGTTGAAAGCTCCTTATGCAGAAGCTGTCCCTGCTTGTGTTTTCAAAGGACGACACCGAGCAGGCGCTCGAAACGATAAGGGACTCGTATTCAACTGCTGACGATATAGTGCTGATGGACGCAAGCGGCGACGTGCAGAAATCGTGGATAAAGGCGGAAAAAAACAAGCTTAAGCTGAGCAGGTTGAGGATTTTCGACGTCATAGCGCTGGGATACAGGGAGCCCTTAATGATGTACGCGCTGAAGAAGTGCAGGAACAGATGGGTGCTTGCGCTGAACACGGACGAAAGAATGTCAGCGCGCTTGAAGGAGTCGCTTCCGAAGCTTCTGAACGTCCACGGACGCGATGCCTATTCAATACCGCTTTACAGCATATGGAGCAAAAACAGCAGAACATTCGTATCGAGCCAGGCAAGGCTGTTCAGAAAGGACAGGATAGAGTTCAGGGGCCTGCTTCATGAAAAGCCGATAGTGCACGGCAGACTGAAGGCGCTCTCCAGAGACGACTGCATAGAGCACATGACTGCCGGAATGGAACATACTGCCAAGGACGAGTACGCTGAAATGGAACGATTCGAAAGATACACGTACGCGCAGCACAACAAAAGACTGCTTGACCAGCTTGACAGAGTGCGCGGGATGGATACTGCGGGAAAAATAAAGCTGTCTGCAGGCAAGCGCGCGATGCTCGGACTGCTGCGCATCTACGAGTCGCTCGGACTCAAGTCAAGGGAGCAGGAAGTCAGCAACTTCGACTATTATCTTTTCTGGCTGGTGAGGACTGCGGCTCATCAGGCGAGGCGGAGGAGCTTGCGCGGAGTGGTAGGCGCCTTTCCCGGAGCCGCGGAGTATGCGCGGGAGATGAAGGAATGGCGGTCGGGACCGCACGGCAATGAAGACTTTGAGATAGCCAAGCAGATAAGCAAAATGGGCGTTACGAAATATCTCGGGCTTGACAACGAACACACCGTCGAGTCGCTCAACAAAAAATACAGGAACAGGAAACAAGGAGTGAGCCTGCTGATAAAACTCCTGCGCGAAAACTATATGAAGAGCGGGATGAAGAAGAAATAGAACTGGCGAGAGGGCACAGAATGCGGAAACCCAATGTTATAATCATAGTTTGCGACACGCTGAGGAAAGACATCATAGACCTCTATGGCGGGCCCGCAAGGATGCCCAACCTTGGCACGTTCGCCAAGGACTCAATCGTATACGACAACGCGATAGCGCCGGCGCCGTGGACCTTCCCGTCGCACGTCTCGCTTTTCACCGGCCTCTATCCCAGCGAGCATGGCATACATGAAACTAAAAAGATGAAGATGCCGCAGATAGTAGAGGCGCACCTGCGCTCCAGGCACCAGACCATAGCAGAGTACCTTCATGGAATGGGATACTCCACAATAGGCGTATCGGCCAACCTCATGATTTCTAAGGTAACGGGATTTGACAGGGGCTTTGACGATTTCTTCACTTTCACGCATTCGCCCTGGATTCAGAGCGATATCGCAACCCAAGCGAGAAACCTCGGTGCAGACATGGCTCAGGTAGCGGCTATGCTTATGAAAAGAGGCGACGCGAAAAGCATCGCCAAATACGGCGTAGAGTACCTTAAGATAAAGCTGAAGGAACGCGCGATGAATTATCCGCTGAAGAAAGGGGCTGAGGTTGTGAACAGGAAAGCGGAATCGATGGTAAGGAAGAAGCCGTTCTTCCTCTTCCTCAACTACTACGAGGCGCACGAGCCGTACAAGGGCTTCAGCGACAAGGAGACCCAGGACCACCTCACAGGCGTGAAGGCGATAAGCAGGGAGAAGGTCGAGCGCCTCAAGCATCAGTACGTTCTGGAGGCGGAGTATCTGGACTCGGAGCTCGGCAGGCTCATGGATTGGCTGAAGAGGAAGAGGCTCTACGACGATTCGCTCATAATCCTGACGTCAGACCACGGCCAGGCGTTCAACGAGCACGGTTTCATGTACCACGGCATCTACGTCTATGACGAGGTGGTGCGCGTGCCCATGGTGATAAAATATCCGGAGAACAAGAAGCACAAGAAAAGCCACGGATATCAGAGCCTTGTTGGCGTTTTCGGACTTGTCAGGAGCGTTGTAAACGGAGAAGTAGCTGACATCACTTCCGAATCGGCCTTTGCGGAATCGTTCGGCAATGCCGAGTTCTTCCCTGAAAGCTACAAGCACAGGATGTGGTACGTGGAGCGCAACTACGAGAGGCTGAGAAAAGCTGTGTATGCGGACGGCTTCAAGTTAGACGTGGACGGCAGCGAAGGCAGGGTTGTGGAGTTCCTTAGCGGCAGCAAGCCGGCAAGCCAAAAAAAGCAGAAGCGCGAGTTCGCTAAGTTGATAGGAACGCTGAAAAAGTCCAGCAAGGGCGGAAAGTTTATCCTGCCGAAGGCTTAGCCTATTCTGAGATGTCAAGCACATCGTCAAGCTTCAGCTGCTTTATGATCTCCTTCCAGTTTTCGTTTGCCTTCTCGAAGTCTGGGGGCTTGCTCAGATGGAGAAATACGCCGTCCTGGGGAAGTGCGTAGGTCCTGACAAGATCCTTCGCGTCTATGAGCCTTCTGATCAGATCTGGCATGTCGAGGAACTTTCCCTCCTCTACGAGCTTCAGGGCCCTTGGCTCGAGCATGTAGACGCCTATGCTTATCGGCACTTCTGTTGAAGGCTTTTCCGCGTACTCCACCACGCGTCCTGTTCCGTCAAGCTTCGGTACACCGTACTCGACAGTGCTCTTGAACATCTTTATTCCCAGTGTCGCAGCCGCTCCGCTTTTTTTGTGGGTCTCGGCATAGTTCCTGTAGTCCATCGCCGCTATCGTGTCGCCGTTCATCACGAGAAACGTGTCTGTGAGCTTGTCCTTGAGCCCTCCGAGGTGACCGGCTGTTCCGAGAGGCTCGCTCTCCTCCGAGAATGTCAGTTTCGCCTTGAACTTCTTGCCGTCTCCAAAGAAGCTCTTTATTATCTCGCTCTTCTCCGCGAGCGAAAGTATAATCTCATCTACGCCCTGACGCTCAAGCTGCCTGATTATGATCTCCAGGACAGGATAGTGGCCCACCGGAAGCATCGGTTTCGGAAGCACGTTGGTGTACGGCCTGACCCTCGTCCCGCGGCCCCCGGCCATTATGACTGCTTTCATAGAACCATTGTTTGATTTAGAATCTGAGATGTATTATAATACTACTCTCTAGCGCTGCTTGTGCTCTAGATAGTATGCGCTTTTGTACTCGTTTCTGTTCTCTCTGAACCACGCTATCGTCTTTCGCAGACCTTCCTCCAAGCTATAAGACGGTTTCCAGCCGAGCAGTTTTTTGGCAAGCGCGTTGTTGGAGCGCAGCCTCACAAGCTCCAGCTTCTTGCCACGCTTTCTTTCCGGCACAGTTTTGATAGTCACGCTCTTGCCCATCAGTTTTGCGATAAGCCTGATAAGATCCTCTATGCGCGTTTCTGTGTTCGTGCCCAGGTTTATCTCATTGCCAGCTATTCCTTTTACGAATCCACCTCGGATTATGCCTGCTGCGGTATCCTCCACAAACGTCAGGTCCCTTGTGGTGAACAGGTTGCCTGCCTTTACCGTGTTACCGTCCAGCAATTGGAGTATGATGCTGGGTATGATCGCCCGCGGAGATTGCCTGGGCCCAAAAGTATTGAACGGCCTTATGATGACAACCGGAAGGTTGTAGGAGTCGTAGAACGCCTTGCACAGGCTGTCGCACGCTACCTTGCTTGCGGCGTAAGGCGACTGCGGACTCTTCGGGTGCTTTTCGTCAATGGGGACGTACTCCGGATTGCCGAAGGTCTCGCTTGTCGACACTTGAACTATCCTCTTTACCTTTCTCTCTTTCGCAGCGATGAGGGCGTTAAGGGTTCCAAGCACGTTTGTTTCGACAACCTCCCTCGGGTGCACCACGCTGTAGGGCACCGAGATTGAGGCGGCGAGATGGAGCACAACATCAGCGCCTTTCATGGCCTCATGAACCGCGTTGTAATCTCTGATATCTCCAGGGTATATGTCGACCTGATCTTTGAGGTGGCCTATCCATCCGAGCTCGCCCCTGAAGTTGTACATTACAAATGACCTTACCTTGGCGCCTCCCCTCACAAGCTGCTCTGTCACGTGGCTGCCTATGAAGCCCTCGCTTCCTGTTACAAGGACACGTTTCCCCCTGACGCCCAAGCCTTCCATTTCGTCATCGTTTTATTGCAGGCTAGCTTTATAAACGGAACCTTATAATAGATAATTTGCTGCGCTGCTGATTGTTGCTGTGATACATTGGTGAAAATCAAGCCCAGGCTGACTTTCGTTACCAACAACCTCTACCTGGTGGGCGGAGGCGAGCGCCTAGCTTTGGAGATGGTGATCAGGCTGAAGGACGACTACGACATTACTATACTCAACCCTGTGTCATCGAAGGAGAACGTTGTGAAGAAGGGTGAGAGCTTCGTAAAATCGTATGATCTTGAAGGCGTTAAGCTCGAGAACCTTGACAGTTTCGGAATGAAGATGCAGATGCTCGCCACAGAGCCCTACGTGCTGCGCGTGCCGAAGCCCAGCAGCCTTTCAAAGCTGATTAGCACAATCAGGAGATCTGACATAATATACCAGATGAGCCTGAACCCGGTGTCTGTGTTCAACTCCGTTCTGCTCAGCAAGCTGTTCGGGAAGAAGCTGGTATTGGGTGTCCATAATTTCTCGGTGTCGGTAGCTCTTCAGAATACTGAAGGGTTCGCGAATAATCTGAAGCGACGGTTCTCGATAGCGGTGCTCGGCCAGGTGGGCTACTTCCATGTTACCAATGACAGGGATTTCCGCCTGATTAGGGGCCTCTTTCCTAATGCGAAGGTCAGGAAGATACCGAACTTCATAACGAGAAAGGGCGGCAGGGTGCTGAACAACACCAAGGAGTTCAGGTGCCTCTATGTTGGCAGGCTGGAGAGCAGCGGAAAGGGGACCGACCTGCTCTGCGAGGCCATAGACATCATAGCAAAGAGGAACAAGGGGATAAAATTCTGGATAATAGGGAAGGGAACCACGGGAGAGGCGCTTGTTACCGAAAGGATCAGGAAGTATCCTGGCATTGTTAAGTGGTTTGGGTTTGTGAGCGACGCCGAGCTAAATCGCGCGTACGATGGCGCGAGCCTGTTCACGCATCCCTCAAGGGGCGAGGCCTTCGCTCTTTCGGTGCTCGAAGCGCAGAGCCACGGCTTACCTGCAGTGGTCTTTGACATAGACGGACCAAAAGATCTCATAAAGAACGATTTTCAGGGGGACGTGGTTAGGAAGTTCGATGTGAAGGAGTTTGCTGAAAGCATCGAGAAAAATTACAAGATGTGGAAACGTGACAAGAGCGGGTACGGGAAAAGGAAGGAGAAGATCAAGGACTACGTGTATAAAAACTACAGCCCGGAAAAGGTCATCGCGCAGCTTAAGGAGTTTTTTGCGAGCTAGCCCGCATATCAGACTAACAATAATTTTGGTTAAAGACAGCAATATCATGAATATATAAATAGCCGGAAAAGCACAGCCTATCTTGTGTATTATGCCTTTCACTAGCGACATGAAGCAGGCGAAAAAGGGAGAGCTTCTGCTGCTGCAGAGAAACGAAAGGGGAGAGGTATACGAGTACAGGATTGGGGATTATCTCCTACACGACATTCGCACAAATGCCGGCTGGGCGAGAGGCGGTGACTATCACGAGGCTGTTTCGTACGCGAAGATGAAGCACGGTAGCGGGAAATGGGTGATTGAAGACCCGGACGGATCGCGCAGGGAAGTGATCCAGACGAAGGACCAGATACTGGAGATGCCGCCCATGACAAGCCATTATTTTGTGGCTGTAGAAGACTGCGCCTTTGATGAATGGCTTGACGTTCCTGGTCCCTTTGTGTCCTTTTACAATCAGGGCATGAGAAACGAGGTTGCGAAAATAAACGAGGAAAGGGCGAAGATCGCTACGGTGCGCAGAGAATAGCTGGCTAGCCGCGGAAGCCTATATCTTTCATCATCTTGGCCACTCCTTCCTTCAGTTTTGTCTTGGGCCTCCAGCCGAGCTTCTTTATCTTCCTGATGTCTGCGACCATTCTCTCGGCGTCAACGTTTTTGATGAAGATGGGCTTGGTCCTGTCTCCGAACATGAGCCGCGCGAATTCTGCGGAGGTGGTCCCCTCGCCGCTTGCCAGGTTGAGCACTCCCTTCCATCCTTTCTTCGCTCCCATGACTATCGCGTCCACGACGTCATCGATGTAGACGTAGTCTTCGATTCTGTCAGGAGAGCCCGCCATGAGCGGGGGGAGAAGCGGATACTTGCGGAAATAAGTCCTGCCCTTCCCATAAGGATTGAAGAGCCTCAGTATAAGCGCGTTTGGAAAAACCTTGAGGGAATTGCGCTCTCCTACCAGTTTGGATCTGCCGTAGTCGGTTATCGGGACTGCGGGATGCTTTTCATCTACAGGCAGGTAGCGCGCCTCGCCGTATACACTGCTAGTGCTCATGTAGATGAATTGCTTAACTCCCAGTCGCCTTGCGGCATGCGCCACGTTCAAGGTGCCCCGGGTGTTGGTGTCGAACGGAGATCCATCCGCAATCGCCAGGTGCAGGACGATGTCGGGGCGGAATGGTTCTATTTTTCCCTCCAAGGAGGATTCCATTATGTCTATTCCATTGTGCCTGCTTATTTCCAGTACCTCAAACCCCTCTCTCCTGAGTCGCGGGCATGCATGACTGCCGACAAACCCGCTTGCCCCAGTAACCGCAATTCTTCTTCGCATATGCTCACTGCCCGTACTACTAGCTTTCCCAGAAGATTACTTCGCCCAGATTCTTGCTCGCGGCGAATATGGCTTCTTTCATCCTCTTCTCATACTGGCTGCTGTATATCTTCTTCATCGTCCTGTCCTTCTCCACAGGGTCAAATGGCGTGACCATCGACCTCGAAAATCCGCTCGGGAGCTTCCTTCGCAGTTTCTCAATGCTCAGGTTTCCGCTTAGGTAAACATAGGGTATTTCTGCATACAGACCTATCTTTGCAGCTCCGGACAGTTCTCTTGCCATGCGGGCTATGACTCCGTGGTCGACGTGCGTTCCGACACCCATGGGCACGAGTATGCTCTTTATGTTGCTCTTGAACTGCCTGAGCAGCGGCGCCATTGCTTTGCCTGCCTGCAGCTCTTCCGCATAGCCTGACACCATTCTGTCGTACAGCTTTAGCGCAACTGATTTCACTCCGCCAGCGGAGAGCCTGCCGATTGCCCCGCCGGCGATGAACCTGTAGTATTTCTCTATCGACGCGTCCTTGAGCCCCATGAATACGGGCAGGTAGTTTATGCCCTGCAGGAAGAGCGTTTCCGAGAACGCCAGCTCCTCCCTCATTCTTAGCATGCTCGTTTTGGCTATTGTAGCAAATGTAGTTTTGACGCTTGTGCTGACCGTGCTGTCGCTGGAGGTGAAAAAGTTGACGCCGATGAGATTCTTCCCCAATCGGCCCGATACAATCGTGGCATAAAGTGACAGGAAGATGTCATCAAGATGCGGCGACAGTATGAGCGTTGCTCTCTCCCCTCTGAGCTCCGCTATGCTCTTCCATCTTGTCGCGAACCTGGCGTAGTGCAGCTTTCCTGCTCCTGAATCCTTCATGATGTACGAGTAGAGTTTGGAAAAATAAAGCTTAATAGAGTAGCCTGCAGTGCCTGTTTTCAGAGTTTTGACTGCTACCTGATGAAGAAAGATGCGTAGGAAGTGAGCAGAATAACTGCTTTGCTTATCAGCGGTATGTCTGCGGTAACGCCCCTCAGCGTGTCGACCTCTTTCTTGCTGAGCAGTTTCATGTAGGCGAGCACTGCCGGATACACCAGGATTATTACAGCGGCCGAGACGAGCAGAGTGAGCTCATACATGTTCTGCAGCAGCAACAGAACAGGCACCAGGAAAAGCATGCTGATGGCGGTAGCGACGACCACCTTAAGAAGCGCGATTAGGTTTGTCCTGATCTTGAGCAGCTTCCTTACGCCGTAAACGAATATGGCGGCTGTGGCGAGCGGATTTATCACGAAGAGAGCAAGCACCGCGCCGATGCCCTTCAACGTAGGTATCAGCGCTATAATCGATATCACCTGAACCAAGGCTATTATTGTATTGTACGCAAAGACGCTCTTCACTTTTCCTGCGCCGATAAGCAGAAGAGAGGTGTAGTAGCCGAAGATTCCGAATATCAGGAAGGCGCTCATTATTCCCAGGTACATGGGCGCCAGCGAGTAGGTGGCGCCGACAAGTATGAATGATATCTGCTTAGCCAGCACTGCTATGTACGCGAGGGCGGGTGCGAGCAGTATGAATATGATGTACATCACGTTGTTGTACGTGCTGCTCAGCTTCCTCCTGAGCGCCCTGATCGAGACCACAGCGGAGAACATCGGCAGTATCGCCATGCTTATCGACTCTGTTGCTACGCCTATGAAGTTGTTGAGGCGCATCGCCACACCGAAGTTGCCGACGACCGCTGTTGCAGCAAAAATTCCAAGCACAACGGGCGGTACATAGTATGTAAATGAGACCATGAGATTAGAGCCGGCAAGAGGCAGCGCAAAGCCTAGCAGCTTCCTTATCCTTTCAACTGAAGGTCTCCTGAAGGAAAGATGGTTTTTGGAGTAGATTACAGCCAGAGAAAGCAGAATCCCGAGAGTGTTTCCGGCTTCGAAACCAAGAAGCGGCGCAAGCGCACCAAAGCCGAGAAACGCGAGGAGCACACTGACCCCGCCCTGAACCCCGACCTGCGAGAAGGTGACTATTGCTATGTCCTTCCCCATCCCGAAGCCTGCAAGCGCATGGTACATCGCGCTGAAGACCATTGTCAGAAACACGAGCAGCGAAGCCACTTCTATTGCAACCACTGTTTGGGTTCCGCCTCCGACATAATGTGCGGCCAGGCCGCTCAGCAGGAACGCCAGGATGGTCAGCGCTGCGCTTATTATGACCAGCACAGTCAGGCCATCGGAGAGCAGCTCCTCTATCTTTCTTTTCTCTTTTCTTATGTGGTACTCGGCAATGAATTTGTTGAACGACTGGCCCACGCCAAAGTCGCTCAGCGCTCCGAAAACTCCCGCTATGGCGAGAGCGACAACGTACAATCCGTAGGACGACGGTCCGAGCAACCTCGCCACTATTATGAACGCCAGAGCGGAAATCAGCATTGAGCCTACTTTGCTGAAAACTAGAGAGCTCGCGACATGAGTTGCAGTACTGCCCACGGAATAGGATCTTGGTCCTGGTTCACTTGCTATCCCTGCACTAGCATCCAAACAAAACACTCTCTATGCTCTTCACTCTTATCCCTGACCCTGCAACCATAGTGCTAATACACCTCCTACAAGGTATAAAAGTTTGTGTCAGGCGACTCTGGTCTGAGGCTAATCCACGAAAGTTGAGTTAAGATACAGCTTGTCATTGACGAATTTGTTCTTTATCAAGTACTCTAGCTGCTTTCCTGCCCAGAACTCCCTTTGCTGGAAAGATTCTTTGTTAAGGCCGTATTCTCTGTATGCCTCGTACAGCTCCTTCGCGCCTTTTTCCGGCGTCCACTCACAACTAAAATCAAGTGCTTTTTTAATTTTTGTGAAATCGACGTTATAGGATCTGGGATCCTTTTGGCCCTGCGGGTTGAATTCTATCATTGAGCCCGGGACCGCGGCCTTTGCTATTTTTGCTATGTCACTCACCGTGTAGTTGTATCCACCTACGGCAAAAACCTGCCCGGAAACAACTTCTCTGTCAGCTTCTAGAGCCTTTAAGAATGCGACGGAGACGTCACGTATGTGGACTATTGGCCGCCACGCAGTTCCGTCGCTGAGAACCTTCACTTTCCCTTCGACGAAGGCGTATGCGACGAGATTGTTCAGCACCATGTCGAATCTCATCCTTGGGGAAACGCCATAGCATGTGGCATTCCTCATGCACGTCACCGTGAAGGAGTCATCGTTGAGCTTGAGCAGGCCTTCCTCTGCGTGAAGCTTAGAGAAACCATAGGGAGTCACTGGGGCGGGTTTGCTTTCCTCACTTATCAGCTTGTCGCCGTTTGCTCCAAAGACAGAACAGGAAGATGCGAATATAAATCTTTTTACCCCGGCGGCTTTTGCACGCAAGGCAAGATCAATTGTTGCCTTGCTATTTAGCTCTTCGGCCATCTTTGGGTTGAGGTCTGCGGCCCAATCGTTCGGAAGGCCTGCCAGATGAACTACTGCGTCCATGCCCTTGAAGTCTGTGAAATCCCTGAAATCCATCTTCAATTGGACTTTCGGGTTTCTGAGGTTCATGGACTTGGCGAAGCCGTTAGTGCCGAAATATCCCGCGTCTATACCGCTAACGTTATAGCCTGAACGGAGAAACAGGTCGGCCATTATCCTGCCAATGTAGCCCCTGTTGCCAGTCATTAGTACGTTCTTTTCAGCCATTAAGTTACCCCCGATTATAGACAATAATGTGATTGCGCTTTAATATATAAACTAATAGCGTATATGTCTCTTGCATCGAGAAATCTCGACAATTTCGGTTTCGATTATGAGATTTTTGATAACTGGAGCTAGCAGTTACGTTGGTGCCAGAGTGTACCGGGCTCTTCGGGAAGAATTTGATGTGCTGGGCACATACCATAGCAATCGGCTCTTCAAAGAGCAAAAAAAGCTTGACCTTTCGAACTCTTCAGAAATTAAAGCTATCATCTCCAAGGAAAAACCCGAGGTGATAGTGCATATCGCCGGCCTACCTCTCGGGCAGTGCGCGGAAAACAGTAAACTGGCGCATGAGATAAACGTCGACGCCACAAGACGGATTGTGGAGACTGCAAATGAGATAGGTGCAAGAATCATATACATGTCAACGATTATGGCAGGAAAGGCATCAGATGTATACGGCAAAACAAAACTTGAGGCTGAAGGATACGTGGCCGGAACCAAGGCTGGCTTCATAGTGCTGCGCGGGGCGCTCACAATAGGACAGAGCCCCAATACAACGGCAGAAAAATATTACAACCGGATTTTGAGGAGCGTGGCTGAAAAAAGCAGGCTTACCTTCGACAACTCCGCTCTGACCCAGATAACCTATCTGGGCAGCATACCTGAAATAATAAGCAGGTCTCAGGAGAACGACAAGCTCTGGGGACAGACAATACCTGTTGTAGCTGATGAGAAGAAAACAAGATTTGCGATAGCAAGCGACCTGCTTGGGGAGTTTGGGGTTACGTGCGAACCATCAAAAGGAACGCGGTATATTGATGAAGCTTATTACACAACCGAAAAGCTTAGAGAGTTAAAGTTGCCCGCCTACAATTATAGGCAGATTATCAAAAAAACCATTAGCGAGATGCATACGTGGCTAAACTCCAGGAAAACCTAACGAAAAGCTTAGAAGATTGGAATTAAAATCTTAACATGAGATGAGTCATAAGAATCAGGGAAATATATGATTGATGTTGGATTGCTCGCTTACAAGATATCTCCGAGGCTTTCAGACTGGGCGCTGAGGAAAAGGTATAGGGCGATCCAGCCATATTCCGACGTGGCCTTCAGTGAACTTCCGAGCAAGGACATGCAAATAAAGATAGGCAGGCACTCCACCTCCTTTTCAGTGATAAATCTCAGACACACTTCGCTGTACAAGCACAGCGTAGAGATTGGCTCTTACACTCAAATCGCAAGCGACCTTGAGATATGGCTTTCGAGCGGGCACACGCCAAAGTACGTATCCAACAACATGAGCGGCCTTTTTGTGAAAGGGTCGCACGTAGAGCATGCGCTGCGACACTACAAAAAATACAAGGATGAAAACTACGGATCGATAAAGATAGGCAACGATGTTTGGATCGGCATGGATGTCATCATAAGAGGGAACGCCAATATCGGGGACGGAGCGGTGGTGGCGGCAAGGTCTTTTGTCAGGGAAAGTGTTCCTCCCTACGCGGTGGTTGGAGGATCCCCAGCAAAACTGCTGAAATGGAGATTTGATAAAAAAACTCGAGATTCGCTTTGCAGAATAAAATGGTGGAATTGGTCCGATGAAAAAATAGCGGAGCACATAGACGAATTTTATGATCCGAAGGCTTTTGTACGCAGATACGACCGCAGGTAATTGGTAATGATAAAAATTGTTGACGACCAGAACGAGGTTGAAAAGGCATACTCCTATCTGAAAGAAAAGTTTCCTGAGGTGTCGAAACTCCAGAGAGACCCATTAAAATCTCTTGACTACAAAACGGCGATAGAGCTTGCTGAAAAGAATCTAGATCGAGACAGCTTCATACTGAACTGTGGCGCATCCAATGACCCTTCTTTGTGGTATCTTTCTGAACTTGGCTACAAGCACCTCTACGGAATGGACCTGGACAAAAACATAACAGACATGCCATACTACTGGCGAATAAAATACATGTACGGCTCCATGGTCGATACGCACCTGCCGAGCAACATGTTCGATGCGCTCATATCCATAAGCACCATAGAGCACGGGAACGGAATGGAGCAGGCCAAGGCATTTCTGAGGGAAGCCAAAAGAGTGTTGAAAGACGGCGGCATTCTTATGTTTTCCACAGACTACAGCGAGGGACACATAGACACGAGGGGCGATACGAAATACGGCGTTGGTTGGCACATCTTCGACAGGCAGGAAGTCAAATCGATAATAGGCTATGCAAAGTCAATAGGGTTTGGGCTCTACGCGAAGAGCGGCTTTCCCGAGCAGCGCACGGCACTAGTTTACAACAAGAGGCTGAAAAAGGGCTTTTCTTTTATACTGCTTGCGTTCGTGCTTAAGAAGCCGGCAAAGCTCAAGAAAATAAAGGAAGTAAACATACTATATCCGTATCTGGACAAGGTCGACGGTCTAAGCAAGTATTCCTACGCGCTTGCCGAAAAATTCAGGCAGGTTGGAGTAAAACCTCATTTATACAAGAGCGAGGAAAAGATCAAAAACAAGCACCTGCCGACCGTGGCACCATATGACGATACAGTATTCAAAAGCCTGCCGAAGAACAAGAACACGGTCATGGAGACATTCTCCTATCCGGCTAACAAGAAGGTAATTTTCAATAACATATTTAGGATCATAGGCCCGGGCTCGGCCCTCTGGCGTGACCCGGTTGGAAGCGTCAGGAGGTTCAAAAAAGCTGAGAAGGACATGTCTGCGCTGGAGGAATATCCTCTCCTAGTATACAACAACGAATTTGGGGGAGCGTACTTCAAAAAATACACAATAATGCCGCACATAGCCTATCCGAAGATGAGATACAAGAAAAAGGGAAAAGCTGGATTGTGCCTGGGCGCCTTTGGCTTTGCATTCAGAATCAAGCATTTCGATAAGATATGCGAGCTGGCGAAAAGATTGGGGGTGAAAGCGGTCTTGGTTGTGAGCGCGACAAACGTGAACGAAAAGGCAAAGAAGGAAAGTCTGGAGGTCATGGAAGAACTGAAGAGGTACGAATCTGCTAAGATAAGGATAGTGGACAGCTATGATGATGCTCGAACGCTGAGCGAGCTGAGCGCATGCACACACATAATATTCGCTCAGGATGATGCGCGCAACATATCCGGAAGCATGAGATTCTGCATGCAGCTGGGAGTGCCCGTGGTATCGACGGATACATATCAGGCAAGAGAGGCCCAGACGCACAGGGTTAAAAGTCTTGATGAGATAACGATAGATTATCTGAAGAAGACCAAAGAGCCAACAAGGCTTGATGACGGTTTCACGTATCTCCTAAGATTCTTGGAGAGCGGATATGCTTGATTGTAGGTAATTTTGATGGATTTTGTGAAAGTCGAGAGATGCAGAAGTTGCGGTTCTGGCAATCTGACTGACATTCTCTCACTGGGAGAGCAGTACATGGTAAACTTCGTGGAAGACCCCAATGAGAAAGCTAACAGTGGGCCTCTGGACCTTGTGCTCTGCGATGCGGCGAAGGGCGGCTGCGGACTGCTGCAGTTGAAGCACACCTTCAGCAGAGATCTGCTTTACAGGAAGTACTGGTACAGGTCTGGAATCAGCTCCATGATGCGCGTGGCGCTTGCCGATATCGTAAATAAGGCAGAAAAACTTGTAGAGCTCAAAAAGGGCGACATTGTAATCGACATAGGCTCCAACGACGGCACGCTGCTTAAGAGCTACAAACCGGAAGTGACCAAGGTGGGCTTTGAGCCTTCAAATCTGTGGGAGGCGGGAGCAACGGATCCGAACACGACGGTCATACATGACTATTTCAGCCATAGCGCATTTGCGAAAAATTTCCCAGGAAAGAGGGCAAAGGTGATAACTGCGATTGCCATGTTCTACGACCTTGACGACCCAAACGGCTTCGTGGAGGACATCAAAAAATGCCTGGACAAGGACGGTGTCTGGATAATCCAGATGAATTATCTGGGCCTGATGCTGGAAAACAACACATTTGACAACATAAGCCACGAGCACCTCGAATACTACTCGTTCTTGAGCTTAAACAGGCTGCTTGCAAGGCATGACATGGAGGCGTTCGACGTTGAACTGAACGACGTGAACGGCGGCAGCTTCAGGATCTACGTCAGGAACAATAACTCAAAGACGAAAGTTTTTGATGGCGCCGAGAAACGGGTCGCGGAACTGAAGGAATCGGAAACCAGGTTGGGATTGGACAGCGCAAACAGCTACCTGAAATTTGCGGAAAGAATAAAGAAAATAAAAACAGAGCTCACATCGCTGCTGAAGAAGGAAGTCGCTGGGGGAAAAAAAATATTCATATATGGCGCCTCAACAAGGGGTCTTGTCGTGCTTCAATTCTGTGGCATCGACAACAAACTCATTGCTGCTGCGACTGACATGAACAAAGACAAGTGGGGCAAGTACATAGTCGGCACGGGAATTCCAATCATACCGATAGACGAATACAGGCGAAGCCGTCCCGATTACCTGTTTATTCTGCCGTATCACTTCTTGAAAGAGCTGGTGCAGCAAGAGAAGCAGTACTTGGTGGATGGTGGGAGATTTATAGTTGCCATACCCTCGGTAAGAGTCATAGACAAGAGCAAGATCTAGATGATAAAATCGAAACGATAGGAGTTTATGTTTTTGTGGGAAAGAACTGGCGCGGCAACGATTTTCCAGTAGATCTCTGGGTAAAGCACAGCGAGAAACTCTTTGACGAGATCTCGATCGCTACCCATTGCGACAGGTTTGACTTCAAGTACGGGAAGAACGTCAGGATAACGCACATTGAAGACGATCCGAATGTACACGGCACCTACAGGTACTACGTAGATCCGCTGATGGTTGCACAGAAGGAGCTGAACACGGACTGGAAGGTGCTCATGCCAGTGGACGAGTTCTTGACAAAGAGAATAAACCCGGAAGAGTTGGACAAACGCTATGCGTATGCGGCAAAGATACGCCAGTTCTACGGCAACCTTGAAACAGAACTCACAACGACCGGCTTTCCTGTCTATCAATGGAGAATACACTATGGGAACAGACGCGTGATCAAGGACGGAGGTGACGTTGAACCGCCCTATTTCGCTAAGATGTCTCCTGCGCGACTTGCTGGCCTGGCCGTAGAGGAGGTTCAGAGGCTGATGTTCAATGCGGCGCCTAAAGTGAAAAAAGTAGCGGCAAAGAAGTATGTGGTGCATACTCCTCTTTCCTACAGAATATACGCCGGGCTTTGCGATGCCTCGAGGGCGAAACATTTCACTGTATGGCACACTGGATACGCCCGAAACCCAAAATCACTCATGATCAAGTGGCGGGAAGACATAGAAAGGGTCGCTAACAGCGGCCACGCACTGAACAAAGGCATGGTGGAAGTTCTGAAGAGGGGTAACGTCATATCGTACAACAACGCTTACAAGTATGTTTGGAGAGGGAGCGCGTTGCATAGGCTGAACAAGAAAGAGGTACCAAAAGTGCTGCTTGAGAACAAGAAAAGATTCACCTGGGCCAGTTTTGACAGGGAGTATGCCTCCTAGTCCATGAGCCATTTTGGCTTCATGCTCTCGACTTCTTTCAGTTCCTTGATGGTGTTTATGCTGTACCACTCCTCACCGTCGGCCATTTGATGGACTCTTATCTTTCCGGTGCCCGCGAGTTTATGGAACACCGCAGTCTCTATAGATCCAGTGTCAGGAAGGTAGTCGAGTATCTTGGAGCTGAAGATATAGATTCCATCACTGACAAAAACGTCCTTCACGCGCGCCCCATACGTGAATCCTGTTGCGGTTTTGTCTTCATCGAAGGTTACAACGCTAAATTTTGAATAAAACGGTGCGAGCGAGAGCGTCGCCACGGTGCCTTCCTTCTCCCTGTGCGTCTGGTAGAGCTTGCTTATGTCGAGGTTTGTGAGCTCGTCTGCGTTCATCGCAAGAAAATCATCATCTTTTACGTGCCTCGTGATTGCGAGCTTGAACGCCTGAGCTGTGCCGCCTTCCAATGTGTGTTCGCTAAACTTGACATTGAAGCCGAAGTTTTGGTTCGCGTTCATGTAATCGAATATCTTATCTTTCTTGTACGCTACTCCAATTACAACGTTTTTTATTCCGCCTTTCTTAAGCCAGCGAAGTACCCAGTACAGTATAGGTTTGCCGTTAACCTCCACCAAGGTCTTGGGTCTGTCAACAGTGAGCGGGGCGAGCCTCGAGCCCTCTCCTCCAGCTATTATGACTGCTGTTTTAAGCATCTTTCCAGCCGCTACGGGTTCTCTAGATGACTACTGTTTTGGTCATATAAATAGTTTGCGTCTATCTCTGAAAGTTATCCTTCTGAAATTTTAGATCTGCCTGTGCTGAGGTTACAGGCAAGAGTCTAGGCATATAAATCTGCCATGCCTAACCTTTTCACACGTCAGAGAGGGTTCTGTTGGAGGCTAATTCAGAAAACACAAGTGGGACTGGAGACGCTAGGCTGGAAGTTGATAGAAAACGCGCACTGTACATCTTCTGGATTGCAATCCTGGCAATAA
The DNA here is from genome assembly GCA_028867025.1 of Microcaldota archaeon. Taxonomy (GTDB): domain Archaea; phylum Micrarchaeota; class Micrarchaeia; order Micrarchaeales; family CABMGC01; genus JAJYVH01. Next base: position 23,555 of record JAGWHC010000001.1, read on the forward strand.
TAGTAGCTACCGTCTACTTCCGCACGCCCCTCCTCTCTTTCTACGGCTTCTACGAGCCCGATGGCTACTTCCATTACTCCATGATCAGGGCGGCCGTGAACAACGGCTTCTCGCTGCCGCAGAACCTCGGAATATCGGGATGGCCGCCGCAGTGCAACAGCTTCAGCGCCAACATCTGCGGCCCGACAGTGCCGCACCATGAGCCTTTCGGCCTCTACTGGGTCACGCTCATACCCTACTTCTTCCTGCAATTCGCAGGAATAGGCTACTATGACATACAGCGCACCATACCGGTGCTTTTTGGAATTCTAGATGTAGCGCTCGCGTACTTCCTTGCAAGGGGCTGGAGCAAGGACAGGTTCTTCGGGCTCCTCGTCATGGCGCTGATAGCTCTCAACATGGGCAACGCCGCAAGGACCAGCGCGCTCATATACAGGGGCGACAGCTTCGTAACCACTTTCTTCATAGCTGCGCTGATAGTGACTGTCGCGATGTTCAAAGCCGGAAGCGGGCGCAGGAAGCTGGAGTACATGTCGCTCGCCGCTGTTCTTCTCGCCCTCTGCAACCTGGTGTGGAACGGCGCGCCTTTCGCAACTGCCATATTCATATTCGCGTTTGTGCTTGTCGTCGTACTCGGTTTCACCTTTGAGAAGAAGGAGCTTCTGGACAATGGCAAATACATGCTCGGCGCGCTGCTGATATGGTACGTGCTTGTTACGCTGTTCAAGTACTTCCTGTGGATAGCGTCTGACCAGACGTTCACCGGCATACACTTCTTCCTGCTGTTCATTCCGATGGCAATCGGCTGGTTCGCCGCCGACTATCTTGGCAAGGGAAGGGTGGAGCACATCGCATACCTGCACGCCCCTGTGAGACGGTTTGCTCTTGCCCTGGCTGCGATAGCCGTGATCTTTGTTCTGATCTACGTGCTGATACCCAGTTTTGTCAACGATGTCTTCGTGACGACTGGCTTTGACATATCAACCGCATTCTCGTCCACCATAGAGGAGCTGCAGCTGCCTACGTACCAGTTCCTCTTCGCGAGCTTCAACTTCCAGAACTTCACCAACCCGATGAGCCTGGTGATGATTCTCGCTGCGCTTGTGCAGAAGTACGTGGTGCTCTTCTGGTTTGCGCTTCTCGCGCTCTTCGTGCCCTACTTCTTCATGCATATAGAGGGAGGGGACAGTGGCATGATGAGCGGCCACGCGCGCTGGCACTTCGAGTTCGACGAGACACTGCTCATACTCATCTCCTACTTCGCGCTCACAGCCTATCTGCAGATGAACGCGATAAGGTTCAACTCCCTAGTCTCGGTGCCGATGTCGATCTTCAGCGCTTTCACTATATACTGGCTGGTCCTTCTGGTCAAGAACTACAAGGACAACTACTTCTTCAGCAAGTGGATCAACGCCTATCACGCATCGTTCGTGCTTCTCGCCCTGCTCCTGGTCTTCGTGGTGCAGACGGACCTCGGCTACATCAGCGGGCTCGCGCCAGCGGACCAGATAAACCCTCAGTTCCTGCAGGCGATGGCGTGGATGAAGAACAACACGCCCTCGAACAGCGTTGTGCTCACTCTGTGGCCCGACGGCTCAGTGGTGGAGGGCGTGGCGAACCTGACAAGCGTCACGGACAGCGTCGGCTCGCAGTACGCCATAAAGGCGAACCCGTTCGCAGCGTGGCTCTACAACTCCAGTCCGGATCCCGCCTTCCTGCTCGCCAACATAACCGGCGCGCCCAACTACCTCGTAGTGAGGCAGTCGTGGATGGTCGAGACAGGAGGCATATTCACTGAATCGGGGATAAACGTGAGCACCAACAACGGCTACGGATACAACCCGTTCAGCAGCCTCAACGAGAGGGTAAACGCCACTACGCAGCTCTTCCAGTTCTTCGGAAGCGGCCTCGAGGAGGATACGATAATAAGCAACAGCACCGGCGGACACACGATAGCAAGCTACCTGAAGTTCAGCCAGGGCATACAGCCTTTCGGATACGTCGCCTTCTACAACGTAGTCACGGGCAACTGGTCGATAGTCAAGCAGACTGCATTCAACGTCACGAACAACCAGACATTCCTCATAAGCTACTCTCCCATCCCCGCCCCCAACCTCTACGTCAACATAACCTCCGCGTACATGCTGGGCACCTCGCTGGCGGACAGCAACATGGTCAAGTTCCTCTTCCACTGCAACTCCCAGGCGTGCCTGTGGAACAACAACGTCGCCGGCCTGCGCCTCGTATACATCAACCAGGACACGAAGGTGTACCAGATAGTGTACAACGAGAGCAACTCGACCGTGGCGACGGCACTAGCAAGGTTCCCGCGAAAGAACGCATGAAGGGATTAGTATGGCTTCTCTGCCGTTATCTCTACTATGCCTTCGAAATCCCTGATGTTCTGCGTAAATAGTTTGCAACGCAAGCTTGATGCTGTAGCGGCTATGAGGGCATCTGCCAGATTTACCCTGTGCCGCCTCCTCATCTCTCCAGCGGACTTTGCAATATCTTCGCTCACTTCGATTTTTGTGAAAAGGTCCAGAAGATCGCTCCAGATCTTCCTTTTTACAGGATCGTCTGCTTCTTTGCCTGAGAAGAGCTCCGCGAGCGTTATTGTGGAAACGTATCCGGAAAGAAGCCCGTCTTCGACCTGCTTGACCAGCGCCGTGGCCTCCTTGGAATTGTTAAGGTGGTCGACCAGTATGTTTGTATCGAACACTGCTTCGCTCATTTCACTCACTCTTCATGCAGTATTTCTTTAACTCTTTTTTCCATCTCTCTCCTTATGCGCCTTGTGTACTGAAGGCCTGTCTCCTTCCCTGTCCATGTGCCCGCGCTCCTCTCAACTATGCTTCCGCTGCTTCTTCCTTTTTTTATCACGCCTTTCAGTTTCTCGTTTATCAGTTTCGAAAGCGCCTTCGTGGTGCCGTACTTCTTTATGGCCTCCTTGAAGAGTTCTCTATATACTTCAGTATCAAGATTTATAGTTGTCTTCACCATGCCATTTACCCAGCATTATCTGGCGCTTAAGTTATAAAAGGCTTGCCGTCGAGCCTTGGAATGGTCAGCACGCGGCTCGCGCTGCACGCTAGAAATAAAAAAAGAAAAAGGAAAGAAAAACAAAAGAAAGCTCTTTCCTTCTTACATCCTCTTTCCGCTCATCGCGGATCCGAGGAAGGTCAGGACGAAGCCCAGGACGCTGGCCCACAGCCAGGTCGAGTTGCCCCAAGTAAGCGCCGATAGCGTGAGTCCGGCCACTGCAGCCGTCTCCAGGCCCATCAGGCTCATCTGAGGTCCGCTCCATCCAGTTATCTGTCCGAAGCTTGCGAAGAATAGCGCTACAGAAGCTATCACCGCAGCGCCCACGAATACTGGCGCCCAGAATGATCCGCTTCCGGCGAATACTCCGCCGCTTGGTGCCGAACCAGCGAGGCCCGCGAACACAACTCCAAGGAAGACAAGGCTCCCTATGAGCTGCAGGACGAAGGCACCCCAGTTCTGTTGTGCTCTTGCCATACAATTCACTTGAAACTAACTGTTAGCCAAACTTTTTAAACTTATTCCATACCTACGTCAATGGTTTGACAAAAGACGAAGACGCGCCTGGCTGCGACGATGCCAGGTTCGACTATCGTTTATGTATTACTGGAAGTAACGAAAAAAGGAAAAAGGAAAGGGAAACAAAAACAATGCCTTTCCTTACTTCTTGCCGCCGTAGGCCGCTCCCAGGAAGCTGAGTATGAAGCCGATCAGCGTAGCCCAGAGGTAAACACTCTGTCCGCCGCTCCATGACCACGTGAAAGCGGTCAGGGTCAGCGCTGCCAGTGCTGAGTCGCCCATTCCCATCAGGCTCAATCTAGGGCCTGCCATGCCCGAAAGGTTTCCGAAGCTAGCGAAGAAGAGCGCCACAGAAGCTATCACCGCTGCTCCCAAGAAGAGAGGCGTGAAGAAAGCTCCTGCTCCGGCGAAAGTGCCGGACGGCGAGCCAGCTAGGCCACCCCCGAACACCACGTATAGGAAGGCGAGGCTCCCTATCAGTTCCAGGATGAAGGCCGTCATGTTCTGCTGTGCTTTTGCCATTACATCACGAATCCAAAGAGAACTGAAAAGTTTTTAAACTTGTCCCCATGGCTAGACAGGAGCAAGAGAAGCGCGGCAGGGATTCTTTTTTAACTTTGCATGCACATGCTTATCGTTTGCATGCGCATAGCATTCGCCTCGGACAGCGCCTATCCCTGGTTCAACGGTGGCATTGAGAAGAGGAGATACATAATAATGAGGAAGCTCGCGGAGGAGGGCCACGAGGTGCACTGCTTCACGATGCACAGGAAGAACATGCCAGGGCACGTGTTCACGTACAAGGGGATAAGGTACCACAGCGTCGGCGAGGCCCTGGGCTGGGAGGGAATGTACCGCGGGGGCAGCAAGCGCAGGAGCATACGCATGCCCCTGATCTTCAGCGCGCAGCTGTTCTGGAAGATACTGCCCTACAGGTTCGATGCCGTCGACGCCGACAACTTCCCGTTCCTGCACCTCTTTCCGCTCTTCTTCTACTCGAAGATACGCGGGGCGAGGTTCGCCATAACCTGGCACGAGGTCTGGAGCGCCGGCTTCTGGAAGAGATACCTCAGCGGTCTCGGCATACTCGGCTACTTCGTGGAATGGATAAGCGCGCGCATGGCGGATGTGCACATAGCGAACTCGAGCACGACCAAGAGGCTGCTTATCAGTGAGCTGGGCGCCGATCCTGACAAGATAATCGTGTTTCCCGTAGCCGTTGACACAGAGGAGATGCGGAGGTATTCTAGGATCAGGTACAGGAAGAAAGACCAGTTCCTTGTGGCAAGCAGGCTTGTGGGCCACAAGAGGGTCGAGCTCGCAATCTCTGCGATAGCGAAGACAAAGGCGAAGCTGCTAGTCATAGGCACGGGACCGGATGAGGAGAAGCTGGTCAGGCTCGCCAGCGAGGTGGCCCCGGGCCAGGTCACGTTCAAACATTCGCTCCCCACCGAGCAGCACTACAGGAGCTTCCTGGAGTCAAGGGCCTTGATTATGCCATCGGCGCGCGAGGGCCTCTCGCTCGTCACTGTTGAGGCGCTGGCGCTGGGCGTGCCTGTAGTAGTCGCAAACACCAGCTCGCTTCCAGAAGAGGTGAAGAGCATGTGCCTGGAAACCGGAGAGGACCGGCTCGGCTCGATGCTCAACAAGATACTCGCGAACAGCAAGAGGTACGAAAACAGGGCGATGGGGCTGCGCGAGAAGGTGCTGAGGGAGTTCTCCGGAGACGATGCGGGAAAGGTATACGAGCAGGTGGTCGAAAGCTAATCCGTTCCGTCCCTTATTTATAACTTATATATGTCTAATTATAGAACTTGCATGGGCGCCGCTGCGAATAACACCCTTCTTATCTTCATCTTGGCAGTTTCTCTTTTCTCAATTTCATCATACGCGCAGTCCACCCTTGTTGGCTGCAATAACGTATGCGGAGTCGCATGCCCAGCTTCGGGGTACAGCACCGCCTCGTGCTCCAGCAGCTATGCGTACACCTGCACCTCGAGTTCATGCGCAACAACCTGCAACCTCTGCGTGCAGATAACAACGCAGTACCAGCAGAACACAAACTACCAGTTCCAGTCGTTTTCAACTACCCCGATACCCTCTACTCTTTCCCCCGCTGAAAGCGTCAACCAGTACAACATAGGCAACTCGGGCTGGTTCCTCACCTGCCCTGAGCCGCTTGCTCCGATGCTCGGTGACGTGAGCCCGGGGGACAACTCCCTGTTCTATCCCTACACGGCAGACCACCAGTTCCAGTGGATCGGAGGCGACGCCTGCCGTGCCAGCACTACGCCGCTCACCTCTACAGTAGACCTGCCTGTCTCGGTAGGCTGGACCGTAGGTCCGAACGGGCAATTCGCCTCGGCAAGCGTCGGCACCCTTAGCGTGTCACCGGTAGGCAGCCTGGCGCTCACCAACCTTGCATACTCTCCTGAGCTGGACACAGGAGGCGCGACGATAGCAAGCAGCTTCAACGTCAACTCCTACGTTTTCCAGTCGATACCTGCGGCTGCGCAGAACGACATCTGGACATGGAGCGCGCCTTTCGCGAACCTAAACGCTGGGACATCGATCGGCGACTCGCAGACTGTGACCGCCTCGCCAGTTGCGAAGTTCACAGAGTACACCAACCCCACCACCGATGATGACACCGGCGGCGTACTTGCAGGAGCCGACAACTCGATACAGAAAAACTCAAACCTTACGCTTGCTGGCACGAGTAACTCCACGAAAAATACGACAGCAAGCAAAAATTCCACTGCGCTCTTGCTATCCGACACTGGAAAAGCGGCCGCACAGCTCTCCCTGACTGGACTTGGAGGTCAGTGCGCCGTTGGTGACACGTTTTGCCTGCCTGCATGCGATTCGGGACTGACGTGCAAAGGCAGCGGAACAAGGGGAGAGACGGGAGCGCCGAACTGCGATCTCTGTAACCTGCCCTCGAGCGGCTGCCACCAATTCGGCACCTGCGTTTCCGTCGCCACCTCCACCACTAGCACCACGACAAGCACCTCTTCTACTACCACTTCCCCCACCACATCTGTGGAGCCATACGTATGCCAGTACAGCTACGCGTACACCGAGAAGACCACTCTGACAAGCATAAAGAACGAGCAGATACCCTTCAACGAGGTGAACGTGATGACTGACCCGAACAACCCCGGAGCAAACAAGTACACGTTCAACACATTCCAGACTCCGATACTGCCGTACATAACGCTCGGATACAACATGCCCGCGCTAGACGGCCAGCAGATGAGCAACAGCTACGACGTCTTCTCGCCATGGAACTACAACACGCCGATAAACTCGATAGAGATGCTGCCGATAGACACGCCAAGCGTGTTCTTCGTGAACTACAGCGGACAGCTCTCATCAGTTCCCGCGGGCTCGCTGCTAAATCCCGGTTCGCTGAAGAACCTGCTAAGCAACCTTGATAAGTTGCTGGGCAACTTGGGCAACCTGCTGGGCAGTGGAGTAAGCCAGAAGTCGCAGGCGTCTACGGACCTGTCGCAGTTCGGCCTCTACCAGCCGAACATATACGACCCGATATCGATCGCGCAGGTGAGCAACGACTACATCTTCGTGCTCAACTACTCAAACCCGAGCAACGGAGGGAATGGCGACTACTACATCAGCGTCTTCAGGCTCATACCAAGGGGCTACTTCAGCACCAGCGGCCCCGACGCTTACGCGCGCAGCAAAGGGTTGTACAACCTTCAGCAGAGCTGCGATCCGACGCAGTCCGGCTGCTCCCAGTCGTCGCTGGAGGGCGCGAACCTCCAGAACTGGAACAACAACTGGAACGGGTACTGGGCGAATGTGATCGAGGCGCAGAACTCGAGCGTGTACCTGATAAGGAGCATTGACCTAGGCAGTCCGACATCATCGAGCACCAGCACTTTCATAGGCGAGTACCTGAGCACGGCGAGCAGTTCCACGAGCTGCAGCTCCGGAAACAAGTGTTCCGGGATAGACTACTTCTCGCCCATCAACATAACAGCGGATTCGCAGGGAGACGTGTTCATAACTGGGGATCTGGCCAACTACAACCACAAGGTAAGCAAGATTTTTGGAGATTATGACTGGGCCGGAATAATGAAAATACCTGCGGTCAACGGTCAGACGCAACCGTCCCCGAGCCAGATAAGCAGCACCACTGGCGACTGGTCGTCCACGAGCGGCGTGCCAGTACTGACAGAAATCGCTGTGAGCTCTGACGGCACCTGGCTCTACGCTTCTAACGAAAACATAGGCACAGTATACCAGTTCTCAGCCAGGAACAAACAGCTGGAGGAGAACCAGGGACTCGACCTGACGTTCGCCACAGGCTTCGGAGCAACCACGCAAAGCAGCCAGGCCGGAGCTCTGCAGACCTCTTTGAACATAGCATATTACCTGCAGTACGGCGGGCTCTACGGATACAAGTTCGACGGGAGCAGCGGATCGCTAAACCTAGCGGCGAGCACTGTAAACCCGAACAACGTGGAGGTCGGCACCGACATGGACAGCAACGCATTCCACCACGCGGTCGGCCTTGAGAACATAAACGGCTACATCTACGTGCTCGACGACTGGAAGGGAAGGATCGGCTTCAGCACCTCAAGCGGAGTGGGTTGGTGCTGGACCTTCTGGAGCTGCCCGTCGCAGAACGGCGGCACGTATTTCGACATACTCGTGCTCCGCGTTCTCGACCCCGCTGGCAACAACGTGCCTATAAACCCGACCCTGTTCAACGACATGTTCACCACGCAGAGCTGCGCTGCAACATACACTCCTCCGGCGCCGACGGGTGGAGGGCAGTCTTACGGCCCGTCAAGCTGCATACCTGAGAGCTCATCATCGCAGCCTCCGACGATAACGTGCTCCAGCACAGGTGGGGTCGTGTGCAACCCTACATACGCTGGATGCACAACACCCAGCGGAGGCAACGGGGAACGCGAGTACTGCTCCGCTGTAGGCAGCAGCTCTGTGAGTGCGGGAGAGTCACAGTACTACGCACTCTCCACCGGCACGTACTTCGCAAGCCAATCGCAGGTCTATCCGCCATACGGCTGGGTGCTTTCCGCAAACATAACGGCCACGTCCAACGGCGCAAGCCAAGTGTACTCGTGGACGAACACGAATGCCGGGGCACCGCACGGAGCCGGGGTCGGGATGAGCTGCGCCGCGCAGACCAGCATATACTGCATGACGCTCACGGGCACGTACGTGCTAACTTCGAGCGGCAGCGCCTACTCGTGGACGAACACGAATGCCGGGGCAGTTCCCGGAGGCGCGGTCAGAATGAGCTGCGTCTCATATAGCTCGACGGTGTTCTGCGTCACGCCAGCAGGCACCTACACGCTCAGCACCTCTCCGAGGTACTCCTGGAAAAACATAAACTCGGGACCAATCCCCGGAGGCGCGGGAGGCATAAGCTGCATGGCATCGCCTCTCTTCTGCGCCACGTCGTCGGGCACGTACGAGCTCACGAAAACGTGCAGCGGCTTGACGTGCCAAACCTACACCTACTCATGGACAGACAGCCAGGCGGGGATCGTCCCTGGATTCTCTACAGGAGTGAGCTGCGTCTCCAACTTCTGCATGACAACAAGGGGCACATACCAATTGACTATCAGCGGAGGGTTTGGAAGCAGCTATTCATGGACAGACAGCGGAGCGGGGGTGGTGCCAGGCGCTGGCACGAGCATGAGCTGCGCGGCATCGAGCAACACCTACTGCATGACCCCGACAGGCACGTACTACTTGAGCACTTCATACGCCAGCCTCGTGCCCACTTACTCATGGACAGACACGGGAGCAGGATCCGTGCCAGATACTGCCCCTGGAATGAGCTGCGCGGCCACCTCATCACCCTACTGCATGACGCTAACAAGCACGTATGTGCTTTCTGTGTCAAGCGGCGTGGGCACCTTCCCGCTCTCGACCACATTCTGCTCGGCTGACAACAAGGACTGCATGTTCAACCCTACAAACCTCCCGACGGAGCCGTGGTACACAAGCACATGGAAGCCGGTAGGCCCAGCGCTCAATGCGCAATACGACAGCCTCGCACAGACAGGATTTTCGGAAAGCCTCAACAGCACGCTAACAGTACTCTTCAAGCAGTCGAAGTCCTGCAATGGTTTCTGGTGCGGCACGTTCATAGGCGGCACCACTGTATCCGATCCAATATACGATGAGCTGCTCACCAGCACGTTCGGGGTGGAGAACTACACAAAGCTGTTCGACGGCGCGCAGCCCTTCAGTTGCTTCACGAATTCGCAGGGACATGCTGTGCCCGACCCGACCAAGGGATGCGTGTACCTTAACGACAGCCCTGCCGGAGGTGCGGACTACATAGATAACATGTATCCGCCGGTGTTCACGACCACCAATCCGCTCAGGTACCTTGAGAGCCTCGGCGCCACGCAGCTGATCACGCAGCCCGGACAGGGCATAGGCGCGGTGACGGGCAACCAGGGATGCACAGGCGCGACGAGCGGCAGCGGATGCATAACTGCATACATCAAGGGAACGCCGCAGCTGATGATCAACATGTACCCTGGGAACTGGGGCGTGCCTGACACGATATCGGTGCAGACAACAGGCTCTGAAGCGCCGACAGACTCAATGCAGTTGCAGATAAGCGGGGGCGGACTCGGAACTCCAATAACTGTTACCAGCCCTGGCAGCGCGAGCTACACAGTATGCTCCAGCCTGAGCGAGACAGTATGCAAGCTTGGAGGAGGGCACACCTACACAATAAAGGCAACCGACACAACAACGAAGGACACCTATACCGAGTCAAACTTCCAGATAAACGACATTCCGCTGGTGACGCTGCAGGGTCCGCAGAGCGTTATAGTCACCTGCACCAACGGGCAGAGCTCTTGCACTCCAGCCACCGGACTCGTTACTGAGACAACTATGACAATAACTGCCACGCTCCCTCCGGACATGCAGAACGACCAGGTGTCCATAGGCATAGCGTGCACCAGCGGCAACTGCCAGACTACTGGAGTGAGCTGCGCCACAAACTACGCCTCCATGCTCTACCCGCAAAACACGCTTATAGAGAGCAACCTCTGCGCGAGTGACAGCGGCACAGCGACATACCAGGTGACCGCTACAGACACTGCGAACGGAGTGCAGGGCTACGCCACGTTCCAGGTTGTGCAGTCAGGAGGCACGCCTCCCACCCCGGGCGCAGCGGAATCGCTGACCAGCAGCCTCTCCGGCTACATCATAATCCCATACGAGTACACGTACCAGATCAACCAGAACTGGAACATACAGCCCGGAGTAGTGGTCAAGACGTTTGACGGAGACGAGAGCTACTGCCCTCCTCAGTCCCAGGGACCGACGAGCAGCATGGTCAACGTGTTCAGCTACTCGCTGGTGAACGGCCAATCAAACCAGATCAGCGCCGCAGTAGAGGGCGGGGGCGCGTACCTCAACGACGTCTCCAACAACGGCTACTACATAGCCAATCTCACGAACGCGCATCTCGTGCTTCCGCCGCAGATACAGTACAACGTGCAGAACGACAGGCTCTTCGGCACCATATGGGCAAATGCAACGTACTGCAGCGGCTCAACATCTTCAGGCTACGACTGCTCCGCAGACAACCAGGTCATTCTCAACGCCACGGTGCAGCTGCAGTACAGCGTGGAGCAGCACAACGAGTACCCTGGAATCTGCAGCTCTCAGGGCTGCGTGACCTACGGCGGCTACGAGACCTTCGGCACCGCGCCTACGGGGCTGCCGTACGGCACGCCTTCAGCATCGCTCATAGCGCCAACGTCGCAGCAGGCCAGGGAGTACCCTCCAAGAGGCACCCTGGGCTCCTCCAGCGCCACGTCCGCTGACGGCAACGTGCAGATAAGCATAACCCAGGAGCCCATAACGATACAGAACTCTGACTTGGTAACAGCTGCAGCACGCAATGGCGACAGCGTTGAGCTGCTGCTCAACGGGGTGCAGGTGGGAACCACATCCTACGTGGTGAACCCTGCGGGCTGCGCCTCCACATCGACGTGTCTCGGGGCAGGAACGTACCCGTTCGAGGCGCTAGACACTGTAACAGGCGAGTCTGTGAGCATCAACCTGATAATACTCCCGCAGCAGATCGGCTTCAAGTTCAACCCAACGCAGAAGTTCTTCTCCGTCCCTCTCTTCGACCTCTACAAGGAGGTGACCTACGACAGCCCGCTGGGCCTGTATCTGAACGGCACGCAGTACTGCATAGGCCCGAACTGCATAGGCCAGTATCCACTGCGCGGATACCAGCAGATTGTCTACGTCATGAACGACAGGTTCAACAATCTCATATACGTGCCCGTCGAGGCTGACATAGCGGACCCGATACAGATAAAGCTGAGCATAACGCAGCAGCCGGATGCGAACAATCCCAACCTCACCTCGATCACTATAAACGGGGTGGCGGGCTCCTACTCCAACATAGGCTCCATCTTCACGCCGCTGCCGCAGGGCCAGGACATATACCTGTACTACAACAACAACCTCAACTACGTAAGCTACAACCCGCTTGCCGGAGGCTCGCAGACGCTTGACGCGGAGTACTGCGCCTTCGGAACTCAGGGCGAGGTGGCGAGCCTCAGCTGCGTCCAGTCAGATCCGGTGTACACCGGCACGTCAACGAGCCCGAGCAGGACGCAGAACGCGGACGTGGTCACGTACGCGCCCGAGTACAACTCCATTGGCCAGTGCAACCCGCCCACGCAGGGGCTGCTCGAGCCTCAGAACTTCATGTGCAACGTATACGGCTATCCTGAGGGAGCGGGCCTGCAGAACTCGTGCCCGAGCACGGGCGCGCTCTCGAAGTGCGACGCTGCGTATCCGTCTGTGGCGCAATGCCTCAGCACAGGCTGGACGCAGCCCACGACCGGCATAATACAGGATCCGCAAAGCTACTGCAGCCAGACAATGCCTGCTGACTACTCCGCATATCTCAGCTGCGCAGCATCGCAGACGTCTGGCAGCCCGCAGTTCTGCGAGCAGACAGACTACACTACGGGCAACGGCATATGCAGCTCGCAGATCGGCCTGATACCATACTCGACGCAGCTTGCCAACGGCCAGTGGCAGGCCCAGAACACTGGAGCGGTGCCGATAAGCGACGGCAACGGCGACTTCTCTACGCAGCTATACGCGTGCGGCTCAAGGACAGACAGCGTGATAGCGAAGTACTATGGCTGGCCTCCTCCCGAGCCGATTCAGGTGACCCAGGTGCCGCTGGCGTTCACAGCGAACGCGGTCAACGGGAAGGGAGGATGCACAGGCACATGCAGCTCCTTCGTCTCTACCGAGCGAAGCGGCGGCGGGCAGAACGAGTTCAACTACATATACGCACCGTACACCACGAGCCAGAGCGTCCAGATCGGACTCTTCGAGCTCGGCTACGGCAGCCTGAACCTCATCGCGACAGCGGCTACGATTGCGACCGCGCTCATCCTGATGTTCAGGCATGAGCTTTTCGCGGGCAGGCGCGGACGGAAATAAAGTATAGCTTTTAATAGCAAGCCAGTCATATTCTATATCAAGAAGGGAGTGGTATGCTGCCGATAGTTTTGAGCTTCGGAGCGATATACGCTCTTATCCCACTGCTCATAATAATCATACTCATAGCCGCTGCAGCGGGGATAAGCAGGGGCTACGACATATTCTCCATATTCGGCATAGGCGTGCTCGCCGGCATAGGAGGCGCCGCCTCTAGGGGAGGCAAGGCCACGGGAAGCATCGCGGGCAAGACAGCTTACAAGGGCAGGGCTGGAAGCGTGCTTGTAAGGCCCATGGGCAAAAGCATAGCGGGAAAAATGCTAGGCAAAGGGGTCGCGGGCACTGCAGGCAAGATAAAGGGCGTGGGAAACACAATCAAGGCAAAGCAGCTTGCGAATGACCTGAAGTCCATGCAGAAAGGAGGAGAGCTGAGCACAAGCAACCTCGGAAAAGCGCAAGGAGTCAAGCTCGCTGCAGGGGCCGTGCTCGCCGTGGGGGCGCTTCACAACGTGGGCTTGAGATTATTGGGCAGCGGCGCATACGGAAGGGCGGCGAAGAAATTCGAGGAGGCCAGGCAGAGGAACGACACGAAGAAGATGCAGGAATGGGGCTACAAGATGAACCAGTGGAGGGAGAGGCACGGGGTGCAGCCGACGACAGCGCTCGAGCTCGCATCTACAGCCTACGCGCTTCAGTACATGGCAGACAAGGTCGGCGCGCAGAAAGGTCCCGGTGCGGAGCTGAACATAAGCCTTAACGAGAAGGGCAAGCCTGTATCCAATAGGGCGAAGACGCTAAGCGAGATACAGGCGAGGAAAAGAACTGGTGGGATGAGGACCGGCATGAAACATTACACTAGTGACCTCAAGGATTTCACGAAAACCTACTTCAGTCCCAAGTATCTGGCGGGCGAGGGCCTGATGGGCAGGAAAACCGACAAAGCCAAGTACGAATCGATGGTAAATCTTGCAAAGATGTCGACGCTATACATAGAGGCAAGGAAGGGTGGAGACGTAGACCAGCTCATGAAAGATTTCAGCGCTGGCAAAGGGGCTTTCGAGAGCGGCAAGATAGCTACGGAACTGAACAATGTGCTGCAGCTGCACGGCATAAAGACACCGCTGCCTCCCACTCCGATTGCATCTGTTAAGGGAACAGCCGGGAAGACTTTTGGAGACGAGCACAAGACCATTAATGAGTTTAGGAAGAGGCTCATATACAAGACAGGAGAGGAGCTGGGCAAGAAGAAAAAGGGACCCTAGAAAGCCAAGCTGAACTAGAACTCTTCCGATTCCTCGCTGTCGAAGTCCTCGTCGTCCTCGTCACCGCCGTCATCCATGTCCTCGTCCGAGTCCTCGTCGTCGTTATCGTCGTTTGTGTCCTCGTCGTCATCCTTCTTAGCCATAATCGCCACGCTCTCTCATTATATGCATAACTTATTTAAAGGTATGCTGGATCGGCAAATTGAGCGGGCCCGATGCGCTGGGAAATGTTATAAAAGAGGCACGCGTATCTTATCCGAGGGCTCTTAGCTCAACGGTAGAGCGTCCGCTTTGCAGGCGGAAGGTTGCGGGTTCGAATCCCGCAGAGTCCATCCGTGAACTGCTTACGGCCCGCCGACCTGGGTCACCTGCTGATTCCCTGGTTTTATTGCGGGTTTTGGAGAGGTGCGAAGCACATCTCTCAGAGCGTAGTTCCTGAGGAAGTATTCGTCGAACTTCTCATACATCTCCCACCTCTGAACCCCGAACTGCGCACGCATGATCTTGCTGATCTCGACGTAGTTGTCCGCAATCTGATCCACGGCGTCATCCTCGGCGGCGGTAAGCATCTTGCCTATGTGTTTGCTTGCCTGGCTTACGTCCTCTGTGGTGAGCGTCCTGGAGGTCACATTCAGGTTCCTCTTCTTTGCAACCAACTCGAGATGGAGCTGCAACTCCTCGAACCTTTTATCCACCTCGGCGGCCTTCTTGTCTTCAAAGGCTCCCGCGGCTTTCATCGCTTCTTTTTCCTTGGCGAGCTGCCACATCTGCGAGCTTATCAGCCTCTGGGCCTTCTTGTCTTTCGCGCTGAGCCTGTCGTCCATGAATTCCTCAAGCGTATTCATTCTGCCAAGCATGTGTCCTGCAGTGTTTGCTCCTATCTTTGCCTTGGCTTCAGCCTTCATCTGCGCCTCCATTCCTGGAAGCAGGACGGTGTTTGACATTCCGCGCCTTCTTATCTCCTCCTGATTGCCGACCATCTTGTTGAGGAACGCGTATGCGCCCACAACCCCTTCCCTTGTCATTATGTCCGATGCCTCGTCCAGTATTGTGTAGAGCGAGACAACGTGCTCTCGGCGTATCTGGTCGACATGCAGGTTCGGGACGTTCATCTGCGCGTATGTCTCCAGGAAAGTAACCATCTGCTCGTCAGTGGTCTTTGGCTGCTTGAAGGGTGCGTTCTGCGCCAAGCCAGTAAGGTTTCGCACAATCCACTTTGCGGAATGCTTGTGCTCCTCTTTCTTTAGGTACTGATCCAACTCGTGGAACGCGTCTCCAAACTGCTGGTTGCCTCCGGAAGGCGTCACGAAAGCCTCACTGAAAAATTCATTTAGCCTGGTAGGAGCGGCTGTCAGTTCAAGCAGCTCTTGCTTTGCGCTCTGCATTGAGTTCTTTACATTCTGCTCAAAAGAATCATTGTTTTTCATCAGAGGATCGAATGAGCCGAGTATTTTTGCTAGCGAATCGGCTGTGCGCTCATCGCCCCTGTTGATGTCTGACCCGCTCAGAAATGTTTTGAATTCGTCATTGTTGTGCTTTGCGAGTTTCAAAACCCCATACCATCTCCTTTCTTCGGGCGTCATCGCTGCGCCCTTGGACTGTAGGCTGGATATTCCAAGGTCGATTATACTTGCAAGGTGGTTGGTATCGTTGAAATGCTTGTACATCTTGTGGTACTGTTCCTGCGTCTGCTCTACAAAATCGGCTGCTCTTTCCCTCTCTTTCTCCCCCATTGCCCTTGCAGGAAGAACCCCCTCTAGTTTGGTCGCTGATATTTCATCATCCCCTGTAGATATTGTGTTTTTGTCTGTTTATAAACCTTGACTTTATTCGCGCATACGTCTGAAAAGGGGCGGGCTAAGGGATATATTGTTTGCCTGACAAATATGCATGATTGCATGTTTCCAAACATAGACCCGAAGGCGCTGAAGGGAGTGATGGACAAGCTAGGCATAAAGAACACTGCGATTGAGAGCACGCAGGTTGTTATACACTGCAGCGACAAGGACATAGTCATAGATGCTCCGGAGGTCACGCTGATAGAGGGCCAGGGGATGCGCAGCTTCCAGATAAGCGGCAACATACGTGAGGTCGACAAAAGCAAGGTGGAGATAAGCGACGACGACATAGAGTTCGTGCAGGAGCAGAGCGGCGTCGGGGACGCGCAGCTTGTGAGGAGGACTCTGGAAGAGAGCCGCGGAGACATGGCTGGCGCGATACTGAAGCTGAAGAAGGAGAAGGAACAGCAGGCCTAGAACACGTCCACCTTGAATATCTGGACGAAAGGCACCTTGCCCACCTTTTTGACCTCGCCCTTGCCCACGAGTCCCTTGTTCATCATCACCGCCACAGACCTCTCTCCGACGACGTTAGCGGAGTATATCTCCTCATCGTCAACCATCCCGCTCGCCCTCTGCTCGCTGATCAGCTCGCCCCTGTAGAAGTCTGCGTACTTCTCAAGGTCGATGCAGAGCTTGCCCTGGCTGAGCACCTTGCCAAGCAGTTCCTCGTCGCACATCGCGAGTATTGTCCCCTGCTCGGCGGCATGCTTCTTTAGGAAGATCATGAAATCGCCGCTAGCTGTATCTGGCGAAGAAGAAGAAGGCGGAGCTGTAGAGTATGCCGTACCAGAGAAGCCACAACGCCCCGGAGATGTTGTATACCAGAAACGCGACGAAGCTGCTTATGAAGAGCAGGCCCGAGAAGACGAGCTCGAAGCCCGCACGCCTTAGCGCGAAGAAGAACCTGTTGACCTTCTGTGCAGGCGCGGCGCCTTTGGGCCATCGCGGCGTTGTTGAGAGTATTGCAGCAAGCGCGCCCTTGAGCCTGACAAACGAGAGCGCGAAATTGAGCACGAACATCATCACTCCCTTGGAGTAGGAGCCGAAGTACGCCTTTGTCAGCGCCACAGGTATGAATATCGAGAGCAGGAAGGCGCTTATGCCTAGCAGCTCCAGGTTGAGCACGGTATAGGGCGGGGTGAAGACCTGCTTGATCGACGCGAAAGCGAAAGGCGCTGCGGATATGACGATGAGCATCGAGACCACTGTGAAGAGTATGAGTATTGAGGAGAGGTAGTTGAGCCCGAAGCCGTGGGCGGTGTAGTCTATCTTGGAAAGCGCCGAGAGGGTGCCCTTCTTGCTGAGCTTCCTGTGCTTGAGGAAGTAGATGAGGAACTGTGTGTCTCCGTAGTTGTATCTCCACTGCTGGTGCGCAAGCTCCGTGAAGCTGCCCATAGGCTTGCCCAGCGCGTACACCTGTGGCACATGGAGGCCCTTGAAGTTGTGCACGTCAGACTCGAAGCTGAAGAATGTGTCCTCGGTTATGTAGGGCGGGAAGCCTCCGATCTCATCGAGAGCCGAGCGCCTTATGATTGCGCAGGAGCCGGCGAATATGCCAGTGCCGTTGAGGACACGTGAGGGCTGTATCAGCTTGAAGAACAGGGCGTCGAACAGGTCAACAGTGTCGGAGAAGAAAGTGCCCTTTGCCACTCTTTTCTCGGTCTGAACGAAAGATACCTTGCTGTCCTGGAAGTATGGAAGCAGGTCGGTGAGGAAGTTCTCGTTGGTCAGGTATTCGTCGGCATCGAAGAATGCGAGATACTCCTCGCTCGATTTCTTGAGCATGCTGTTGAGCGCTCCCGCCTTGAAGTCCTTGCGCTCGTTCCTGTGCATGAATACTGCGCTATTCCTCCTGCTTATCTCCTCCATCGCGCCGACTATCTTCGGGTCTGTCGAGTCGTCGAGCACGTAGAACCTCAGTTTGGATTTGTCGTATTTCAGGTACTGCAGCCTGGCGAGGTTCTTTGCGACCATCTCCGGGTTCTCATTGTAAGTAGAAATTACAACAGCCACTGTTGGGTAGCTCCCCATCGGCTTGAGCCCCTTCTTTATCTTCTCAAGGTACTCGTCGTAGAAGTAGGAGCGGAAGTAGGAGTATGAGGAGATTATGTTGAACACTCCGGATATGAGCGACAGCGCTGTGAACGATATCGCAACAATGTACACGAACAGGTTGTCTGCCGTGACTATAAGGTATACGGAAAAGACAAGGCTGACGGAAGTGAGTCCGAAAAACAATAGCACTAGCAGAAGCCTTGATAGAACTCCTCTAGGAATCAGCCTCAATTTAGCCCCTCGTTTTATTTAGAATAAGCATATGTTGCATACTAATATTAATTAAGCGTTGAGATACGTATCGATGCCGGGGTGGCAGAATCTGGTCATCGCGCTGGTCCCGAAAACCAGTGCCCTTCGGGGCTTTAGGGTTCAAATCCCTACCCCGGCGAACGCTTTCCTGCGCGTCGCAGATTCAGGATAAAAAACCGAACAGTGTATGCTTCCCTTAAATAATTTTTATGGGCTAAAGTAAAATGTGGGTGTGGCGGCAGGCGAACACTTTTGGTTCTCCCCGATCCGCGTGTCTTCTCGCCTGGCCGCCCTTTCCCTAATCACTTTTCCTTGATCAGTTCGTCAAGCAGGACAGTGGCATAAGCTCCTTTCGGAAGCGAGAAGCTGAGCCTCACCTCCGGGCCAACGACGTTGAGAGAGATATCCTTGACTGGCGACAGGAGCGTCCTGTATGCTCCCTTCATCGCAATCTCAGGCATTGGTTTTATTGCGAACTGCTCTTTTGACACCTGCATGCGTTCCATCGCCGCTTTTGCATAGCTGCCCAGCTCCTCGTCCCTGCTCTCATAGCCGACAAGCATACCTAGCGGAAACTCGCCCTCCGGGCCGGGGCTCTCAGAATCCGGGAACCCGTAGAAATTGCTGCGCGCATAGGTAGCGCTTTTGAAATCTCCGCTTCTGACTCTCTGCTCAAGCTCCTCGTTGAATATCTGCGACTGCACAGCGTGTATGAACATCATTGCTATTCCCCTCGGCAGCAGTCTGAGCGAGTTGGCGTAGTTGCCCGGATACTTCGACAGGTAGTAGAGCACCTTCCTCTCGCCTCTCATGTATCTCGGGAACTGCTCGAGTGCGCCAGCGAAATCGAGCGTTTCCTTGAGCCGGACCCTGGCTTCGCGGACCTTTTCGTTGCGCTCCGCTCCAGAGCCGGTGAGGTACTCCATGACCGCCCCCTCGAAGTCCCCGGACAGGATTGCGAGGCCTACGGCGACGTTGTTGCCCCTCTCGCCGAATCTCTGCGCCCCGAAATAGTTGGGCATCTTCCCGTCAAGCTCGCTCAGTATCGCCTCTGCATTTTCAGGGCGCTCGGCTCCCCTGACTACCACCTCGAATGCGTTGCCCAGCTCCTGCCCCAGCGCAACGCCGTTGCTCCGCCACTGCCCGTTGATGCTTATGCCGCTTATCCGTATCGTGCCGAGATCAAAGGGGGTTGTGTGGAAGACGCTCGCCAGCTGCACGCTTACAGATTTCTTGTCCTTCGATCCGCAGTAAGCTGTTGACTTGCGCCCGTGGCCCATCTTTTTCGCGATTGCGAGCAGCGCGTCTACCGTGTTCCAGTCGCGCTTCTGCAGCACGAATGTTATGTGCTTGCCGTCCGCGGCCTCCTCAGCGCCAAGTGCTTTGGAATCGTAGCGCGTGTCAGGCTGCAGTATCTTGCCCTCGTTCGTTATCTCCTTGACTACGAAATCTTCCGGAGAGTGCTTGATTCCGCCGCCGATGCCGGCGTGCTTGCTTAACGTCAGCAGAGCCATTGAAAAACATATAATAGCATGACATACGTAGTATTTAGGGGTTTCTTTGGCTGATCGGGCGATAGCTGAAAGGCTACTCTTCAGGCTGGTAAGGAGGCACATAGCTGGCACCACCATGAGCTCCGCCATAGATAAGGCGAGGGAGCTGAACGACAAGAAGCTGCCGGTATCGCTCGCCTTCCTCAGCGAGAGCGCTCACGACAGCACAAAGGCGAGGTACGCCACCACCACCTACCTCGAGCTGATAAGGCGCATCGCCAGGCTTGGGCTGAAGGCGAGCGTGCAGGTGCCCCTGGACCAGATAGGGTTCGACATCTCCGACGAGGTTGCGGAGAAGAACGTCAACGAGATACTGGCAACAGCAAGGAACTACGGCGTGTTCGTCTGGCTGGAGATACGCGACCACAGGTTCACGCTGCCCAGCTTTATTCACGAGGCAAAGGGCGTGGGCTACGCAGTGAACGTGGACCATTCCGACGATTACATCTACGCCAACAGGGGCCACATCAGGGCGCTGAAGATACTATGCACCGAGGCCCACGGGGACGGAAAGGAGGCGGGCAAGAGGATATCAGGGAAGGTGAAGACAGCAGCGAAGGTGGTCAGGAACGCTGTGGTACAGTCGCCGCCCGATTCCGCGATGCGCGAGCTTCTCAACGGGGCGGGCGCCAAGAAGTCAATCATAATAGAGCTGCAGCTCGGCTACAGCAGCAAGAAGATGAACAGGATAACCAAGAGGGGCGCGAGGGTGAGCGTGTACGTGCCTTTCGGCAAGGACTGGGAGCACTACGCGATAAGCAGGACGCCGGAGAGGTACGCGAGATTCCTAGCCACGAGGATACTCAAGGAGGCCTAGGCTATGCAGAATGACATGCACGCTGACACTGTCTTCGTAACTGGCGCGACAGGCAGGCTTGGGCGCGCGACTGTCAAGGCGCTGATTGCATCGGGCTCAACGGTGAAGGCGCTTGTCATCAACAAGGACGACGTGAAGCATCTCGCCACAGGCGCGATACCGTTCATAGGCACGCTTAACGACGCAAGCGTGGTTGACGAGGCATGCGCCGGAGCAGACACTGTGTTCCACTTCGCCGCGATAGTCCACGCCGCAAGGTCGACCGCCGAGGAGGTGATGGACGCCAACGTGGAGGGCACGAAGAGCCTGCTTGAAAGCTGCAAGAAGAACAAGGTCAAGCAGTTCATATTCACCAGCAGCATCGACGTGTACGGAAGGAAAAGGCAGGGCACTCTCACAGAGGAGTCCAAGCCGCTCCCGACGGACAAGTACGGCTACAGCAAGATGATTGCTGAGCAGGAGATAGTGGCGAGCGGTGTCCCCTATACCATACTGCGCATGGCAAACGTCTACGGACCGGGCTTCGAGCACTCGTTCTTCAAGGTCTTCAGGGCGGTTAACGAGGGTAAGATGGTGATAATAGGCAAGGGGGACAACCACATGGCGCTGATTCATGTGCAAGACGTGGTGAAGGCGCTGATGCTGGTGAAGGAGAATCCGCGGGTGAGCGTTGGAAAGGTGTACAACATAGGCGACGGCGCTGTTTACACGCAGGAGGGCCTTGTGAACACGGTCGCCGACATGCTCGGCGTGCAGAGGCCGACCAGGCACGTGGCCGAGGTGCTGGTCAGGATGCTCGCGAAGTCCAGGGGCCTGGACAGCGACGAGCTGCGATTCCTCACCTCCGACCGCGTCATAGACATAGGCAGGATAAAGCGCGAGCTCGGGTTCGAGCCGGACATGGACATAAAGACTGGAGGCAGGGAGATGATAAACGAGTTTTTAAATAAGACGAGGACGAAATAGGTTTGTTTGCATGTCAATCAAAATCGGGAAGGTGGAGAAGTACATAAACGACACTCTGGCGAGCAAGGGCTCGATGCTCTTCATGCTCATAGACCCAGTTGATTACAAGACGTCGCAGGACGCGATAAAGACAGGAGTTGACAGCGCCGAGGGCGGCGCTGACCTCGTGCTCATCGGGGGCAGCATAGGCGCGCAGGGAGAACTGCTTGACAGCGTAACCGCAGGAATAAAGGACAAGGTGAAGCACGTGCCTGTGGTGCTCTTTCCGGGCAACATAGCAACCATAACGCCCCACGCCGATGCTGTTTACTTCATGTCACTGCTCAACGCCAGAAACCCGTATTGGATAACCCAGGCGCAGATGCTAGCAGCACCGCTGATAAAGCACCTGAAGATAGAGCCGCTGCCCATAGGTTACATAGTAATCGAGCCAGGAGGCACGGTCGGCTGGGTCGGAGATGTCAATATGATACCCAGGGCGAAGCCTAGAATAGCCGCAGCGCTCGCGGAAGCCGGAGAGTTCCTCGGCAACAGGATCATAATAACAGACGCTGGGTCAAACCCGCAACTGCAAGGATTCGGCCCGATACCGGCGAGCATAATAAGCGCCGTGAGGAACTCGATAAGCGTGCCGTATATAGTGGCTGGAGGAATAAGAACCTCCGACCAACTCCGCACAGCCTACAGGGCGGGAGCCGACATAGTGCAGATAGGCGCGGTGCTGGAGGAGAAGAACGGCGGCACCAGGGCGCTGGTTACAAAGTTCGAGAAGGTAGCGAAGGAGGAAGGGAGGAAGAGGAGGTAATGCGATTGTGCCCGGCAAGATACGCGCCCTCTCATCTGCGGAACTGGGAGCAGTAGCAAAGGAGCTAGGAACCCTGGTCTCTTCCTATTTCAAGAACTTCTATGAGCTGAAGGAAGGCTCTTTCCTTATGACATTCTCGAAGGAGCGAAAAGAAACGGCTGTTTACATCAACCTCGCGAAGACTATCAACCTCACCGAGTTCAAGGAAAAAACAGGAGAGCCTACAGAGTTTGCGCTCTCGGTGAGAAAGAAGCTCGACGGAAACAAGGTGGAGAGCGTGGCGCAGCACGAATCTGACAGGATACTCGTTATCTCTTTCTCTGGAAAGGAGCAGCGGAGGATGATAATCGAGATGTTCGACAGAGGCAACCTGCTGCTCGTCAACAAGGACAACATAATAGAGCTTGTCTACAGCGGCAGGAGCTTCAAGGAAAGGAGCGTCAGGAAGAGCATGCTATACTCGTTCCCGCAGCAGCGCGGCAGCGCGGGCTCGGGAGCAGTATCGGAAAGGCTGAAGGAGGTCGAGTCGCACATGTTCGCCACTCTGAGCGAGCTGCTTGACTCGCTGTACGTGGATGAGAGAAGCACATCGCTCAATCCCGAGAAGAGCAGGGAGGCCGAGGAGCTGCAGAAGAGCGCGGGGAAGCTCCGCAAGCAGATGGAGGAGCTGAAGGTGAAGGCTGACGAGTACAGGGAGGCGGCCAACAGGATATTCGCGAACATGCACGAGATAAACGAGCTCATTTCGCTCGCGGGCAAAAGCAAGGCAAAGAGCGCAGAGCAGCTCGGCGATACCGGAAGGATAAGGGTAAAAAGGCTCGATGCAAAGAAGAAGACCATAACTGTGGAGCTGGATTGACAGCATGCAGATAAAGACGATAATACTTGGAACCGCGGGCTCTGCGCCGACAAGGGAGCGGCGCATGCCGAGCGTGGCCATGATCTACGAAGGGGAGGTGCTGCTCTTTGACTGCGGAGAAGGGACGCAGTTCCGCATGCTCGAGCACGACATAAACCCGGTGAAGGTCAAGGCGATATTCATCAGCCACGCCCACGGAGATCACACGATCGGCATAGCGGGCCTGGTGCGCACTATGGGCATGAACAACAGGAAGGAGCCGTTGCTGATATTCGTGCCGGCGGGGGACGAGAAGGTCATACAGAGCCTGATAACCTTCGACAGGGCGCTGATAACATACAAGATAATCATAAGGGGAATAAGGTCGGGGCTTGTCTACTCCGGGCGCGAGTACGAGGTGTTGGCCTTCAAGCTCAGGCACACGATACCGACCTATGGCTACGCGTTCCGCGAGAAGAGCAAGACGAAGTTCAAGAAGGAGCTGGCGCACAGGCTCGGGATAAGGGGCGAGATGTTCTCCAAGCTGGAGAAGAATGGAAGCGTGAAGGTGGGCAAGAGGACGGTAAGGCTGAGCCAGGTTTCCTGGAGGCAGGAGGGCAAGAAGATAGTCTACGCAACAGACACCAGGCCGACGCAGGAGACAATCGCGGCAGCGAGGAACGCGGATCTGCTCATACACGAGTCATCTTACAAGGCCTCGGAGATAGGCCTTGCGAGGAAGCGCATGCACTCTTCAGCGGGCGAGGTGGCGATGCTTGCTAAAAAAGCAGGAGTCAAGCGCCTGGTGCTGACGCACATAAGCGCGAGGCACAGGACAGACACGGAGCTGCTTCGCGACGCGAGGAATATCTTCAAGAACACGGTCGTAGCCAATGATGGCTACACCGTGATTATTTAAGCATAAGGAAGAAAAAAGAATTGCGGAGGCATCGTCTAGTGGTAGGACGGCAGATTGACATTCTGCAAGCGGGAGTCCAATTCTCCCTGCCTCCATCGCTTGCTTTAATAGTTATCCTGGTCAATATAGTTGATGGCATCGCTTACCGTAGAAGAAATAGTAGAGATAAATAGGAAAGTAGGCGAGAAAGGGACTTTGATAAATAAGGGAAACCTCGAGTTTACCGTCCAGAAGGTCGAAAAGGCAAAGGAACTTGGCAGGAAAGCGGCTTTGCTATTACACGATCTGATTGTGTTGCACCCTTTCCTTGATGGAAACAAAAGAACAGCATTTGTAAGCGCGAACACATTGGTAGAACTTGAAAGTAAAAAGCTGAAAATTACTGATAAAGAAGCGCTTGATCTTGCTTACGGGATAGCTAATGGAAAGTATAATATATCAAAAGTTGAAGATATTATTAGTAAGCTGATAGAATGAGAGGCTTCGTAGAGAAGATAGTCGACAGGATTATAGCAGAAAGGAAGAAACTACTTAAGATCATGGCTAGCGAAGCCTATGCACAACAACTACGAATGCAGCAAAAATCTCACTAATGTGCATGAAATACTAGTAAAAATCCAGCTCACGTGACGTCGGTAATTCGTTGCCTCCAGTTTTATGGCACACGCACAGGCGGGCGTGAAGATGGCGTGTAGTTCAGGACCAGCACCAAGCCGTTCCCTCCAGCAGCTCCATCCTGCTGCGAGGCGCCGCCGGTAACATTGTAGGTTCCTTGCGTGTAGCCGCCTGAACCGTATGCCAAGAGTATGACACCTCCGCCGCCGGCCCCTCCTCCGTCCGTCGGTCCTGCCGAGCCCTGCTGGCCCTGCGCGGTGATTGTGCCTGCATCTATCTTGTTGGCCTGGACGTAAACGCCGTATGATCCGCTGCCCCCCTTTCCGCCGCTACCTGTACAAAGTACGTTGATGTTAGTATAAGTGCCGCCTGGCACCGTGGTGTCACCGCCGTAACCGGCGTGCCCCTTGTTCGGGCATCCGCCCCCGCCTCCGGCACCGGTGAGATAGCTGCCTATGCGGTTTGAGTACCATATGCTTACCAGAGAGGCTGTGAGCTTCGGCGCGTGCGCAGTCGCTCCGGGCTGCGCGTTGCCTCCGCCGCCTCCGCCAGATCCGCCAGAACCACCATATGAGCTGTAGTAGCTTGTCCCGTTGACTCCCAGCCCGGCGTTGTCTCCCGGGTTTCCGGCAACGAGCGAGCCCATGTTGTTGAATGTGCCGCCCGAGATTAGATTGAAACCGTTGGTTGTGAGCACAACGCCCTTGTCTATGGTTATGTTGCCTGCAGTTGCTACGCTGCCGTAAAGCATAGTGTTTGAGTTGTACTCCACGTTCTCGGAGTAGTTCATCCCGTTCGCAGGATTAAGTATCCGCGGGATGATGGTCGTGGTTATAGTAGAGGAGATTGTAGGCCCTGTAGTGGTGTATACAACGCCGCCCTGCACCCCGGACCTGCCGAACATCAGGAAAACTATGAAAGCGAGCAGCAGCATGGTTATCGCAGCAAGCGCCACTGTCTTGAGATTGGCGAGCGCTTCGCCGAGCGCCGAGGCCCAATCCCTCGCTATTGCGAGAGACCTCCCGCATTCGTTGCAGTACTTCGCGTCGTGCCTGTTCTCAGACCCGCATCTCGGGCAGCGGATCGTTCTCTTCACTATGTCTGTGCCACACTGGCTGCAGTACTTCGCGTTGTCGCTGTTCTCGGCTCCGCACTTGTGGCACTTAACCATTAGAATCAGTAATCAATCTCCTTCCCGGCTTCTTTAACTTTCGCATTATGCAGAAGCGGGCCTAGCTGGAGCGCTTTCCTGATGTAATTCCTCCCAGCGCTCCGCCTATGATTGCCATTATCACAGTAGCTGATATCAGGACAAACGGGCCCCGGGAATAGTAGTAGGTGAATGCTGTGCCGACCCATCCCGACAGGGGCCCTTCGGTGATAACGAACACCTGCGAGGGCGTGATGTAGAACAGCCATGTCATTATGAGCGCACCTACTGCGCCTATCACGAAACCGATCTCCGCACCCTGGTTCCTGTGTTTCGTATGCAGCCCAGCAAGGTATCCTGCTACCAAGGGACCTATCAAAGGGACCCACCCCAGCAGCAGTATCACTACGAGCCCAACTAAGGCTCCGAAACCCACCCCCCGTTCCATGATGAGATTATGCATTCGGAGATATAAACGCTTTTGCTCTAAGCTAGACGATTGCGCAAACGTCTTTGGTCTTCTAGCGCGCTTTCGCGGCGACTGCCTTCGCCCTCCGGAGCACGCCTACGAACATCCTCTCTGTGAGCGTGCCCGTGTTGGTGTTCCTCGGGGATACATGATAGGAGGTGAGTATCCTGTACGGCCCTGCGGCGTACTCCTTGCCGTGGCCGAAGTCCTCCACATTGCTTGTGTCTATGCCAAGCTGCTTGAGCGAGAACTCGAGCCACTTGAGCGCGAAAGCGCCGAGCGGGACTATGACCCTTACGTTCTTGAGGGCGCGCAGCTCGTTTAGCATGAATGCTGTGGAGCACCTCGTCGCTTCTATCCTCTCCGGCTTGTTGTCAGGGGGAGCGCATTTTACGATAGCGGTGACGTACAGGTCCTTCAGTGTCAGGCCGTCATCGCTGCTTATTGATTCTGGCTGGTTGGAGAGTCCCGCTTTGTAGATCGCGTCGAAAAGGAAGTCGCCAGAGGGGTCGCCGGTGAACACCCTGCCGGTGCGGTTGCCGCCGTGCGCCGATGGGGCGAGGCCCACAATCAGTATCCTGGCGTTCATGTCGCCGAAACCAGGAACTGGCCTGTGCCAGTACTTCCAATCGGCGAATCTCTTCGCCGGCATGACAGACTCTCGATATTTTACTAATCTTGGGCAAAGTTTGCAAGCAGAAATCTGATTGAATAATATAGACTGCTGCATATTTTCCTATATCAAATCAGGATATTAATCGTATGCTAGTTATAGGATGTATCTCCATCCACCCGTGGTATTTATCCAAAACGTAACTGCCAATCACGCTAACGTGGCTTCCGTTTAGATTTTCTATAGGAGTTACATTAGTGAAATTATATGCAAAACCATAACATGCGTCTACAGCATCGTTCTGTTTAACCGGATTTTGGCATATTGGCTCAAGAACCAGGTCACCATGCTCTGAATCTGCAGAGTTGTGTGCATTTGTGAGGTTTTGAAACTGCTGATCTAATTTCAAGCCTATGTGATAGTCTCCATCCTTATCTACTCTGATAAAATCAACGTAACCTGTAACTGTTTTGCAAGGCTGAATGATTTGCAACCTGCTTGAATTGTAGACATGGTTCCAAAGCGACGGATTACAATATGGTGTATTGTTAAGAACTGATGTAACTTGAGTTGGGGGCGCTTGATTTACACTTGTTGTACTGGCACTGCTCTTTAAGCCACCACTAAAACCGACGATTATGAATAAAAAAATTAAGATTATTCCGAGAGCGATAATAAATTTACCAAAGGTGCAATCATCCTTTGCGTTCGTTGTAAAAATGCTTCAGATATTGTTTAGCCTGACCTTCAGCTCCTCTCCGTTGAGCTTCGTCGTGAGAAGCGGTATCTTCTCTATCTGCGCTATCTTTATCGCCAGCTTGTCTACTTGGTCGACGTTCTGTATGACGACGAGCTTTGGCTTTATCGGCGCCACGCGTATTACGACCATCGGCGACCTGCCCGTGCTGACCTGGTCGAAGATGAAGGCGCGCTCAGTGGTAGTGCCGAAGAGCTTCGGGTATTCTGTGGGAGATATCTCCAGTATGACCTTGAGGCTGTCCAGCAGCGTGTAGCCGAAGAGCTTGACAGTGTCAAGCAGTCCGGGGTTCGCGGCTATCTTCGCCTCTATCAGTCGCGAGAAGTCCATGCCGCTTATGGGCGTTGAGAAGTCCTTGATCATGTAGAAGCTGCCGCTCTGCTCCTTCGCTGCGTTGAACTTCTCCAAGTTTCTTGTGACTTCGCTGCCTTTCTGCTCGTCAAGCGTGAGAAGCGCCTTGACGAAGCGCTTGATTATGCCTACGCCGGGGCTCGCCCTGCGGTTGCCCTCGTAGTCGCTTATGGTGCTGGCCGAGATCTTCAGGTACTTTGCAAGCTCGACCTGCGAGATGCCGAACAATTCGCGCCACTTCTTCATCGCACTGCCGGCGCTCTCTGCCATCGCAATTTCTCCCCCAATCCTTTCCTCCAGGCTGTCCATGCGAGGAATTGGCAATCAAGGTTTAATAAGATATGTGTCTAACTCATATTCGTCAATTCTCACGCTCGTGGAGTGTATTCCTGTATAGTCCCGAAATAAGAGTATTTTTAAAGCTTTGATACTAGTTTTAAGCAGATGAGTTCATGCGAATGTTCATAGCAAAAGGCAAACAAACGCTCAAGATATGCGGCACGTTATCATCTAATGCGCTAGATACTCTACTTGTATGTGAGGCCATTCCTCTTGTATTAAGCCCGAGCGGATCTAGTTGCCCGGAAATTCTATTTTCAAAAAATGTAGTTAAGCTAAAAGACGATTATGGTGGGCACTTCCCTGTAAACAAAAAGTTACTAGAGAAACTTTTGGACTAATCTGCGGCGATATTTTCTTTCTTTGACATTCTTTGATAGAAGTTGTAATCATCTAAATGAAAGGGCCATTTGCCTGTTATGACATCAGTAAGTATTGCTTTTTCTATTTTAGGTGATTCGTCAGTTAATATTGTCTTCAATAGATCTGGTCCTCTTTCTGAAAGTTTTTCACCATTCTCGAAAGTACAGACGTATAATAGATCATGTGCTCCAACAGCATCAATTACGAGGACATAATCTGAAGTTACTTCTTGCTTATTTTCTTTCAGAAGTTCCTCGCCGAAACTAAACATTAATTTATCGTGGTTTCCACCGGGGTTGAGGTACGCGGTATAGGCAAGGAATATCCTTTTTGAAGGGTTTTGGGTTAGTGCAGCAAATTTTTTAATAACACCTTCTGTTTTGAATTTTTTAAGCACATAAATAACCCTCATTTGAGTGGTTTTTGATTTCTGAACGAGCTCTTTAAGTTTGATTCTTGAATTATCATTAAGGGCGCAAAGCACCTTCTTTTCAGTGTCTGATAAGTTTTCACTTGCCTCGATTAGTGCATTCTTTATAGGCAAGAACCCGATGATGTTTTGATCTGCTGTGGACGTTTTGAATGAAGGTTCATATTTTCTTAATTCTATCCTGAGCTTCCATTGCCAACTAACGAATTCTTTTGATGACAGACCTATGACGTAAAGCAGAAGATCGAAATCTCCTTCAGCGAGGTAAGCATCTTGGACAAAAACATCTTTCTGAAATCTTTGTTTAAGCAATTCAACAGATGGTCTTTCATTAAATTTTATTGTTATTATTCGGCCTTCTGAAAACCCAAGTTTGCCTGTATCGATGTCAAGAGTATAGTTAAGTTTATACTTTTCCTCTAGCTGAGAAAGCGTCTTAGATACCGTATGATATGAAATGTGAAGGCCTCTGCCTAGCTCTTTTAAAGATCGTCTTGAATCTTTGTACATTTCAAGAAGTAATTTATATGGCAATTCCTTCTCCACATACTCTTTACTTTCCCTAGATGCCCTCATTTTAATCCCATAATTATAATATTTTGCACTGGAATTTAATTGTTTTCCTAATATTTAATATTATTTTTCCAATAAGTATTTATATGATTTCACTTATATCATATACACATGGGAAGGGGCATTTCGGGCTGGCATATTTTGTATGCTATTTCTTTAGAGTTTACCACCCACCCAACCTACTCTAGGGCCCAGTCTCTTCCCATACCCACTCTTACATACTTTTCACCTGCCTGATCTTCGCTCTTACCAACCCAGGGAGAACCATGTATAACGGGAAAGAAAGCAGGAAGACGCATGGCGGCATCGCCGGCACCTGCTTCCTTCTTCTCGAGCCCAGGCACCTTGACGATTCAGGAGAGACGGCCAAGCGTATAGTGCGTTGCAGGGGCGTGCGCGAAGTGCACCTGACCAGCGGAAGGTACGGCTTCGTCGTCTCGGCAAACGCGAGCGACTCCAACGACGTCGGCTCCATAAGCTCCGCGGTCAAGAAGGCGTCGAGGAGCAGGCTCGTCAGCGTCGCTGTCAGCCATCTGGTGTACAGGAGGAGCGCATGATGGCCAAAATCAAGAACGTGTTTCGCAGGATGAAGCCCAGCGCCATACCGGCTGCGGACGACGACAGACCCATCAAGTTCGTCAGGGAAAACGAAAATTCTTGGAGAATAGTCTACGCAGACGCGAACAACTGAACTCCAGGTTCAGCTCTTCCTCTTTCCGCCCTTCTGCTTGTCCATCTTCTCATACTCGTGCGCGGCCTGCGTGTCCATCTCCGCCTGCTCAGTTTTCTTGTCCTTTGATATGAGAGAGTATATTGTCAGGCCGAGCCCTGCCACGAAGAGCACGACCGCTACGCCCACAGCTGTGTAGATCGAGGTCGCGCCCGACTGTATCTTCGACAGCGAGACGGAGAGCGTCGTGATCGTTACGCCCGCCGGGATGCTGCCCGGGTCGTAGAATATGGCGTAGTACGTGCCTGGCTGCAGGAAAGACACGTTCAGGAGGTAGTTCGGAGAGGTTATGTTGGCGTAGCCCAGGTAGGGGAATGCGCCTTTCTTGCTTGCAACGTATACCTCGTAGACGCCGTTTCCCTCCAACGCCACAGCCTTGCTCATCGCGCTCGAGTCAGCAGCTGGCGCGCTTATCTGGCCGTAAGCTGTCGCGTTGGTGAAGAAGAAGTCTATGCTTGTGCTGGAGTTGAAGGTGAGCACTGGCAGTCCTGCCTGTGAGAGAGGCATCGGTATCGCGTTTATCGAGTTGGCCGCCACCTCTATGCTCTGCGACGTCGCGTTCGGGAAGATTGATGGTATGACTGAGCTTGGTCCTATGACGAAGACTGCTATGCCCGCTATTATGAGCACTATGCCTATGTAAAAAAGGTTCTTCTTCAATCGATCACACTGCATTCTCATCCTATGCTTAAAGCCTTTTCCTCGTCGCTTCTCAAACATTATTTAAATCATCTAGTAGTAATAGAGTAAGTGGTCGATTGGCCAATCTTGTCAAGACCGGCATATCTGGGCTGGACGCAATGCTTTACGGCGGCATACCCGAAGGCAACCAGGTGATAGTTGCCGGAGGACCTGGCGCTGGCAAGACGCTTCTATCTTTCGAATACCTATACAGGAACGCAAAGATGGGCTTCACCTCGGTCTTCTTCGCGCTTGAGGAAACCCCGGAGCGCGTCCTTGAGAACGCCAAATCAGCGTTTCCGGAATTCAAGGACATAGACTCGCTGGTCAAGGCAAAGAAGCTGATAATAGACGGCGAAGACCCCGCAACAGTGCTGCACAGCAGCACCTCGGACGACAACTCCTCGCAGTACGAGTTCGGGAAGGTCGTAGCTGACATAGAGTCTACCATAGTGTCGACCAAGGCGACGAGGGTGGTGATAGACTCGCTTTCAGTATTCGAGATGCTGATAAACGATCCCACGGCCTACAGGCGCTCCATGCTGGCGCTCATAAGCAACCTTCGCAGGCTCGGCGTGACAACGCTGCTCACCGCCGAGATGTCCTCGCCCGAGAGGAGCAGGCTGCGCTTCAAGACTGAGTACTTCGTTTTCGACGACATAGTCATAATGTACGAGAAGGGCGAGGAGGAGAAGCGAATGCTCGCCATGGAGGTGATAAAGACGCGCGGCACAAAGCACAGTTTCGTGACCACTCCTTATGACATCTCCGCAAGCGGCATAAACGTCCTGTCCGCGGAGGAGATGGGCCTCTAGTCAGCTCAGCTGGTTCGATGCAAGAAGAGGGCAAGGGCGCAGGATCCACAAGAAGGCTCAGAGCGTATCTTGTGCTCACAATACTGCTCGTCGCTCTCGCCGCGGTCTCTTTCCTGCTGGTGCCGCAGGGCAACAGCGTGGGCTCGTGCGACAGGCTCGCCTTCCAGAGCAGCAGGTACGTGTGCATAACCGCGCTTGCGCTGTCGCAGGGGAACGCAAGCGTCTGCGGCTATGCTGGCTCCTCATCCGACTCGTGCTATATGCAGGTTGCTGAGAAGACCGGCAACGCCGACACGTGCAGCAGCATATCGAATTCCACAACCTTCAGCGTCTGCGTTTCCGCAATAGCGACTGCAAGAGAGGACTATGCCCTCTGCTCCAGCGCCGGCGAGCCCTACGCGTCGCAGTGCGCTGCAAGCGTAGCGGTCAGGCTTGAAAACGCAACGCTCTGCGGCAGTATATCCAACACATACTATCGCGCCGAGTGCTCGTCGATAATCGGCATACGCCAGGCAACTCTGACGGGTAATGCAGCCTACTGCCTCAACGTGAGCAGCTCCGGGAACAGGAACCTCACCGCGTACGTCATAGCGAATGTCAGCGCCGGATCGGCGTACACTCAGAACAGCTTCATACTCAGCTCATTCTCCTTCCTCCCTAACGTCACATACACGGCCAAAGACTACTGCTACATCAGCCTCGCCACGAAGTTCTACAACCCGCTGCTCTGCGCCAACGTCAGCGCAGGAGAGGCGTCCACTCTCTGCGTCGCGCAGTCCAGTTCCGCATACGGCAGAAACGCAACAGTGAACTACACGGCGCTGCTTAATGCGTGCTCCGATGCGGGCAGCTTCGCGCAGCAGTGCCAGGAGTCGGTGTTGCTCTCGCGGGCTGTCAAGACAAGGAACGTGACAATGTGCTCCAGCCTTCCGAGCAGCATGGCGGTGAGCTGCTTCAGCCTGATGGCAAGCACCTACAAGAACGCGACCTACTGCGGCTACATAGCGAACTCTACGGCGAACAGCTACTGCCTGAGCAACTCTTGAGTGGTGTATTGAAGGGCATAGTATCTTGCATAAGGCGCCACTCCGACCCCGAATCTACGGACTACTTCATAGTCACGCACGACGGCACGCTGAGGACTCGCGCGCTGCGCAGCAAGCTTGTCCTGGGACTTGGCGAGCTCGCCGAGATGTCGATACTCGAGGGCTTGGTTGACAGGTTCGACCCTGTCGACGGGCCTGTGGAGCGGGAGAGGCTGGAAAAGGAGATAGCGCGCACAGCGGGCGGCATGCTAAAGGGCGCGCTCTACAAGAAGGGGATCGGAGCGCTCGACGCGGTAACTGAGCGCATGCACGCGAAGCTAGAGGATGCGATGCGCGTTCTCGCGCGCAAGCTCACCATAGGTGCGCCTATAGTCATAAGGTTCCACAACGACATAGACGGGTCGAGCGGCGCATACGCGCTGTACAAGGCGATAGCTTTCGCCGTGGAAACGAGCGAGCACATGGAATACAAGCCGAACATAATGTGGCGCATGCACGGCTCGGTCTCGTACTCCAGGGAGGACGCCACAGCCGACGTGCTGAACTGCAACAGCTTCGAATGCATGGAGAAGCCGCTGCTCGTCATCCTCGACTTCGGGACCTCGGAGGAGAGCAACCGCGGGATAGAGATAGTGAGGGACAGGTTCGACATCGTCTGGTTGGACCACCACCCGATAGTCGAGGGCTTCGAGGGCAAGAGGCTTGAGCACTACATCAACCCTTGGAGCTTCGGCGGAGATTCCAACTACACCGCCGGGTTCCTGTCATGCGCGTTCGCAAAGACGCTCGCAAACGTGGATGTTGACGAGATGGCCGAGTCGTCGCTGCTTGGCGACTACAGCGAATACTCTAAGCCGGGAGCTGCGAGCAGGAGGCTCGCTGCACTGCTCGACCTGCTGACAAGCGACACGCGCGTGATAGCGGGAGTGAAGGGCAACCTCACCCCCGAGGATGTGGACTCGGTGATAAGGGACAGGAAGAAGAGCGACGAGCTCATAGCGTACGCGGAGAACAGGGTCAGCGAGATGCTAGATCTCGCGCTCACTTCTGTGAAGGTGTACAAGGCGAAGAGGGCGCAGGTGTACGTGCTTGACTTCGAGGGCGTGAGGATAAACGAGCAGGAGAGGTATCCGCTTCCGGGAAGGTTCGCGTCCAAGCTGCTAGGCAAGATAGAGGAGCTGAACAGCGCTCCGGCGATACTGCTGCTGCATTTCGGCAGCTTCGTTTCCGCGCGCATGAGCAAGCGGCTCATCGGGAAGGTGGAGCTGCTGAAGCGCCTGGAGCAGGTGCACTCCGAATTCCCAAACTACGTCGAGTCCACGGGCGGGCACAGCAACGCCGCAAGCATAAAGCTCAGGGACGACAGCATGAAGAAGCAGATAATCAAGATCACCGTTGACAAGCTCAAGGAGGAACTAGACTCGTAGCCGCTAGCCCGCAGTCACTGTGACGTAGCCCAGGGTGCGCTCAAGCAGCCTGCCTCCAGGAGTCGAAGAGTAGACCATGACTATGTTCGTGCTGTACTCGCCGCTGCTCTTCGGCTGGTACCCGCTTGCGCCTCCGCTCAGCGTTATGATGCGCGTCGCGCCAGAGAAAAGCGTAGATATGCTTGCCGACCTGGGGAACTGCGACGCGTTCGCGAAGGTGAAGTTCGCTGAGAACGGCACCGCGTAGAATGTCACATTGTAGAGCGAAGCGCCCGTGTCCTGGAGGAAAGTGAAGTTTATCTCTCCGTTGTAAAGGCTCGGGCTGCCGCAGAGGTACAAGGTCTCGAAACCGCAGACGTTCACCACTGCGAGCGTGTTGCTTGGAAGCGACGAATACAGCGTTGAGACCAGCGGCACCACGACCACGGCCGTGAGGTACACCGCTGTGGCGAGTATGGCTATGACCCTTATCGCGGGCCAGAAGAGGCTTCCCTTCATTTTGGGCTCTTCGCTCGGCGGCTTGTCGCCGAAATACTCCATTACCTCTTCGCCGCCCTGTTTATCTTTTCCGCCCATCGATTAACTCTTCTGATGAACTGATTAAAAAGCAGCGCACTAGACTCCGTGGAACCAGAATCCCTTTTCGTCCTTCTTCTCCTTCTTTTTCTTCAGCACCTTGCCGAGGAGGGACTTGTCCTCCTTCTTCTCCTCTATCTTTATGCCGAGCTCGGCAGCCAGCTCCGGATAATCCTGCACGTACTCGTTCTGGAAAGCGTGGAACTTGTCGAGCTTCGCCTTGTCGTACTCGCTCTTGTGCGTCTCGTACTCGGCCTTCATTCCCTTCCTCCACTCCTCCAGCGTGTACCCGTATGGCGGGTGCTCCCTTATGCTGGGCGGGTTGTACTGGTACTTGTATATCTCGTTGTAGTAGTCGACGTCGCGCTGCTGCGCAGTCTGCAGGTCGACGTGAACGCCCTCCTTGGCGAGAAATTCGGTGAGCTGCTGCATGCTTATCTTCTCCTTCCTGTTGTCTGCGGTGTCCGGGTTGTAGGTTATCCTTATCTTCCTGGCCACGAACTCGACCTTCGCGAAGAGTACCGAGTCCTTGAGCATGAGCCTGTACTGCAAACGGGCTGCGTGCTCCGTGTCTATCAGCTCCTCTTTCTTTATTCCGGTGAACAGCACCTCCCTGACCATGTGGTAGGGCACGCGGAACTTCGCCCCGTTCTCATCCACGTATTCCTGATACTCCTTCGAGTCAGCCTTCTCCTTGGCTAGTTCCTCTTGGTAAGTGTGGACCTCTGCGTCTCCTCGCTTGTCCATTCAAATCACTTGTTTGCTGTTGAGCGGTTTCTAGTGGTGTCCGCCGCAGCCGCAGTCAGCGTTTCCGCAGTCGCACGCGGCACCGTCTTCGTGGGCGACGTTCTCTATCGGTGCTGCCGGCACTTCGATCTCCTTGGTGCCCCTGCTTGTCTCCACGACAGCCAGCCTCTGCGCCCTGGCGACCTGTATCTTCGCAGCCTCAGCTGCGTTTACTGGAAGCGTGAAAAAGTCAGTTGCTTTGTTGTAAAGCTTCTGGTATTCGGGAGTCGCCTCCAGCGCCTTTATGTCGCGCTTGTACTTGTCAGCGGCGTAGTTCCAGCTCGGGTGCGTCGCCTCCCAGTCCTTGCTTGGTATGGCGTACTGCCTCTGGACCTTGTCCCTGTATACCTCTGGGAAGACGTTGAACGTGCAGAACGGAAGCACACGCCCATCTGGCATCGAGTAGTGTATGTCGCACTTCTCAACCCTCTTTATGTCATAGGTGTACTCGTCCTGGAAGTGCATCATGCCCAAAAAGAGGCTCTTCATCTGGAACATGCCGACGCTCGCGAAGTCGTGCTTCATCAGCACGCTCATGAACAGCTTCGCGAAGTTTATCGACTTGGGCTGCTTCTCCTTGTCTATGAACTTGTTCATCTGAAGCAGGCTGCGCATCGCTATTATCCTGCGCTCGAGCTTGCTCTTGCCGTGCATCTCGTTGACAGCTTCCTGCAGGTGCTCCAGCAGTCCGGCTGCGTCGACGAACCTGGTGAGCGGTATTATCTTGTTGTCCTTGTCCAGGAAGATGTAGCTTCCAGCGCCGCAGGCGAAGTGTATCGAGAGGTCGTACTTGTACTCGCCGCTTAGCGCCTCTATGAACCTGTTTATCCCGCCGACGTACGGCACCGAGAACCAGTCGTCCTTCGTTATGACTCCGCCGGTCTGCTGCTCTATCTGCTTTATCGCTCCGGGTATCGTGATGCGCTGCTTCTCCCTCATCCTGGCAGGCATCCTGCCCACCAGCGACACAGGCTGGAAGTTGACCGCGCGGATTATGTCTATGTTGTTGAGCGCGAAGTTGATTATGCTGCCAAGCTCGTGGTCGTTTATTGTCCTTATGACAGTTGGAACGAGCACTATGCTCAGGTTCGCCTTCCTCGCAGCTGCGAGCGTTGCAGGGACCTCCCAGTGGTTCTTGGGGTTGGCCCTCTTGCTGACTCCGTCGAAGCTCATGTAGAGCGTGCTGACGCCAGCGTGCCTCAGCTTTACCATCTGCTCCGGATGAAGGCCCAGGTTTATGCCTGTAGTGTTTAGCTGTATCTGGTCGAAGCCGGCCTCCTTCGCCATGTTGATTATCTGCGGCAGGTCCTCGCGCATCGTGGGCTCTCCGCCCGTTATCTGAAGCGCGTTCGCAGGTATCGGCTTCTGGTTCCTCAGCTTCACGAACATCTTGTTCAGCTCCTGCGTCGAGGGCTCGTATACGGGCTCGCCCTCCTTCGCATAGAAGAAGCAGTACCAGCACGAGAGGTGGCACCTGTTGGTTATGACAACGTTCACTAGTCCGCTGTGCGACTTGTGCCTCAGGCACATCGCGCAGTCGAACGGGCAGTTCTCTCCCTTGTTTATGACGTCAGGGTTGTCGAAGCCCCTGCCGTAGTAATTGTAATTCCTCATTCGCATGTACATGTCGTAGTCTTCCCAGTACTTCTCTATCGTCCAGCCGTCGTCGGGGCAGTACTTGCGGATCATTACGTTGTCCCCGTCCTTGTAGATTATGCCGTCGATTATCAGCTTGCATTCCGGGCATACTGTCTTCGTCTTGTCGATGACAGGCATCGACTCGATCTCCTCCATTGTCCTGTGATAAGGAGCGTGCAGCTCGTCTACCGGAGCTCCGGTAGCTGCGCTTACCATCGTGTTGGTCTTCTCGTCTATATGAAGCATATCAGAAGGTCTAGATGCGCTACTAATTCCCATTCAAAAGCACCCTATTACTCTGTTATGAACACAAGGTATTTTAAGCTTATTTCGAACGTGCGGCCCCTTGCTCACGTCTTGCATCGAAGTCCTCATTCGTTCACCGTTTTTGCGTTTTTGTCAGCGCTTGTGTTCCAAGAGACGCGGCGCCTATGCCCATGAGCTTTGCACTTTTTAGGAACATCTCCTCGTCCACGAAGAACATGAAATGGTTGTCCAGTTCGAGCCAGCCTGCCAGATCGCCATGCTTTCTCTCATTATTCTTCAGTGCCTCTCTGACACCTACGTAATCCCTTGTTCTTATACCGCCATGAGCAATTCTCTTTATGACTTCTCTTACACCCTTTTCAATCTTCGAGTTGCAGAAATAGAAGACATCGCCTTCTTCAAGTTTCAGCACTCCCGTAGCTATCTCGTGCTGTTTGTTCATCTCGAAAATTTTACCCAGAGAGGTGGGTATTGCTCCCCATTCGTACTCGGCTGCACCCATGTAGGCGAAGGAGAAAACCTTGTTTAGCGCTTCATTTGCTTCGTCGCTCAGGCCACCGTTCTTGTATCCGGCCCCGAACGAGAAGGGATTGCCGAGGGGAAGTCTCTCATCGGGCATCAGCAGGCGCTGTATCAACCATGGCTTCCGCATGACGCTCTCCCTTACGGCGTCGGCGAGTCCCGTCTCTGTGACGTTTATCTCTGCCTTCTTTCCTCTTTCCATAAGATTACATCAATTCAAATTAGCCACGATTTCCTCTGAATCGTCTGCTGAACTGGCGCTGCCTGCCTCCATATCCGCGCCCTGCAGCGTGCTGTTCCCTCGCAGGCGGCATGCTCTTCTCCTTCTCCCTTATCCTCTTCAGGTTCTCGTCTATCGACTCGCGCAGCTGCTTGCCTATGAACCTCCTCGATATCGCGTCAGCGCGCGCTGCTATGCTGAGCTTAGTTGCGAACAGCCTGGCTATGCGGCCGCGGCTGCGCCTGTCAGCCTCCGTGACCTCCTTGAGCTTGAACAGAACGCCGTACTTCGGCGGCTTGCTGCCTGAGCGCAGGTGCCTGAAGAGCGCCTTCTCAGCTCCCAGCAGCTGGAGCGTTCCCGAAGGCATGACAGCCAGCTTGTTAAGCGAGCCAGCCTTGCTCAGAAGCTCGGCCGCAAGCTTGTAATCGACAAGGTATGAGACGTTGGGCATCAGTTTTGGCACGTTGTCCTTGAGATAGGCGTCGATCTCCTTCTCGGTGCGCAGCAGCTCCAGCTCGGCATTTGCTATTGCGCTGAGCGCCTTGAACTCGCTCTCCTCCGGCTCCGCGCCTATGCTCTGCCTTATCCAGGTGAGCATCTCCTTGCTGCCCTCCCCGAATATCTCCCTCAGCTTTTCCTCGCTCGCCTGCTTCTTGTTCGAGCCTGCGCTCAGCACGAACCTTGTGTACTTCTCCGCGCTTCCGAGCGTGAGCTCTGGGAAGTAGATTCCGTACCACTCCTCCACGCGCTCGTGCAGCAGGTTCCTCGTCTTCTCTATCTCGTTATAGGCGTTTATCGCCTGCGCTATCGAGTGCTCGCCTGTGGAGTAGGCCTTGCTGACGGCCTGCTTCGCTAATCCTATTAGCCTTTGCCTCTTCTCCTCCGCAGTCTCTGCCAAAAAAGCCCCGAATAAATAGATAGCTTAGGCTATTAATATATTGGCATCTGCGAGCTCAGGAGCCCTGGATTATGTCGTTCGTGCCTGTCACGCTCTGCTGCGCGACGGTGGTGTTGTCAAGTATGACGAGGTTGTTGTTGCCGCTCGCGGTCAGGTTGCTTATCCTGCTGTTCACGAACTTGACCCTGTTGTACGTTCCTGTTATGTCAAGAACGACGTTGCTGTCGAACATCGTGACGTTGTTGTAGTTGCCCGCTATCTTGAGCGTTGCGGTGCTGTTGAATATCGCGAGATTGTTCTGCGAGCCTGTTGAGGAGATGTTGATGAACACATTTGACAGAGTGAACAGGCCTGCGGTGTTGTTCTTTCCGCTAACAGAGACTGTCTGCGTTGTCTGAGACAGGGCCAGGCAGCCGCCGTTGGTGTTGCCGGAAAGCTTGTAGCTGCCGCCCGTGTAGTTCGTGGCGTTGAGCGAGTAGACGCCAACAGCCGTCTGGTTCGCGTAGGTCACGTTGACAACGGCTGCGCAGCCGTTCGACAGCGTAGACACGGAAACGTTAATAGACGAGGCTCCGGGACCCGAGTAAGTGATCTTGGGCTGGCTTCCGGGCTGCGGAGTCACGTTGATGGTGGCCACGTAGAGCGTGTAGCCGAAGACATCAAAAGTGGCGTTTATGGTGTAGGGGCCGTTGGATCTTATGTTAGGCGCGTATAGCGTAAGGCCTATCTGGGGCTTCTTGAAGCTGCCGGTGGACGAGATGAAAGTTCCGACGTAGTTCTGCGGCACTGCGCTATTGCAGTCGCCGCCGTTGAATCCGCAGTAGCCCACGTGCGCAGTTATGTTTCCGTTCGACTGCGAGCCTGGCTGCTGGAACGCGCTAAGCTTTGCGTAGCATACGAACGACTGCCCCGGCTTTATCTTGCCTCCGGTGCACTTGGCGTTGGTAGGCTGACCGTTGACAAGCACTGTAAGGCCGAGGTTCGTTATGGGATACTCCTGGGAGTTGCTTCCCGCCATGGCAAACATTGTTGACGTGGAATTGGAGGTTACGATGACATCGCCGCACGCGACCCCAAGGTCGAAGTTGCACATTGGCGCTGCGACGCTTCCCACGCTGGACCCTATGCCCAATAACGTGTATGCGGCACCAATCATTACACTGAGACCGGCCACGAATGTCAACAGGAACTCTATTGACACCTGGGCCCTCAGTCCACCTGGCGTTTCCCCCACCCCACCGCTCTGTAATGCCCGATGAGTATTATGCGTTCCGAAGTATTTAAGCTTTGGTATTAGCTTGGACGCATATTGGTGGCTTTTGGTCTGCCTTTTGTCGTCGCCCTTAGGGCTGGCGCTATCTCTAGCGCTATTGAAAGTGTGAAGCATGAAAACATCGGTCTATTCATCGTGTGCTTTGCACTTCAGAAACTTTTAAAAAGCAGCATCCGGGGTCCATTACTGGAGGTTAAACGACAGGAAGCGAAGTCGCTTGCATGAGGTTTTTGCTGGCTAGGAGCTCTGTATTATGTCGTTGGTGCCGGTCACAGTCTCCTTAGAGACAGTGGTGTTCACCAGGACTATGAGGTTGTTGTTGCCGCTCGCGGTCAGGTTGCTTATCCTGCTGTTCACGAACTTGACCTGGTTGTACGTTCCTGTTATGTCGAGCACCACATCGCTGTTGTACATTGTCACATTGTTGTTGTTTCCAGCTATCTTTAGCGTGGCGGTGCTGTTGAACACAGCGAGATTGTTCTGCGAACCGGTGGATGAGACGTTGATGAAGACGTTTGAGAGTGTGAAGAGGCCGGCTGTGTTCGACTTGCCGCTGACCGACACGGAGGTTGTGCCTGACGAAAGCAGCTTGCACTGGCTCCCGCTGTTCCCGGAGAGCGAGAATGACGAGCCTGTGTAGTTGCTTGTGTTGAGCGCCACCACGCCCGTGGAGGTGAAGTTTGAGTAGGTTACATTGACTATCCCAGCGCAATAGTCGGCCAGCGTGTTGACCGACACGTTTAGCAATGACGCCTGGGGACCCGAATATGAGATTGCGGGCGGAGCGCCTGACTGCGGCGTCAGTGTTATGGTACCAAGCTCCTGCGCATAGCCGAAGACCTCGAAGCTGGAGTTGATCTCGTAAGAGCCGTTGGGCTCCTTTATAGGAGCGAACAGCATGATTCCTATCTGCGGCTTTACGAACCTTCCAGTGGTAGAGACGTAGGCGCCGGAGTAGCTCTCCGAGACGCCGCTGCCGCAGTCGCCGCCGTTGAAGCCGCAGTATTCGAAGCTTGCGGTGGCGTTGCCTACGACCTGGTAGCCGGACTGCTGGAACGCGCCCAGGTTTCCGAAGCATACGAAGACCTGGCCGGGCCTTATCTTTCCTTTTGTGCAGCGCGCTGTCGCTGACTTGCCGTTCAGCGTGACTGTGAGGCTGACAGCGTTTATCGGGAACTCTTGGGAGTTGGTTCCGAGCATGGCGAATTCAGTGGATGTGGAGTTTGACGCGATGACGAAGTCGCTGCAGTTTATGCCCAGGCTGAAAGTGCAGCGGGAAGGTATCGCGTTCCCTATGCCGCTCAGCGCATGCAGAAGGAGAAACGAGGCCACTATGGCAATCGCGACTCCGAAGGCAAGAGCCGTTATCTCCTCTATGCTTACCTGCTCCTTCTCCTCGTAAGATTTTGCCCCGCGCTTGCGCGCAGTCTTGGCCAAGTGTTCCACCCCACGCTTCCGCACTGTAATAAGTGCAGATGCTCATATAAAAAACGTTGCACACATGATGCGCGCACGGCCCACGCATCGGATTAATAATTGCTCTGCATAATCTAATTGATTCCGATTTTATGCCGACAAAGAAGGAGAGCAGGGCGGGCGACATAGCAGCGAGGCGAGGCATCTACTTCCAGGCGTTCGGCATATACGACGGCGTCGCCGGCTTCTACGACTACGGGCCCATAGGCGTGAGGATAAAGAGGAAGTTCGAGGGCGCGTGGCGCTCCCTGTTCGTCAACAGGACAGGCGCGCTGGAGATAGAGAGCACGAACATAGTGCCCGAGCAGGTGCTCAGGGCGAGCGGCCATCTCTCCGCGTTCACGGACCCGATGGTCGCGTGCACTGTATGCAAGACGCCGTACAGGGCGGACAAGCTACTTGAGGAGTACTACGAGAAGAAGGGCATGGGCGATGAGGCGGCTAAGGTAAAGAAGATGACGATCGAGCAGATGGAGAAGAAGCTCGCTGAGCACGGGATAAAGTGCGAGAGGTGCGGCAACAAGCTTGGCAAGGTCGAGAAGTTCAACATGACATTCAAGACGCAGATAGGTCCTACTTCAGGGGGAACTGTGGCGTACCTGAGGCCGGAGACTGCGCAGAGCATCTTCGTAGACTTCATGCACCTGTACAAGACCTACGGGCTCAAGCTGCCCGTTGGAGTGGCGCAGGTGGGAAGGGCGTACAGGAACGAGATATCGCCGAGGCAGCAGCTCGTTCGGCTGCGCGAGCTCACGCAGATGGACCTCGAGATTTTCATCGACCCCGAGGACGACCCGAGGGAGATAATGGGCTTCGACGTCAGGGGCGTGCTGCGCGAGAGGGTGAGCTTCGTGTCCAGGGGTAGCGAGGAGGCGAAGGCGGAGAGCATAGAAGAGCTGCTGAAGCGCGGATCGCTGCCGAACAAGTACATGGCCTTCCTCATCTACCTCCAGGAGAAGCTGATGCAGGAGCTGGGAGTCGACAAGAGCACGTACAGGTTCCGCGAGCTGGAAAGGGAGGAGCTGCCCCACTACTCGAAGGGCAACGTCGACCTTGAGATGAAGACGTCATACGGCTACATTGAGCTCTCCGGAACCGCCTACAGGACGGACTGGGACCTCTCGCAGCACGGGAAGGAATCAGGGAAGGAGCTGGCGGTGCTTTCCGAAAGCGGAAAGCGCGTGGTGCCGCACGTTGTGGAGCTGACTATAGGCGGCGACAGGCCTGTGTTCGCGATACTCGACAACAGCGTTGTGGACGACGACGGGAGGGGCTGGGCGT
Organism: Microcaldota archaeon; assembly: GCA_028867025.1. GTDB lineage: Archaea > Micrarchaeota > Micrarchaeia > Micrarchaeales > CABMGC01 > JAJYVH01. The sequence goes on from JAGWHC010000001.1 coordinate 67,224, forward strand.
GGCTGAGGCTCAGCGAGAAGATAGCGCCGTATGCGTACGGGGTCTTTCCGCTGCAGAAGGACGACAAGCTGGTGGACAAGGCGAAGCAGGTGTACAAGATGCTGCAGGAGAAGAACGTGGACTGCTACTACTCCGAGACCGCGAGCATAGGCAAGAGGTATGCGCGCGCCGATGAGATAGGAGTGCCGTACTGCATCACAATAGACTATACAACGCTCGAGGACGACACGGTGACCGTGAGGAACAGGGACACAACAAAGCAGGTAAGGAAGCTGGTCGGAGAGATTTGATGCAGAGCATGAGAGTGGGCGATTTTGACATAACGCACACTATCGAGAGCGCGCAGCCGCTCACATTTATCGGGGACGAGAGGCCTGACAGGAAGGGAATCACGTACACTTGCGGGGACAGTTTTGTGGAGGTCGACCAGAGGGGCAAGCGCCTGGCATACAGGGCCTACGGATCGCTTGGCCGCGCGCGCCTCAGCAGGGAGATAATTGCAAGGTTCGGGCTAGGGGACGACATGGGCGATGTTTACAGGCGCATAGGCACAGACGCTTTCATGAAGAAAGCTGTGAGTAGGTACAGGGGGATGCGCATAACAAGGAACGAGCCCTGGGAGACTGCCCTGTGCTTCGTGATCTCGCAGTTCAACAGCGTGAAGAGGATACGTGGCATAGTCAAGAGGCTCATCGCAGCGTACGGGAGGGAGCACACGTTCTCGGCTGGAAGCGTGAGGCTCAGCTTCAGGAGCTTCCCTTCCCCTGAGTCGATAGCGGAAAGGAGCACGGGCGACCTGATGGCGCACGGCGCGGGATTCAGGGCAAGGTACATGAGGGCGGTGGCGAGGGAGTGGAGCGAGCAGCGCGGTTTCAGCAAACTGCGCGACAAGGACTATGCGGAAGCCAAGGAGGAGCTGATGTCGCTCGAAGGCGTCGGCGACAAGGTTGCCGACTGCATACTCCTTTTCGGCTACGGCAGGCTCGAGGCCTTCCCGATAGACACGTGGATAAAGCGGGTCGTGGAGCGCGTCTACTTCAGAGGGAGGAAGCAGAGCATAAGGAAGATACACGAGTTTGCAGATGAAAGATGGGGCGCGTACGCAGGTTACGCCCAGCAGTACATGTTCCATTTTGCTAGAAATGAGTGATTGATTTGATGCGAAGCATACCTGATGTTGCAAGGATAGAAAGGCGGTTGCTGGACCTGCAGAAGAAAAAGGACAGGGTGCTCGAGCTTTCGCGCGACGTCGTGCGCGTCGCGGGCAAGTCCATAACTGAGATGCATGCCGGGAATCTGAGGGAGGCGGGCAGTGGAATGAAGCGCATCACCGCGCTCGTCTCCAGGCTCAGAAAGATCGAAAAGGGATTCGAGTACTTCTCCGTGCAGGCGCATCAGGAGTACGTGGAGGCGATGGCGTTCTACATTATACTGAAGGAGCGCAGGCTCGCCTCAGCCGGCGAGCTGCGCGTCGGCGAGATACCTTACCTTCTGGGCATGATGGACCTGACAGGAGAGCTGAAGCGCGAGGCGATAGAGTCGATAAGGGAGGAGGACCTGGACGCGGCCAACGCATACTACGGCTTCATGAAGGGCATCTACGACTCCACGAGGGCTATGCGCTTCGCGAACTCGCTTGTGCCCGAGTTCAGGAGGAAGCAGGACACAGCGCGCATACAGCTGGAAACCACTGCCGGAGAGCTGCTTTCCGCTGTGCGGAAACGAAGAAATGTTTAAATTACTTCCTGTCGCATAATCCCAATAAGGCATGGATTGAGACGATGACTAACAATAGGAAGTTTGTGAAAGCGCAGAGCGCGATGGAATACCTGATGACCTACGGATGGGCAATACTCATCATCGCGGTCGTGCTGGGGGCGCTGTTCTCGCTGGGCGTGTTCAGCAGCGGATCGCTGCTGGGGACGAGCTGCATCGCTTACTCTGGCTATGAGTGTCAGAGCCCGATTCTACACGGCGGCCAATTCTCCGCTACGATAGGACAATCGACAGGCTCTGGCTGGACTGCGGTAAACATAATACTTGTCGGATACGGAACAGCCAATCCTGCCGCAGCGCAGTTCGCATTCGTTAATTGCTACCCGTCACAGACAGGCCTGTCTATATCCAGCGGATCTGCGGTAACATTCAGTACTTACAACTCTGTTTCGGGAAGCACACCTGCCTGCACGCTATTGCCTACTACAGTGGGCACAGCCTTTGCGGGAGGCATCTGGGCTTTCTACACATCCGGAGGAACCGCAGGATTGATATCGCAGCTCGCGACGCTGAACGTCAAGGCCACATAAGCAGCCGCTTGTTCATGGCTTTGCCCCTGCCGTATTTGAGATAAATTTAAATACGTGACGATTGAAGAGTATTCAGGAGTTTGCATGGGAAAGAACGTTAAGATGTTGAAAGCGCAGAGCGCGATGGAATACCTGATGACCTACGGATGGGCAATACTCATCATCGCGGTCGTGCTGGGGGCGCTGTTCTCGCTGGGCGTGTTCAGCAGCGGATCGCTGCTGGGGACGAGCTGCATCGCTTACTCTGGTTACGTATGTTCGAACCCTCTGCTTCACAGCGGCGTCTTCTCGGCCACGGTGGGCCAGTCCACAGGAACCGCGTGGACCACTGTTAACATAATATTCCTAGGATACGGATCAGCCACGCCTGTGGCGGGCTCGTTCACCTCGGGCTGCGCCTCGAGCTTCGCAACGATATCAAGCGGCCAGCAGGTCTCGTTTGCGAGCACAAACGACGTTACTGGAACAGTTCCTAGCACATGCACGTCGCTTGCCAGCACGGGCGTGGGAGGCACTGTCGCAGGAGGCATCTGGGCTACCTACACCGCAAGCGGAACGAGCGGACTCATATCGCAGCTCGCGACGCTGAACGTCAAGGCATCATAGCACCTACCTTTGCAAGGAGTTTTTCCAGACGTAGCGCAGCGCGGATAAGGCTTTAAATGTAATATGACAAACGTAGAATTGAGCCTATGAAGATTCTGGGGAACCAACCAAGTATCGGCGCGGTCAAGCGCGTATTTTCAAGGCGCTTGAACCTCATATTCTCGGTCTTGATGGTGATAGTGGCCGCTTCAGTGCCGCTGGGCATGGGCGCATTCAACAACACCGGCCCTCTCCACAAGACGATGGTGTCGTTGCGCTCGAAGGAGGTCAAGGCGCAGAGCGCGATGGAATACCTGATGACCTACGGATGGGCAATACTCATCATCGCGGTAGTGCTGGGGGCGCTGTTCTCGCTGGGCGTGTTCAGCAGCAACAATTCGCTGGGGACAAGCTGCATATCAAATGCAGGCTACCTCTGCTCGAACCCTCAGATTCATGGAGGCACGCTCACTGTCAACGTGGGTCAACTCACCGGCAGCAGCTGGACCACAGTGAACGTGCTGCTTGTGGAAACAGGCGCCCCCGCTCCGACCACATCCTCGTTCGCGCTCTCGTGCGCGCAGCAGTTCTCGAGCGGGATAAACAACGGCCAGCAGGTTGCGATGTCGGTCACTGGAGGCATTACTTCAGGAGGAGCGTGCACTGCGCTTCCGAGCAGCGTTGGCACAGCAGTGTCGGGAGCCGTATGGGCCCAGTACACCGTAGGTTCGAACAGCGGGCTGATAGCAAAGCTCGCCGGGATATCGGTCAAGGTTTCCTGATTCCCAGCGCACGGTTCCCGCTTTCTTTGCTCTCGCTTTCCTCGACCAGCTTCAGCACCTCCATAAGCTCGTTGGCGCTGAGCAGCGGCTTCCTCAGCCTCTCGGTGTCGTCTATCGCGATCCTGGGGCAGGCGGTGTTGACAAAGGCGTCGAATTCGAGCATATTGTTGATGGAGTCAAAGTCGAGGGTGTTGGAAACGAGTATAGCGGCGGTGAGCCCCGCGCCCTCTATCCTCTTCTTCAGTATCCCCGCAAGGTTCATATTGTACTGGCCGTTCTTCGTGCTTACAAGTATACCGAAGTTTCTCGCCTTCAGCGATGCCAGCACCTTGCCACGGCTCCTCTTCCTGTATCTATCTCGCATCGAGTCTATGTTTTCGACAGCGTTGCGGAAGGGATCGACTATGAAGAACGGTTTCGTGGTCTGCAGCAGCGCCCCGAGCGGGTGGAATATGCCTCCGCCGAAGTAGACGAAGGCGTCGACGTTCCTGTCAAGCAGCATTACGTTGCCGTCGTCGCAGCCGAGTATCTGGCCGTTCGCCTTCGCGAAGCCGTTCGGCCTGTTCAGCACAATTTCCTTGCCGCTCTCTTCGTAGAATTTCTTTATGGAATCAAGCTGGTGCACATGCTGTATTGTGGTCATGAGGCAGATCCTCCTGAAGGCGTCCAGTGCCTTCAGCGACTCGGGAAGCATGTCGAGGGAAGCGTCGATCAGGTACGGCACGTACTCGACGTTGAAGTCCACGTGGTGGAACTCCGCGTGGCCGAAATGCACGAGCTTCTCCGCACCTACCTTCTTTGCCTCGTCTATCGCGAGATCGCAGGCGCCGAAGGTCGGCGACGCTGATATGATGACCTCGTTGCCCTCGGCCTCTAGCTTCTTCGCGTGCCTGAGCGCCTCCTGCTTCAGGCCCTCTGGAAACTGGAGTAGTATCCTCATGCGATTACATCTCAACCCATGAATAAATCCTTTGCGCTAAAGCGCACGCTTATTAAGATGGAGGGAAAACACATGCGTATGCCAGACACTGGGAAGAAAACTCAACGAAAACCCTTCAAGTTCATTCCTGATGAACTTGTACCGATTTATGAGCATAACCTGAGGGAGCACGAGCGCCTCCTGAAGAATCCGGGAGCTGAGCCGAACTGGATGACTCTGCCCTTTGACGATAAAAAGCTAAAGGAGGAGCAGGAAAAGATAATCGCAAGCGTCAAGAGGCCCGAGCGGGCTGCTTCTGCGAGTTAAGCATGACTATCGCGTATGTGCCTGAGAGCTTGTCCGACGCCCTCCTCAGGGCTTCGCGCGCCACGTCCTTGTTCTCCGCATTTGTCTTAAGCTCGAAAACCGTCTGGCCCTCGAAGACTCTGGCGGCAACAGCGGCCGGCTTGCCGAAAGATAGCGTCATTCCCTGCGAGACCCTGTCTGCTCCAGCGCCTGTCGCGAACTTCTTCTCGCGTATCACGTTGTGCGGGAAGGGCACAAGGCGCATGAAGTAAGCTCCTGGTATCTCGCGCTCGAGGTACTTGTTGGCAGCCTGCCTCGCGGCCTCCAGCGCGTTCGAGCGCAGCTGCACGTTCTGCCTCGACCTGAGAGTGAAATCGAGCTCGTAGGCTGCGTTGCTCACGCCCATGTTGAAGATGAGCAGGCTCGTCCTCGGCAGCGCCTTGATGTAGTTCTTCTTCGGCTTCTTTATCGAGTACCTTGCCCAAGCCTGGCTGTTGATCTTGCGCACAGTCCTGCCCGGTCTAAGCTTCATGCTGGCTCACCTAATTAGCATAGTCTGTTGTCTTGGAAGCTATATATTGCTTTCTGATAAGACAAGCCTGTTAGCGCTTTACCCTGATTGGCTGCCTGCCGGGGGGACGGGAAAGATCCAGGCCTGTCCTTATCTTCAGCTGCACCGCAACGTACTCCGGGTCGCTAGTCCTCAGCGCATCCCTGATACTGCCTACCGCATCGTCTATCGCCTCGTCCGCTTCTCTGCTGCGGCCGAAGTGTTTGCTGAGCAAAATTACAGTTTCCCTTATTTCAGGGCTCTTGGGAGATGACGAGGAACCTAGTCTCTTCATGTCCTCTGCGGATACGTAGTCTAGGAACTCCTCCTTTTGGGCCAGCAGTTCCCTTACATCATTTGCAGACTGCATGTCAACGGCGCACTCAAGCAGTCCGTAGGCGAGGTTGGAGATGTAGGACGTGGCGGCGACGTGCTCCCTGTCCTCCTGCATGCCTTTCCTCTTTCTGAAAACCTCCAGCGCGCCCTTCTCCTTTACCTCTCCGGATGTTAGGTCCATTATGCTTTGCAGCTCCCGCTCAAGCAGCGAACCTGCTAAAGAATCCAACGAGCCTTTCGGCTCAGAGTCGGAAAGTAGGCCGAGCGCCACCTTCGCTGCCCCGTATGTCACTAGTGACCTGCAGTAGTCGCTATCGAGAAAGGCGAGAGCAGCGGCGCGGTTATGGGCTTGAACTGCTGTGAGAATCGCCTCGTCCACGAAAGCACGGCCGAAATCCTCCCTCACGTGCCTCTCCATCTCTTTCCTGTTATCCCAGGATATTGGAGACCTGCCTGCTTTGATTGCATCGAGCTCTTGGTCGTGCCTGTCAACATACCAGTAGTCGTTGATAGCGTCCATTTTTCCACCTTGATTGCGGGAAAAAGGTTACGGCTTAAGGGATAAAAGGTGTTCGGAGATGAAAGTTTACCTATTTCTTAGCCGCTTCGAATCTTTTCGCAACGTCCTCCCAGTTGACTACGTGCCACCATGCGTCGACGTAAGCGCCGCGATCCGAGAAATACTGCAGGTAATAGCTGTGTTCCCAGACGTCAAGGCCGAGTATCGGGGTTTTGCCCTGCGTCACCGGCGAGTCCTGGTTCGGGGTGCTCATGAGAGCCAGCCTGCCGTTGTCCACGACCAGCCATTCCCATCCGGAGCCGAATATTTTCTTGGCCGCATCTCCAAATTGCTGTTTGAACGCGTCCACGCTTCCGAACTGCTTCGTCACCTCGTCGGCCACAGGGCCCGATGGCTTCTGGTCCTTGTTCGGGCTCATCATGAGCCAGAAGAGGGAATGGTTGTAGAAGCCGCCGCCGTGGTTCCTGAGCGTGTTCTTTATGTCGTCAGGCGCGCTCGCGTAGCTCTTGAGTATCTCATCTATGCTCTTGTTTCCCCATTCAGGATGCTTGTCTATCGCGCCGTTGAGGTTATTTGTGTAAGCCGCATGGTGCTTGTCGTGATGCAGCTTCATTATCTGCTCCGAGATATATGGCTCAAGTGCGTTGTACGCATAGGGCAGAGCTGGTAGTTCGAATTTCACTATTGTATCACCCAGTTCTATAATGAGCTAAAAGTATTTAACACTTGGGTGATTTTGGAGCTCAGAAGAATTCGATACCCTTGAATTTCTCAAAGTCTTTACGATTGTTAGTAAGAAGCTTGCAGTCATTGTTTATTGATATGGCAGCTATCATCGCGTCTGGCTTCATAGGTTTCACTCCGGTTTCCTCAGCTCTTGTTTCTAACTCTGAAGAAAGAATTGCATCCTCTCTTGTATAACTCAGGATAAGAAGATTTGGGATATCATCAGTGCTTCCCCCGTATTTCAATACGCCATATAAAAACTCGTGCAGATTGATGGCAGTTGTGCAAACCCTTTCGCCGCTCGTCTTAATCTTTTCGTATGCCTTGCTGCCGAGCTCTGAACCTTTTTCTAGAATTTCTATAAGTACGTCAGTATCTAGCAGTATCATTGGCGCCACTCCTTCCTACTTGCATATATCTCGGCAAGCATTTTTCGTTTATTTTTAAATGTCATTGATCCCCGCATCTTTGAAAGCGTGTACATGGGACTTGTCATCTCAAGGAGCCTTTCGAAAAGTTCGCTGAAGCTCTCTCTGGCCTTCTTGGCACGCACCAGTTTCTCGTAGACTTCTGTCTTTATCGTTATAGTCTTCACCATTTTATCGTTTAAACATACGTTTAAACATATATTTAAAAGTTGGGTTGCGTATCCATTTGTTATATCCTTATACTGGAAAAGTCGGCGCGCTTCTTGCTTTCAATCTGCTCATACTCTTTGTAATGCTTCTCGTCCTGTGAGTTTCTGCGGTCGCAGTAGATTATTAAAGTGTTGATTCTGCAATAAGCTCATGGTTCAGGGGAGTGCCACGCCTTTACTGGTCGGCTGCCTACTGGCGCTTGGGATATCGGTTGGGACTGCGTTTGCAATGAACGCCACCACGGGCAACACCATCAATTCGACTACAATTTCAAACTCCACGGCCAACTCTGCTTCTTCGCAACGGCAGTCATCTCCGTATGGCGCTTTCATAGAGATAGTTCTGGTTGTCGTGATAGTGGCGATGATAGTCATCTTCCTGATGCTCGGAAAGCCGCCCTCAAGCGGAGCGTACGAGAACCAGGAACCGCAGGTAACTGACCAAAGCGGCGAACCGAGCGGAAATACTAACGTACCCAAGCCAGAGTACTAGCTGCTGCGGAGCAAAAGAGAAGACTACAGCTTAATCTCGGCAAGCTTGGCCTTTATTTCTGGAAAATTCGCCCTGAAAAGAGCCTCGTCTTCAAGGACGCGCTCCTTCTCCTGGGCCGAGGTCACCAGGAATATGACATTGTGCACATCTAGCGTTCTGACGAGCAGTTCCGCGTCTGCAAGCGCAGACTCGAACCTGGGCACACGCAGGACATAGGTTGCCTTGTCGTCAAGCCCGGCCCTGCTCACCAGCTCTGTGGTCGGCGCCTTGCTCGGCTTTGCGATAAGAAGGAATAGTTCGCTGTGGTCCTTGGCAGGCACATCGAGCTTGTCAAGGTCTATAACTTCTCCGATCCTGACCTCTACCTTGAGATCCGCTTGCTCCAGAGCTTTCCTGACAAGACCTGCCTGGAGTTGCGGGTTGGTCACTTGCTCAAGCTCTTCTCTGCTTTTCCATGCGGGCGCAGTTCTTAGAGGGAAGATCAGCTCCTTGGCTATCCTTTTTGAACCCGCGTCCGCGCCGCCCCTTATCACGAGGTCGACGTGACCCATCGCAGCGCAACGTGTGTGACCTTCAATCTCGATCCACTTGGGTTTTTCTTTTCTGGCCAGCTCGACAAGGGAATCCAGATAAGGCTTAACGTTTGCACCAGCAGTACTAATCTGGATTATCTCATCGTTGCCGTGCCTTTTTTCCACTTCGCCGTGGATTCCGCGCTGCACGCAATAGATTACTATTCCCCTCGACATAGGTTCACAATCCGGCTGCTCTGTTATCTCCTTCAGCCTGTTATTATACTTTCGCTTGACGAATGGGCCCGGAGAGATTTGAACTCTCGACCTCCCGATATCTGCCATATGGCTATCAGTCGGGCGCTCCAACCAGGCTAAGCTACGGGCCCATGCTTATCTCTTCGTGCTTTAGATTATATTGCTTTTCCTCATGCCCAGAGGAGGCTGTAGGAGAAGCATTGCGCATCTAGAATATTCCCCCTTACAGTCTGATTGTAGCTCGTCTTTACAGGTAGACTGTAGATCCAGGAATAGAGTGGATCGTAGCTGTCGCACGATGGTGACGTGTTTCTTGGTAGGTCCTGCTTAGGGATTATCACGTACGCGCCAGCGGCCATTTCCGAGGAATTTGAAAGTGAGAGTTCGAGGTTTGTGTCGTATACCAGAAACTCGGTGTTGTTTGAGATGATGTCGAGCACCTGCTCGCCTGCGCCCTTCGTGTTGAAGAAGTGCATCTCGCCAAGTATCGTGTTGTTTGCAGATATCCCGCTGAGCACGTTGCTGTTCGGGCTGCTGAGGAAGACAAGTATAGGATGCGCGGCGTTTATCGTGTTGTTTGTGAGCGTGATGAATGTGCTGGTGCCGTTCGGGCTTGATATCGCCACAAACGTGAAGTGCGCGTTGCTTATCAGGTTCCCTATCGCGCCTTGGGCCTGGTGGTTGCTGTAGTTGAACTGCGCCGTGTGCTGCAGCAGTAAGGGAGAGACTATGAGCGCGCTCGAGTAGTTCAGCGTGACTGCAAGATAAAGGAGGCTAAACACGAAAGCGGCGACAATCGGCCACTGAGCCGCCTGCATGTGCGACTGCTTCCTCTTCTCTCTTCCGCGCCTTTCGATTGTCAGTCCGTAGTATTTTGTTGCAAGTATGAGCACCACGATTACGGCATAGAAGAGTACTATGCCTATGAAGTTGTGTATCAGCAGTGCCGTGGCGTTCGGGCCATAGCTTAGCCAGACCGCTGATATGCCAAGCATCCTCGCGATGTTCAGGACCAGCAGGAGCGCTATGCCGCTCGCTGTCCAAAGGACCTTTTTCTTTATTGTGCCGTCGTAGAAGTAAGCGACGGGTATCAGGAAGAGCGCCAACGCTATGAACGTGCCAATGCTCACGCAGGCCTGGCCAATCGCTATCGAATAGCCGTTTGCGCTTATCGTTATGGGCGCGGCGTACTGCACAGCACCCACAAGCGGCTTCAGGAAGGAGTACACGATGTAGGAGTTCGCCTGCGTAAACGCGTTGAACTGCGTGAGCAACGGGTAGAGCACAATCGGCGAAGCGAGCAGGGAGTAGACCAGCGCCCCGCGGAATTTCTGTATGTTTGCCGCTCCGAAGAGCAGCGATATCAGGGAGGCGAGCGCCAGGGGCATGAGCAGCATGTCTATCCTGAAGCTGATGAAGAACAGGGTGAAGTAAAGCCTGAGGGCGATTGCCAGAACGATGAACAGCATCAGGCCCACGGCTCCGATCAGCGCGCTTCTTTTGTCAACCGCTGGCTCGGGCTTCGATTTCAGAGAAAACAGAAGAAAGAGAGGAAGCATTAGAAGCGGCACGACGACATACGTTGAAGGGTCTGTGTCGCTCACCGAAGCTGACGTTATGAAAAGCGAGCTTGAGAGCAGTATTATCGTCGCAACAACGAGGAGCACGGCGGCGATGTTCCTGTTGTAGCGCATCATATCATCGTTGTCCTCAGCCGATATAGACTTCATCATGAGTCAGTAGTTACTCTGTTCTTCACTGGACGAGTTAATAATGAAATTAGCATTATATAAACGTATTGAGGATTTCAAGCATGGCAGGAGCCAAATTCAGGTACGTGCCGCATACGGCTGACGTTGCGTTCATAGCGTACGGCAGGAACTTCAAGGAGACTGTTGAGAATGCGGCGTTGGCGATGTTTGGCGTTATGTTCGACCTGAAGAAGCTCAAGGAGCAGAAGGGGAAGGTGAAGACTCTCAGGATAACCGAACGCGCGTCGAGTAGGGAGGACATGCTCTGGTTCATCCTCCAGAAGATAGTCTCCAAGGTCGACGAGAAGCGGGTGAACGCCTTCAGGTTCAAAGTCAACAGTCTTTCCGAGACTGAGGGCAGAGTGGTGCTGCACGGCTGCATCTTTTACAAGCCGGTGAAGGAGTATGTGGCGCTGCTTGATGTGAAGGCTGTGACGCCGCACGGCCTTGAGGTTAAAAGAGGTAGTGCGGGCTACAGCGCCAGGGTGCTGCTTGACGTCTAGTGTATACGCAATCCGGAATCAGGTTTTAAAGACTATGCATTGTATGCTAACTGATGATAGGATGGCAAAGAAAAACAACATGATGCAGATTGGCGGCGTTCTCACCTTTTTGGGCTCGCTGATCTACCTGTATGTGTTCTTTGGATGGTACGGAAGCGCACCGGGAGCGTGGCTGAACATGGCCTCGTTTTTGGCTCCGATAATACTCGGAGTCGCGCTGTTCTTCGCGGTGACGCTGTTCTTCACCAGCCTGGGAACGCTTGCGGGCAAGTCACAGGTAAAGATGGACATGGCCTGGAGGTTCGTCAGCACTGCGGCCATAGCTTTCGTGATAATATCCGGAGGCACCGGCTGGTTCTACTGGAGCGTTCTTGCGCTCTTGCTGACCTTCGTAGGCGCGATGCTTTCGTACTGAAAGCGGATTGTTTTTGTTTTCCGCTTTTCTTTTTTTTCTTTTGTGAGGGTAGCCAGCGGCACATATATTAAGTCAGAGTGTGCAGACCACACGACCGAGGATGGACGAAACAGCTCTGTCGCAAGACACCTACATGGTGGGCTTCCAGAACGTGCAGGGCAGGAGACTGCTCACACTCTCAGATAAGGCGGGAAAGCCGCTTTTCGTGTGCAAGAAGAAGTCGCTGCTCAGCACCAACACCCAGATAATCGCTGCGGACGACCTGCAGACGGTGGTCGGCTCAGTAAGCCACAAGGTGGCGGCGCTTACCTACACGTTCGTGCTGTTCGATGGCGCGGACGAGAGCAAGCCGATAGGAAGCGTTAAGCTGAACTACAACGTCTCTCTTTTCAACGTGAACCTGAACGAGAAGCTCACCATAGAGGATGCTGTTGGGAGCCTGCTCGCTACAGCCGAGGGGAACGTAATCACCAAGGAGTTCATAATCAAGGATCCCGCAGAGGGCCTGGTGGCCAAAATAAGCAAGTCGTACGCCCAGGCGGAGGGCAATGCGCTGATGAACTTCCTGTCGCAGTTTATGCAGCCGTACTCGCTCCAGATACTGACACAGGGGCAGATATCAACGCTGCTCCTGCTGGAGTTCGTAGTTGCCCTGGAGAACATACCTCAACAGCCCAGCAGGCCCGCGGGCGGAGTTCCTTTCGGAGGACCGATGGGAGGCGGAGGGCTTGACATCAAGTTCTGACGCTGCTGGAGCGAACCATGAGCCAGGAGAGGGAGTCGAACCCTCCTGTGCCGCTCTGCAGGCGGCCGCATAGCCGATCTGCCATCCTGGCGAATGTCTATTTAATCCTTATGAGGGGAATATTTTAAAGGGAAAGGTTCATGCCCGCTCTATTCGAATCGCTGCCGAAAGAATTCATATCAGAAGCGGCGTTCTACGACTACAAGACGCCTGTTACAGAGACGCTGGACAAGGTAAGGAAGCACGGGGCAGTCGTTGTGCTGCGCGACAGGGAGTACTACGGCATTGTCGACGACAGGTCGCTCTTCAGGACGCGCGCTCCTACGCCGATAAACTTTTCGAAGGACCTGCCCATAGGCAAGTTTGCAAGGAAGCTGCCGCTCCTTGATTCAGGCACCTCGCTCGGAAGGCTCATCTCATATTTCCACGACTTCTCAGCCAAGGCGCTGCCCTATCAGGAAGGCAGCAGGATAACTGGCGTGGTGAGGAGGGAGGTGGTGGTGAGCACCATCGTCTCTCTGCACATGCTCTCAAAGGCAAAGGTCGCGGACATAATGTCCTCGCCCGTGATAACCCTGGACAACGGAGCCAACATAGCGCAGGCGGTAAGCACGATGGAGAAGAACAGCATAGCGAGGCTTGTTGTCGTCGACGCCAACGGAAGGCTCGCCGGTGTGCTGGCGCAGCGCGACATCTCGAGCATGCTTGCCAAGCCACAGGAGAGGCTGCCCGAGAGGAAGGCGCAGGCGGCGTCGCCTTCGAACGTAAGCGCGGCCAGCATAATGCGCACTCCCGTGTATACGATAGACCGCAACAGGCCCGCCGAGGATGCGGCGCGGCAGCTGCTTGAGAAAAAGGTATCTGCGCTAGTGGTCACGCGCGACGCGAAGCCGATCGGCGTGGTGTCGATGAGGGACATCATAGAGGGCGCGGCTGCGACGATGGCCAAGACGCAGAGCAGGGTGATACTCTCGGGGCTTGATGACTACACGAGGGACTACGAGGGGGCGGTGCGCGACGGCATCAACAGGCTCGTGGCAAAGGTGGACAAGTTCGAGAGGATCGATGTCGATTACATATCTGTGAACGTCAAGAGGCACAAGGAGAGGAACTATGAGATGCAGGCGAGGCTTGCGCTGCGCAAGCGCGGCGTGGTGTTCGCGCGCGCCACAGGCTACAGCCTAGACAGCACGCTCTCAGCGCTGCTTGACAGCATATACAAACGCGTGAGGGAGAGAAAGGAGAGCTACCTCAGCAAGAGGAGGCTTGCGGAGAGGCGATATGAGGAATAGCATGAGGCTGCAGTCTAGCTTCGAACTGCTAGTCACGCTAGCTTTCGGGCTTGCCATACTCCTTCCCCTAGTGATCATCGCATTCATCCAGCTCGCGGGCGCGAACGCCAACCTCTCCGCCATAGAGTCCCAGCAGGCGGCGAGCAAGCTCGCAAACGTCGCCACGCTTATTGGAAGCCAGGGCCCGCCCGCGAAGCAGCTTGTCCAGATACAGGTGCCGCCCAACGTGCGTTTCATCTACGTCGGCAATGCCAACAACACTGTGGGCCACGAGATAATTTTTGTCATAACCTCGCCGTCAGGGCTGAGCTACATTACCTCTTACACGCCGGTCAACGTGAGCGGCAGCCTCGGCGGGATAACCTCGACGGGCACGTATTTGGTGAACGTGACAGCGACGGCGTCGTGCCCCAGCAACAACGTAGTCCCGTGCGTGTACATGTCGCCCAAGGTGTGAGATGCTTGGAAAGAGGCTCCAGATTGCGCTGGAGTTCATGATAATCTTCGCCTTTGTGCTAGTCGTATTCCTGTTCCTTTTCGCCCTGGTGGCGAGCCAGCGCGCGCAGACATCGAGCAGCCAGATATACTCGCAGGAGCAGCTCATTGCGCAGAGCGTTGCTACGCAGATAGATACTGCGCTGCGATCCGGCAACGGCTATTCCGCAAGGGTCCCGATAACAGGAGCGATAGGCACACTTGCGTACCAGCTGCTGATAACGAGGAACGGTGGAGTTATAGTAAACGCCACCGTGGGCAACCAGGCACTTCAGGCTTTTGCATTCAGCACGGCCCGAAATGTGCTTTCGAGCAGCTCTTACATACAGACCAACACCTTCTACTACAACCTGCCGATAGCGAACGGCACCGTGTACATACAGAACTCCTTTGGAACGATATGCGTAGACTACACGTGCCCGAACGCTAGCACGCAGGCCGCGAACGTCAGCCTATCCAGCCAAGTGGTCCATTCACTTGCCTTCGACGGCGGCGTCACTTCCGGAGGAGTCACAGAAGCGGTTTTAACTACTGCGCCAGGTACTTTAATCGGCAATGGAGACTTTTCAATCTCTGTGTGGGTAAATGCCAAAAATCCCACAACGCTTCAATGGATTGGCGGCTTAGTAACAAACTGGAATGGGCCACATCCTATTCAAGGGTATTTTACAGGCGTCAATGGCGCTGGTAACCCATACATGAGCGTATATTCGGGCATAGTTGGTGATCCTGCTAATACCGTGACTGCCACACAGAACATCAAAGGAAACGGGTGGTACAATGTAGTTTTTGTAAGGAAAGCCTCATCGACGCTTTATGTGTATGTCGACGGAGTGCAGACGTCTGCCAACGATGGATCTCCATCTAATTTATACGTCAATGGGAACGGCAATGCTGCGAACGTTCAGCTGGGAGACGTGTCTGGAAGCATACTGAACGGCAATTTGGCGAATGTTCAGCTCTATACGGCGGCTCTCTCAGCGGTACAGGCCAAAGCGCTTTACCAAGCTGGAATAGGGGGCGGGCCGTTCACCGCAAACTTGGTCGCATGGTGGCCGCTCAACGGTAATGCAAACGACTACAGCGGAAACGGCTACGGGGGAACGATCAGCGGCCTGCCGAGCATATTCCAGGCTGTGGCAGAACTGTTTGCAAAGGTAACTAATCTTCAGGGCTATGCCATAGCCAACAATTTGGTCGGATTCAGCACAACCTTTGGAGTTTTCAACGGGAATGTAATTCCTGCAAACCAAGTTTACACAAACTACACAAACTCCAACGGCATAGCCACGGCATTCCTCAACCAGCAGGGCAACAACGGCCAGGCGGTTGTGAGAGCGACCGCATATAACGGCAACACAGCGCTTACTTCAAACCTTGTCGGCTGGTGGCCGCTCAACGAAGGACAGGGAAACACAACCTTTGATGCGAGCGGAAACGGCAACTCGGGATCGATGAAGGGTGGCACAGGGTGGAGCAATCCAAACTACGTTGCAGTTTTTGACGGAAACACGTCCTACATTGCACCCGCGAACACGCCGCTCCTTCAGCCTGGCTCAATAACATACTCTGCGTGGATATACCCAACATATGCACCTCCGGGTAGCAGTGCATGCCCAAGGGTCATACAAGACGGCTCGGACGGAGGAGGCGGCTGGGAAATCGATTTTGACTGCCTCGGCAACAGCGCGGCATCGACAGTAGCTACATGCGCGGCTCACACTGCTAACGGGTGGTCCAGCGACGCAAACTCTCCATCGCTGCAGCTTAACAACTGGTACATGGTAACGTGTCAGTACAGCTCGGCCACCGGTGTAGTGTCAACCTACCTGAATGGTCTGCTCGTAGGCGCAAACACAATAGGGGGAGGCGCGATAACGTACGGGAATGCCGCAGTGCCTTACATAGGCGCGGATGATGCCAAAAGGGCGCAGCAGTTCTTCTACGGGAGGATAGCAAACGCCCAGGTATACAACTCGCTGCTTTCGGCGGCGCAGATAGGGCAGCTCTATCAGGAAGGAATAGGAGGAGAGCCGGTGACTCCGACAGGGCTAGTCGACTGGTGGCCGCTCAACGGCAACGCCAACGACTACTCTGGGACTGGAAACAACGGCACGATATACGGCAAGCTCAGTTTTGCGAGTTCACCAATAAGCATGGGCAACAATGTGACAGGCGTGCTTGCTGCAAGCTTCAACGGGATCAACAGCTACATCAGCACGACCACGAGCAGCTTACTCCGGCCCACGAAGATGACGGTATCAGCATGGTTTGACACACAGGCTATCGCATACCAGACGATAGTTGGCGACTTCCCGTACTGCAGCAGCGGAGCGCAGGGCGACGGCTGGCGCCTCAATCTTAGGAGCAACGGCAACATCTGGTTCTCGATGGGCTATTGGGGTTCTGACAGCGGTGATTCGGTATGGACCGGAGCCTATTCCACAAACACACTCTACCACCTGGTCGGTGTGCTCAACGGGACCAAGACCTCGCTCTACCTCAACGGCGTCATGGTTGCAAACGGGATAACCTCTGTCGCGACCAACACAGTAGAACCGGTCACAATCGGCGCATCGGTCGGATGCAACGGGGCTTTTGGAGAACCGTTCTCCGGGAACATATTCAACGTGCAGGTATACAACGTATCGCTCAGCGCCAGCCAGATATCCGCACTGTACAGTGAAGGCGGAGCGGAGGTTCCTACCGCAGGTCAGAAAGTTGTCGGCTGGTGGCTGCTTAATGGCAACGCCAACGACTACAGCGGACACGGAAACAACGGGACGGCGTCGAATGTTATATACGTTCCGCAGCGAATCGTGCTTCCTGCGCTCTCAAATCCATTCGCCGGAAGCGGAGCCAACTTCAACGGACAGAGCTCGTACGTGCAGCTCTCCCAGCAGCCGTCATGGTCCTCGGCAATCACCGTATCGGCCTGGGCAAACACATACTCTCCTCCAACAACCGGAGTGTACAGGGAGATATTCAACAACAACCAGTTCTTCATGCGCCTGGGTGGGGATGCAAGCGACAACTCATACGACTGCTTCATAAAGCTTTCAGACGGGAGCGTGGAGCCGCGGGCGCAAAGCAGGTTCCAGCCAATACAGAATTCATGGAACATGGTTACGTGCACGTGGGACGGAACAAAGCTATCGATATACGTGAATGGGGCGCTGAAGGCCACATCCACCAGGAGCGGAACGTTAATCGCGACAACAGCGGGGCCCTATATAGGCGCGTCCGAGCAGCAGAACCCTCCGACTAGCAACCTCTGGAATGGCTCGCTAAGCGACCTGCAGATCTACAAAACCGCACTCACCGCAAACCAGGTGCTGCAGCTATACAATTCCCAGGCGCCGTCTTCCGCTTCCGCTGTAATACCCCTGAGTTGGTATCCATGAAGGCACAATTCTGGTCTTTCGATGTCATATTCGCGATGATAATATTCGGATCCGCGCTCATACTGCTGACTTTCGTCTGGGTGAACGTCAGCAGCCAGTACAACGCTGCCTATGGCTACGGGATCCAGACGATGCAGGCGCAGCTGCAGAGCCTGCAGAGCAGGATTCTAACGCAGGGTGTGCCCTCAAACTGGAACTCAGTGGTCAACGTCACAAATACGAGCACGTGGTCGAACGTGAGCGTCGGACTGGGCACAGGGGCCGGCGGGCAGCTGTCGCAGGGCAAGATAGCCGCGCTTGTAGCGATGACCAGCTACAACACGATCACATATGAGGCCACAAAGCCACTCATGGGTGTCGGTTATGACTATTACATAACTATAAACAGCGGCAGCTTCACAGTTGCGATGGGTCTCTATCCATATACTAGGAACCCATACGCCTTGCAGGTTGCAAGGCAGTCCGCAGTGCTTAACGGCATGCCCGTGAGCGTCCAGATAATAATCTGGACAAACAAGAGCTTCGGTGTCGGATGATGAAAGCGATAGTATTCACAATGGACTCTATATTTGCGCTAGTGATAGCAGTGGTGGGCATATCGGTGCTGCTCTTCTTCCAGTACTCTGCGCAGGCGCCTTACAGCCTCCACTACTCCAATGCCCAGGCAATCTTCACGAATCTCGCCTCCGCATCAGTGGGCTCGGTCAGCAGCAACCCTATAGCCAGGTCGCTTTCCAACCAATATGCGGGAATCAACGAGACTTGGCCGATGTTTCTGAACGGCCCATCTGCGAACAACAGCAACCTCGTCGGCCCCTCGTATCCAATACTTGCGTTCACCTTCAATCCCGGAAACACGATAACCACAGGCGTCGTGGCGGGTTATGGGAACGTGTATTTCGCGGCGAACTCGATATTCTATGCCATTAACGCAACGATGAACAAAGTGGTCTGGACAACAAACACGGTTTCCAACGTGGCCATCACCCCCGCGCTGTTTTCAGGGACTCTTTACTACGCCAACACAACCAATCTGACAGCAGTAAGCCCGAATAACGGCAACATCATCTGGTCCACGAATTCGATAAAGACGATATCGGTGACAACCTCCCTGCTTGCGTACGACAACCTGATAATTTTCGGGGGCAGCAACAATGACGTATACGCTTACTATGCCAACAACGGCACGCAGGCATGGGCCAAGGGCATAGGAGCGGTGCCTGTCTCGCTGGCCCTGGCAGGCGGCACTCTTGTGATTAAGACCAGCACAAACGTGGTGTACATTGCTGTGTACTCAGGGACGCTGGCGCCTACGCCACTCGCCACCATAACATACACATCAGGAACGCAGCCGACCAGGCTGGCGTATGGCGGAAACACGATATACTTCGGCACAGGGAGCACCTCGAACGCTATGTATGTGAACGGCACAACTGCTTCGGGCTTTCCGCTGGGCGAAATCGCTACGATATCAGGAGTTGCCGTCTACACGAACTATACGGCATACCAGACCGCCAACACAGTCACGGTTGTCTCACCGAGCGGCACTACCGACTGGCTGGCCTCGATACCAATCTACTTCGGAGCCAATGTTGTCAACGCCACGCCAGCTATAGGAAGCGGGATTGTGTACACTCTATGGACCAACGGCCTTGCTGCAGAGAACCTGACGAACGGAAAGTTGCTGTGGTTTGCCTACATGCCGTCGACGCCCTCATATCCGTACATGACGCTTGCCTATGGCAGGCTCTACCTGGAGATAAACAATAACATTTTTGTCTATGGCTCGTGCTACTCGCCTCCCTATGCCACACTGCTCTATGCCGCTGCTGCGATGTCCCTCAACGGGCAGGGAGGCTGCGCAAGCGCTTTGCTCAATAGCGTTTATCCCGCTGCGAACTATACATTCTTCACAGGCACGCCGTCAACCAATACGGTGAACATAGCACAATTCAATGGCGCAAAGGGCTATGTGATAGCACGAAATTCAGGAATGTTGAATAGCACGTACGTCAGCGCCTCGTTCTGGGTCAACGTAAGCGCGCTCCCGGCTACTGGGGTCAGACTGCTGAACTATGGCGACAACTCCACATGCGCTGATGGTGGCGGCTACTGCGGGTGGAACTTCTACCTCACCAACACGGGCAAAGTGATATTCAGCGTAATGAACAGCAACCAGTTCAGCGCGAACGACGTAGTGCCGCTGCAGACCAAGAAGTGGTACATGATAACCGGCGTGGACAATGGGACCGTCGCCCTGTACATAAACGGAAACGTTCCATATACGCAAGCGGCGGTGAACACTCTTGCGCTGCCTGCTGCGACATCGCCGAACATACCCCTGACGATAGGCGCGGGGCTCACAAGCGACTCAAGATACTTCACAGGCAACATAGCAGACGTGCAGATATACAACACCACTCTCAACAGGCAGCAGATAGGCGCGCTGTTCAGGGAAGGCGTGGCGGGAGTGCCGGTGAGTAGCACGTGGCTCGTGGCGTGGTATCCGCTGGCTGGGGACGCGAACGACTATGCGAACTTCAACACAGGCTTTCTTGTCGGGAGCACCAAGTTCATTGCAGCGGCCTATACCTCCCCTGCATTTTCAAACGCGTATGAGATATCCAGGGCAAGCGTACTGCTGCCTGTTCTTAACTACACGACTGGTACGAGCAACACCATAAACGTGGGGATTTATTCGTGGGGATGAGATGATGCTGAGAGAACATATGAAAGGCCAGCTGATGACGCTAGTGATGCTAGTCATCTTCATACTTCTGCTCGCTGAGCTCTTCGCGTTCGCGCTCCTCAACATAAATTCCAACAGCGTCGCGCAGTCGCTGACAGTCAGCTCCTCCTCGTCGAACTACGGCAACCTGCTCAAGCTCAGCGCCAACAACTTTGCGTACGCAAGCCTTGGAAGGGCCCTAACCGCACTTGCGACTTACGAGTCGACGCCTAGCTACAGGAAGTCAAACTTCGTCTCCAACACAAGCCAGTATCTCTCCTATCTCATCACGAACGGGGTGCTGCCGAATGACGCTTCCGGATACCCGGAGAACGCTATGGGAAACCTGACGCTGAAACTGTACAACGCGTCCATAGCGAACGTAATCGGATATGCTGCGCAGTCGGTTGCAATCAACGAGACGCAGCCAGTCATATTCCAGACCGATCCCTATCACGTGAGGGTTTCATACATAGAGAATATAGCCATCAATTCATCAGGGAACAACTACAGGTATTCCATACCTGTCAATACGTCGGTGCCGCTGAACAGCACGCCGGATCTCTTCTATGCGCAGCAGGGCGCAATAAGCCAGATGAGGTTCGCAAGCATCTCCAACCTGACCTACGTTTTGGGCGGCACTACCGCATCATCGGGCAACGTGCTCTCCTACGGTTACGGCACTGTGTACTGGCTGCAGAGCAATACCATCAGCGGAGCGGCGTGCTCCTCAATCCCCGCGGGACTATCGGGAGCCTCGGTAAGCGGAAACATCATACTGGCTACGTACAATGCGATAGGCCTTGAGAGCTGCGAGAACAGCTATGCCGGGCTCATCGCTTACATAGCGCCTTCCACGCTGCCCACAGTTCCCTATCTGATATACCCAAGCTCATCGGGTTTCCTGCGGTATATACCCACAGGCACCAGGGCCCTGATATACGGACCGCTGCTGGAGACGCTCAACATAGAGGCGCTAAGAAACGCAATAGTCAACGGCTACTACTTTGCCTCGCCGTTCACTCCTTCTTACCTTAGCAGGGCCCAGGCGAACTTCAACAACCAGTCCTTGAACGGCATCTTCACCTTCTCAAACTACAACACGCAAGCCGGAAACTTCAACGGAGCGGGCAGCTATGTCACGGTGCCTCTCTCATCTGCTTTGGCGGTAAACACATTCACTGTTTCAGCATGGATATATCAGCCCAGCATCTCTTCGAGTGGTCAGGTCATATTTGGGGCAAACCAGCTCGCTTCATGCACAGGCTACGTGTTCATGGTAAATCCGTACGGTTCGGCTAGCGGGGCGGGTAGGCCAGGCATAGGTGGCGAATGCACTGCGTCTGTACAGGCGGCGTCCGTCGATGCCGCCAACACCTGGTACCTCGTGACTGGTACCTATGATGGTTCCACATACAAGATATACGTGAATGGCGCTGTGAGCAACACGCTTGCATACACGCAGACATTCTCGAGCCAGGGCAACTTCTTCATAGGAGAGTTGCAGCCGGGCTCAAACCTCTTTAATGGGCATATAGCGAACCTGCAGGTCTATAACAGTGCCCTTGCAGCGCAACAAATCCAGAGCCTGTATCAAGAAGGAATATTGGGGCTGCCAATTTCTGGGAATCTGGTCGGTTGGTGGCCGTTGAACGGCAACGCCCAAGACTACAGCGGACAGGGCAACAACGGCAAACCCACAAGCGTTTCGTACAGCCTGCTCCAGAACTACAGCAGGGACAGCATACTCAACGTCCCTGTATCAACTCCGATCTCTCCGATACCTGGCCTACTCTCCTGCACATTGAGCAGCGGATGCGCATCGAACACTTTGCCAAACATGTATCTTGGAACAATGCCTTTGGAATCGCAGGGGGGACAGGTGACGGCTATGTTCAATCCGCTAAACAGTTACATCAAATCGAAGAGCGCGCTTCCGGCGATGGGCCAGGCAACCATACTTTGGTGGACTGATGTCAACTCTGTCGTCACCCAGGGAGCAGGAATGGGGCCGAGCGCATGCCAGATATACGAGCCCACGGCTTCAGGCTCCACATTCACTGTCAACTTCGACCCGTGCTCGTGCACTGGCTACAGCGCGTGCAGCAGCAACGCGGCGCTCAGCCCCCCGACAAACCAGTGGGTCATGGTCGAGTATGTGATAAACGGCAATGTGATAAACGGTTACGCGTACTTCGGCACCACTATACTGCACAGCAGCACCACGCTTCCGACGACTTCGTTTGCGATTCCATCGCTGAACTTCTACATTGAAAGCTACGCTGGCAACCCGATATACAACCACTTTAGCGGCAACGTTCTGAACGTGCAGGTCTACAACACTCCTCTTACGCCGACGCAGACTAATACGCTGTACCAATCCGGTGCGTACGGGCTGCCGTTCGCCACTAACCTGATAGCATGGTGGCCGCTAAGCGGAGATGCGCGCGACTACAGCGGGAACGGATACAACGGCATAACGGTAAACGTGATATACCCTGGTTTCGCTGGCACGTACAACGCCCCAGGGCTTTCGACGATAGCCACTACCGCCAGCGAATGGCAGGCTCTGGGACTGAGCAATCCGCCTTAGGCTGCGGCCTTGTCACACGCCGCTTATGCTGGTGAATATTCCACCTATCAGCGACGACACTATGAAAAACACTGCCAGGCCCACGATGAGGAATATAGGAAGGAACCGCAACCCTTTCAGCACAGATCCAGTCGATATCGCCGAGACTATGAACGCCCCGAACCCGCAGATCAGGATGACGCTCGCTAGAGCGAAGTTGTGGTATGCGTCTATCGTTATCTTCGGGGGGCTCGGCCTGAGGAAAGACACGCCTGCAGTTGGCAGGCCCCCGGGGTTCTGCTTCAGTATGCCTGCCCACACCGTGTCCGTCACTCCGATCATCTGCGATGTCAGCGCGTAGAGCACAGGCGCCCCTATCAGCGCCGCGAATGCTATGAATATAGTGTACATGAACAGCTGGCCGCTTATCTCACGCTGCACCATGTGCTGGTTGCGTATGTCCTTGGCTATCTGGTTGAGCAGGTCGGTCATCCCGCCTCCGTACTGTATGCCCTCGACCATCATCCTTATAGTGTGCTGCAGCTGCAGCGACCGGTACTTCTTGCCCAGGTTGAACATCGCCTGCTGGAGCGTCTCCCCGCCGTACAGCTCCCTGTTCATCTCCTTCACGTCGTCGCTGAAGTAGCCGAACTCGGGCCTTGCCGCGAGCACCATGGACTTATCCAGGGCTATGCCGCTTCTCACGTTTGCAGCTGCGAGCTGCAGATAGTCGGGAAGCAGAGTTTCCATGAATGTCCTCCTCTGCTCTATCTTGAACTCAAGTATGCCGTATATCGCGACCTCGAAGATTACAGCGAGTATTATTCCGGCGACCGCAGCAAGCGCGGGGTTGAGTCCCAGTCCCAGGAAAAGCGCAAATGGGATTATTATGAAGAGCGCGAGGCCGCCGATGATCAGGATGCGCAGGAACCTGTTGATGTCCATCTTTATGCCTGCGAGCTGGAGCTCCCTGGTCAGCAGGTTCACGACGCTTCTCCCTATAAGCCTCTCATACTCTATCTTCATACAATCACATCGCGAACGTCGGCCTCGAGGACCTCATTATGTTGAGGAATATTATCTGCAGGAAGAATATTCCGACAAGGGCGAAGAGCAGCGTGTTCTGGTCCACGGTGAACAGGTTGATGAAGGTGGTGAGTATCGCGGCCACGGCTATACCCATGCTCGGGAATATCACTCCGAAAAGCATGTAGAACATTGCCAGCGCGTTGAGCCTCTGGCCGTACCTCCTCAGCTCTATGACGCGCTCCTGCTCGACCTCGTCAACGACACCCTGCAGCGCGCCGACCACGTCGGCTCCAGCCTTGAGGCTGACCGTTGCCTGCAGCATTATCCTCTTGAAAGTCTTCGACTGGCTCCTTGTGCTCACGTCGTCGAGCGCCTGCTCTATTGGCTGGCCAAGCTGGACGAGCTCAACCACCTTGGCAAACTCTAGGCTCGCGGCACCGTAGCCGGTGCTAACAGCAGTTATCGCGTTGAACAGCGGCATGCCGGATCGCATGCTTATGACCAAGTCTCTGGCAGCGAATAGTATGTCCTTCTCTATCTCCTTGCCCACCACCTTGCTCCTGTCTAGCGGATATCTGATGAACCTGTTGAAAAGGCCGTAGTAGCTTGCAATGCCTAGCACTATGCCGAGCACAGGAGTAACCCCGTATGATATGAGGAGCGCGCTCACCGATATGCCGATTATTGCGGCCACAATCGCAGAGTATATGAACATCTTCCTTACGAACTCGTAGGGGCTTTCCTTGATGTTCTCCGCCCTAAGCGCGGCCTCAAGGTCCTTGTGCTTGCCCGCCTCGCTTATGAGGTACATCTGCAGCTGATTTGGCTTCCCGGCGGGCCTGCCCATTCCGCTCATAATCGCCTGGGGCTGGACGCGCAGCTGTTGCTTCTGCGCGTACGGCTGCTCCATCCGCTTCGCCATCTCAGCGAACGGATTTGGAATAGCGCGCGCCTGCCTGTTCGCTTGAGGGGGACGCTGCGCTTGGGGCTTCTTTGAAAAGAGATCAGGCATGCGGAGCTTGTTCTGCTGCTGCGGCTGCTGCGCGCCTCCAGCTGATGGGTCCGGCTGCCCTCCTGCATAAACTGGCTTTGATTTTATCTTGAAAAAAAGGAAGCGCTTTGACTTCGTAAAGCCGACTATTGGTCCCTTCTTCTCCTCCTCTTTGTCGCCTTTTTTAGACCCGAACAACGCCATTAAGACCACACGGCAGACTACCTTATATTCAGTCTGCCTTTTATCTCTTTAATCCTTTGGTTTCTCATGAGGACAAGTTCGCGTTGTTCTTCGCTCATCCTGCTTGTGTCTTCACGTGCAGCAATCTTCGATAGGCCCCTCACCTCCTCGCCTATTATGCCTATCTGCTCCCTGTCGAAAACCTTCTCGTCTATGCCTTCCTCTATCTTCTCCAGCTCCGAGACCTGGTCCTGAAGGGAAAGTTTTGGCATTGCAAGCTTTGCCTCTTCCGCTTCCTCTACCTTGGCCGATACGCTCTCCGAGAACTCCTTGCCGGCTCCGCCTATCATGCTCCTCAGGCTGCCTGCAGCGGCCTTTGTCTCTTTCTTGAGCTCGCGCTTTGGAGCCTGCGGCTGTTGGCGTGGCTGGGGCGAGGGCTGGGATGCTTGCTGTGGCACTGCGGCGGTGGCCTTAACCCCCTCGAGAAGCCTGTCGGCCTCATTGTAGCTTATCTTCTTTATGGAAAGCCTGTTTGCGAGCACCTCGTTCACGTCTATCGAGGTCTCGGCTTCTGAACGCGATGCTTCTATCGAGTCGATCTGCTCGGCCATCTTCTCGTAACTTTCCTCTCCTTCCAATCAAACACCTACAGCTTTTCAATCAGTTCCTTGGAGTACGGCTGGTTCTCCTTGACTATTTTGAGCACCTTCTCCGAGTCGCGGTAGTAGCTTGAGACTATGTAGCCGGCGTTGTCCACGTCGACCACGTTGTACTTGACCATCCAGCTCAGCACCTTCTGCTTCTCCTCGAGGTTCTGGGCCAGCTCGGCCCTGTCGTAGCCGCCGTAAAGCGATATCGTCTCTGTCATGCGCGCCGCCTCGGCGAGCTGTGTGAACGTGTCGTTCCTGGAGTCCCACCTGTATATCACGTTGACGTCACCGCTCCTGAGCATCTCCGCGAATTCCAGCACACGCCTGACCCCCAGCCTCCTGTGCCTGAAGAGGGAGAGCACTCCGCCGAAAGCGTTGAGCATCATCTTCGGCACCTCGATTGGCGGGTTGATCATACGCACTATTGTGTCCTGCGCGTTGTCAGCGTGCACTGTGCCATAGACGGCGTGGCCCGTGTGTATGGCCTCGAACAGCGTCTCAGCGTCCTTCTTCGTCCTTACCTCTCCGACAAGCATAACGTCGGGCCTCTGCCTCAGGGCGTTGATCATCAGGTCGTAAAGGCTCACCTCCCCCTTGCCCTCGGGGTTCGGCTGCCTTGTCAGCATCGGGACCCAGTGGAGGAAGTTGGGAAGCGTCAACTCGCGGTCCTGCTCTACCGATATGACCCTGTGGTTTGCCGGTATGAATATGCTCATCGCGTTCAGGAAACTCGTCTTTCCGCTTGCCGTTCCTCCTGAGATGAGTATGCTCACCTCGTTCTCGACGGCAAGCCAGATGAGCGCGGCTATCTCGGAAGAGAGCGTGCCGTTCGCGACCATGGCCGGCATCGTCCACGGGTTCTTTCCGAACTTTCTTATCGTTATTGTGTTGCCCTTCTGCGATATCGGATAGAGCGTGGCGTTGACTCGCGACCCGTCGGGCAGCTCGGCGTCCATGAGCGGCGCGAGGTTTGTTATCTGCCTGCCTATTCGCCTCCCTATCTGCTGCGCGTCGTCGTAGATCATGTTCTCGTCAGGGAGCGTGATGTTTGTCTTGCACCATCCGAACTTCTTGTGGTACACCCAGATTGGCTCCTTGGCCGAGTTGACAGCGACCTCTTCGAGATTGTCGTCTGCGAGCGGCGCCTCGAGGTCGCCGAGGCCGAGCATGAAATTGACAACGAACGCTATGAGTATCTTCTTCGTCTCTGGTCCGGCGCCCGGCAGGTACCTGTCTATTATGACGTTTGAAGCCTCCACGTACTTCTGTGTAAGCTCCTCGATGTACTCCTTGTCCTCGATCCTGGTCGGATCTATCGGAACCATGGAGAGGAGCTCCTGCCTGAGCGATATCAGCAGCACCTTCGTCGCGTCGCCCAGTCCCGGAACAGTTATCTCGTATATAGGCACGAAAGTGCCCTTGTCCACGATCCTCACCTTCACGTTGAGGCCGTGCGCGTCAAGCTCGTAGTTGGCATACTCTTTTCCGGGACCCATCTGCGTCTGCGTGCTCTGCATCTTTTCACTTTGCGAGTTCGTCTATAC
Organism: Microcaldota archaeon; assembly: GCA_028867025.1. Lineage (GTDB taxonomy): Archaea > Micrarchaeota > Micrarchaeia > Micrarchaeales > CABMGC01 > JAJYVH01. The sequence goes on from JAGWHC010000001.1 coordinate 94,456, forward strand.
CCTTCTTCACGTTCTCCGTATCCTGCTTCAGCTGCTCTGCCTTGCGTGCGGTCTCGGACATGCGGTCGTCAGCGTGCTGCATCTGCTCGCTCTTCTCGGCCACGTGCTCCTCGCCCAACGCAGAAATTGCGCGCAGCTGCTCCTGGAGCTGCTCAAGCTCCTTCTGCAGCTCGTCCTTCTGCCTGACTATGGAGTCTATGCTGCTCTTGATGCCGTTTATCCTGTCGTTTAGGTCGGCGAAGCCGCCGAACTGGCTCTTCGTGTCCACGAGCGTCTTCTTAACGTCGATTATCTGCCTCTCGGCCACCGCGTACACCTTCCTCGCCTCGTCGCTCGACTTGGCTATATCGTCAAGCATGCGTATGCGCTCGCGCGACACCTGGCGCCTTATGGAGTCTGACTCCTGCTTGTACGATTTGAGGAACGAATCGTATTCCTGCAGCTCCCTCTCGCGCTGGTTGAGCGTATCCCTCAGCGTCTTCGACTCCGCACGAACGCTGTCGGTAAGCTGCGAAAAGCTTTTCCTGCTCTGCTCCAGCATGGAATTCATGCCTGCGTTGAGCGCGCGGAGCCTGCCCTCCGAGTCTTCCAGCTTTGCCCTTATGTCGGTTATCATCTGCTTTGAGTCGGCGTTGGATCCGGTGATTGTTGTTGCTGCCTTGGCCTTCTCCTCCAGCTGCGCGGCCTCCTTGTCGAGCTTTACCGACATCTGATCTATGTAGTCCTTCTTCTCCTTGAGCCTCTTGTATGCGTTGTCAACCTGCAGGTTCAGCTTGTCTATCTGGTCTATGGTGTTTTTTATCTCGCCGGCCTTTGTCTTGAACGCGCCCTCCGCGCCGGCAATGTACCTGCGGAACTCGTCAAGCTTTGTGTTGATCTGGTTTATGGCGTTTATCTGGCTGGCGAGCTCCGCCTCTGCGGCGCCCCTCTTTAGCTCGACAGTCTTCTTGGCGACCTCTTCGCCCTCCTTGGTTATAGTCATGGGGGAGACGAACATCTTGCCGAGCTTGTAGTTTATCCTGACTATCTGCGCCTTTTCGAGAACGTCAGCCCAGGTCTCTATTATGTTCTCATTGACCTTCAGCGCGGCCGCGAGCGCAGCGGAATCGGTTTCGCCGTGCTCGTTCAGGTACTTGACTAGGTCATCGATACTTGTGGTTATTGGCTGGTCGGCCATGGTATACCATAAGGGTATCGCCTTTAAAGATTTAACTCTTTCTGGACTCGCAGGTAACCGTCGTCAAACCTAGCCATTCGCGACGAGAAAGTCGCTCAGCTCAATGCCGACAGCGGCTTCGGGCAGAATTATCCTCCTCGCTCCGGATCTTTCCATCTTCGGAATGTCGTCAAGGTGCTTTATCCTTGTAAGCACCCTTGTCGGTTTCCCGTCCCGTCTGGCCTCTATCGTGATGAGCGTGTTCTTTATGTCATCATCGTAGAGCGTGCACAGTGCCATGGCTTTGTCTATCCTTGCCTCATTGAGCGTCTCGTGCTTTGTAGGATCGCCATGTATGGCGAGCCATCCCAGCCTGTGTGCCTTCCTTACCTCGTACTTGTTATCGTCTATGAAAACCACCGGTATCTTTATCTCCCTGAGCTTCTTGGCAAGGTCCATGCCCATCCCGCCTATCGGTGTTATCACAACGTGGTGCGAGATGCCGCGCATCTTCTGCTTTGTCAGCGCGTAGCGCACATCCACTGAAACCAAGAGCTGGTAGAATATAGTCGCAAAGGTTATCGTGAACGCGATGTTCGCAATTCCGGCAAGCACCAGCGAGAAGAGCACGAAAACGTTGCTGGCATCCACCAGGCTGGACACTGGGGGAAAAGTGGCGCCTATTATGTTCATGAAGCTGAACAGTACGGCCGCAAACGGACTGTAGCCCGCAAGCATCACCATCGCTGAGGAAATGACGAAAATCGTCACTATGAGCAGAATGGAAATGATTTGTATGGCCCTGATCAGCACCATCTAAGCACCACTCGCCCTCACCATGTAGTCGCCCATTTCTATGCCAGCCAGATACTCGGGTATGACAGCCATGTCCGCCCCTACGCTGTAGACCTGCTTCCTTATCCCTTCGTCAGCAAGCCGCAACATCACCTTTATGTCAGGGTTCAGCCTCCTCGCGATCATGGTGGCTGCCACGTTGTCCACGTCGCGCTCCGACACGAAGACGATAGCTTGGGCCCTACCTATCTTTGCGCTCTTCAGCAACTCCTCGCTCGTGAAATCCCCAACTATGCCAAATATCTTCTTCTCCGCGAACTCCGTATCCAGGCCCTTCCGCGAGTCTATCACGAGATAACGCGTATGCTGCTCTTCCAGCCTCTTGATCAGCCTGTCGGCGATGTCGTTGTAGCCGCAGATTATAACGTGGTTCTTCAGGCGGCCTGCCTTGGCAAGGTTTATCACCTGCTCCACATTGGCGTACGTGAGGAAGTCGAGGACCGCGGCTATGATGAAGCTCACGATCAGTATCCTGCTGAGGTTGTCGACCACCACTATGACAGCTATGGGCACCCATTGCGACGCCCCCTGCGAGAATGCCAAGGCCGCGAGGTCGGTCGAGGCCGCGGTGTTCTGGGCGTCGAAGAACGCCTCGAGAGTGAAGTAGGAGTCAAGGTATAGGTTGTGCGTGAGCGCAGCAAGGGCGAAAATGGATATGCAGATTACGACAAGGGTGATGACTATTGCGAGGACCATAACGTTGAATGCGTCCTCTTTGTTCGCCTGCATGCACTATACCCCTTTCGTCAGCTCCCTGAAGAGCTCGTCGCTCGCTGATTTGTTTGGAGTGGCGACAAATTTGGCTCCGGCTTCCTTGAGCTTGTCCTTCAGGAACTCGTCGTTAGCCCTTGTGGCTATGACTATCTTGTCGTTGAGGCTGCGCGCGGTTATGACAGTGAAGAGGTTCTTGGCGTCGTCGTCCATCGCGACTGCTATGGCCCTGGCTTTCTCTATCCCCGCGGCCTTGAGCACCTTTGAAGAGGTGGCATCGCCGAAGATTGCGCTTATGCCGCGCTCGCTGAGCATGTCTGTCTTTGCCTTGTCAGAGTCTATGACCACTATCTCTATGTTGTGCTGGAGCAGTATGTCGACTATCTTCTCCCCGACAAGCCCGTAGCCGCAGACAATTATGTGGTCACTGAGTTCATCCGCCATGCTTACGAGTGAGTTCTACAAATGCAAGCATAAAAAAGTATGCGTATGCGGGTCGAGGGGCGATCTACTTGGTTCCCTGCGGCGTCTTTAGGAAGGCAAGCACGTCATTTATCCTTGACTCATCGGCTTCTATGCCGAGGCTGCTGACCAGCGCGACTATTTCGGCTTCGGACCCTATCTTTCCCAGGGAGAGCAGGAAGTAGTAAGCGTATATGTAAACCAGATGGCTCCTCACGTTGGCCTTGAAAAGCAGCCTCATCACTTCGGGATCCGAGACCATGCCTACGCTCCTCAGCGTTTTTGCCATGTTGTCCTCGTTTATCTCCCTTCCCGAGAAACTCAGGAAACCTGCCGCATAGATGTAGGGCATCGCCTCCTTCAGGTGCAGTTTCACGTTCTCGTCCTGGAAGATTCGCATTATCTCAGCGGCCAAGAACTCCTGCGTCGAATCTGAAAGCGACCTCAGTATTGCCTTGAAAGCCAGGAAGGAAGCATCAACGTATGCGGTTTCGTCAACAGAAGAAGCAGTAAGCGCGCTGCCGTTGTCCATTCCACCCACCCTTATATGCTCTTTTATACATCGGACAATTTAAAGGTTCATGTTAAAGCATTGAAAGCGTATTTAAATTTGCGGAGTGGAATGTCACCATGGACGAGAATATAGTCGCTCTCTTCAGTCTTGGATGGTTCAACGAGTCAACTGGACTGCTGCGCATTCAAACAACCGGGGACATGAGAACGATGATATTTACTGACAAGCGGGTGATAGCGGCCCATCTTGCAGACCCGGAGAACATCTACCCTCCTGTGAAACCGCACACAAGGGAATACGAAGAAGCGCTGGCAAAGATGGCGAAGGACAGGGTGAACTCGCTTAGCGAAAAAGGTTTCGACATGGTCGTGCAGGGAGACAGGGGAATCTCAGTCAGCTATGATGAAATCCAGAAGATACTTTTTACGCGGATGCCGGCGCCAGAGCTGCACATACACAGGAACAGGGGCAGCGAGATCAACTTCAAGATAATAGACAATACGGACCTCGAGGCCTCGCTGAACGCTATAAAGCAGGCGTTTCCCGACAAGGTCAAGTGGTAGCTCCAGCCAGATTCGAACTGGCGTCAGCGGGTCCAGAGCCCGCCGTCCTTGACCACTAGACGATGGAGCTGCGCATCCTATTCCGCACTCGCATTTAATAAGATTTTTCGCCCCTATTGTATCCTTCTCATGAGATTAACGAGCGGCTTTAGCCTTGGAAGGGAGGTAGAGGACATACTCATAGCCGATGCCGCACTCACCATAGGCTTCGCGCTCGTGCTCTCGGGAGGCCTGTTCGGGCTGTCTTCTGTCGCGTTCCTGTACCTGCTTCCGATAGCTTTTGTTGCGGTGTCTCTCTCTTTCATACTTCACGAGCTGATGCACAAGTTCGTGGCGCAGCGCTTCGGGGCAATCGCGGCATTCAGGAAATCTGACAGCGGCATAATAATCACGCTCGTCACAAGCCTCTTCGGGTTCCTGGTGGGGCTGCCCGGGGCCACTGTCATATATGCTCCCCACTTCACCCGGCAGGAGGAGGGCTACGTCTCGCTCGCAGGTCCCTTGACGAACTTCGTTGTGTTTGCCATCTTCTTCCTTGCAGGAAACGCGCTCTTCCCGCACTTCGGCAGCAGCGTGACAGGCATACTCTTCGGCGCATCTCTCTCGAGCATCCCCTACCTGCAGATCGCCCTCAGCTTCACTGTGTTCATCAGCATCTACCTCGCGTTCTTCAACATGCTGCCCATATTCCCCCTTGACGGCAGCAAGGTCTACAGGTGGAACAAGGGCGTGTTCGCAGCTGTCATAATAGTCATCTTTCTGCTGCTGACGCTCGTTGTGCCGCTGTTCGCGCTGCTTCCTGGGCTTGTGCTCATACTGATAATAGCCCTGCTCCTGTCCTCGTTCTACAAGGCGATAATCTTCTGAGCCGTCGAGCCGCAAAGCATTTATTAACTTTCATGAGCATAATTTACCCTAAGGGGGTCAACCTCATGTCTAACGGTATAGAACTTACTGTCAGCGACGCGCTTATCACTGATTCCGGCAGAGGAATCGCCAGGCTTGACTCTAAGTCGCAGAAGCTTCTCGGAGTGGTTTCCGGGGAGGCCGTCGAGATAAAGGGTAAGAACAAGTCCACTGCCGCGATTGTCTGGCAGGCGCACCCGAGCGATGAGGGCCTTGGCTTCATACGCATAGACGGCTACCTGAGGCAGAACATAGGAGTAGGCATAGGGGACAAGGTTTTCGTATCGAAGGCAGAGGTGAAGGAAGCGGAAAAGGTAACAATCGCTCCGCCTATGAACCAGCGCCCGCCGCTCTCTCCTGATTTCGCCGAGTACGCGAAGCGCAGGCTGGAGAACAGGCCTCTTGTCAAGGGCGACTCGATTCCAATACCGATGTTTGGCCTGGTATTCAACTTCATAGTGGTTCAGGTGTCGCCTCACGGAGTCGTGAGAATAACCAAGGAAACCACACTTACAGTAAAGGAGGAACCCGTATCTGAATCTGAGGTCAGAGTAGCAGACGTGCACTACGAGGACATCGGCGGGCTGAGGAACGAGATACAGAAGATAAGGGAGATGGTAGAGTACCCGATACGCTATCCTGAAGTATTCGAGCGACTGGGCATAGAGCCTCCGAGAGGCGTGCTTCTCTACGGATCCCCTGGAACTGGAAAGACGCTGCTTGCAAAGGCGGTCGCAAACGAGAGCGACGCGCACTTCATCTCCATATCCGGACCCGAGCTTGTCAGCAAGTTCGTCGGAGAGAGCGAGGAAAAGCTTAGGGAGATATTCAGGGAGGCGAACGAGAAGGCGCCTAGCATTATATTCATGGACGAGATCGACGCGATAGCGCCGAAGAGAGAGGAGGCAACGAACGAGGTGGAGCGAAGGATGGTCTCGCAGCTCCTCACGCTGCTCGACGGCATGCCAGCAAGGGGGCAGGTCATCGTTCTCGCTGCGACGAACAGGCCTGACGCGATAGACCCGGCACTCAGGAGGCCGGGCAGGTTCGACAGGGAGATAGAGATCGGCATACCTGACAGGCCCTCGAGAAAGGAGATACTGCAGATACACACGAGGAACATGCCGCTCGCAAAGGACGTGGGCGTGGACGAGCTCGCTGCGATAACCCACGGATACACCGGCGCGGATCTGAGCGCGCTCGCGAAGGAGGCGGCGATGGCTTCGCTCAGGGACATATGGCCGAAGATCACCGACAAGAAACGCATACCCGAGGAGATACTCACCTCGCTCACCGTGACAAGGGACAATTTCATGGAGGCTCTGAAGAGCATAAGGCCGAGCGCTCTTCGCGAGGTCTTTGTCGAGAGGCCGAACGTACACTGGGGAGACATCGGAGACCTCGAGAAGGTCAAGGAGGAGATCAAGGAAGCTGTTGAGATGCCGCTCAAGGATCCGAAGGCATTCGAGGACATAGGCATAAGGCCGATAAAGGGCATACTGCTTGTTGGGCCGCCTGGCACCGGCAAGACACTGCTCGCAAAGGCGGTTGCTACGGAGCGAGAGGCGAATTTCATATCAATCAAGGGGCCTGAGGTCCTGAGCAAGTTCGTAGGAGAAAGCGAAAAGACAATGCGTGAGCTGTTCAGGAAGGCAAGGATGGCTGCGCCGTGCATTGTGTTCATAGACGAGATAGATGCGCTTGCGCACTCGAGAGGGAGCGGCTACATGGATTCCGGAGTCTCCGAACGCGTGGTAGACACGCTGCTCACCGAGATGGACGGACTGAGCGACCTCAAGAACGTCGTGGTGCTGGCGGCCACAAACAGACCGGAGGACGTGGATCCCGCGCTTCTGCGACCGGGAAGGTTTGACAAGGTAATAGAGATACTTATGCCTGACGCGGGAGCAAGACTTGAAATCTTCAAGGTGCACACCAAGCGCATGCCGATAGACAAGGACGTTGACATCATAGAGCTCGCCAACGTAACGGAGGAGTACACCGGAGCCGAGATAGAGAACATAGTCCGCGAAGCGGGCATGAACGCCATAAGAAGGGCGCAGTCCCAATTAAGCAAGGTAAGAGAGGATACCCAGAAGGAAGAAGAGCGCATAATGAAGAACGCAACGCTTGATGAAAAACAGAAGCAGGACAGGATCAGAGAGATCGAGACCCATCTTGATAACGAGTATAAAGGCTTGCTGATCGCAAGAAAGGAGGACTTCATGAAGGCACTTCAGGAGATAAGGCCCGCTGTTCCGAAGGAAGTGGCGGAGAGGATAAAGAGGTTCAAGGAAGAGCCCGAAAGCATGTATAGGTAGTTTTGTGAGAATTGTTTTTTCGGATAAGAAGAGCGGCAGGACGGCGCAGCTTGAGGTAGCGAAGGAGAACGAGGGCTCCCTGATGGGCAAGAAGATAGGCGAAGTGATAGAGGGCGCGCTTGTCGGACTGGAAGGATTCAAGCTTCAGATAACGGGGCTGAGCGACAAGATGGGATCGCCGAGCAGGAGCGAGATAGACGGCACTAGGAAGGCGTACGCTTTTCTGGGCGGAGGTCCCGGCATAGTCGGCGCTAAGAAGGGAATGCGAAGGAGGAAGCTGGTGAGGGGCAACACGATCAGCGCAGACACGAGCCAGGTCAACACGCTCATAACAGAATACGGGCCAAAGAGCCTGGATGAGCTGTTCCCAAAGAAGGAAGCGGCGAAGGAGCAGGCCGCTGAAGCGAAGTGACCTTGCTTATTATATTTTCTTTTCCTTATCATTACGTTTATGGAGGCACTGAAGCAGAGTCAGTTGAACATAGGCACGCTCGGCCACGTTGACCACGGCAAGACAACGCTCACATACGCGATAACGCATGTCTGGACCGACGTCCACAGCGAGAGCATAAAGAGGAGCATGACGATCAAGCTCGGCTACTCTGACGCCACGATAAGGATGTGCGGAAGCGAGTACACCACTGAGCTGAAGTGCAAGGATGGGAAGGACGCCACGCCTGTGCGAAGGCTCTCCATGCTTGATGCGCCGGGCCACGAGACGCTCATGGCGACTGCGATAGCTGGATCGAACATAATCGACGCCGCGCTCTTCGTGATCGCGGCCACTGAGCCTGTGCCGATGCCCCAGACCAAGGAGCACCTGATGCTGATAAACGCTCTGGGAATAAGGAGCGCCATAATAGTGCAGACCAAGATCGACATCGTGGGAAGGGAGCGCGCGATAAAGAACTACGAGCAGATAAAGAGCTTCATCAAAGGCAGCAGCATAGAGAAGGCGAAGATAATACCAGTGATGCCGAACAGGAACGTTAACGTTGACGTGGTTCTGGCAGAACTCGCCAACCTGCCGGTACCGCAGCGCGACACGACATCTGACCCTGCGATGTACATAGCGAGGTCTTTCGACGTGAACAGGCCGGGCACGAAGATAAAGGACATCAAGGGCGGCGTTGTAGGCGGCTCGATTATAAGGGGAAAGTTCAAGGTGGGGGACGAGATAGAGATAAGGCCGGGAATGATAACATCCAAGGACAAGCAGAAGAAGGAGACCTACGAGCCCATAATAGCAAAGATAGAGAGCCTCTCGGCAGACAAGGACAGGCTCAACGAGGCGATAGCCGGAGGGCTCATAGCCATAGGCACCGACCTGGATCCGGCAATAACCAAGGCAGACACCCTGGTGGGCCAGATGGTCGGACACGTCGGAAAGCTGCCTGAGGTCACGTACTCGCTCGACCTGAAGTACGAGTCGCTGAACAGAGATGACATCCCGAAGCAGGCCTTCAAGCCCGAGGAGCCACTTCTCCTGGGAATAGGCACGGGCACCAACGTTGGCTATGTGAAGAGCGCGAAGAAGAATTCGCTGAGCATTGAGCTGAGGCATGCAGCGTGCATAGACAAATCGGCGAAGGTTTCCGTGCTGAGGAACTTCAGCCAGAGATGGAGGCTCGCGGGCTATGGTACGGTCGGCGCCTGAGCCGTCGTATCTGTACGAAATAATTATAAAAGTACGATTCGCAATGCTCGAGTTGTAGATTTATGGCGACCGCATTCAGGATCGGGGAAATCTCAGAGGCACCTAACCTCAAACCGGAGATACGCGATAGCAATCTCTTTTTCGGGCACGTCGAGGTGCATCTAAAAGACAATCGCTCTTATAGCCTGATAGCCGAAACGCTGGCAAGGATACCGAATGGCTTCGAGCTCGGTTCTCTTAGACGAATTGAATTCAATGACAGACATGTAGTTAAGACAGCTGCCATGATACGAGTTTACCGTGCGGATATAGAAAACGAAAAAGCAGATGGAATCGAACGTGGAATCCAAAGGCTGAGGCTGTATCCAGACCTTTTATTTCAACTAAGCGACAAGGCAGCAATAGGAGTAATAGTGCATGAAATTGCGCACGCCTGGCTCACAGAGAACTCGGGGCCTGAAGAATCGCAGAAAAGGGAAAGAGAGGCGGATGACTTGGCAAGAAAATGGGGTTTTGGACAGGAACTCGATGCACTCTATCAGGAGGCGGAGAACACAGGCGGATCAGTTTACGGTTGAAAACTACAGAAGTTTTGCCCGATCTGCATTTTTCTGCACATCTTTGATGAATTTTTCTCTGCCGGTTTGGGTTTTGAAGAAACCGTATGTTCTAGCGTCTATGCTGAACCCTGACGCGTGTGGATGGCCCCCGCCTCCGAAGGCGTTTGCCAGGGGCGTTATGTTCGGTCCTGTGCTCCTTATGCTGCCCTTCATGTGGTCGAGGTTGACCACGACGCTCATAGGCAGCCGCTCCTTGTGTATTATTGCCATGCACGCTTCTGTTGAGTCGACCTGTTTCGTGAAGCCTATCCCTATCCTGTTCGAGACTCTGTAGACGCTTTCCAGCATTTTCGCGATCCTGTCCCTGTTCAGTTTCCTGAATCTCTCCGCGCCCTCCGAGATCGCTTTATCCTCAAACCTGCCCGAACTGATCACAGCCACGACATGCCTCAGTCCCCCGATCCTCTTCGCGTAGCTCTTGCTCATGTTCACTCCTGCAAGGTGCATGGCGTAATCGTCCACCAGCTTGCTGTGCCTTTTTTCCGCGAGCTGAATGTAGAAATCGGCGTGATGCACTATGTGCGCGAACTCGCGCACGAATTTCGTGTCCAAGCCAGTGTACTTCTTCACAAGCTCGGTGGCGCACATCTGCCTGTTCTCGCCGAATACGGCAACAAGACATTTTTTAGCTATCCTTCGTATCAGCTTGTCGCTCCACGGGTGGTGGTCAAGGAAGATCACCTTCCCGCCGTTCCTGTTTACAGAGCCGACTATCTTCTCGTATATCGGCGCCGTCTCGTCCCCGGGAGTAAGGTCAGTGACAAAGAGCAGTATGCCCCTACGGTACAGCCTGCGCAGGCCAGCCTCAGCCGAAACCACCTCGCCGTAATCGTGGCCGGTGAAGAAGACGTTGGAGAGGGGTATCTTGTACCTGATCCTGACAAGCGATGCCGCTCCGACTCCGTCTATGTCGGCTATGTGCGAGAGCACGGCTACGTTCCTCATGCTCCTATTGCGGCGGCTCAGCTATTTAACGTTTTATGGCAGCCTGGCAACCCGCTGCCAAGGTAAGAAAGCAGTAGGGGCCCGTTCTTGGGGGAAGACGCGGGCCCGCTCTTCTTACTGTGGAGGTGATACAATAAGTTTGTTGGTCGCCTTGCCAGCATAATACACACGATGGCCTAGCCTGTGTGTCTCAAGCAGGCCCAGTGTCCTGAGCCTGTTCATCCTCGCGCACGCCGCGTTGTTGCCCCTGTATCCCATGTACTTTCTAACATCTTCAGAGCAGGCCATTCCCTGCGGTTGCGTCTGGACGAAATTGAGTATCTTGACATCGACTGGAGAGAGTTCCGCGAGCTGCTCAGGCTGCACATCGTATGCAGAGACGTCTCCTTCGCCTGCGGTCATGTCTGTGACCGTTTCCTGAAGCACCTTAACCTGCTCGACGACCGATGCGAGTATGAGGTTTGTCTTGTCGCGCTGTTCAGCGAAATATCGGAGCCAGCCCTCAACACCTAGGTTCTGCGGCGGCGCTGAGTTATTCCGCTGCAAAAGCTCGTTGACCTGCTGCTGCAGTTCCTGCAGCTTGGTCTCCATCTGCTTCTTATTCATCTGGCCACTCCACTCCTGATTGTCCCCAAACCCTTTCATGAGAGAATCATGAAACAATCATAAGTGTGTAAAGATTAAGATATTTAAACGTTGCGCTTTAGCGGAAGATGTAGAGTAGCGCACTTCCAGACTTCCGCTAATGTGCTACGCCTGTAACGCCAAAAGAATAAAAGGCTCTCGGTCGAAACCTACCCTATGCTGAAATGGCTCGTTGTCGTCGCAATCCTGGCCGTGGCCGCCTATGTGGTCTTGACCAACGTGAATATAGGCCTAATACTCACGTACCTCAGTCACAAGCACTCGGCAAACACGACTGGAGGAGGGGGAATCACGCTTTCGTGGCTTGCCCAGGAGTCTGACGTGCTAAACGGCACAGCGCCGTACCCGACACAGAAGGGAGATACGCTTCTGGCCGTAAGCTATTCGCAGATACGCAACGCCAGCATAAACCAGAGCGCAGCCAACGCAGACCTCAAGATGCTGCTTGACGCGAACGTTAGTGCAGTAAGAATAGACCTGAATTATGACCCTTGGATAGACAACAACGCTACGCAGATAGGAGCCTACGACGCCTTTATCAATGAGATAAGGGCGAGCGGCAAGTCGCTCGTGATAGCTGACGCTGCAGGCGAGTACTACAGGAGCCACAGGCTCTCATGGAGCGCCTTCAAAACTGCATGGGTGCAGCGCGTCAAGACGATAGCTGCCAGGTATCATCCAGATTATTACATAGTCATCAAGGAGCCGGGCTGGTATTTTGCGATGCTCAACGATCCGCTCAATCCCCCGGTCAACGCGTCGGACTGGACGAACCTGACCGAACAGCTCATCAGCGCTGTGAGGAACGTATCACCCAATACGAAAATAGGCGTTTCTGTAGATGCTGAGATGCGCCACGACGTAACGGGCCTCAACCTCAACTATTTCCTGGCAGCGAGGAATATCAGCGGCCTTGACTTCATGGGCTTCGATATCTACACGGCTAGTGCATGGAACGATACAGCGTGGTTCCTGAGCACGTACGGGACGGGAAACAAACAACGCTGGATAGCAGAAGCGTGGAGCACTACAAGCGTAAACGAGCAGAATCAGAGCAGGTCAGAGCTGGACGCACAATGGATCAAGACGCTCTACCTGTTTGCAGAGAGCGAGCACATGCAGTATATCTTCCCATTCTTCACCAACGACTTCGCCTCGTACCGAGCGCCGCCTGCCAATTTCTCGGCACTGGTGAGTTTCTACCAGAACAGGACCCCGGCGTTTTACGCTTATAAGAACATCACCCCAATAAATAACTCGTAGAGAGTCTCCGGTGTCTTTTTGCATCAAATTCTCATACCAACAAAGAGGGCCGAGCTGCTGAAGGGCAAAGAGCTCATGGAGCGAGCGCGCAGGAGGCTTGGATGCGAACTTGAGATAAAGAACGAGAACGAGCTTGTCATAAACGGCGAAGCATTCAACGAATACAACGCTCGCGTGGTCATGCAGGCGTTCGCCCGCGGATTCGAGTTTGACACCGCCTGCAAACTGCTCAGCGACGACCGCTTCTTCGAGAGCGTCGACATGAAGCAGATATTCAAGAACGAGGACCAGATAAAGAGGATAAAGGCCAGGGTCATAGGCACCGAGGGCAAGACCAAGAACTACATACAGTCTGTGAGCGGGGCCGACCTTGCGATCTACGGCGATACGGTGAGCATGATAGGCACCGTGGACGAGATAAAGATAGCGAAGGCGGCACTGGAAGTTCTGCTTGAGGGAGGCACGCATAAGAAAGCTTACGCCATAATGGAAAAGGCGAAACACAGATTGAAAGAGGGGAGATGACATAGCTGAGGAGAAGACCAAGAGCGCGGACGAGATATTCAAGGAGTTCAAGGAGCACTCCATCACTGAGTTCTTCCGGAAGAACAGCCAGATGCTCGGCTATGCGGGCAAGGTGCGCTCGCTGACCACGATAGTGCACGAGTACATAACCAACTCTCTCGATGCGTGCGAGGAGGCCGGCATACTTCCGGAGATAGAGGTACGCGTCAAGGAACTGGCCGAGAACAAATACAGCGTATATGTTCACGACAACGGTCCGGGCATACCCTACAAGCACGTGGGCAAGGCGCTCGCATCGGTACTGACAGGGACGAAGTTCCACAGGTACATGCAGCAGCGCGGCCAGCAGGGCATCGGCGCTGGAGGCTGCACCATATTCGCGCTCATAACCACTGGCAAGGGCGTGCATGTCAAGTCGAGCACTGGAAAGGAGGCGTACTCGTGCGACCTCAGCATAGACATAAAGGGGAACAAGCCTCTGGTCAACAACGTGGAGCAGCTCAAGCCTGAGTTCAGGGGGCTCATAGTAGAGGGGGAGTTCGGGGACGTCAAGTACGAGAAGAGCGAGCACGGGGTGTATGAGTACGTGCGCAGGACGGCGCTCTCGAATCCACACATAAGCATCAAGCTCGTAGAGCCTGATGGCAATGAGGCCGTATTCCCGAGGTCCGTGAAGACCATGCCCCGCAGGCCGAGGCAGATACTCCCGCATCCGTTGGGCATCTCGGCCAGCGACCTACTAGACTTCGCGCACACGAGCGAGAGCAGGAAGATAACCTCGTTTCTCGTGGACTCGTTCTCGCGCGTAACGCACGACAAGGTCAGGGAACTCATTGAAATCGCGAAAGACGTTGACTTCGAGAAGGCGCCGAAGCAGCTCACCTGGGAGGACGCGACGAAGATAGTGAATGCGTTCAAGCACGTTAAGTGGATAGGGCCGGAACTCGACGCGATGTCCACAATAGGCGAGCAGCAGGTCGAGATCGCGATGAGGAACATAATCGACCCGAAGTTCATTAGCGTCGTGGAGCGGAAGCCGCAGGTGTTCAAGGGCGGGGTGCCCTTCGTTGTCGAGGTGGGCATAGCTTACGGCGGCAAGGCGGGAAGGGCGAACGGCGAGCAGGTATCAGGGAACGTGCTAAGGTTCGCGAACAAGGTGCCTCTGCTGTTCGACACAGGAAGCTGCGCGATAACGGAGGCGGTGCAGGGAATAGACTGGAAGCGCTACTCGATCGCAAAGTTCGACGAGGAGCCGGTGAGCGTGCTTGTCAATGTCTCATCGGTGTACATTCCATACTCAGGAGTGGGCAAGCAGGCGATCGCGCAGGAGGACGAGATAGTCGAGGAGATAAAGCTCGCTGTGCAGGACGCGGGCAGGAAGCTGCAGCGGTTCCTCAGCGGCGAGAGGCACAGGAGCGTTCAGGAGAGCGGATACAAGACGATAATGCGCTATGTCAGCCAGCTCGCGGCTGACCTTGAGGAGATAACGGGCAGGAAGAAGGAGGAGACAGAGAGGGAGCTCAAGACACTGATTGAGAAGAAGTACAAGAGCCTGTTCAAGGAGGAGACCGAGGAGGCTCAGAGCGCAAGCTGATCCAGGTGCTCGGTGTCCAGAAGCTTTACGTAGTTGTATTCTATGCTCAGCTTTAGCACCTCTGCTTCCTTGCCCAGGGAGTCGTAGAGCTTGTTCATGAACTCGCGCATCGCCTCTTCGTCTATGAAGACTATAGCGGTCTTCGTGTCCCTGGAGAGCGTGAGCTCCCTCATCCGCGCTGAGGAGGAGTAGACGAATATGTTCATCTGCTTTCCCTCCTTCGTGATTATCATGTCGGCGCTGTCTGCGGAATCGAGGTCTGTGAAGAGTATCGCATGCGAAACGCAGTAGTCGCGCAGCTTGCGGAATATGGTCAGGTACTCGATGCTGTGGCTCGAGGCATCGATCCAAGTCTTCGGCGCGTAGTAGCTGTTTGAGCCTGTGAGCGTGCCGCTGTGCACAAGCGACGCGATAGCGCTCTCCGCGTTCTGCATCGTTATGGATATGGGCATGTTGTTGACACGTATGTTGTTGCCTATCCCCAGCTTGAGCTCGTCGGCGGTGAGGGGCATGTACTTCCAGTGGTGGTAGTAGTTGACCTTGTCGAACACGCCGAGTATCGTGCCCGGATCGACCCTTACCTTGTCCCTCTTTGAGGGAGGGAATTCCGGAACGTCTATGTAGTACTCGTCGCGGTTCGGGGGCTTGAGTATCAGGTTGAGCATTATGACTATTATCGCAGCTATGCCGAACTCTATGTATATCGGCGGTATGTTGACGACGCTGGGCTGGTAGACCGTGCTGTACGTGTAGTTGACGTTAAGTATGCTGAACCTGAAGTTCTCGGTGCCGTAGCCCACAAGCGTGCCCTTTGGCAGCAGGTAAGTTACGGCGCCATTCGCTATGCTTCCCCCTGACTCGTAAAGGTTGTTGAGACTCACAGTGTATGTGGCGTTTGACACCGCCGCGCCGTTGCTGGATATTGAAAACGCGAACGTGCCGTTGCTGAAGTCGACTGTCACCGGGACTATCGACAGGTTGGCAAGGTGGAAGAGCGCGCCGCCGTAGTAGTTGTTGTTGAAGTCCTTCAGTTTTAGAATGTAGTAGCCGCTGGGCATAGTGAAGGCGTGGTACTTGACCAGGCCGAGCGGGCTGTTGCTGAAGCCTATTGGTATCGAGCCGACGTAGCTCGAGTTCTGGTCGTAGATGTCGATGTGTATCAGCAGGCTCGGACTGACGTTGAGTACCTGGAGCAGTATCGGTATGTTCTGGGTTATGCCGACGTTGGCCGGAAGTGAGATGCTGCCCAGGGGCTTGTAGAAGTTCTCGGACACGAGCCTCTGCACCGCAAACTGCTGCGAGTTTCTCGCGGCTATCGTGACCGCGGTGTAGCTTCCATTCAGTATGCTTCCCCTGCCCAGGGTGTTCACAGGCACGGAAAGAGAGGCGAACACCCCGAGGTTGCCGCTGCTTTTTGCCGCCAAGTCAAGCGTGCTTGACGACTGGCCGACCTGCTGCAGCCAGAAAGAAGCGTTCACCACCTTCGCTATATCCCTCGCCATGCTGTAAACGCTGGTCCATGAGCTGGTAGGGTAGTTGGAGAACGCGAGCAGTGTGCCGTAACCGGAGTTCACATACGTCGTATTGGCGTATCTGTAGCCTCCGGAGAAGACGAAAGTCGGACTGCTGAAGCTTATGTTGGCCGCCGCTCCCAGCTGCTGGCCCACAGGCAAGGAAAACTGCGAGGTGGCGATGTTGCTGAACGCAAGCGCGCTGAGCGTCTGCTGCGAGGTGACGAATATCAATCCGTTGGGTCCTATGGACTTGTTGAAGTTCAGCCCCGCGTATATTACAGTGTCGCCGTTCTGAAGCAGAGAAAGCAGCTCTGGCTGCGTGCCGTTGAGCATGAAGGCGGGCATGAGGCCCGAGGGCACTATGACTATCGAGTTGCTCGGGACCGAGGCGATGTCGGTGAAGTTTATGAAGTTGAAGCTTGTGTTGTTCCTGAGCTGGTCATATTCCAGCAGGTCGCTCTCCAGCGCGGAGCTGAGCAGGTTTTCCCTGAAGCACGAGATGCAGTAGGCGCTGACGTTTAGCAGGTAGATGCGCTCTATCGGATTCTTGAGGTACAGGCTTGTGGTTACGGTGGCGTTGGTTGCGTTGGATGAGGCGTACGACACAAGCGTGTACGCTGCCGGATTGCTCCCGCCCGCAGAGCTCAGCACGCTGGTCTGGGGAGCGGAAGCGGAGAGCGCTATTGGACCCTTCGGCTGGGACTGGATTGGGCCGCTTGGCAGCGCGCTCAGTGAGCCCCTGACGTAGAAGAGCACACCTCCTACGGCGGCGAGCAGCACTACGAGCGCTATTGCAATCTTGAAGGCTAATCGCATACACTACCACCGCTACTCAAGCCCGGTACCTTTTTTCTTGAGCAGGAACTTGTCTATGAATCTGGACGTTGCCTTGGACAGCGCGTTGGTGTTCTCGTTGATTTTCTTGATTACGTTGTATACTTTGACGTACTGGTACTTCCTGTTTACAGCGACGAAATATTTCATGCGTCTCTAGCCCTTCAACTCGATGTATCCCATCGATACCATCTTGTCGAGGATCTGCTCTATCCTCGGTTCCGGAACCTTGTATGTTTTTGCGAACTCGCCCACGTCTATGGAGCTGTTGTGCACCTCTATCCAGTCCTGCACCATCGCCATCAGGCTCTCGTCCGAGTATGTCTGCAGCGATTTGAGCTGCTCGGTGAGCGACTTGTTGTCCTCGCTGAGCTGGCTTGTCTGTATAGTAAGGTTTCGGTTCGAGGTCTCGAGCTCGCGCAGCAGCTTCTTCGCCTCGACGAACTCGTTCAGCAGTGAATCGTACTTGTTGAAAAGCGTGCTGTAGCTCTGCGAAAGCCCCGCTACAAGATTGTCAAGGACGGAATCAACGTACTGGAAGAACTTTGACTCGTCCACCTGGAAACTGTCCCTTATCACCGAAAGCACCGAGGCCGCGTCCTTTATCACAGTGGCCCTGCGCAGCCTGTCGCTGCTTCCCGGAACTATCGAATACACAAGGCTTAGGGACTGGGGGCCGACAGTCATTATGTAGAAGAGGAATGGTTTCTTGTGGATGTTCCTGCTTTCAACCCTTGCAATCTCGAGCGAATCCCCGTTCTCCTGCAGGGAGTAGAATGGTATGCTCGCCAGCTTGCCCTTCACGTCAGCTATGCTGGTCAGCAGCTTGCCCGGGAACTCGACCTGCTCCACCTTCGGTTCGGCTTCGGCTGCCGTCGCCTCCTCTTGCACCACTAGCTCACGCCCATTTAAATGCCAGAATACTATTGATTATGTTGTTTTTTTATGTTTATGCGTGGCATGTAGCTGAGAAAAGACAGGGCGAAAAGAAGCAGCACTATGAATATTGAAACGACCAGGCTGGCCAGGTTCCTGGCTATCAGGATGTTGAGAGCCGCGAAGACGAACCCGAGGCCTATGTAGAGCTTCTGCCTCGACTCGAACTTTGCCCTGCCCGCGGAGTACTTCGGATAGCACTCCTTGCACACGACAAGCCTGTTGTTCTTCTCGTCTTTCGTGACGTTAGCTTTGAACCAGCGTATCGAACCGAGCACTGTGTCGTTCTCGACTGCTATGCCGCTTCTCTCCTTCCCGCAAATTATGCAATAGCTCTTCTGCAATCTCTCACTGCTCAACGACGATGTCGACCACCTTGCCATATGCGCTCTTTATGCGGTCCTCCTCAAGCGTGTTGAATATGCTGCTTATTGCTATGTCGTCTATGCCTATCCTCCTGAGCACGTTGGCAGCGTCCTCGGCCTTCAGACCCGCCCTCTGGAGCATGCCAGCGAAAACGACAGCGTTGGCATGCCTGTGCATCCTGTTCAGCTCTCCGGTAAGCTCGTCGATCTTCTTCTCGCTGACCCCGAGCGTCGTAAGCGTTCGCTTGAGCTCTATCCTGCTTACAGTGAATGTGGCTCCCATGGAATCAGCCTATGTTACGTATGCGAAGACCCTGGTTATGACAGCGTCGGAGAGGCCGAACGTCCTGAGCAGCTCGACGGTAGTCTCCTTGCTCACCTTCTCGTTGACCATTATCTGCACCAGGCTTCGTATGTCCACCATGCGGTTCCTAGTGTCAAGCTCCTTGAATATGCGGTTTATCGCGTCAGCGTTCACGTCCACCTGTATCATCTTGGAGTTGAGGTCTATCTTCTCGAAGTAGTACTCCTTCTGCACTGCGGTGTCGGCGAGCTCCTGCTGGTTGAGTATGTCAGCGATGGTCACGGTGTAGACGTCGAGCGGTATCTCACCCACTATCCTGTCTATCAGGAAGACGTCAGGAAACTGCACGCTTGTCTGGAACGACATGTCGATGGCCGCCTGACCGACTCCGAACTTGCTTATCTCCTTGCGCATGAAGTCTGAGAAGTTCAGCGAACCCTGCAGATAGTCGAGGAACTTCTCGAACTTTATCCTAAGCATGATCGTCGTGCCTACGTTTGAGAATATTGCCTCGTTTATGTCCGTGGGGTTCTGCGACGCCACGATGAGGCCGAACTGGTACTTCCTGCCCTCCCTGACTATCATTACGGCATCGCTCCTCTCGTCGCTCGCTACTTTCCACGCCTCGTCGAGCACCACGAGCGCCTTGAGGCCCTTCGCTGCGCTCCAGCCCTCCATTCGCATCTTCTCCTTTAGTGTCTGGAGTATGAAAAGCGCGGCCATCGCCCTGAACTTCTCGTCAGGCAGGCTCGACAGGTCTATGGCCACAAGGCCAGATGACGAGAGCTTGCCCAGGTCTATGGTGCTCTTCCTTGCGAAATAGTCTTCGCCTTCCCTCGCGAACTGCCTTAGCCTGTATACGGCGTTTTCCAGCTCCGCCGGGTACTCGTAGGTGCCCTCCTGCACCTTCTCCTCAAGCAGGCCTATGACATCCTTAAGCGTCGGGGGCTCCTTGGCAGGCGAAGGTATCTCCGACGGATTGAAGCCCGAGTTGACATATGCCTGCTCTATCGCCTCTACGGTGAGCCTCTTCTGCTCCGGATATTCGCTTATGTCGGTGAGTATCTCCAGCGAGTTCATTATCTGCTTGCTCCTGTCGATCGGCTTTATACCTGACAGGTCCATTAGGTTTATGTAATCCCCCTTGCCCAGTGCGACGACCGTGCCGCCGCTCTGCTTGACCCACGCCTTGTATTCTCCGGCCCAGTCGATTATTATCGCGTTTGTGTTCCAGATGTAGCTCGCTCTCGTGAGGAACGTCTTGACGAAGAAGCTCTTTCCTGCTCCGGTTATTCCCACCACTGCGACGTGCGGGTTGGTGAGGCTCGCGAAGGTCCACGTGAAAGGCACGCTGAACAGTTTCGTTATGCCTATGAATATCGAGGATGTGGGATCGTTGAGCAGGAACTCCTGCGGCGGCTCGGGCGGCCTGCTGAATATGGTTCGCTTTGCAAGCTCGTTGCTCATTATGTTCTGCACGCGCACAAGGCTCATGCTATAAGACACGCGAATAAGGTATATATTCCTGATTACTTCTGCAGCGTGAATGTCTGCAGCAGGTACTCGTGTTCGGGCAGGGAGTAGTTGAAGGTGAAGAGGTGGTAGACCTCGCGGCCCATCACCCTGGTTATGCTGAGGTCGAATGAGTTGAAGAGCGTCTGCAGGTGGTTGAGCTGGTTCGTCAGCGCGTCCTCCGCATCCTTCTCGCTGACCCCGACGGCCGTGGACTCGATGTACATCACTGCGTCCACGGGCCTCTCGCCAGAGGAGAGCCTGTTTATCCTGGCGTCTATGATGCTCATCTTCTTGTTGAGGTCGTCTATCGTAAGCTGGCTGGGCGAGGAGCTGCTCTCCTCCTTAGAGAGCCTGAACTCGAAGGTGCCGCGCATGCCCTGGAGCTCGTCCCTGTATCTCTGCACATCCTCGGCCATGGATATTATGTTGAACCTGAACGGGAAGCCCGCATTCATGACTATCCTCTCCCACTTGTCCGGCGCCTCGCCGAGCTTCTGCTCCTCAGACTCGTCTATGCTCTCAGCGGTGAACACGTAGCTGTACACGTTGGCCGAAAGATAGCCTGTGGCGTAGTAGAGCCCGTTGACGTACTTCACCACCGAGTTGCTGCTCTTCGGGATGTAGTAGCCCTTTGCGGGCGTTATCTTTATGCCGAACATGCTGGTGAACACGGGGAAAAGGACGAAATCTGCGTAGTTGAGGATCACTATGATCATCGCCGTGACTATTGCCAGTGCTACCGCAAGAGCGCCGAATATGCCGAAGGACGATGCGTTTGCGATAACCAGGACGACCATCGCTATCGTTGCGCCGAGATAGATTATCGTTTGCTCGTCCATTTTACGTCATCTCGCTTGCGTGGCTCTCGCGCATCTGCTCGCTGACAGTAGCGAGCGGTATCATGTAGTCAGGCTCCAGGTACTTGAGTATCTCTTCACCCTCGATTATGCTCGCCGTTACGCCGAACACGGCGCTCACCCCGGAGGCCAGCTCGTCGGCCTGCTGCACCGCCAGATTTGTAGCCTCTTCCTCGCTGCCTCCCTGCGCAGTGACCATCGCGAAAGCATCGAGCGACTGACTGCGCACCTTGTTAACGTTGTCGAACAGGTTATGCCACATTGTGACCTCGCCCCTTATCCTCTCTGATTCGGACTTCGGCACATCCTTGCTGACACTCGCAGACTGGTACCTGCCCTCGGCCTCGTCAAGCTTGTTTTTTATGTTGCTTATGTATGCGTCTTTGTTTATCACGTAGAGCTGCGCCCCGAACTTGACCGGCACCTTCGAAATTGTGAGCGCGCGACTGAACAGCCTGGAAAAATCGACCTTCTCCTCCGCGTTCATCTCAGTGGATGACCTGTATGCCGGTATCTTGATGAAAGCGCTTGCGAATATGTCGCTCCCCTTCCTGACCACTATCGCGTTCCCGCTCGGGGCAAGGGTGAATGGTTCGGTGTCGTCTATGACAGCGTTCCTCCCCTTCATCTGCATGAAGGGTATGAAAAAGCTCATGTAGAGCTTCGTGGAAAAGGCGACGACATCGACAGCGAGCCCGATGGCCGCGAGCGCCAACTTTATTATCGGGTCGACTGTAAGGACGTAGGTCATGATGATGAAGATGAAGGAAAGCATGATCAGGAGGGCGAACAAGAACCTTTGCGATACAGCCAATTCATCACTCTTTATAGATAGCTAATGCACAATTAAAAAAGTGAGCGGGTTGAGAGCGATGCTTACACGGCCCTCAGCTTGCTCGTGGTCTTGGTGGCTCCTCCTATGAAGTCCGCGATTATCTTGATCGACTGGTATGCTATGGCTGCTATGAGCGCGGGGTAGAATAGTATGGAGAGCCAGAATGAGCCCATGGCGTTCTGTATCCCTTGCACCGCTGTGACAAGCGGCGAAGAGGGAGTTGCTGCGTTTGTCTGCGCCTGTGCGCCCACGCCGTTTATCGCTATCTGCTGCGAGTAGCTGCTGAGTATCTGTATCAGGCCTGTGTTGGTGAAGTAGTATGCCACTGAGAAGAGCACTGGCATTATCAGGTAGAATGCGATTGCGATCGCTATCATTATGCCCCCTAGGTTCCTGAGCGGGAATATGGCGCGCAGGAGTATGCCAGGAATCAGGAAGACTGGTATCGCGGTGTACATGAAGAAGAGCACGAGGTAGAACTGCGTGTGAAGTATGAGCAGCCCGTCGGAAAGCAGATAGACGACGGATCTTGCTGGTATTATGAAGAAGGTGAATATCGCGTTGGTAAGCTCGTTTGGTATTGCAACCAGTATCCCAGTCGCGCCTGCGGCTGCTCCGGTGACAGTGGTTGATATCGAACCGTAGAACATGTCCAGCATGATTGTGTTGAACATGTTGGTGATTGTGCTGTTCGTGGTGGTGAGCGTGGTGCTGATGTAGGAGAGCGCCACGCTGTAGGGATCGACAGGTCCGGCTACGACTGCGGGGAATACGCCGAATACAACCGCAGCTAGGAACAGGAAGACCGCTGCTATTATAGTGGTTGCCGTTGCCTCGTACAGTTCGCCTATGGCGAAATTCCTTAGCCTCTCATTCCTCAGCGCCACTCCAGCCAGGAAGATGACGGCTGCAATCATGAAAGCCATCGTTATGGCTATGAACACGAGCGGCTGCCACTGGTACCAGTTGCTCACCACTGCGCCGTTTATGTTGCTGCAGTACCACTGCGGCACGTACTGCGATATGCTCGAGGGCACGCAGCTCGCCGGCGCCGCTGAGGAGATGCCGATGAGCGCTGCTAGCGACAGAAGCACAAGCGCGCTGGTTTTTGCAATTCCCATATCAGCACTAAAGTATGTTTGTCAGGAGCGAGAGGAAATCCATTTTCTCTCCCACAGCTTTTGAGAAGTCTATCACGAACGTGTCCACTATCACTAAGTTCAGCAGCGGAACTATTGAAAGGCCTACCGACACCAGGGCGCCGTACGTTATCAGATTGCCGAAAATCACCTGGAGGCCGGCAACGCCTATGGAGCTGAACGGCGGGGGTATGGCGTTCAGCGTAAAACCTATTACGAGCGCAAGGACTGCGAAGATGAGGCTTCCCCACTCCTGGGTGTTCAGCAGGCTTGTGCTTCCGCCTCCCGGTAACGGGATGCTCGCGGTGATGGTCTGCTGGAGCCCGTAATCGACAAACCCGTACGTCAGGCTTACCATGAGCGGATACACGACGCCTATTCCTATGGCGAAGGCTATCATCGCGCCCCCGAATGTCCTGGTGACCCCGAATATCCTTGCCACGAGACCCAGCGCCATGAGCGTGGTGAAGATGAGCAGCGACGAGGAGAGCACCAGAAGCTGCACCTGGTTCAGCACGAATAGAGGGAAGAGCACGCCGAGCACCTGGCCCACGTATGTTTGCACCGCCACGGGGCTGAGAGGTATCTGGAACGAGAGACCTATTCCGGCAGGGACCACAGCAGAAAGCAGGGCTCCCAGGTTGACGTTTATTGAAGGGACGAACGCTAGGACGATGGCGGTGTAGTACATGAAGGAGTTGAGGTCAAGAGCCACGGACAGGAAATCCTTGATGTCGCATGCGGATAGCGAGTAGAAGTCCACCGACGCGGTGCACGGAAGAGGAGTGTTGGGCACCAAGTTTATGGAGTTGAAGTATGGCACAGGGTCTATAGAGAAGTAAGTGGAGAAGATGGCCAGGAACGCGAAGATGAGTATGAGCGAGAAAAGCGTCTCGTACATCTTTACGCGCACCCATGTCCTGATCTCCGTCCTGCCGAGCAGCCCGCTCAACGAGTATATCAGCCCGAGTATCAGCGATACTGTGAGCACCGCCAGGACAGCGATGGGCATCCAGATCGAGTATGGCGCGGTGATGTACGTGGATATTACGTTCAGCATGAACAAAGCGTTTTGCAGCATATCATATCACCTTTTGCAGCAGGCCGCTGCTTCTCAACGAAGGCGCGCCAAGCAGGTCGCCGAACCTCTCAAGCAGGTCGAAGGATATTATGAAAGCGATTATGACCGCAAACACCTGAAGCAGCGAGTATGACAACTGATCCACGAAGCTCGTGATCTCATCTACGCCCTGGCTGCCAGTGGCGCATGAGAGCTGCGCGTACGACTGTATGCTTGATGACGAAACTGTTGTGCAGGAGCTGGACTGCGCACCAGCAGTGAATGTGGGTGCGAGGCTGAATGGATAAAGCAGCGCGGGAAATATCACGTAGAACGAGATGAAGAGCGCAAGCATAGAGCCTCCGGCAGCGCGGGTCCACGGGAATGACCTGAAGAGTACGCCGAGGTAGAGGAACACCGGGAAGAGGTAATAGATGATGAACATCATCGCGCCGACAGCAGACATTATCCCACCGACAAGGATGAATGCCTCGAGCTGCATATTGAGCAGCTGCGTCCACGGGTACACGCCAGCTGCTGGAGATATGCTGAATCCCCAGTCATTAGGCATGAAGCTTGCGGTGACTGTGGCTTCGATCTGATACGCGTACAGCTGCGGAAGCAGCGAAAGCGCGCCGTTCATAGTGGTTGTAACACCGGAATTGAGGTAGTTGTTGCAGAGGTTCTGGAAGGTGAGCGGCGTCGAGCTACTCGACGAGGAGATGACAGACGAACCTGTCAGCGCGGCCTGGCTGAGGTTGGCGAGGAAGGAGCTCGCTCCCGCTATCACTCCGAGCCCGCCTATGGTCACAATTATGAGCACTATGTTGAAAACGCTTTCCAGGGCCTCGGTTCGTGAGAAGTTCTTGAGATTCTCAAGGCCGAACGCGCTGCCCAGGGAGAAGGTTATGCCCAGAATCGCGATGACAGCGATGACTATCAGGAAGGATATCAGGGAAAGATCGTAGTAGGGGTTGCTTGTGGCTGTTGTCGTGATCGCTCCGAGCCAGCCCTGGCTGAAGAGGGACCCGCATACCGCCTGGGCCAGGTTGCTGAAGCCGCCGAGCTGCGCGCCGGCGAAGTTTGCAGAAGCTAGCAGAGCGAAAAGGAAAATTGCAACAAGCGCGCGACTCATTTCACCACTACAGCAGCTTCGACAGACCTATTATGTCGGTGTCGCCGCCCATCAGGCCCGAAAGCCCGACTGCGGCCGAGATAATTATTATTAGGTTGAGCATCGGCACAAGATATGCGGTTACCGCTATTATGCCGTACAGGTTGGCAATGGCCATCGCTGATGCGATGCCGTTGTACTGATTGCAGTTGAGCGATCCTCCGGGCCCCACCGCAGGGGTCGTCGGGACTGACTGCTGCAGCCCGCCGCCTATCCCAGTAATCAGGCTGTATGCCGGTACTAGATACCAACTGGCGAAGGCTCCCTCGTCGTTGACGACGCTGTCGGGCAGGCACGAGTAGAAGCTCAGCACATCGGCGACTTTCGGAAAGACGTAGAAGTTTATGCTTATGGGCTCCGGTTTCACAGAGCCGAACTCCAGAGAGCCGTACAGCTGTTGGCATGATGGCAGTTGCTGCGATGAGCACTGACCTGTGAAGCTTGAAGGATCGCCGCATGTTGCCTCATAGGCGTAGGGCTCGGTTGCAGGACAGTTGGATCCTGGTATGTAGGCTCCGGGCACGTAGCCCGAGGAGGCGCACGTGCTGCTTGGAGTGGCTGTGCACACTGGCAGGCCGCCAGGCGTTGTTGAACCGCTGGGCGTGGTTTGAGAGTAGCCGCATACTTCCTCGTAGGCCCAGTCAGTGGGCGGACAGCTAACTGCATTTTGGTCCTGCGTCGCGGGAACATAGCCGCCGACCTGCGGAGCGCCGTAAACGTAGAGCGAACCTGTCGGCGATTTGCCGAAGAGCGGAAGTGCAGGTATGCTTGTGGTACCTATCGGTTGCAGCCCGGAACCGATGTTCTGGAAAGCGCTGTACTCGAGAGCTATCATTGAGGGAAACACCAGAAGCCACGCCAGCATGAGCGCAATGAGAAGACCGCCGGCCCTGCGCGTGAAGAAGGACGCGCGCAGTATTATTCCCGCAGCGAGCAGCCAGGGCCAAAGGTAAAGGATCAGTATGGTAACCACGAACTCAAGGAAGAACACGTAGAAAGTAAGCGCTCCCTGCACCTCGGTGGGCTGTGTTATCGTTCCTCTGAGAGCGTCGAAGCCTGCCATAGGCTGGTAGCTGAACTTTATTCCCTCACCAGCGTCCCCGAACGGGCAGAAAGGCGGGGGCGGCAACCCGGGGCTGCATACCTGCGTCTCTGCGGTGAACTTGTAGAGGAATCCTATCCAGCCTTCGAATTCATAGAGCGAGTTTAGGTTGTTCACCGCCTGGTTCGTGAGATTCGCCACAACTATGTAGCTTGTGAACAGGCCGTAGTCTATGCTGTCCGTAAGGCTTGGGACACCACTCTGGAGCTTTGTGACTTCGCTGCACACCTGATTCGTGGGAGTCGGCTGCCCGCTCGAGAAAGTCCCGCCGCTGTTGAGCAGGATCACCTGGGAACCGCCGAGCTGGCCGCATATCGTGTTGAGGTTCGTAGGGGTGAGCCCTGGAACCTGCATGAATATGCCGCTGCCGAAGAAGACGAAGACAGATATTATCGCTATGACCACTATGCCAGTCCCGCTCGCCTGGCCGAGCTCGCCTATGGCCCTTGACTTGATCCTGCTGTTGTTGAGCAGAACGCCCAGCATGTAGTATGCGGACACCACCGTTATGCTGACCAGCACCGCGAGCATCACTATAGGCAGCCACTGCTGGAACACGGCATAGGAGGTTATGCATCCTCCGGGCTGCGTCGCACACGGGGACTGCGCCCCCACAGCGGGCGTGGCCATCGCTGCGACGAGCGCGGCGAGCGCGAACAGAAGCAACTTGTCATTTGCTGTCATCTTGATCATCCGAGCAACGGTTCAGTTCCGAACAGGCCGGAGAGCGAGTTGAGGCCCTTGCCTATACCGTTGATGAAGCCCACTGTTATCGCCATGTCCACGGCTATGAGCACTATCCCGAGGTAGAGGTACACAGCAATGCTCTCGCCCTGCTGCGCTGTCAGCGTGGGAGCGTTCCAGATGTAGCTCAGGATGTTCTGGGCTCCGGGGAACGCGGTTCCGGGATTAAGCCCGTACGCGCCCAGAAGATTGAAGCCCTGCGAGAGGTATGGGACGTTGTTTAGCACGAGCGACTGGCCCTGACTGGAGAAGAGCGTGCTGGGTGCCTGCGGCAATTGGTACGGAGTGAGCAGTACCTGAACGCTTGACGGAAGGGGATAGCTGCACTGCACGTTCAGTGAGGATACGAGGCCGATGTTCATGCAGCTCGCCATGTAGACGTTGAAAGCGATCGTGAGCGGCAGAACGAAGTAGAAACCTATCGCGAGCGCAAGGAAGAGGTTGGACGTCTCCCTTATCTTCGGCCCTACGAAAGAGAGCGAGCGCATTATCAGAGCCACGGGCACAACCACAGTGAGCGCGGCCGCCTGTATCATCGGAAGGATGAGGAAGAGTATGAAAAGCGGAGCAAACGAGACCATGAGCAGCGCTGCATAGACTCCTGTGACCGCTCCCGAATACGACAGAAGGATGAATTCTATGGCTTCGCCGGGCTCTACGCTTATGAGCCCGAGGAACTGCGACTGGGCGAAGAGCTCAGACACGAATCCCTGGAACTGGTCCTCTATGATAAGTATGAGGTTTGACGCCACAACGTAGTTCGTGGAGACGGAGTAGAGATTGCTCGCCTCGCTTACACCGTTGGTGAACAGCAGGCTGCCCAGATACGCGTTGGAGAGCCTGAACAGGCTTGTATAGTCCTGCTGGCCCGCCACAGGCGAAAGCTGCGCGCCTACGTTGCACGA
The DNA here is from genome assembly GCA_028867025.1 of Microcaldota archaeon. Lineage (GTDB taxonomy): Archaea > Micrarchaeota > Micrarchaeia > Micrarchaeales > CABMGC01 > JAJYVH01. The sequence continues at coordinate 122,477 of JAGWHC010000001.1, forward strand.
TAAAGATGCAAGCGTGAAGATGGCGAACACTATTATGATGCTCATGAACGCCTCGAAGAGCTCGTAGCGGGTTATGCCCTTCAGCCTCTCGGCGCGGTCCGTCGGGAGAAGGTTGCTCACCGCGTAGGCAAGTCCTCCCACTGTCACGCTGAGCAGCACCACAAGCACGTTTATGCCGAGCCAGCCTGAGCTGGTGCCGAATAGCGTGGGAAAGTCGCAGCCTGCGATCAACAAGAGCGGTTGCATAAGAACACTACACCAGTTTCAGCTTGCCTCCAAGCTGCAGCGTTATCGTTCCACCGAGCGTCCTCGCTATGCTGTCAGTGAGAGGATAGGCTATGGCTATGTCTGCTATGAAGAGCAGGAACTGGAGTATGACAACGAAAGTGTAGAAGAGCATGCCGTTCATTATGTTGAATATCGTGTACGGGTCGTAGCCCGTGATACCGTCATTGACTCCCTGATGGTATGCGGAATCGCTGTTTGCGGCGAAGAGAGTGCCGAAGAGCGTGCAGAGGAACGGGCTGGAGCCGCAGCTCACAGACGCGCTTGAGCTGTAGGTGCCGAAGGAGAACGCATCGGTCACGGGGCCGTTGAGGAGCGCGAGCGTGGCCGGGTATATGACCGCCATGCCTATGCCTATCGCGACCAGGGTCCCGCCCACGCCCCTGATGAACGGGAAGGAGCGCATGGCTATGCCGACCGGGATGAGCACAGCCAGCCCCAGTATGACTATCATTGGCAGCAGAGCCTGCTGCGCTATCAGCAGCATCGATATCGGGAAGAGAAGGAAGGTGAACATGTCATTGAGCATCGACTCGTAGGAGCCGGTGGTTGGCGTGCTCTCCAGCATTGTGTTCACGTACGGCTGGTTGACGTACCCGAACTCGAGCCAGACGTCTGGAGGTATGGGTATTGGTATCGGCAGGAAGAATCCCACTTTGATTGAGTTGAGGCCGCCGAGCGAGTACGCCAGGCCTAACATGTAATCGAGAGCCGCTGGCAAGCCATAGATGGGACCGGTTGATGAACTACTTGAGACCGCCTGGTTGCCGATTACCGTATTCAGGTATCCGCATGCTGAAGAGACGAGCGACGATATGCTGCTCTGGTACGACGTCCCTGTGGGCTGGAGCGTGAGGAGCGATGCGACATTGCCCATCAGCGTGAGCACGGCGAAGATGCCTACTATCAGCATCGCGGTCTTCGCTATCTCCAGGAACTCCTCGCTTATCCAGTTCCTTATTCCGCTCGAGGGTATTATCCTGCCTATGATGTAGCCTATCGCGACAACGTCTATGGATATGATGAGGCCGAGCAGCGAGAAGCCGATCAGGTTTGTGGGAAGCGTGAGCTGCGATGATGTCAGCGGATTGCTTGCGACGTTCAGACAAGATATAGTCGCTTGAGCCCGCGCTTGCGAGGCGAAGATAAGCAAAGCAAGGAGGGTAAGTAGTGCCGCTCCGGATTTCATGTGCCTCGGTTATAATTGCAATACTATATATAAATACAGCGACAGCGTTTCAGTGCCTGAGCATCGCGAATCTCTTCATGTACGCCTCGGCCTGGAAGATCACAAAGTAGGGGAGTATGAATACGGAGTTGATGATAAGCATCAGGTAGCTGGAGATGAGTGTGCCTGTGGCGTGTATGAGGACGAAGTCCACCACGCCCACTACCAGCACGAGAATCGCTACCCACATAAGGAAGTACTGCGGCTTGCTGGCGACCAGGTCCAGGCTGCGGTTGAGCGCCGAGCCCACGCCCTTGTTGTCTATCACTATGGCGGTCGGGGCGTAGAATATGGCCATGAAGAGGAAGAAGCCCACTATTGGAGTTAGAAACTCCTGCAATCCGAGGAAGTAGCCGAGTATGTTCACGAGGGTGAGTATGAACGCGTAGGCCAGCAGTACCACGAAGACCCTGCCGGTGTACTTCTCTATCTCGCGGAGGACGCTAGCCGGCTGCCTGGTAAAGGTCCTCTCTGCCTTGACTATCAGGCTTATCGCCACGAAGGCGAAGCTGAGGAAGAGGAGCGAGATGAACGCGGACATTATGATGACGGCAAGGCCCACAGGGTTCAGGTTGAGGAAGATGCTTGCGCTCCTGAGGAATATGCCACCGCTCGAGATGTATGTGGGGAGCGGCGCAAGGAGAGGGATGACGAATGCTACTATGAAAGGTATTGAGAAAAGGAGCACGAGCCTTATGTTCTTCGCATAGGTCTCCCAGGAATCCTCGATAAGTGACGGCATCTACTCGCCTATCTATTGGCAATATGGTTAAATATGTTTTTCTTTGGTTGGCTTATAGGCACGTGGGTTTGAGCTGACTGGGACAATGGAAAGGGAAAAGGTAGTTTTGGCGGCGATGTTTCTTATTGTGCTGGCGAGCTTCGCTTTCTGGTCAAATTTTGTGATCGTTAAGTACACCATGTTCAGGTACTCGTATTCCGATTTCGGGTTCTACGCATACAATTTCTACTACACGCTTCACTACCCGAGCACCTTCCAGGGGCTACAGTACCTGGTGATAGGCAACCACATAGCAGTTGACCAGCTGCTGGTCCTGCCGCTCTTCTACCTGTACCAGAGCCCGCTGACCCTCCTTCTGCTCCAGGTGCTGGTCATATCGCTCACCGGCATGATTGTCTTTTTCATCGCGAAGGAGCTGCTGAAAAATGACTTTATCGCGCTTGCACTTGGCACCGCGTTCGTGCTGAACCCGGGGGTGCAGGGGATGATAGTCTTCGACTACCATCCGGAGTTCCTGATAATCCCTTTCTACCTGCTGACCTTCTATTTCTACTTCAAAAGGGAAAGGGCGCTTTTCTTCGCCTCGCTTCTCCTGCTGCTCGGAACCCTGGACAGCGTTGTTTTCATTGTTCTTGCGCTGGGTTTTGGCCTCATCTACTACGAGTTCTTCCATGAAAAGGACAGCAAGACCAGGGCAGCACGGCTTAGGCTCGCCGCCTACATAGTGGTTTTCTCGCTAATCTCGCTTCTGCTCTACATAGAAGTCGCAAACCAGTTGATTGCGAGCTACTCGCAGGGGAACGCCGCCTTCCCTCACGTGTTCAGGGCGTTTCAGTTCGACCTGCCTGTTGTGGCGAAGCTCGCTACGGGCATCGGAGTTCAGTACAACTACTCGGCCATAAACTCGACATGGCTCACATTCTACCATACTAATATCTTCCAGGCTCCTGCGTTTCTCTTCGTTGCCATAGTGGTTGCGATACTGGTTTTCGGCGTAGCGGCGATAAACGATCCGCTGCTGGCGATAATCTTGGATTCGCCGTGGCTCTTGGCACTTATAGGCTTCGGGTACGTAGTGTACGGCAGCATCGACTTCCAGTACTTCAGCTACGTCATAGGCGGCACAGTAGTTTCCACTCTGCTGGGAACGCTGCTCATATACCGTAACAGGGGCGTATGGCATTTCATCTCAAGAGCATACGCGCACGCCAAAGAGCAGAGGGTGCTCATAATCTGCGCTTCAATCCTCATACCCACACTCTACGCCTTCATGGTCGGCATGTTCGTGCACGCGCAGGGAACCAATGCGCCCTTCCTGCTGTTCAACAACAGCGAGTACAACGCGAGCTGCTATGCGCAGCTCAATTTCGTAATCAGCAGGTTACCATCGAATTCTTCTCTCATGACAGAGTCCTCAATCTTCCCGCACGTGGCTGACAGGCGGAACGTTGAGGCAATGACGTGGATCAACGGAAGCGTATACTTCACGCCCGAATACATACTCGTAGACTTCAACAACTGCATAAACGTCACCGAGCTTGACCTGCGTAATGAGTCCTCGATCCTTGCCAGCTACATGAGCAGGTTCAACTATAGCGTGTACCTTACTAACGGCACTGTCAGACTGTACAGGCTGAGGGGCTAGCACCGCAGGTCTGGAAAGGTCTTGCATGCGCTGGCGTTGTACACCGATGGGCTGATGAAGTAGTATTCGCCGTTATAGAAAAGCGCGACTACATAATTGACAGGGGTGGCATTTGTCCAAGGAATTCTCGCTTTAAGTTCGTACTCGCTTTCGTTAGATGGCAGTACTATCTTGTTCCTGTTCAGCAGGCACTCGTAAGCGCCGCACGAAGGAGGAGACGCATTGATCAGCGTTTGGTTATAAAGCCCGGGAACTGTGAGCTTTTTGTCCCCGTAGGCTATCGCGTAAAGGTATATGGTATAGTTTGACAGAGTGCCATATCGCAGGTCCGCCCTGTATATGGAGGCGTTGCTTGCAGGCTCCAGGACCAGGCTCTCGTTCGATGAGCTTATGCTGAAGTTCCTGACATATGCGAGATGAGACTCGTAAATCAGGTATAGGGAGAGCATGAACACTATCAAAAGAATCGCATAGAAAACGGGCTTTGCGCTGTTTCCCAGCGTCTTTCTGAACCAACCCTCGCTATCCTTGTGCTTCGGGGCAACCGCGAGAAAGAAAAGGATGAAAACGAAGAAGACATAGTACTCCGGCAGGGCATGGTCCCAGACCATAAAAGGAAGGATGCTGAGCAGGGGGACAAGCATCTTCCTGTTGAAATAAAGAAGCACAACCACGGCCGCAACGATGGCTATGTCGAAGAGAGTGTAGTAGGTCGAAAGCTGAAGCGGATAGCTTTGAAGCATGACGAAGCCTACGGGAGCTGCTCCATTTGGAAGGTAGAGCTGTCGGATGGGCAGTATTACCGCTTGGATGAAAGCAGAAGGTGCTGTTGCCAGGAAGTAAGAGTTTATTGCCAGGAAGACCGCGAAAGCGCCGACGGCGTTTTTCAGCCCCTTCCTGAAGCCCATGTTGTTTAACGAGTAAAGGATGAGGAGCAGAACCGGCACCCACAGCTCCTCCTGCAGGGCCGCACACATGCCAAGGAGCAACCAGCCGTACTTGCTTTCGAGTTTCATGTATGCGAGTATGAATAGGGCAAGCATCAGGAAAGTTGTGATCGAGACTATGTCTATGCTTGATATGACCAAGAACACCAGTAGCGCAAGTCTTGGCTTAAGAAGGTCGCGGCGATCAAGGGAAAAGGCTATTACCACTATAAGCACAAACAAGAAAACTGTTGCCTGCCACAGCAGGTCTACGCTGCCCAGATTGCTTACTGTTGGGGGCGATAAGAAGTAGAATGGAAAGAAGACAAGGAAGAAAAGCGCCGGGTAGTCTATCACGCCGACTATCTTGTTGTACGTAGTCACCGAAGGTCCGATAGTGGTCGCGTTGTTGAATATCTGCTGCGCTACGTCAACGGTGTAGGGATTTACTCCGTGGAGCGTGAGGTTAACGCTCGAGAAGGCAAGGAACTCCTCATCGTTCGTGTTGTAGCCGTGAAAGAGCACGTGCGATGGAAAGTAAATCACCAGAAACAGGAACGCGACCACGAAAAGCGGAGCCGCGACTTTTAGACTGGTCCTTCCAGATCTGACCAGCTCCGCACCCATGAAGATGAAGAAGAACACTGGTATGAAAAGAACAAGGAACTCGAGCACTATTATCAGGAAAAGCAGCTCACGGCCGAATATGCCGGGTACAGCGGGCAGGTTGCTTGATATTTCGGCTGCAAGAGAGAGCAGGGCGAGCGCAAACATGACGTGCATCACGCTTGGTATCTTCTTTGTGCCCTTTTTGTATATGGCTTCTGGTTTAGTTATGTAAAGGAAGAAGTAAGCAAAGAAGAAAATTGCAAGAAGCATCGAAAAGAGCGCCGCGGTGCTTGTGAAGAATGAGAAGACGTAGTTGGCGTCAACAGCCACTATGAGCATGAGGGCCAGGATGAATAGCTCCGCATACGCTATTGCTTCCTGGCTTACTCTCATGCTAGCTGCTCTCAGCCAATCTATTTAACTTCAGCAGCTGAGCAGGTTTATGCTCGATCCCGCCGCAGTCTGGCCAAGACCAGTCACCAGGCCGACGATGAACGGCGCAAGAAGGACCACAATCAGTCCGATTACTCCGCCAGTTATCATTGCCGTAGCCCAGCCAAGCAGGCTTTTCCTGTAGTCGAGGCTCGTTGGCAGGAAGTGGCCTACCGCGTACATCACGCCTCCTATCAGGAACAGTGCTAGAGCCAGTATGCCCACAATCGCCCTTATGTTGTTCACTATCCCGCAAAGTTCCGAGGATAGCGCAGCGGTTATCGATTGTGCAGACACAATGGTCGTAGACAGTACCAGTGATGCTAGAAATACAGCTAGCATTCTCGTTGTGTTGTTCATGTGCTACACCAGCAGATACTGACGTACGTGTCTTTAAATACCTTTCTGCATCTTTCGGACGTATATCTTTGCGCGCAAAAATACTATATGCTTATTATAGTTTGCTATAATATACTATAACAAGTGTGCCTATGGGGAACGACGTAACTACGGTGCAGTTGAAGAAGTCTCTTGTAAAAGCGCTAGGCCAGTTCAAGAAATACGACAGGGAAACGTACAACGAGATAATAGAAGGCCTGCTGGCTTTCGCGAAGAGCGAGAAGATGAACAGCGCGTACAACGATTTCATAGACCGCTCCCAGCAGGGGAAGATGAGCGAGCTCTGGGACAACGAGGCTGATGAGCTGATGGCAAATGTATAGGGCGGGAGACATCGTAACTGCGAGGGTGCGGCTGAGCGAAGGCAGTGAAACGAAGAACAGGTTCGCGTTGGTGCTTTACGAGCAGCTTGGCAACGTCGTTATAGCTGGCATAACCAGCAACCCCTACGCGAAAGGCATTCCGCTGACCAAAAAAGAGGGAATGCCGAAAGACAGCGTGATAAAGCTCAATTATCTGTTCACTGTGACTGAGGACACCCTTTTCGGGCCTATCTTCAAGCTGGGCAAGGAGAGGAAGAAACAGGTAAGCGGCGAGATGTCGAAGCTGCTAGGAGGAATGCAGGATTAGGTCAGGTACTTGATGAGGGCCGCCTTTTGCCCCACCCGAATGCTGGTGTTTGCCGGAGTCTCGAGGACCCAGTTGCCATTGTGGCATATGGGAGTTAGAGAGTAGGGCGTGCCTTGCGCTTCGCTTGTTATTGTTCCGTTCTCTATCCAGTACTGGTCCAGCGGTATCTGCGTGTCCTTCATCCAGAAGCACTGGTTCGAGTCGCTGCCGAATACAAATAGCATGCCCAGGCAGTTGCCGTATCCGGAGCATGTTCCAACTTCTGTCACGTTCATTAGCCCCTGCGCCTGCTGCTCCGGGGTAGCTGCGATGTAAACGTTGTATTGTGTGCCGTTCACCGAGATCTCGGCTGTTCGCTCCTTGCCGCTTCCGGACGCAAGGTATGCGGATGCCGCTAGTATCAGAATGACCACTATGGCAGATATCGCGAGGGAGCGCGCTGATCTCATAGGGAATCAGCCCAGGGTGGCAAGTATGCCGTCGATTATGCCGTGCACCCCTATGCCGCCGGTGGACCTTACGGCTATGCGGTGGCTGAGCACCGGCTTCGCCAGGAACTTAATGTCTTCCTTTGTCACCCTGTCCCTGCCCTCGAGCAGCGCCTTTGCCTTTCCGGCCTGCATGAATGCAATGTCGGCGCGCGGGCTCCCGCCCATTATGGCATGTATGTCCTTCCTTGTGGCGTTTACAATCCTTGTTATGTACTCTGCGGCGTCGTCGGGCATCTGGACAAGCTTTGCCTGGGCCTGAAGGTCGAGCACGCCGGAGGTGTCGGTCACCTTCTTCACCTCTATCTTCTCCTCCGTCTCCTTTATCCTGAGCATCTCCTGCTCCTCCTCCATGCTTGGGTAGTCAACCGGTATCTTCATCAGGAACCTGTCGGAAAGCACCTTGGGAATGGGCTCTGTGCCCTCGATCGTCAGCGGGTTCTGCGTCGCGAAGGCCGTGAAAGGCCTCGGCAGCGGAATCGCGTTGCCGGCTATGGTGACCTGCCTCTCCTCCAGCGATTCGAGCAGCGCAGCCATGGTTTTCGGCGGAGCCCTGTTCATCTCGTCGACAAGCAGAAGGTTTGTGAACACCGGTCCCTTGTTCAGCTTTATGCTCTGGTCTGCGTCTATGTAGGTGTAGCCGACGATGTCCTTAGGCTCCAGGTCGGGCGTGCCCTGTATCCTCTTGAAGTCCGCCTGCAGCGTGCTCGCCAGCGCCTTTGTCATCGTGGTCTTTGCAACTCCCGGCACGCCCTCAAGCAGCGCGTGGCCGTTGGCCACGAGCGCTATTATCATCAGCTCCATCGTGTCCTGCTTGCCCGCGATGTGCTTCTCCATCTCCGCAAGTATGCGCTTGTAGACGTCATTTGCGTTCAGTCCGGGCATGCTACTATATCGATACATAGGCTTTAAATAGTTTAAACGGCCAGTATGGAGGCGTGGAGGCATGATTGGGAAGAGCCAGAGCGATAAGAGGCCGGTGCCATCAGCCGAGGCCTTGGAGGTGCTGGAAGGCAGGAAGGACGAGGGTGAACTCGGCTACGAGCAGAAGCTCGCGTATGAGCACATCAAGAAGTTCACCACCATAAGCAAGGAGGACGCGAGGAAGATGGCGAAGGAGCTGATGGAATACGGAGTGAGCGAGTCCACGGCCATAAAGATAATAGACATAATGCCGATTGACGCTCTCCAGCTTAAGCATATTCTTGCCAGGGAGAAGAAGACCTTCGAGGAGGACGAGGTCGGAAAGATGATGGAAGTGGTGAAGAGCCACAAGGGGAAATAGGGCATAGCATGCCTGTGCATGACGCACGAGTGGGTATAAATGGAGCAAGAGCTACACGAACACGAAGGTCTGGAGGAGCACGCGCTTGTTCTGGATTATATGCCGACGGGCAAGTCTTTCTCCCCAAAGCCCGAGCCCCTGGTTCAGCTGCTGGGCGAGACCAAGTTCACGCTCCTTGAGGCTGTGCCCAAGGTGCCGGAGATCAAGATCAGGGAGAAGGTCTACATAGGCAAGGGCGAGAGGGACAAGATAGCACTGATTAAGTCAAGGATAATGTACAACGACCTCACCGAGGTCGCGAAGAACGAGCTGCCCGGCGCGATAACGCAGGTTATCAAGGAGAACGAGGCGAAGTTCGTCGGCATATTCAACACAGCCTCGCCGCTCAACATACGAATGCACTCGTTGGAGCTGCTGCCAGGCGTGGGAAAGAAGCACCTAACCGCGATACTGAAGGCCAGGGATGAGAAGGAGTTCTCCAGCTTCAAGGACATAAGCGAGCGCGTCCCACTGCTGCAGGACCCGATCAAGCTGCTCACCGAGCGAATAATCGAGGAGCTGAAGGGCGAGAGCAGGTTCTACATGCTAACAAGACCCTACGCTCGAGAGATTAGATAAAAGCCTTTTCTGTTTGCCTGCTACTTGCGATGCAGTCCAATAAACGTAGCGGCGATTATCACGCCTCCTCCAGCCGCGATTATCGGCTGGTGCGTTGCTACCGAAAGGCTTGCTGCGACGACAAGCTCGCCTGCGTATAGCGCTTTATTTTTGAGAGTCATACGATCATGCAAGTAACTGCGCTCGGCTATTTAACCATTGATGTTAACTTTGGCCTGCAGGCCTCCTCTTACATCTTTTCCAGGTGCCTTTGGTTGACTACAAGCGTGCGCTTGGTCTTGTTCGAGACCATGAACTCGACGACATAGGCGCCGCCCCGCTTTCCAGTCACGACTCCGACGCGGCCCCTGTACCTCGGATGGGGTATGTCGCCGAAGACGCCCTTGGGGACTATCGCCACCTTGTCGCCAGCCTTGAAGTTCTTGAGCAGGCTGCTGACGCTGAGCTTGCTCGGCTTGTGGTGCCTCGCGAGGTGTCTGGCCCTGCCCGAAAAAAGCCCATGCGAACGTTCGCTCATGCTGACACCTAGAATTTAGACAAACAGGATATAATTGCAAGTGAGTATATAAATACCTTGCCTGCTTATAAAGCACGTGATATAGTGGCAAAGCGAGTTGTGCTCAAGCCGCAGTTCAAGATAGAGAACATAGTGGCAAGCGCAGACCTGGGAGTGGAGCTTGACCTATATGCTATAGCAAAGGCCTCTCCGGACGTTGACTACGAACCAGAGCAGTTCCCTGGCGCGATATACAAGATAAAGGAGCCGAAGGTCGCCCTTCTTCTCTTCAAGAACGGCAAGATAATCTGCACCGGCGCGAAGACCGAGGCAGACATAAAGAAGGCCATCGACCAGGTCATAAAGGTAGTCAAGAACTACATACTCTCGGAGAAGAAGTAGCCGCTACCTCTTTCGGCCTATCCTTTTCATCGCGAAGTAGTACACAAGGTAGAGCACGAGCGCGAACGCGATTATTGCGGCCACCACGTAGTAGAAGTTGCTGAGCGAGAGCGCGTAGTAGCCGAAGCTTATCAGCAGCGCATCCCATATCAGCGTACCAGCGATGGAGTAGAGCAGGAACCTGCCGATCGGCATCTCGGCAAAGCCAGCGGGGAAGTTTATGAGCGCGCGGACCAGGGGGATGAGTCTCGTTATGAAGACCGCGAACGATCCGTTCTTCGCGAACCAGTTGTCGAACGAGTCGAGGTTTCGCCTCTTGATGTGGAAGAAGGAGAGATGCTTGTACACCACCTCCTTGCCCAGGAAGTAGGCTATGTAGTAATCGACGGCCATGCCGATTATGCCGCCGAGTATCACTGCGGTGAAGCTTATTTCCGGATTGATCACCCCCTTGGCTGCGAGTAGGCCCACGGCCGGAAGCACCACCTCGCTCGGAACAGGAAACGCTGCCGCCTCGAGTATCATCAGCGCGAATATCGCGTAGTAGCCGTACTGCGAGATGAGCGCGGTTATAGTACCGTAGGTGAGGTTGAGCAGGTCGAGAAGCAGCAGGGGAAACATAGTTGTATTAATACTGAAACTTTTATCAATTGTCTGAACAGTGAACTCGATGAAAGTGATAAGGTACAGCGAAGGCACAGGGCAGTTGAAGCTTGTGCCGAGCTCGTTCGATGACCTTTACCTGCTAGCCAGGGTAATCGGCGTTGGAGACAAGGTCACCGCCAGCACCTACAGGCGGTTCAGGCCAAACGAGGGCGACGTGGGCGAGCAGAAGGAGGTTGTGATAGAGCTGCTTGTGGAGAAGGTCGAGGTTGACAAGAACGCGCAGAAGCTCAGGCTGATGGGCAAGATACTGAGCGGCAAGCCGCTCGAGTACGTGAAGCTCGGCGGCTATCATACGACAACTGTGGGAGAGGGCGATGCCATCACCATATGGAAGGACGAGTGGAAGGCGTACGTGCTGAGCATGATAAAGAAGGCGGTGGCTGACTCGAGGAAGCCGAGGCTCGCGGTCGTGGCAATGGACGACGAGAAGGCGACATTCGCATACGTGCGCGGCTACGGGATAGACGTTGTAACCGAGATATACAGCAAGCTCAGCAAGAGGCTGAGCAGCAAGGACTTCGACAAGGCGAGAGACGCGTACTTCGACGAGATAGTGAAGAAGGCGGGAAGCATGCAGGTCGACGTGGTTGTTATCGCCGGACCTGGCTTCATGAAGGACGACCTCAAGAGGTACATTGAGGCGAAGCGCATAAGCATGGGAAAGAAGCTGGCCTACACGAGCGCGAGCGACGCCGAGAGGTCTGGGGTGAGGGAGGCCATACAGAGCGACACAGTCTCGAGGCTGCTCGAGAACGAGAAGGTCAAGAAGGAGTTCGAGCTTCTCAACGAGTTCCTCGCCGGGCTGAACGTGGGCGCCTCCTACAGCGGGGCTGGCAGGGTGGCGGACGCGTTGTCGCAGTATCTGGTCGGCACGATACTTGTCAACGACTCCGTGCTCAACGATTCGGAGATCAAGGCGACTCTCGACTCTGCGTACAGGCAGAAGGTCGAGATAGAGGTGTTCAACTCCGACGACGATGCGGGCACGCAGCTTAAGAATTTCCACAACATAGCAGCGATAGGCAAGGCGTTTGCTAAAAGGGAACGGGTCAGGTAGGCAGGCTGGTGAACTGCGCAACCTGGCCTCCACTTCCGCAGGGGTTCATCCACCATACTTCTATGTCGTACAGGTTCTTGCTCAGGGATATCGTGTTTGTGTAGGCGGTGGGCGTCTGGCTCTTCCACGCGCTGCCGAAGAATGCGTTCTGCCACACCGTGCCTATACCGGCGACCTTGTAGAACACCTCCATCGCCCCTCCCGCTTCAAGGTTGACGTGCGCTGTCGCTGTTCCGCTGGCGTAGAAAGTGGTGGAGGCAACGGAGAGGAGGGAGTTGTACGGGCTCACGCACGCAACGTTCGGGTTGCCAAGGCTGGAGAGAAAACTGGGATAAGCCTGCGTCACCACCCCGTAGTATGTAGTGCCGAGCATTGTTCCCGGAGTCGCGTACGCGTATGAGACAGTTCCGCCGTAGATCACCGGCCCGGTAGCGCCGCTCTGGAGCGTGGTGAAGTTCGAGGGCTGCACCGGCGCGGTGCTTATCTTGCTGAACTGCAGGAGGTCCAGCGCCTGGGGCGCCTGCGTCGCGGCGAAGCTGAAAAGCATGTTCCTCTGCCTGGAGGGCTCTGCAGTGAACGAGCCGCTGTACTGCACCAGCTCGTACTGGCAGTGCGAGTTCGAGAGGTTGTAGACTCCGGAGTTGCAGAACTGGGCGTTGAGCAGGTAGAAGCCCTGCACCAGCGTGGTCTGGCTCACGAAGCCGCCGACGCTTGCGGCGCACGTTGATGATTGGCCGGGAAACATGAGCGACGGGGTGCACGAGCCGATGTAGGTGCTGCTCCTGACAGTGACTATGGTGTTGGTGACGTTGACTGGCACTCCCTGCGAGTTCGTAATCGAGAAGGTCACTGTGGTGTAGCCTGCGGACCTGTTCGTGTACACCTGCACGAGATTGCACGAGGGCCCGCCGGATGAGGTGCACGTCGCTGGTATCGTGGATGACGGGGCGCCGGAGACGAAGATGATCACGCTCACGGCCACGCCGAGTATCAGGAATAGGAAGCTGTACGTTGTCAGGAACTCTATCGACGATTGGGAGCGCATGCGCATCGGGCAAGTAGAATGCTCGTAACGTCTTTTTATCCTTATCTTGCGGAATATGAGTGCTAATGTGGTGAGCCTGCGCTGGAGCGAGACCTCGTGTACCTTAAGCCCGTGAAGGCACTCGGGCAGCACTTCCTTGTCAACGTCGCGATTGCGGAGATGGAGGCCGAGCATGCGCGCGGGAAGAACGTAATCGAGCTCGGGCCGGGATACGGCGTGCTGACCAGGGAGCTGTGCAGGAGGGCCAAGCGCGTGGTCGCGGTGGAGCTGGACAGGAACCTCTTCACAATGCTGAAGGGCCAGTTCAAGGAGAGGAACCTCAGGCTGATCAACAAGGACTTCTTCGAGGCAGGTGCTGACGAGCTCTCGCTTGCTGATACTGACATAATGATAGCGAACGTGCCATACAAGCTCTCAAGCAAGACTATCGAGTTCCTGCTCGACCACAGGCTCCAGGCTGTGCTCTGCCTGCAGAGGGAGTTCGTGCGCCACATGACGGCAAAGCCTGGAACGAGGAACTACTCGAGGCTGAGCGTGATGTTCCAGCTCGGCTTCAGCCACACCAAGATAGTAGACGTGTCGAGGGGAAGCTTCAGGCCCGCGCCGCGGGTGGACTCGGTGGTCATATACATCAAGCCAAGGGGCCAGACGATGGGCGAAGGCGAGAAGAGGGTAATAAACGCGCTGATGCAGCACAAGAAGAAGACAGTGAGGAACGCGCTCGTGGACTCGTGCTCGTACCTGGGCGCAAAGCCCGAGGAGGCAAGAGAGGCTGCCGACCGCACCGAGGAGAAGGACAGCAGGGTCTTCAAGCTGAGTCCCGGAGAGCTGGAGAGCCTGGCGAAGAGGATCTCTACTGGAATGAGTAGTATGGCTCCTGGACCTGATCGAGTATGAGGCTGTTCTTGACCCTCTTCCTGAACTCCTCCTCCGCCTTCTTCGAGCCCTCGGGCCCGAGCAGCGCCCTGTAGTGCATCGGTATGAAGAGCTTGGCCTTTATGTGCCCCGCTGCGTCTATCGCCTCCTCGACGTTCATGACATAGTGGCCGCCGATCGGCAGGAGGGCGATGTCTGCCCGCACCTTCTTCAGCTCCTCGGTTTCGTCCGTGTCTCCGGGATGGTACACCTTTGTCCCGTCCGCATCGATTATGTAGCCGACCCAGCCGTTGACCTTCGGATGGAATTCCTTGTCTGTGTTGTAAGCGGGTACAGTGTGGAACTTTATCCCCTCGATCTCGTAGTCCCTGTTCGGCTCGACCTCGAGGACGTTCCTTCCGGAGAGCTTGCCCGCAGTCTCCCTAGGGGCGACGAAACGCGTCCTGGAGTCGGATATCTTTCCCAGAGCCTCCTCGTTGAGGTGATCGAAGTGGGTGTGCGTTATGAAGACTATGTCTGCTTTCGGGAGCTTGCCCCTTATCCTGAACGGGTCGATGTAGACCTTCTTCCCTCCAATCTCCAGCAGGAAGCCAGCGTGCTCTATCCATTTAAGGAAACTTGTGTCCATGCTCATCCCTCGTGAAACACGACCCTCTCCGGGAACAGGATTAGGAACGGGTAGCCCTGGTAGTTGCGCTCTATCCTGCCCACGCCCACCTTCTTGAGAAAGCCAACCATCTCGTCAGTTATCCTCTTCGAGCCGCCGCCCCTGCCATTGAACTCTATCTCTACGAACGAACCCAAGCCGGCGACCCTGTCGATGCCTATCTCGTAATTCCCATATGCCCATGAGTCCCTGACCTTGTCGACCTTGACAATGCGCTTCAGGCCCAGCGCCTTGAATATCTTCTGGATCTGACCGGCGTCCTCCACCTGCGTCTCGAACTCGTCCGCCTGGGTGGACCTTCCGTCCCTGCCGTAATAGAAGTATTTGTAGTTGATGGTGCACGTCCCGTCCTCGTTTCTCAGCCTCAGCCACTCCCTGACAGGTTCCGAATCCAGGAAGTTCCTGTGCGCCGGGACGAAGTACTCGTCTATCTGGTGCAGCGTGCCCTTCTTCCTCGCGTTCCTCATGAGGAACGAGACGAGCCTGTCAGGCTTCTGAACCCTCACCTTTATCTCTATCTCCTTGTTTCTGTTTCCGCGGTTCATTGCGCCCCCATACCATGTGGCATGATAAGAAAATAATGCTTTTGCTGCAAAGAATCTGCATGAACATAGTGGTTGCGGTTCCCGTGGATGAGTCGCTGGCCTCGTTCATAGGGAAGAAGGGCTCGGAGAACAGCATAACGTTCTACAACAGGAAGTCTGGCGTAGACGTGGTTGTGGTGCTGATGCCCAACCAGGAGGAGGACAAGGCATACGCGTTGGCAGAGTCGCTGCTTGTTGCATCATGCGTCGTGCTCAGCACTGCGACGCTTGACAGGCGGTTCGGCGAAGCGCTTGTTGCCTGCTCGCTGCTCGGGAAAAAGGTATTTGTTACTGATGACAACGACGCATCTGCCTTGCTGAAGAGCGCGGGACTTGTGGATTACACGCGCGTATCGAAGAGCGAACTGCTCGACAGGCTGGTCGCCGGAGTCGACAGCGGAAACGAAGCGGGGGTAAGGATAGACATAGACAAGGCATTCCCGGTAAGGGGCATCGGCACCGTGGTGCTGGGCGTGGTGACGCGCGGAACGCTAAGGCAGCACGACAAACTGGTGCATACGTCAGGGAAGGAGGTGCTGGTCAGGTCGATGCAGAGCCAGGACGAGGACATAACGGAAGCAAGGGCCGGCACGAGAGTGGGCATCTCGCTCAAGGACATAGCTGATGATGAGGTGGAGAAGGGCGACCTGCTTACGAAGGCGCACGTGCCGCGATCCGCCACGCTCACCGTTGAGGCAAGGTTCAACGCCGCGGCCAGGGAGCCGGTGGCTGTCGACTCGAGATACGGCATTGCCAGCGGTTTCTCATACAGCGAATGCGTTGTGAAGAAAGCGGATGGCCAGCGCCTTGAGCTGGCGCTCAGCGCCCCGATGGCTGTTGAAACCGGCGACACTGTGCTGCTCACGCGCGGCTCAATACCCAGGATTTTTGCCTCTGGAAAGGTCGTCAGCAAGGCTTAAAATACCTGACAGCACAAGATACTTCCATGGAGGGGAGCTTTCAGAAATTTTGTTCGATAGCGTTGCCAGTGCTGCTCATCGCGTCTGTTTCAGCGTCGCACGGGTTCGTGCTGCAGTGGACCAACATCTTCTCCGGCATATGGAACAGCATATGGAACTTTATCGCGGGCATCTTCCACATCCCGATAATAAGCGCGCAGCAGCAGTTCGCGAACAGGCTCGGCGAGCTGCAGACCAACGAGAGCGCGCTTACGCAGTTCTATCTCGCCAACTCCGGCAAGTACGCAAAGCAGTACAACGTGAGCGTCAACACGAGCTGGTCCGTACAGTTGACTGACGTGAACTCGAGCACCAGCCCGATAGTGGGTCAGCTCACTGTAACGTGGAACAACACAAACAAGAGCCTGTACGTCTACGAGGGCGTAGTCAACGCGACCGCGGGAGTGCCCACATTCGCTGTCAACATGACCCACGGCACGTTCCTGTCGCTTTCGAACGACGCGCTGCATCAGAGCATAGATGGCGCTATAGCTGATTTCGGAATAGCTGAGGCAACGCACAGCATCTCATACGCGCGAATACGGTAAGCTCTTTCCTTTTCGGAGAGGGCATGGGAAACTTTAAATTAGTGTACGTTTAAGAGAGAAAGTCGTGGGAAAGTGACGCACGAAGCGCAGAGCAAGAAGCAGAATATGCTGATCTACATAGGCATAGCCGTAGTTGTGATAGTACTTGTGGCTGTGATAGCGTTGAACCTGCCGCCTGCTCCGACAGCGGCGACCACCACAGCGGCAAACCTCACCACTGTCAGCGTGGCGCCAATCACCACGACGATAGTGAAGAACATCACTACGGCTACGGGCCCAAACCTAGCAACGTGCAACGGCTACAACGTTTCCATCTCCCAGCCCAACTATGAGATCGTGGGCTCGTGCAACTGGAGGGGCGGACTGATGAACATAACGCTGTTCGGAGGCAGCTTCCAGAGCGTCACGCTTGAGCTGGTGCAGCAGAACACCACGCTTGCGCCGCACAACATAAGCACAAGCGCGGGATCGTGCGCGAAGGTCTCGGGACCGGTGTACGTGTACCTAGGAAACTACAAGGTAGTGTTCCGGTCGAGCACTCTGCCTGAGGGCAGCTGCGGAAACGCCACAGTGAGAATGAGCATCTCCTAGTCCTGTTGCTACCTCTTCAGCAGATCGGCGTACTCCTTCCTGAACTTCCTCACCTTTGGCGAGATTACCAGGAGGCAGTAGGGCTGCAGCGGGTTTTTCTTGAAGTAGTCCCTGTGGTAGTCCTCGGCCTCGTAGAAGGCCTTGAAGGGCACAAGCTGCGTCACGAGCGGCCTGGGCCATATCTTCCTCTCCTCGACCTCCCTCATGACCTCCTCCGCGGTGCGCTTCTGCTCCTCGGTGCGGTAGAAGATAACAGACCTGTACTGAGCGCCGACATCGGCGCCCTGCCTGTTCGGGGTCGTGGGATCGTGCACCGTGAAGAAGATCTGCAACAGGCGCTTGAATGATATAACGCTGGGGTCGAATGTTATCTGCGCGACCTCCGCGTGGCCGGTCGTGCCTGTGCACACCTGCTCGTAGCTCGGATTGGGAACAGTGCCCCCGGAGAATCCGGGCAACACCTTCTTCACGCCCTTGAGCTCGGAGAATATGGCTTCTGTGCACCAGAAGCAGCCGCTGCCCAGGGTCGCAACCTCCTCCTTTGATGCCATGTTTTCATACCCCTTCGAGACCGCTTCGTGCACGCCCTCGAAATCCGGGCCCTCGAGATGGTCGTAGCCTCCCGATTTCATCGTTACGTTGGCCTTTGTTGCGCGCGCGAACTTCTCGTTGATTTCCTGGGATTTCTTGAGCTTGGTGATCCTCTTTTCCTTAGGCTCATCGGCCTCATGCGTCTCCTGCATGTCAGGTAACTATTACCCACGCAAAGAATTTATAGCTTCAAGGAGAAGCCAATCGAATCCCGAGTGGCAGCATGCACGCCAAGAAATGCGGAAGGCTTGAGGTCATAGCAGGTCCCATGTTCTCAGGCAAGACCACCGAGCTCATACGGCTTCTTGAGAGGGAAGAGTACGCGGGAAAGACGACGGTAATGTTCAAGCCCGAGGTGGACAACAGGTACCACGAGAGGAACGTGGTCACCCACAAGGGGGCCAGCCACGAGGCGCTCGTTGTAAGCTCAGGAGGCAGGGGCCTCGGGCAGATAGAAAAGCTCGGAAAGGGGTTCGAGGTCGTGGGGATAGACGAGGCGCAGTTCTTCAGGAACGGCAAGGAGCTGATCCGCATAGCAGACTCGCTTGCGGACATGGGCAAGACAGTGATAGTGTCGCTGCTGAACAGGTCGCATCTCGGTGAGCCGTTCGGCGATGCGCCCGAGATGATAGCAAGGGCAGATTACGTGCGCATGCTCACCGCTGTGTGCCGCAAATGCGGAAACGATGCCACGTTCACCCAGAGAGTGGACCAAAACGGCAGGGAGATCTTCGGAAAGCTGGTGGAGGTGGAAGGCAAGGATTCTTACGAGCCGAGATGCAGGGACTGCTTCGTGAAGCCGCGCTAGAAGTGCCTCACACGCGTCCCGTGGCAAAGTAGAAGCCTGCTATCAGCGCCCACAGGAGTTCGTCGTAGAAGAGTATCTCCTCTATCCCTCCGTGGCCGAGCCCGAAAGTGATCTGGGTGCCAGCGGCGATGTTGAAGATGAAGAGGAAGGTTATCAGTATGCCAACGGCCCCGGCTGCGAGCGAGTAGTACGACAGGTATCCCTTGAATACCTTGTAGAATCCGAGCGCGGTCACCGAGGCGCCGTCGAAAGTTATCAGCGCTGAGACTATGTGCGGCAGGCCCGTGGTTTCAGGAAAGGTGCCTACGCAGAAGCCGCCAAGGCCTATGATGAAGAAGGCGACAGAAGCGTACTTCCTGCCAGACTTGCAGAGAAAATAGGAGGAGGTGATGAGCAGGAGGCCGAAGAGCTGCATCGCGAGGTTGAATATTGGAGCCGTGCCTCCGACTCCAAGGTCGCTGATGTAGTTGTTCGTCAGGCTGTATCCAGGGTAGAGGTGCTGGGCGAGCAGTATGAAGAACACGACCTCGATGGCTGCTATTATTATGAGCCTGCCTGCTGTCCTTGAGGCCTCGCGCTTGGTCATCTTCATGTGAGTAGCTTGCAACTCAGATTTAAATTATCTCTGATGCCCTAGACATCTGATCCTATGCGTGATACAAGAGCGGCGTTCCTGTGGATCGTTGGCAAGCTGGAGAAAAACAGGGTTCCGTTCAGGATAACAGGGGGCTTTGCTGTCAGGGCATACGGCTCAAGCAGGGGGCTTGCTGACATAGACATCGAGGTGCCAAAGGAAAAGCTGGAGGCGATGCGCGCCGCGGTCGAGCCCTACATAATCTTCGGCCCGCGCGTATACAGGGACAGGAACTGGCGCATACGGCTCATCACCTTGCGCTATAGGGGACAGGAGATTGACATCTGCGCGGCAGGAACGGCGAGAATATATGATAAGAATGCACGCAGGTGGGTGCGTCTTAACATAAACCCTTACGATGCGGTGAGGAAAAAAGTTTTCGGGAAAACTGTCCGCGTCACAAGAGTGGGCGAGCTGATACGCTACAAGAGCAAGCTGAGAAGAAGGGTTGATTTGAAGGATGTGGAATTTCTGAAGAAAAAGTATCTTGGGGTTGCGGGGATTTGAACCCCGACTCGCAGGTTACGCCCGACCACTTGGATCCGCTCCAAATCCTAATCATCGCCAAAAGGCTCAATTATTTTGAAACATCTGGAGCCTGCTGCGCTGCCAGGTTACGCCACAACCCCGTGACATAGAGCATAAGCTATTTATCTTAAAATACTGAGTAGTATCGCTGATTCTGTGATCAAGTGCATTCTTTTCGACCTAGGAGGAGTGATAATAGACTACACGGATGACAGGTACTTCTACCCGTATCTTGCAAGGGTGAGCGGGGTCCCAGTCAAAAAGGTATGGCACACGATACAAAACAGGATGGAGGCGCGGCTGGACACGGGGCAGATAAACCTGAGGGATTTCAACCGTGCGGTCGCTAACAGGCTTGGAATAAAGCCGTCGCAGGTCAAATGGTACGAGATGCACAGGGACAACAGCAGGATCAACAGGGGCACGATGGGCGTTGTCCGGCGACTTCACAAACGTTACTCAGTGTCTTATCTTTCTAACGTGGACAGGTCGCGCTATGAATGGTCCACCAAGCTCTTGCGCCCCTATCTAAAGTTTTTCGAACACAGGTTCGCATCCTGCGAGATAGGGATGAGAAAGCCTTCGGCCGCGATCTATAGGTATGCGTTGCGTCACATGGGATTCGGAGGTAGGGAAGTCATCTTCATAGACAACCTGGAGGAGAACGTGCGCGGCGCCAGGAGGGCGGGCATAAAATCAGTGCTGTTCAAGAGTCCGAGGCAGCTTGAGAGGGCGTTGAAGCACATCGGAGTTAGGCTTTAGCTGCGGCCTTCCTGTACATATTGCTTAAGAGTTTATTTTCCGCATAAATCGCTATGTCCATACGGGGCACAAGAGGTCTTCGCGAATCCGAAGCTGCTACGAACGGCTTGAGCAGGTCGCTGCCGCAGAAACGCGAAGCTGCATCTTCGAGTGCCGGCAAAGAAAGCCAGAAAGAGGTCAGATGTCTGGAATGCGACGCTAAGATTACGTTGCCGCCTGACGTGATAAAGGGCGAGATACTTGGGTGCAAGGAATGCAGCTCGAGTTTCGAGGTCGCGGACATTGAGAAGGGCGTTTCCATAAAGCCCGCTGAAATTCCAGGAGAAGATTGGGGAGAGTGAACCTCATTCCATTCTGTCCGTTTTCTGCTCTGCGGAGGGGCTATTAAAAAGTATTATAATCTTTAGAAAATGAATAGGCTTGTTTGGTATGGCTGAGGCAAAGGCGGGAGACGACAAGAAGGGCATCACTATTAAGAAGTCGGAGAACTTCTCTGACTGGTACACGCAGGTTATCGAAAAGACCGAATTTGTGGGCTATACTTCTGTTTCAGGGGGCCTCGCTTTCAGGCCCGATGGCTATTTCGTCTGGGAAACGGTGCAGCGCGCGATAGATGTGCTGTTCAAGGAACTAGGGATAACAAACGTCTACTTCCCGATGCTTATACCCGAACACTTGCTCGAAAAGGAAAAGGAGCATGTGGCGGGATTCGCTCCAGAAGTGGCGTGGGTCACGCATGCAGGCAAGTCAAAGCTAGATGAAAGGCTTGCTGTAAGGCCGACTTCAGAAACCATAATGTACGAGAGCTTCGCGAAGTGGATAAGGTCGTGGCGAGACCTGCCGCTGCGCACCAACCAGTGGAACTCGGTGATAAGATGGGAATTCAAGCATCCGACACCTCTGTTACGCAGCAGGGAGTTCTTGTGGAATGAGGGTCACACGGTTTTCGCTTCGCGCGGAGAAGCAGACGCTGAAAGAGATCAGATACTGAGCATTTATGAGAAGACGCTCAGGGAGTACATGGCGCTTCCTGGCGTACCTGGAAGGAAGACCGATTCCGAGAAGTTTGCGGGTGCAGAAGCCAGCTACAGCATAGAGCACCTGGTTCCTGACGGCTGGGCGATACAGGGACCTGATTTCCACAGCGACGGACAGAAATTCTCAAAGGCGTTTGGAATAGAGTTTATAAACAAAGAGGGCAAGAAGGAGTTCGCCTACCAGAACACCTTTGCGTTCACGACTAGGGAGCTCGGAACGATGATCATGATTCACGGTGACGACAAAGGCCTTATACTCCCGCCACCGGTGGCAAGGATACAGGCGGTAATCGTGCCTATATACACTGATGCGAACAAGGAAACGGTACTCAAGGCTGCGCACGATCTGGCCAAAAAGCTGCAAGGTTCTGTGAGAGTGCACGTAGACGACAACGATGCCTACTCGCCAGGCTGGAAGTTCAACAACTGGGAGCTGCTTGGAGTTCCGCTCAGGCTGGAGATAGGTGAAAGGGACATAAAGGCAGACAAGGTCATCGCGGTGAGGAGGGACACTGCTGAGAAACACGATGTTAAAATGAAGGATTTGAAGAAAGAGATCGTCTCACTACTTGGCGAGATTCACGAGAACCTATACAGGCGCGCTAAGAAATTTATGGATGAGAACACGCACGAGGTGAAGACATACACGGAACTGAAGAAGGTGGTCGAGGGCAAGCAGGGCGGCATTGCGCAGGGAGGATGGTGCGGCTCGGCTGAGTGTGAGGCGAAGGTGAAGGAGGAGACGGGAGCGAAGATAACCAACATGCCCTTCGACGTGCAGGGCAAGGCGAAGGGAAGGAAGTGCGTGGTGTGCGGAGAGGGCGCTAAGTTCATAGCGAACTTCGCAAAATCATATTGAGCATCAGACACGAAGTTTTTTCATCACAGATCAGAAATACCTCGTGTCATCACAACCCTGTTTTGCCGTTAAACGCTTATAATGTGAGCAGGTAGGCGAAGAATATCAGGAATGCGCTCAGGGCCAGTTTCCTGCGAAGGTTGCCCTCCTTGAAGATCAACCCCCCGATTGCCACTGTTATTATCACGTAGAAGGCATTGCCCAGAGGCTGGGCGAGGCTGACGGGCACAAGGACGAGTGCCAAGTAGAAGGCGAGCCTGTAACCTGAGGTGAGGACCGAGGCCAAGGAGATGGGAAGCCTGTACGTCCTTGCGGTCTGCACTATCTCCCTAACGCCCCTGTATCTTATGGAAATGAAAACTGCGAAGAATAGGGCCATGGAGATGCTGGATATTATGAAGAAGGTGTACGGGTTCACCCCGCCGATCGCGTATTTGTTGAACACCGACGCCGTTCCAGACACGAACACGGCGAGCAGGACCACATACTTGTACTTGCTGCTCTCGAACGCCTGCTTACCATCAGGCCTCTTCGGCTCCCTGAAGAAGAGCATGTAGGTTGCCATTATCATGCCCGCTATGCCTATGTACTGCACCAGAGAGAGCTGCTCCGACAGGAACAGGAATGCGAGCACCACCACTACCAGCGTCGGAAGGCTGCCGAATGCTGCTGAAGACGCTGACAGTTCTCCATGCCTGAATGCCCGTGCAGCAAGGAGGTAGCTGTAGGCGTTTATGGCGCTCCACGCGGTTATCAGCAGAAGCTGCCAGACGCTTATATTGAAGTTTGCCAGCGGAATGAATAGCAAGGAGATTAATGCGACGAACGGTGACACGGTTGCGCTGAACTCAGTCGCGTAATGCGTCTTGAGCGCGTTTTTCTCGACCAGAGTTGCCAGTCCGTTCAGTACTGATGAGATGAGGATAAGGTAATACCACTCAACCATGCGAGCACGCCGCTAGTGCATGCTGAATACGACATATATGTTTTTAGTTACAGTTGCCTGGCCTGTGAAGAAGGTCTGGTTTGCGGCTATGCTTGCTCCGGAGAAAACGCCGGCGTTGGGGTAGAAAATGTAGCCGTTCTGCACCGTGATGTTCTGCACCACCACCTGCCTGCCGTTTGCAAGCGCGTCAGCCTGGTTTGTGGCGTTTGTTATCGCTGTGGAGAGTGCCTGCTGCTGCAGGCCGGACTGCTGCTGCGCTGAAAGCTTTGCTGAAACGCTCCCTATGCTGATTCCTTTTATTCTGCTTATCCTTGACAGCGCGGAATCAACACTGGATACGCTGGGCAGCGTCACAAGAATTGTCTCGGTAGCGACGTAGAACTTGTTCGATGATGGGCAGATGGTTGTGGTGGTGGGATAGGGATAGTAGGCTGGTGTGCAGTTGCTTGCCGGATAAAGGCTGTAAGATTGCGTCTGTATGTTGCTTTCGTTGCCCTCCAAGAACGGGGAAAGTGTTGTGTTTAGGGCCGTTGATGCGCTGCTTAGGTTAGATTGCGCGATTGCAGCGGTGCTGCCCGTCCCGTTCAGGTAGAGGTAAATCGATGCCTGCGTCGGAACAGCGCTTGCGGAACCGCTCGCTGATATTGAAATGAGCGAGAAGTGCTGAGGAGCTCCCTGCAGTATTGCGTAGCCTATGAACGCGAGAGCGAGGGCTATGAGTATGGGAAATACGAGAAAACGTGCGCTTGGGCCGACGTCCAGCTCAGTCTTCGCCATCTTATCGCACCTTATGCTCAGCCAAAGTTTAAAATCACTAGCTCCAATCGGATTCGAACCGATGTTCGCGGGTCCAAAGCCCGCTGTCCTTGGCCACTAGACGATGGAGCTGCACGTGGTATAATGGCTCTTTTATTATTAACGTTTTGTTGCCAAATACCTAATTGATGACAGTCAAGCTGTACTGGAATGATGCATACCTGAAGGAGTTCGATTCCGTTGTCGAGAAGGTCGAAGGCAATAGGGTGGTTCTCAGGGAAACCGTTTTCTATCCTACCGGAGGCGGAGTGATGAACGATACCGGAATGCTTACGGTGAACGGCGTGGGCTGCAGGGTGGCTGACGTAAGCAGGGAGGGCGATGTCATTTTCCACCATCTGGAAGGAATACCGCAGATGAAGGCGGGGGATTCGGCACACGGTACGATCGACTGGGACAGAAGGTACTCGCTGATGCGCTACCACACGGCTGTGCACCTCATGGACGGGGTAGTGGAGAGGAAGTACCAGGCAGGCGGCATAACGGGCGGCCAGATATTTCCGGACAGGGCGAGGATAGACTTCGCGATGACAGGACTGAACAGGGAGATGGTGCAGAAGATAATCGATGAGGCGAACGCCGCCGGGCGGGAAGGACACAATGTCTTAGCCAAGAATCTCACAAAGGAGGAGGCGCTCGCGAGGCCCAACCTGGCACGCACGGAACCCGGGCGGGAGATGATGAAGGGCATGGATTCTGTGAGAGTGGTTGAGATCGAGGGCATAGACATGCAGATGGACGGCGGCCTTCACGTTGCAAATACGAAAGAGATAGGAAAGATAACACTAAACGGCTTTGAGAACAAGGGGAAGAACAGCAAGAGGATTGAGATAAAACTTGAGTGACTGAATGAGATGCTTGTCCCTGAAGCAGCCGTTTGCTGAACTTGTGGTAACGGGCAGGAAGACCATAGAGCTCAGGACCTGGAGCACAAGCTTCAGGGGCGTTTTCCTGGTTCACGCTTCCGGAAACTTTGACAGTGAGGCTTGCGAATTATTCAAAATGAATCCGAGTTCACTTCCGAAACGTGCCATAGTGGGAAAGGCTACATTGTACGACATAAAGGAGTACAACAGCGAAGAGGAGTTCCTTCAGGACAGGGACAAGCACCTTGCAACAGAGAAATACTTCGGCTCCGGCTATGGGTTCCTGCTCAAGGATCCAGTGAAATTCGATAAGCCGATCCCTATGCCTGGCAACCTGGGTTTCTTCGAAGCCCACGTTAAAGTTCCTTAGTGCTAGTGTCAACCGGCTTGCGCTCGAACGCAAAAGCTGCTTTTTTCAGCGCCCTGAGCGAGAGCGTGGCGCAGTGCATCCTCACCGGGCCGGGATCTATGCCTATCACCTTGAGAAGGTCCCTGTACTGCATCTTCTCAAGCTGCGCGAGCGTCTTGCCCTTCAGCTCTTCGGTGAGCATGCTCGCCGAGCCCATCGATATGACGCAGCCGTTGCCATCGAAGCTCACATCCTCTATCTTGTCCCCATTCAGCTTGAGGTACACTGTTATCACGTCCCCGCATGACACATTCTCCTCGTTCATGCTGACACTGGCATCCTCCATCTTGCGCTTGTTGTTCGGATGCTCGTAGTGCTGTATCAGCTGTTCGGCGTATATGTCAAGTCCCATTTCGCATCAGACATTTAGCCCCACTAAGAGGCGTGAAACTACGGGTATGCGGGAGATAACGCTCATCGCAATCCCGTTTATCCTTTCTTTGTACCTGTATAGCACATACCCAAGTATCAAGCTTATCGCCATGCCTGCCAGCACCTGCACCAGGGTGTGCTGGTCAAGGTATACCCTGCCGAAAAGCACGAAGATCAGCCAGACGGGATACATCCAGCGCAGATACCTGTAACCCATCAGGAAAAGATACGGGCCTGTAAGCGCTGTTGCGTGATTTGAAGGCATTCCGTAACCGGGTTCGCATCCGGGGAGGCCTGCGCAAGGCCTTGGCTGTGCTATCAGCATTTTAAGCACGTCAGCGACAACGTATAGTATTATGAATGCGGAGACGAACGAGAAAACGTTTTTATCCTTTTTATAGTATAACCATATCGCAAGAAGCGGGATTACCACAAAGTAGCTTTCATCAAGGACGCTGAAGAAGGCAGTAAGGTCGAAAGCCACCGGAATCACTAGGGGTTTATTCCCTTAAACATTATAATGTTTATGCAGTCGATAATAGTTGACACCAGCGCGATAATCTTCGCTATCGAGAACAGGAAGGACATATTCGCCTCTATAGAGGAATCGATGCCCGGCTCTCAGGTACTGATTTCCAACGGCATAATGGAGGAGCTCGAGATGATATCTGCGTCGCGGAACGAGAACAGGAAAGCGGCAAAGGCGGCGCTGGAGCTGCTCGCGAAGCACAACATAAAGGCGCTGAAGGACCACAGCTACGTGGACGACTGGATAGTGAGGGAGAGCAAGATGAGAAAATGCGCAGTGTGCACCAACGATACCGAGCTGAAGAAAAAGCTCAAGGCTGAGAAAATCAAGGTAGTGAGCGTCTCATGGAATGGGATTTTAAGGTAGTGGTACCATATTTTTATGCCAATTTTTAGGGTGAGAGCCTGTATTACACGTATACTGTAAAGGACTCCGTAAGCGTGCCTCCGAAGTACATAGGAGAGGACATAGGAAAGGCCACGACGGAGATGCTGCGAAGCAAGTACGAGCGAACGCTCGACAAGGACATGGGAGTCGTGCTTGTCGTGCACAATGTGAGGGACATAAGCGACGGCTACATACTGCCCGCGGACCCGAACATACACCACGATGTCACTTTTGACGTGCTCACATTCAAGCTCGAGGTGGACGAGGTCGTGCTCGGCGAGGTGTCCGAGCTTGCAGACTTCGGGCTCTTCGTGAGGCTGGGCCCGATGGACGGGCTGGTTCACCTGTCGCAGATAACGAGCGACTTCATAACCTTCGACAGGAAGGCGGGCGTCTTCGTGTCGAAGAACACGAAGCGAACGGTAAAGAAGGGCGACACTGTGTACGCCAAGGTGTCGACGATAAGCATAAGGAACACAATCCAGGATGCGAAGATAGCGCTGACCATGAGGCCAGAGGGCTTCGGCAAGCCCGAGTGGGTGAAGGAGCAGAAGATCAGGGAGATAAAGGAGAAGAGGAAGAAGAGGTAAGCGAATGGTGGAAAAGGCGTGCAGGACTGACAGGCTGATAATATCACAGGGGGACACGTGCCCGCTGTGCGGACAGAGCAACCTCACGAGCAAGTGGAGCGGCTACATAGTCATACTCAACGTTGAGAAATCCGAGCTTGCGAAGAAGATGGGATTCAAGATAAACGGATCCTACGCGCTGCACCTGAACGATTGAGCTACTTCTTTTCGAGCGGCTTGCTTCTCAGGAAGTCCTCCTCGACCCTCAGCTTCGTGACCTTGTCCATGTAGCGCATGAGCGCATTCACGAAATCGCTCTTGTTAATCAGGTACTTGCTGTCCTTTTCTATCTTGTCCCCGAATATCACCCTGACGTCGCCGCCGGATATCTCTACAGCATCCGGGTTCAGGTCGTAGACCTCCGCGACTGCCTTGATCTTGTCCTCGTCCTTCTCTAGCTTTGAGACCACTTTTATCTCGTAGATCATCCTCTCTCCGGCGAACGGATGGTTGGAGTCGACGATTACCCTGCCGGAGTTGACGCTCTTTATTGTCGCGACTGCGCCGTCTATGTCAAGCTGCATGCCGGGCTGCGGGTCTATGTCCCTCTTCTTGAAGTCCGAGACTGACATCACTCTCACCAGCGACTGGTTCCTGTCCCCGAAGGCGTCCTTTGGGTCAATCTCCACCTTTTTCGTCTCCCCGGCGCTCATCTTCCTGATCGCCTCCTCAACGCCCTTTATCGCATTGCCCTTTCCGACAACTATGAGCTGCGGTGCGTACTTCGCATCCTTGTCCATCTCCGCGTCCTTCTCAGCAACGCTCTTCATGGTGGTGTACACGAGCTTGTTGTCCGCTGCGCGCCACGCGCTGTAATCCACTTTTACGAAATCGCCGTCGTTAAAAGGCATAAGCTCATCTTGATAGCTTTTTAAGTATGGTCTGCTTTAGTTAATAAAGGTTTTCGCTTTGGAGAGGAAAAAACTCATCGAGATAATAGGATCGATATTCGTGGCAGCGATATTCCTCAGCTCCTACGCCGCTTTCGGGAACATCTCGCAGAGCGGAAACAACGCGACAACAACTGCGCTGTCGCAGACGTACTACGCAGTTGCCAACACGAACGCGATAGTGCAGTCGTACGGAAGCACGTTCAACATAAACATCACGTGCAGCAACGCAAGTAGCGTATTGGGAACGCTGAACAGCGAGCTGGCGAGCCTGGAGAAGAACGGCTCGGTGGCGAATTTCTATTCGCAGCAAGCCGCGCAGATACTCGTGCAGTCTGGCAGCATGAGCTCGAACGCCCTCTACGTGAGGCTTTCGAACGACATAGGAAGCTATGCCTCGTGCACGCGGTTCTCGGGCACGGCAAACATCAACCTGCCTGGCAGGATGAGCTTCTACGTCACCTCGCAGAGGAGCAGCGTCATAATAACCATACCTGACAGCCTGCGCGCCTACTCGTTGCCTATCCCGCTGACCGGCGGCATGGGCGGCACGCTCAACGTGTCGGTCTCGGCCCTGCTCGAGCAGAACGGCACCATATACGGCGGCCTGAGGGTGACGCAGGTCTAGGTGTTGCATTTGCTGGCAAACAAGATAAGGGAAAAGGCAAGGAAGCTGGCGCTAAAGAACGCAATAGATTACGGGAAGGCGGATGCCGGCGCTGTCCTGAGCAAGGTGCTCTCCACTGAGCCCAGGCTCAAGGAGAGCATAAAGGAGCTCTCGCAGCTTGTCAAGGAGGTGGTGCAGGAGGTCAACAAGATGAGCGAGGCGGCGCTGCAGAAAGAGTTTGAGGCTCATTCGGGCGAATTCGAAAAGATTGAGAAGGAGAAGCAGGAGAAGAGCGCAAAGCCCAGAATGGAGCTCGACGGAGCTGTTGCCGGCAGGTTCGCGACCAGGTTCGCTCCCGAGCCCAACGGCTACATGCAGATAGGCCATGCCAAGATGGCATGGCTCGGCAGGGAGTTCGCCGACAAGTACAGGGGCACACTCGCGCTCTATTTCGACGACACGAACCCTGAGAAGGAGAGGGAGGAGTTCGTTGATGCGTTCAAGAAGGATCTGGAGTGGCTCGGAATAAGGATCGACCGCGAGTACTACGCGAGCGACCACATCGGCGCTGAGTACAAGTACGCTGAGAAGCTCATCGGCTCAGGAGACGCATACGTCTGCACGTGCGACGGGGAGAAGATGAAGAAGCTGAGGTTTGACGGGGAGGCGTGCGAGCACAGGAGGCACAGCGAGGAGCAGAACTCCAAGCTCTGGAAGGAGATGCTTGACGGAAAGACAGATGAGGACGAGGGGGTGCTCAGGCTGAAGCTGGACATGAAGTCGGAGAACACAGCGATGCGCGACCCGGTGGCCTTCAGGATCATAATGCACGAGCACTACAGGCAGGGGAACAAGTACAGGGTGTGGCCGACATACGACTTCAACACCCCGATCGTCGACTCGCTTGAGGGAATAACCGATGCAATGAGGACAAAGGAGTACGAACTCCGGGAGGAACTCTACTACAAGATACTCGACCTGCTCGGCCTCAGGAAACCTACGATGCGCACTATTGCCAGGCTTGAGATAGCGGACAACATCACCTCGAAGAGGAAGACCAACGAACTGATAAAGAGCGGCGCCCTCCAGGGCTATGACGATCCGAGGCTCATAACAATCGCAGGGCTGAGAAGGCGCGGCGTGCAGCCACAGGCGATAAAGGCGTTTGTTCTGAGGTTCGGGACCAGCAACACCAACAGCGAAGTGAGCATCGACATGCTGCTCGCCGAGAACCGAATGGTCATAGACGATTTTGCGAGGAGACTGTTTCTTGTCCGGGATCCTGTTGAGGTGAATATCAGCGGCGTGCCCGCTGGCTACAAAAGCGTGAAGCTCAACCTTCATCCATCCAAGAGCCTGGGACAAAGGGAGGCGAGCGTGTCTGACAGGTTGATGATAAGCGGCTCAGACGCAAGGACGCTCAAGGCGGGATCCAAGTTCAGGTTCAAGGACCTGTTCAACGTTGAGATTGAGAAGAATGCAAAGGACGCGATTGAGGCGAAGTTTGCGGGGAACGGAAACATAGACGCACCGAAGTTCCAGTGGGTGGACGCGAAAAGGAAGGTGAGGTGCGAACTCTTGCTGATAGGCCCGCTTTTCATAGGTGACAAGTTCAACGGGAAGAGCCTAGTGAAAGTCGAGGCGTACGCCGAGGAGTTCGTCAACACCCTGGAAAAAGACGAGATAGTGCAGTTCGAGAGAGTCGGGTTTTATAAGCTTGACGATTTAAACCAGAAAACATTCATTGCACTTTGAGGCGACCAATTGAACACGAAAGAGGTAGACGCTAGCGGGCTCGACGCAGTTCCGTCAACCATAGAAGCGAATGCGATCAAGAAGATAGTGCGCGAGAACTGGGAATCCAAGCTCAAGGAAAGGGGCACAAGTCTTGACATACTCAACGAGCACGCGGAGTTCATGACAAAGGAGTTTGGCGCGATGAACTACGAGACACTGTGCATGCAAAACATAGCAGCGAGGTCGAAGCACATGTCGAAGGGCGAGCTCGCCGCCTACACGAGGACGATAGAGGCGCTGGCTCTGGGATACAAGGCAAGGTTCGGCCCGGAGTTTGCGGAACCGCTCATAGCGGGCGTCGCCCTGCTGTCCAAGGACGTCAGGTCGGCGAGGAAACACCTCGACTACTTCGTTTCGCACGTATCTGACAGCGCAGCGAAGTACGAGTTGAGGATAACGAGGGAGACCGGCATGCTCGAACGCATAGATTCCGAGTTCAGGAGGAAGAACTCCGGGATGCTCAGGTTCCTGAGAAAGAGGGAGATAGATGCGCTCGGCAGCAGGCTTAGGGCCACCAAGGTCAGGATCCTGAAGCTGGAGAGAAAGAAAATCAGGTGCGCGAAGCTCGCCAATGACACGAGAGCGAGGGCCGATCCGCATGCAGGCAAAAAGCAGTAGCCGCTTTGGCTAGTTTTATAAGTCTGAGAATGCAAGTAGCTGCATGGCAGACAAGAAGGTGCTGGAACAGAAGCTGGAGGAGCTTCAGGAACAGTACTCGAAGACCAGGTACAACAAGGCCACCAACAAGTATCTCGGAATATTGCGCGCGAAGATGGCCAAGCTCAGGAAGGCCATGGCTGAGAAGAAGGGCAAGAGGGGCACGGGTTTCGGGGTGAAGAAATCGGGGGACGCGACAGTCGTACTTGTGGGATTCCCAAACGCGGGCAAGTCGTCGCTGCTGAAGCGGCTCACCGGAGCCGAATCCAAGGTGGCCGACTACGCTTTCACTACCCTTGACGTGATACCCGGAATGCTAAACTATAGCGGGGCGAAGATACAGGTGCTTGACGTGCCCGGGCTCATAGAGGGCGCGCACCTCGGCAGGGGTGCAGGAACTCAGGTGGCGAGCATCATCAGGGTGGCTGACCTGGTGCTCTTTGTCATAGACGCGACGCTGCCGGACCAGATCCATAGGCTGGTGGAGGAGCTTTCGCTGCTTGACATAAAGGTCAACAGGCAGAAGCCGCGGGTCATGATAGAGGAGAAGAGGTCCGGGGGTGTGGAGGTGGAGGCCAACGGCCACAAGATTCCAGGCAGGAAAGAGGTCGAGACTGTCATGCACGAGATGGGAATTTACAATGGCAAGGTGATCTTCTACAATGACATAGACATGGATTCGCTTATCGCTCTGCTCCTGGAAAACGCGGTGTACGCCAAGGGCGTGATTGCGCTGAACAAGTCGGACCTCGTATCTGAGGAAAAGGCAAGGCGTCTTGCTGCGGAGTTTACGGCGAGCACTGGAATGCGCACAGTAGCCGTAAGCGCGGCAAGGGGCACGAACATATCGCAATTGAAGGAGGCGCTCTTCGAAAACCTGAGCCTGATAAGAATATATCTGAAACCAAAGGACGGAAATGCTGACTACTCGCGGCCCTTTGTCTTGAAGTCGGGCAGCGACGTAATGGAGCTCGCCAGGGGCCTGCACTCGAAGGCGGCAAAGAGCCTGAAGTGTGCCTATGTTACAGGAAGAAGCGCGAAATTTGAAAACCAGAGGGTGGGGAAGGAGCACGCGCTTGAGGATGGGGACGTGGTCACTCTTGTATATGACAAGTTCTGAGACCGGGAAGGCGTGCGGGTTTAAGGCTGAGCCAGGCTAATTGGCTACTTATCTGGGAGACATAAGCAGACCTGTCACGGCCCACTACCCAACGGATTTGTATTAGGCATTTGCAGATATTTTAATGCTATTTTAATGCAGTAAAATTCAGAAAAATTTATCTCTTGCTGGATTTGAAGAGGCGGAAATTAAGATTTTGGGGATTGCGACAGGCGAACAGATGCCCTGGATCGGGGAGAACCGGAAATCAGACCTGCCGCTACCCATTTTCCAAGTAGGATTACTGTACAGGATAGATATTAATATGCATAGTATAAACGCCATAAATGGTGACTATTTTGGCATTTATGCTAATCGTGTAGCTCCTTTTTCAGCCTTTTGAAATCTATGCCGTGGAATTCGCGCGCGACATCTATGTTCCTCACTGGAAGGTAGCCCTTGACCACATCTGTGATTTTTGCAAACCTTACCCTGGCGTTATCCCCTTTGTATATCTCCTTGTGCGCCAGCACAGACTCGCGTATCGCCTTCTCCTCGGTATCGAAGCACCCGAGCCCGAAGACGAGGCTGCTGCCGCTCAGGATAGAGAGGTACTGGAACGTGTTGATTACCGGCGCCTTACCGTCGATATCTACGTAGTGCCTGTGGGCTTCCCTGTACCTGTCGAAAGCTCCCGGACTCAGGTCGTAATTCAAGAAGAAGAACAGGTTGTAATCTGTCGGGGGTTTCGTCAGGGTGATTGTGAACCTCTTTATCACGCCTTCCTTGGACAGCCTCTTAACCCTGTATCTTATGGTTTCCACCTTCTGCTTGAGCCTCTTTGCCATCTCCCTGTATGACATTCTTGAGTTTTCGTTCAGGAGCATGAGCACGCCCCTGTCTAACTCGTCGAGGCTGGGTTCGCTTAACTCGAGTTTCTCGATTACACTGTTGGGCATCGGCACGAAACCAAGCTGTTGAAGCAGCACTGAAGACGGCTCTATTGTAGGGTTGTAATTGAGCAGCTTGTAGGCTGTCTTGAACCCCCAGTATGCATAGTCGTCGTCGCTAGCCGCCCTCATCATGAGAACAAGGTCAAAATCCCCGTCTGTTTTTGCTGCAAACCTCACAGCGGCGTCTTCCTCGAACAGCTTCCTGAGCGCCTGCGCAGACGGCTTTACGCCGAACCTGACGGCCCAGATGTGACTGTGCATGCGGGCCTGCAGCTTGTCGTTGCTGAACTCTATAGTATAGCGTATTCCAAGGTCTTTCTCGAGGGCGAGCATGTTGTACCAGACCGTGTTCCTGGCGCATTTAAGCTTCTTGGAGAGATCGGCCACCGAGGCGCTTGAATCCTCGCTGAGCGCCCTCAGGAGGGCCCTCTGTAGGTAGCTGTAGTACTTGGTCACCTTGGCACCCCCTTTGTTGGACAGAAGTCAGACGGAATTACCTATGTTCAGAATAAGAATAAAAATGGCTAGGGTACGTTTGCTATAAAAATGCGGTTACGTGCTCACAAAAGCAAAGAGTTTTGGATTTTTGATAGTCAAATGCTCGATTTTATGCGCTTCTACCTAGCAAAAATGAAGCGCGAAAAGAACGTTTTAAAATAAGGAGCGGCAATGTATCCGATTGAGCACGTATTTCCGCACTATTTGCCAAGGTTTAAATTTTTGCACGCGTCAATGACAGTTGGTGGGTACATGATCGCTAGAAAGAGGATAGTGCGAAGTATAGGAAAAACTGGCGGAAATAAAGAAATAAAGATAGGGAGCACGCCCCCTCCCGTTATGAAGTATAGTCACCCAGTCATTTTCTCTCAATTTTATCTCTTTCTTTTAGCCGATTGAAATCGAAAAGATAAGCGCCAGAAATCGATTGAAATGAAACGGATAATCAGGCAAAATCGATTGAAATGAACCCTTTAATATATACCCCAAATTTTGACCGGGGAGTTTGGGATTTGAACCCAAGTCACCACCGCCCGAGGGTGGTAGCCTACCAAGCTAGCAGAACTCCCCTTTATCCTATTTCTTCAAAGCCTTTCTTATAACCTTCAGGATGAATGCCGGGTCTGCGAAGACGTTGTCATAGAGGTGCTCGTCCCTTATGTCAGCTAGGCTGGCCCACCTGTAGTCAGTGTTCTCGTAATCGAGCCGCACTGCGCTCTTTTTGGACCTAAAAACGTAGAGTTTGTTTGGAATTATCCTTTTCCTCTCCTCGTCGACCTTCGTGACCCTGATCTGCTTGGAGAGCAGCGAGAGGTCTATCTTTTCCAGCCCCGTCTCCTCCAGCACCTCCCTGTAGGCTGTTTTGAGGGAGGGCTCTCCAGGGTTCCCTCTTCCGGCAGGGAAGGTCCAGATGCCGCTGTGCGACAGGAATGGTAACGAGACCCTCTTGAGCAAGAGAACCCTGCTTCCGTGGATAATTATGGCCACAACGCCACTATTGTTTAGGAGTTTGAAGCCAGAGTGCCGTTTCGGGTCAGACATCATAAATATTTATCATGAAAACAATATAAGAGGTGGCCACTGTGTTCGAGGCAGAGCAGCTTTCGGTCAAGCGCACGCCGATAGCTTATCTGAACATGAGGAACCCGCAGCTGCTCAAGTATTATTACAAGTTCAAGACACTGCAGATGATAGACAAAGAAGATATAAGCGGCTCCAGCCCGCCGGACATCTTCGTGGGCAGGTTCGGGTACCCCAATGTGTTCATAGGACCGCTGGTCCCGCCCATGCTCGGAGACACGAGCGAGATGGGCCTGCCGGAGACCTGGGTGAACAAGACCATACCAGAGATAGTGGAGGCGAGATCCATGCTCGTGAGGGGCATGCAGAAGGAGAACATACACAACGTGGATGACAGCAGGACCGGCTCTATGCTCCAGGAGCTCGCGATAGCTGACAGGTACGCCAGCGTGGACATGCGGCTGGCGCGCAGGCCCAACCTCACGATCAAGTTCGATGAGAACAGTCAGCCCTTCGGCCCGAGCGCGCCGCTGAAGCTGATGAGCGTCGGGAACACGAAGACTAACAAGCAGATGGAGAAGGCGTATGCTGACACTGCCATGCCCGCGGGAACGGGCATGGTCGAGCTGTACGAGAAGGGCATAGAGGTGAGCAGGATACAGAAGATACTCGCGGCGGGAGGGCTGGGAATGAAGAACAACAGGAAGTTCGTGCCCACCAGGTGGTCCATCACGGCAGTGGACGACACGCTGTCCAAGTACAGGCTGAGCACGGTCAAGGAGACTGACAGCATAGAGCAGATAACAGTCTTCGAGGACGTGGCGCTGGATAACAGGTGGTTAGTCCTCCTATTTCCGGGAGCTTGGAGTTATGAGTTGGTAGAGGCGTGGTACCCTAATACTACCTGGAACCAGGACACGAAGAACATCGCCATATTCTCTAGCAGCGAGTTCTTCGCTGGCAGGAAGACCTACGCGGAGATAGGAGGGTGCTATTACGCCGCTCGCCTTGCAAGCTCGGAGTACCTCAACAAGATAGGCAAGCAGGCACGAGTTGTGATACTTAGGGAGACGCATCCGGGCTACATAATGCCCGTGGGCGTGTGGAACGTCAGAGAGCACGTGAGAGCCGCGCTGAAGACGGAGCCGCTGCACTTCGACTCGCTACAGAGCACGCTGAACTTCATTGGAGTAAAGATGGCGATACCTGTAACTGAATGGATCAAGAATAGCGCTGTGCTGAGGGACATCATACATCAGCGCGTTTTGGCGTAGCACACCTTCTCTGCCGTATATATAGAAAAATATAAGAGAAGAAAAGAAGATTAAGGTTTATAACAAAGTTGGGGAAAAATTGGCTGATTGAGATAATACTAAAGTATATAAATTCATACCTACATAAAAGAATTACGCAAAATGCGTTTTGGCAACGCTATAAAAGAAGCCGTCTGTTTCTGGGTGATCATAAATTAGCGTTAGCTTTAAGCATTTTCGTTGTGTGATTAATATGATGAATGGTATTCCAACATTTGTTAAATGGGCTGGCGGCAAAAAACAGCTCTTGCCTCAGTTTATGCCTTTCTTCCCAAAGAAGATTGAAAGGTACTTCGAGCCGTTTGTTGGGGGTGGTGCTGTTGCTTTTTACATACTCAAACATTACAAACCAAACTATGTCTATCTTTCCGACAGTAATAATGAGCTGATTAATGCTTACAAGGTAATACGAAATAATGTTAAGGATCTGATTAGGGGCTTGAAAGAGTACAAGAAAAAGCACTCCAAAGAATTCTATTACAAAGTTCGTGCTTTGAAACCTAATGAGCTTTCTGAATTAGAGTGTGCAGTAAGGTTCATTTATCTGAATAAGACCTGCTTTAATGGTCTTTATAGGGTCAATTCAAAAGGCGAATTTAACGTTCCTATCGGTAGCTACAAGAATCCTTCAATAGTTAACGAGAACGAACTTAAGGAAATATCTGGTTTACTACAAAACGCCAAATTCAGTACCAGCGATTTTGAGAACATAGAGAACGAAATTCATAGGGGAGATTTTGTTTATTTCGATCCGCCTTACTATCCGCTATCGAAAACTTCAAGTTTTACCTCTTATACGAAAGAAGACTTTTTGGAGAAGGATCAGATAAGGTTAGCTGACTTATTCAAGCGATTAGACAAGAAAGGAGCTTATTTAATGCTCTCTAACAGTAGTGCAGAATTCATAGCGAAGCTATACAAGGAATACGAAAAGCACATCGCTCATGTACAAGCATCGAGAATGATAAACTGTGATGCCAAAGGTAGAGGTAAGATCAACGAAGTAGTAATAACGAACTACCACACGGGTCTACAAGGAAAGCTTTAATCATTTCTTGCCGGCGTATCTTGATGCTCCTATAATTGAATAGATGTCGTCTTTCTCCGAGAGCTGTTGTAAGAGATTTCTAAACATATAGACTTCTCTGCCTGCTTTTGTATCGGTCTTTTCTTCTATGCTGAGCAATTCCATAATATAGGTAAGAAGCTCTATTGAGAATTGGCCATATTTGTTAAGTTCTTCAAACTCCTTCAAATCACTCTTACCAGCATATTTCAATTCGCATTTAAGTTGTTGTTCTTTGCTCTCAAACCCTTTAATCTCATCATAGATTTTCAAGAGATAGGCTACGTATTTTCGTGTAAGGGCCTTGTTCCCCTGCAATTTCATCAGAATTGCTACAGTCCAAACAGTATGGCTTAATTGCCTGCCTTTGCTTCTTTCAGGAGTGAATTTATCTCTATATTTTATGACTATGTCTTTGTCGCTTTTCTTACCTTGATAAACATAAACGGTTTCTTGGTTTGGCAAGTCAAACTGTTTTATGAGTTCCAATGGCATACTTAGACTACTCACGAAAAAGATAAAAGAGCAGTATTCAACAAAGCCGACCAAAACGGAATAGATATATAGTTTGGCTACCTACTATATTCGGGGGCGTTTATATCGGCTTAAATACTTTACTTTTGAAGTATTTGTGCGACCAGTAAACCAATACGTATGTTACGAAAGTCGTACGTGCTCAAATGGCAAAAATTGAAGAAAAAAAGATTGAAGAAAAGCGAGAACGAGTAGAACTCAAAGGAATAGACCTGTACAGATTGCTTAATCCTAAATTCATCAAAAATTTGAAGAAAATTAGTTGGGATGCAGATCCCGTGGCCATAATGTTAATGGGCCACAAACGTTCAACCAAGAAGAAGGGAGAGCATTTTACATTATTGGTAATATCACACCATAGTAAAGAAAATTTGAGTAAGAAGATTATTTCTATAGAAGCAGATGATGTTGAATTTCTCGAAAAAATGAAAGATGCAATAAAGGAATCGTGATTAAATGACATGGAATAGTTTTGCCAGAGAGGAATACGGTGTCGAAAAAGCTGTAAGCGATCTCAGAGAAATACAATATCACGACAGCAAAATTTACCTTTCATTTCCAGTCTTTTCTACTTTCGGAAGGAGACAAACCCCGCATTTATGGAGGCCTTCTTTATTGAAGGATTATTATCAACTCATTTCGACCAGCCGGAGATCGTGGAAAATTCGTACCAAACTATTTAATGAATACATTAACACTGCTTTCATTAAAGAACTGAGGCTACCTAAAAATTCAAATGAGCTAATTACAGATCTTCTTGGAATCATGAGCAATTTCTTTAAGGGGGAGAGACTTAAGCACGAGATAACAATTCAGCAAACCCACGATCCCGAAGATGATATAGCACAAATAAAAATGACTGTAGAGATTGATGATGATTTTAAACACATATACGAAAACCTCCGCCCACAAATATATAAGTTGGCTGCAGATGCATTGCCCTCTGAATTAGTACAGAGTTTAGTAATCGATCTAAGAGCAATGAATCAGGGCTTTAGATGAATCCCGACGAATTTTTAAGACAGGCAAATAGGTTAGTTTCCCAAGAAGAAGTGGATTGCAGATCAGCGATTAGTAGAGCATACTATTCGTTATTTCATGAGGCTAAAATACGTTTAGAATCACACCATAACAAAGAATGGCATCAACTGATAGAGAGTGATAAGAAACTTATCAAAGACACTCGAAACTTTATACCAAATTATCATTCTGTTGTAGTAAGACTCTTGGCTAAGTTGAATAAGAGTTATGGGTTTGATTACAACGGATTCAAAGAAAAAAGAACGCAAGCAGATTATTTCATAAGAGATGCCTTTTTATCAGAAAGAGATTCGAAAATTATAATTGGAGAGATCGACAAGTTTATTGCAAAAATAAAGAACATATGATATAACCTGTGAAAAAGTCATTAGTCTGTGAAAGAAGTCGTACTTTATTTACAAAGCCGCGCCAAACAGAAAAAATTTATTAAAGAAAGTGTACCTAAATTACATATTTACCTGCATGCAATTGCTTAGATTCTCCCGGCGTAGCTACGAATACATTTGTACCCTTTCTTATTAGCACCCTGCCTTCGAAATGGTAAACATCATCCTTATTCCAAGGAGGTATGCGCACAATAAGTATTGAATTTCCTAGTACATTTTTCTGTGAAAGACTAACAACTAAAGATGGGGAAATAGTATTCTTTATAGAATTTTGCAAAGACTGATCAAATTTCTGTCTGCTTTTATCAGTTCCTGATATTACTCCGTCATCTTCAACTCCATAGAAAATAAGTCCTCCAGACTTTGTATTTGCAAATGCGCAAACTTCTTTAGCTAACTTATTGGTTTCGATTCCAGCGGCTTTAAACTCGTAGAGTTGATCTTCTCCATTTTTGCAAATGTCTAATATGTCTTTTTCTGAAGGCATAGAAATTGGAGTAAATACTCTGTTAGCGTGAGAGTGTTTAGCTCGTTTAATGTTGACTGTTTTTGGAAGTTTCTCAGGTTTGGAGAAATAGCCTAAAGATATGTGTTGTAGCAGGGGAACCTTTTCGTAAATGGTAGAGTCATTTTTCTTTATAGATTCTCCAATTGCGTTCTGTTTTGATTTTATAAGTTCCATATCTCGCATTTTTTGCAAGTCATGAAGTGTTGAAGAAATTGGCTTGCCTGTTGCTTTCGCTATTTCTTTTCCAGTTCTGCGACCATTAACCAGCTTAAAAACCTCTAAACGTTTAGGTGCTCCTACAAATAAAAGTCGCCCACGAGAGATGAGCTCTTGAAGTTCTGCCATCTAATCTACGTGCCTATAAAGTTTTGAAAGGGATCAGGATTTTTTTAGCAACTTCCTTACAGGGAACAGTCTACTGAAATCCGCTTGATCCATTCCTAGGAGTTCTGATAATGCGCTAGCAGACACTCCGTTCTTCAGTAGCTGTAGGACGAGAAGCTTCTTTACAGATTGTAACTCTTTAAGGACAGGATCACTTTGAATTTTGACCACCTTTTTTCCGTTTTTCAGCGTTACGATGTCGTATGGCGGAACCAGTTTTACCTAATAGTGATCCGATCTCTTCAGATTTCATGCCTGCTTTTTTATAAATTTTTATTTTGATTGGCTCATCTTTGCTTTCGGCAGCAATTATAGCAGATAATTTACTTATCTTGGCACTGATTTCTTTTAGGAGTTCTATTTCACTTTGGGGTTTGCCCATCTTTCGTCACCCTTTCTCTTTCTTATTCTGCGGATAAAGTTTTGTTAGTGTTTTATCAGAGCAGCCGATAATTTTTGCAACCTGCTTGACCCCACTTCCGCCCTTTAAAAGCACGCCCGCTAGCAGATACTCGATCGTCTCCAAGTGCTCTTCGGTTTTCTTGATTTTTTTAGGCATCTAATCACGACTTCTTTGACTTTCTTATGCTATGTAAGGTGACTCTTATGAGGTTAGGCGTTTTCCCGGTTATCTCCGCGATTTCTGAAGGTTGAAGGCCAACATTTGAGAGCAGCCTTACTTGTTCCCTAAGAGTCTTACCTGATACAACACTTGCTGCCAAGAGCTTTGTCATTTTCTCTAATTGCCCAAACAGTTTTTTCTCATCCATTTTTATACATCTCGCTTCTTTAGTAAGGCCTTTTCTTTAGATGCGTGACCTTTTGTTATATTCAATATTTCTGCTATGTCTCTGTCTTCTGTGACCCCTCTGCTTACCAAGTATGCTACTTTCTCTTTAATTGAAAGTTTTTTACCTAGATTTTCATTTACATCTATCAGTAGACTAGCTATGAGACTTAGCTTTCTTGATGCTCTATCTGAAGGATCTGTCTCCCCCATATTCATTAATTAGAAAGTAAACTATTTAAGCATTGTGTGGGTGGGTTAAGAGGTATATAACTACTAAATTAATGAATGGGTCTAAAGAGAAGACTGACAACCTACGAAAAACGTGTAAGCTCCATTCATAGTCTGATTCTCCCTTAAGGGCTTTGAACTTTTGCTCTTCTTTCCATAGCAAACAAAAACTTTCCCTTCCCTATATCTCCATGCTCCCAGACTGGCTTGCAATCAAGCCTGCCAACACAGAGAGATACGGCGAGATAAAGCAGACCATAGACGTAATGGGCTTGCACACCGTCTGTGTTGAGGCTCATTGTCCTAATATTACCGAATGCTGGAGCGCAGGTACAGCTACGTTCATGATACTCGGCGGCACCTGCACCAGGGGCTGCAGGTTCTGCGCTGTGCAGAAACGCGCCATCGGCGAGGGTATAGACATGCTGGAACCCACGAAGCTCGCCGCGGTTATCAAGAAGTGGGGCCTCGACTACGTCGTACTCACCTCAGTATGCAGGGACGACCTGCCTGATCAGGGCTCCGGCCACTTCGCAGCCTGCGTCAGGGAGATCAAGAAAGCATGCGCGAACACGCTTGTGGAGGTACTGATACCTGATTTCCGCGGTGATGTATCGTGCCTGCAGCGGATCGTCGACGCGAAGCCTGACGTGATAGGGCACAACATCGAGACGGTAGAGAGGCTTAATCCTGTTATCAGGGACAGGAGAGCTAATTATTCGCAGTCCTTGAAGGTTCTGCAGACCTCCAAGCAGCTTGATAGGCGCATATACACCAAGTCGGCCATGATGCTTGGCGTGGGCGAGACAGAGGAGGAGATAATCAAGGCGCTGCAGGACCTGCGCGCCAACGGCGTGGACTTCGTTGCCATCGGCCAGTACCTAAGGCCCTCGCAGCACCACTACGAGGTGAAGGAGTACGTAATGCCTGAGAAGTTTGAGCGCCTCAGGAAGAAGGCCCTCGAGCTGGGCTTCCTCTACGTGGCCGCCGGTCCGTTCGTCAGGAGCTCGTACAAGGCGGGAGAGTACTTCGTCAAGAGGCTCATACAGAACAGGTGATTGCGTGAGAGTCGGCGTTGCTGGAATGAGGGACCTGCGCATTGCCGCGACCCCCAGAAGCTTCTACTCGGACAAAAGGTCGAACGGGAGGGTGCTGATAGTGGGAGGGAGCGCCAGGTTCCACGGGGCGCCGGTTCTTGCAACCAATGCCGCACACATGACACTTGCGGCTCTGCGTGTAGGTGCCGGGTACGCGATAACGTGCGTGCCGAAGAGCGTTGTCTCACCGGTGAGAAAGCTCTCGGCGAATCTCATAGTAAGACCGCTGAGCGGCGAAAACATAAACAGAAGAGACCTTGAAGCCCTGAAAAGCGAAGCAAAAAGAAGCGATTGCGTAGTGTTGGGACCTGGACTTGGAAGGGAGAGGGCTACGATAAACGCGATATCCAATCTGGTCTCGTACTGTATGAAGCAGGATAAAAAGTTGCTTGTGGACGCAGATGCAATACTCGCAATACGGGGAAAGAAGCTAAACAAGAAGGTCCTGATCACGCCCAACGATAAGGAGTTTCATAACCTGAGCAAGGCACCGCTCATGGATAGGAATGCAAGGATTGAGGCTACGAAGAAGCTAGCGCAGAAGCTGGATGCAAACGTGCTGCTCAAGGGCTACTTCACTGTAGTGAGTGATGGAAAGAGGACGAAGCTGGTTGAGACGAGGAGCGCGGCTCTGGCAACAATGGGAACCGGCGACGTACTATCCGGGATAATAGGCGGCTACATGACGCTGAACAGAGATGTGTTTGTCTCCGCTGTTGCGGGTGCCTATCTCCACGCGAAAATAGGGGATATGCTCTACAAGGAGAAGGGATATCACATAATAGCGAGCGATCTGGTCGACTATATACCCAATGTGCTCAAGAAATTCGACAAGACTACCTACTGAAGTTCCAGGAGTCTGTAGAGTAGACCGTCCTTGCGAGCTCGCTTGCTCTCACTTCCTCGTCTCCACTCAGGCTTCCTTGCTTGTATTCCTTACCTTTGGTGAACCCCTTCAGCAGCGCCTCATACGTCTCTTCTATAGATGCGCCCGAGTACTTCGACACTGACGTAACTCGCTCCTCCACGCTCTTTATCATCTTGTCAGAGATCTTCTCAGCACTCACGTTCAGCAGCGAGAACATCCTCTTCACGTCGGTGCTGTAGAGCACCGTTCCGTGTTGCAGCAGCACGCCCTGCTTCCTGGTCTGCGCGTTGCCGGATATCTTCCTGCCCTGCACGAGTATGTCGTTTATCGGGG
Organism: Microcaldota archaeon; assembly: GCA_028867025.1. Taxonomy (GTDB): domain Archaea; phylum Micrarchaeota; class Micrarchaeia; order Micrarchaeales; family CABMGC01; genus JAJYVH01. The sequence goes on from JAGWHC010000001.1 coordinate 165,897, forward strand.
CGAACGTCGCTTCTATGCCGAGCGTCTTCAGGCCTGCGATTATCCAATCGCAAATGAAAGCGTAGCTTTCTCTTATGCCATGGGGGAAAAACGACTCCGGAGCTATGACGCTGTACGTCACCTCGCCGTCGAGGTCGTGGTATACGGCACCGCCGCCAGTTATGCGCCTTATGTAATTGACGCCGAGCTCCCTGCACCTTGCCGTGTTGACCTCCTTCTCCATGCTCTGGAATGTGCCTATAGACACTGCGCTCGGTTTCCACCTGTAGAATCTTATCGTTGGCTCCGCCTTTCCGTCCCTTACCGCTTCCAGAATTGCTTCATCTGTGCCCATGTTCGTGTATGCGTCGTGTATCTCCAACGGGATTACTCTCCACTTCACTTCTTCACCGCCATCCTTATCGTCTCCGCGATCGCGTCCGGTGTTACGCCTATCAGCTCCGCGTTGTTCATGGCCAGCACCTTCGCTATCTTTCCCGATATTTCGTCCTTCTTCGCTCTGGGGCTCGTGCCGACGAGTGCCTTCTCTATCCTTGGCAGCGTCTCCTCCGGGTGCAGGAAGAAGTCTCCCAGAATCTGCACGCTCCTTATTTTGGGTCCGTAGACTAGCTTTACGCTAACCATCTTTCCCCCCGGAACCTTCTGCTCTGCGAAGCCCTCCACGTATCAACTATCCGCAAAAGATATTTAAGAATTAGGCGAGCATTCAGTGCATGGCATTGCAGAAACTGGGGATAAACAAGAAGGACCTGAAGGAGGATTCACCGACTGGGGCTGAGGCCGGAGGGAAGAAGCTTGCTGTTGTGCTACACAAGGGCAAGGTCTTTGCCATATATGCAGTGTGCACCCACGAGGGCGGTCCACTCGAGGAGGGCTCGATGGACGGCGACGAGATAATCTGCCCGTGGCACTCCGGAGCGTACAACATAATGACAGGCAAGGCAGACGAGAACACGAACTGGGTGCACGATACGCCGGTGTACAAGATAGTCGAAGGCGCCGACGGCGCACTCTCGGTAGACATGTGAGGCTACTGCCTCCACAGCCTTTCGTCCTCGCCGCGGCTGCCCGAAGTTGATATGAATTCGGCGAAGGCGCTCTCGAGCCCGTCCGGGTGGCCGATGCCTATGAGCGCTGTCTCTTCATCGTTGAGCTTCATCGCCTCGTTTATCGACCTGATCTCGTCGCTCGTTGCGGACGCGTGCGGCCTCTTGTTCGTGAACGAGATGCAGCCGTACTTGTTGAATACGTCAGCGTGGGTTTTCTCTTCTAATCCGCCGCCGCTCAGCCTTATGGCGAACGCGCGGTTCTCTCCGGCAATGCCCTTCATTATCGTGGGGCTCTTGTTGCTGATGAACACGCCAGTGACATCGAAGATCGTGAACCTGTCCAATGCCTTGTTCTTAGTGATGCGCTCCTGCCTGGAGGCGTAGCTGCGCTGTATTATCACCCCGGCGCCGATGAGCAGCGCTGCCACCAGGTAGTACGGTTCTATGGGCGTGGCCGTCAGGAGGGCGGCGAACAGGATTGTGAAGAACGGCACAGTGACCACTGCATTGCCGAAGAGCAGGGGGCCGAATGCCCTGATCACGTAGTAGACCATGAACGGGCCCAAGGCATAGCCGAAGGCGCCCAGGAACAGGACAGCGACTGCAGAGCTCGGGGTGAAGGCTATGCCAAGGCTTGTCTGCGTCGCAGCTGCGAGGAGCGATATGAAAACGAGCGATGCGAGGTTGAATATCACCACACCCCCCGCGGCGTTGAAGTTGTACTTGTTGAAGAAGAGCTGCACCGAGGTGGTGCAGAGGCCGGCGAAGATGAGCAGTGCCATGGCCGGCGCCGTCGCCATGCTGATGTTGACCAGCGTGCCGCCGCTTATCACCACGTATACCCCTACGAAACCTATCACTGAGGCAAGGAGCTGCATGCTCTTGACCTTCTGCTTAAGCATGAACGGCAGCAGGAGCGCGACTATTATCACGTAGCCCCTGTACACTATAGCGCTTATGCTCGGGTTAGTCCCCAGGGTCCCGGCAGCGAGGAACAGCTGGGTGAGCGCGTTGTTCACCAGGCCGATCGCGATTATCATAAGGAGCAGCCTGTGGTTTTTGGCGATCGAGACTACGCTCGCTCCCCTGTCTGCCACAAGGCTTATCGCTATGGAGACGACCAGGGCTACGAGGAAGCCGTAGAAGAGCTCTGGTATCACGCCCATCTTGCTTCCGGCTATCTGTAGGAAGATGGACCAGAATGAAAGCTCCAGCACAACGAATGCGAGTGCAAACATTGCCTTGCGCGACACGTTCATGGTAGCTTATCTGTTTCCTCCATTTAAAAACCAGGCACTTTTATCTGAATTTATTTACGAATTTTTCGGATTTCCATACTAGGTATTTTATGCCTTCGCGTCGAGTATCTGTCGCATGTCCGAATGGGATTTCATCCCTACTAACAGGGACAAGATGATACTGAGGGAGCTAAGCGCCGACTCGCGGGCGAGCCTGACCCGCCTCGGGAAGGCGGCTGGCTGCTCTGCGCTGACAGCCAGCAAGCTCGTTGACCGGCTGGTGAAGAACCTTGACATCCGCTTCACGCTGGAGATAGACCTCAACAACCTCGGCTTCTCGGAGCGCCACATGATATCGGTCAGGTTCGGGAGAAGGCCTGACGAGGAGTTCCTCCGCAGCCTGTTCAGGGACGACCCCGTTGTGCACGACGCGTATCTGACCGATGGCGACTACGGCCTGGTGATCTTCGCGGCCACCGATTCGCCCATGGGCTACATGAAGTGGGAGACCGACCTTGCATCAAATCTCTCCGACTACCTGCCGGAGCTGAGGCCCTCGGAGTACATACACGAGGTCCTGGGCTACATGCCCCTGGACAACTCGTTCGTGGACCACATCAAGGAGGTGATAAAGATAGACAAGAAGGACAGGCAGATACTCCAGCTGCTGAACGGGAACTCGAGGGTAAGCTACAGGGAGATGGGCAAGCGCCTGGGCATGAACGAGGACACTATACGCTACAGGGTCTTCAAGCTGCAGCGCAAGGGCGTGATACGCAGATTCACGATCGCGGCGCAGCGCGTGAGCGGCTCAATAAGCACCTTCTTCATGAGGTTCAGCTTCGACAAGAGGACCATACCCGACCTCTTCCCCGAGCAGAGAAAGCACAACATGAACGAGGACGAGCCTTTGCCCCTGCTGAACAGGACCGTGATTGTCGCCCTGATGAGCGGCAGCTACCGCTTCTTCTCGATGTCGTACGGCAAAACCAAGGAGCAGGCGCTCGCGACCGGGCTGAAGTGGCACCTCAACCTAGTAAGGAACAACAACCCGCACGAGATTCACGCGATGTTCGTCAAGCCCATAAAGGGCCTGTTGCCGCTCAGGAACCTGGACCCGAAGCGGTACTACAGGTTCATCTGGACGTAGGCGCTCGACGTCGCGTGTAAAGAAATCCGAAATTATTGCAAATAAAATTCAAGAAAAAATAAGGTATTTAAATTAGAAGATCCATATCATTGCTTCAAGGGAAAGAGTCGGTCTAGCACAGTGTATCTTACACTTGCGCTTGTTTTAAACCCACCCACCCATACCGCCTTTCCCCACCCGATAATTGCGCGGCGTGAGCTCTGCACGGCTACTTGCCGTAGAAGTAATGTATCGACCTGCCGAGCGCAGCCTCTGCCGCCTCCTGCAACGCCTCGCTGTACGTCGGGTGCGGATGTATCGAATCGGCTATGTCCTCTAGCGTGGCACCCATCTCTATGGCCACCACTGCCTCGCCGATTATGTCGCCTGCGTCGTCGGAGACGACCTCAACGCCCCTGACTATATTATCCGAGTCTGCTGCTATCTTGACGAAGCCGTTGGTTGCGTTGAGTGCTATCGCCCTGCCCAGCGCCGTGAGTGGGAACTTCGTGACCTTCAGGTCGTCGCCGTCGATCCTTCCCGCTATTGCTATCTCCGGATCTGAGAATATCACTGCGGGCACGACCATGTTGTCGTAGGCGGCGTTCTGTCCCGCTGCGACCTCTGCTGCGACTATTCCCTGCCGCATCGCCTTGTGTGCGAGAAGCGGCTCGCCGATGACGTCGCCGACGGCCAGTATGCCCGGATCCGTGGTCCGGAGGGCGTTGTCTACCTTCACAAATCCCTTATCATCGAGCTTCACCTGCGTGTTCTCAAGGCCGAGTCCCTGAGTGTACGGCGAAAGGCCCACGGCGACCACTATGAGCTGCGAGAACACCCTCTTCCCGTCGCTCAGCGTCACTGAGCTCGCGTCATATGAGACAGGGGTGGCGCCAGTGAATATCTTGATTCCGAGCTCGTCCATCTTCTTCTTTACCACTTCGACGGCGTCCCTGTCGAACAGCCTGAGGACGTCCGACCTCGCCACTATCGAGACCTTCGACCCGAGCTTGGCGTAGAGCATGCCTATCTCTACGGCGACGTATCCTGCCCCGAGTATCGCTATCGTTTCGGGCAGGTAGTCGAGCATGAGCGCCTCCTTGTAATCGATTATCCTCCTGTGGTCGAATTCGAAGCCCTTCAGCACAGTGGGATCCGAGCCTGTTGCGATTATAGCCTTCTTGAAATCGATGGAGCCCCCGCCGCCTATCTGGAGCGAACTCGATGAAGTGAACATCGCCGAGCCTTTCGCAACCTCGACTCCGTTGGACTTGCACAAGAAATCTACGCCCTTCTCCAGCTTGTCCGATGCATCCATGCGCCATTTGTAGAGCTCTGTCGGTTCCACGTGTATCTCGCCGACGTGTATGCCGAAGTTCTCCGCATGCTGTATCTCGTAGAACATGTCCGCTACCTTTATCATCGTCTTTGAGGGTATGCAGGCGTAGTTGAGGCAGTGGCCTCCGAGCTTCTCCTTCTCTATGAGCGCGACGCTCTTGCCGATCTGCGCCGCGTGTATCGCGGCGAAGTAGCCGCCCACTCCTCCGCCTATGACCGCAATGTCCACTGCTTCGGGAAGGGAACCCATTACCATCAGAGCATCTCAAGGAACTCTGGGTCCTCAAGGTACTGTATTATCGCGTTCCCGAACTTCACCGCGTCGGCCCCGTCGACCACCCTGTGGTCGAAGCTCAGCGATAGGGGCAGTACCTTGCCTACGGCAACCTCGTTGTTCCTCACCACAGGCATGTCCTTCAGCATGTGCACTCCGAGTATCCCTACCTCGGGGTAGTTTATCATAGGCACGGACAGGTAGCCGCCGCCCAGGCTGCCTATGTTGGTTATCGTGAAGGTGCTGTCCTTCATCTCCTCCAGCGTTATCGTCTGGTCCTGCAGCTTCTTGTGCAGCTCCTGTATCTCCTTTGCGATTTCGAGTATGCTCTTCTTGTCAGCGTCCTTTATCACAACCACCTTCAGCCCGTCAGGCGCCTCGGCCGCGAGGCCGATGTTGTAATATTTCTTGATGATTATCTCCTGGGTCTCGTGATCGTAGCTTGCGTTGAACCTCGGGTTCTCCTTCAGCGCTTCCACGACCGCCTTTATTATGAAGGGCAGGAAGGTGAGGTGTATGTCCATCTTCGCTGCGCTCGCCTTCTCCTTGGTCACCATATTGAACAAAGCTGTCGCGTCAAGCAAGTCCATGTGCACCGCCCTGGGTATCGTCCACGAGAGCTCCATGTTCTTCGCTATCGCCTTCCTTGTCATGCTCATCTGCTCCCTGCTTATCTCCTTGGCGTGCTGCTCCTCGAGAACCTCGGAGAACTTGGGCATCGGCCTTGAACTCAGCGCCTCTCCGTGGGCGACGCCCCTAATGTCGTTCTCAAGTATGCGGCCGTTCGGGCCCGTTCCAGTCACCTTTGAGATGTCAACGTTGAGGTCGTGCGCCAGTTTCCTGACCGACGGCGTGGCCAGAGGCTCCTTTGACCTTATTGCTGTCTGCTGAGGCTGGGGCGTCTGCTGCTGCGGTGCCTGCTGCTGCGGCTGCTGCGCCTGTTGCGGCTGCGGTGCGGGAGCGGCCCCCTGCTTTACCGCAGATGCCAGCTCTGCGGGATCGCCTATCTGAGCGACCAGGTCGCCCACGTGCAGGATCGTGCCCTCAGGAGCGACTATCCTCAGTGTGCCTGAAATCGGCGCGGGAACGTTGACGACGGCCTTGTCGGTTTCGACCTGCACTATTGGCTGGTCCTCCTTCACCATGTCGCCGTACTTGAAGAGCCACTTCCTGACGTGGCCCTCGGTTATTCCCTCTCCGACATCCACGAACCTTATCTCTTTCATCGTTTTACCCTTGCGTCTTCACCATTTTAGCCTGTACGGTGACGCCCAGAACGCCATGGCTAGCGTCAGTGCGGCTATCTCGACCGCGCTTGCGGCAACAACGATCCAAAACGGCAGCTTCTCAGCCAGATAAAACACTATCAAGTTTATGATGAGAAGGTCAAGGACTATGTATGTGAACATCCTCACCAGGAAACTCATCTGGAACGGCCAGTCTGGATTACGCCATATCGTCTGTTTTTTTGCCATCTTATCACGCGCTTAGTATTTTGTCTATCGCATCCGCAACCTTCTTCTCGGTTGGGACATAATACTTCTCGTATCCAGGGTCAGGGTATGGGAAGCTCGGCGATGCCACTCGCATTATCGGCGCTTCCAGCTCATATATCGCCTTCTCCGCCACTCTCGCCGCTATCTCCGCCCCGACTCCGAAGCTCAGCGGCGCCTCGTGCACTATGAGCAGCCTCGTTGTCTTCTTCACGCTGCTTATTATCGTGCTTTCGTCAAGGGGGTTTATCGTGCGCAGGTCTATTATCTCAGCGTCTGTCTTCTTGTCCTCCACGACGCTCTTGACCAAGGGCACCATCGTGCCGTAGGTTACGATTGTCAGAGCATTGCCCTGCCTTACAACGTTTGCCTTGCCTATGGGAACCTCGTAGGCGTCCTCGGGCACCTCCTCCTTGAACAGCCTGTACAGCTTTGTCGCCTCGAGGAAGAGAACCGGGTCCTTGAGCTTTGCCGCCGCGAGAAGCAGCCCCTTTGCGTCATACGGGCCTGAAGGCTCCAGCACTACCAGCCCGCCCACATGCGCATACAGCGCCTCGGGACTTTCCGAGTGGTGCTCCAGCGCCCTTACGCCGCCGCTCACCGGCGTTCTCACTATCATCGGAACAGTGAGCGAGGACCTTGTCCTCATCCTGTATCTTGCGGCATGGCTTACCAACTGGTCGAAGCCGAGATACATGAAACCGGCGAACTGTATCTCGGGTATGGGATGCAGTCCTGCCATTGCCATGCCAATAGAAGCACCGAGTATTCCGGACTCGGCAAGCGGGGTGTCCATCACCCTGTCCTCTCCGAACTTCGCCTGCAGGCCGTCTGTGACTCTGAACACGCCGCCGTCTTTGCCTATATCCTCCCCCAGCAGTATCGCCGCCGGGTCCTGCTTGAGTATAGTGTCGAGTGCGTTGTTTATCGCGCTTACCATGTTCATCTGCATGCAATCATCTATTGCCAGGAGTTAGCCGCTGCTGCGGCGTCGCGCTCCTCCTTCAGAACCTCAGGCATGAAGCTGTAAACGTTGTCGTACATGCTCATCGGGTCGGGCTTGAACTGCTCCGCCTTGTCCACGGCATCGTCTATCTGCTTAAGCTGCTCGTCATTTGTCTGCTTCTCCATGTCTTCGTTCCAGAAGCTCTTCTTCACGAGATATGCCTTCACCCTTGCTATGGGATCCTTCTTCTGCCACTCCGCCACCTCCTCGTCCGTCCTGTACTTTGTGGGATCGTCCGCTGTCGTGTGCATGCTCATCCTGTAGGTCACGCACTCTATCACCGTAGGCCCGCTGCGCGCGTTAGCGATCGCTTCGCTTGTCGCCTTGTAGACAGCGATCAGGTCGTTGCCGTCGACCTGCACTCCCCTTATCCCTGCGGCTATCGCCTTTTGCGCAAGCGTCTGCGCCGCGGTCTGCTTGCTTCTCGGCACAGATATTGCCCACTGGTTGTTCTCTATTATGGTGACAAGCGGCGCCTTCCATACTCCGGAGAAGTTCAGTGCCTCGTAGAAGTCGCCCTCCGACGTGCCTCCGTCTCCGACGTACGCGATGACAGCGGCGTCCTTGTTCATGTGCTTGAGCGCGAAGGCTATTCCAACGGCATGCGGCATCTGGCTGCCCACCGGCACGCAGACCGCTGTGCCGTTGAACGTCGCGGGTATCTTGCCGCCATCCTCGTACCCTTTCCAGTATACGAAAAAGTTTTCAAGCGGGAAGTTGCGCACAAGGAAGACGCCGTGCTGCCTGAAGTTCGGGACGAAGACGTCCTGGTTCCTGAACGCGAACGCGCTGCCTATCTGCGTCGCCTCCTCGCCTATGAGCGGGGCGTACGTTGCCGCTCTGCCCTGCCTCTGCAGGCTGAGCATCTTCGCGTCGAGCGCGCGTGCGAAGAGCATGTACTTGTACATCTCCACTATCTTCTGGTCGGTGAGTCCTTCGGGAAAATTGGCAGCGTCGACGTTGCCGTTCTCATCGAGAACCTGCAGGTAGTCTACGGAGCCTTCGAAAACTCGCTTTATCAGTGGAGCACCCCATTAGCCCTTGCAATAAAAGGATTTATTGCTTTCTAACCGCCGCCGCTGGTGTAGTGCCGCATCAGCCTGTTGAAGCCCAGGTACGAGACGGTTGAGATTGCTACGGAGACGAGAAGTACTACCGCAAGCGTCAGCGCTCCGACCGAAGTGAGCACAAGTTCCGATGGATAGTAAGAGGCAACGCCTATGGGTATCACAAGGGTGAAGATCAGCTGGCCCACGATGCCGTATACGGGCAGCGGGTAGCTCGATGCCTGGCTCATGAAGCTGAGCATCCTGGAGACCGCGCTAGAACCCCTGACCACTACGTAGGCCGCGACTATGAGCATGAGAAGCATCAGCGTGAGCGTTACCGTGCCTATGGCCAGCAGGAGCAAGTAGCCTATGAACGGCGCGGGGCCGAGCCCGAGCCTGAAGGCCGAGTATATGAGCACGACGAAAGCGCCGAACGCAGACACTATCGAGGAGAGCGAGCCCTCGGCTGACAGGTATATGGTTGCTCTTCCGTAGGGCCTGATCAGCCTTGTGTCCATGCCCCCGCGGCGCATCAGCTGGTTTATCCAGTCGGGGCTCAGCACATAGTTGATGGTGCCGAACACGAGCGAAGCTGTCGAAACAAGGAAGAGCATCTGGAAGTAGCTCCAGCCGCTTATGCCCGAAGAGACGTTGTATATCACTGTTATGGCGACGTAGCTAAAGAGGAAGTTGATGAGGCTGTAGAGCGCCCACACGACCGCCTGAGCCCGGTATACAAGGAAGTCCTTCCAGTAGTAGCGCTGAGCGAGAAAAAAGAACCTGATGCTTTGTGCTAGCCTGTTGCTCGTCAACTCAACCACCCACCGATGTTATGTTCTGGCTCACCTTCTTCCACCAAAGCGCGGCAAGCACCACAAGCACCACGGCCCACACGACTCCTGCGAACAGGTAGCCTATCGCAGCTGACGGGCTTATTATCCCGAGCAGCGTCGCTGCCGGGGTGTACACGCTTAGCTGACTTGGAAGGAGCAGAAGTATCTGTGATGCCCAGCCTGGGAAAAGTATGAGCGGTATCACCCCTCCCCCGAGCAGCAGGTAAAGGCTGTCGGCCACGCTGATTATGCCCCATATGTTGACCAGGTACACTGCGAGGCTGCCTATGATGAAGTAGAGCGCGCTTGTTATGAGGTAGGCGGTTATTATCTCGAGTATGAAGAGCGAGAGCGTGACCGGTGTGATGCTGACGTGCGCTACCAGGATTATTATGATCATGAACGGTATCAGCACAGTGAGCAGGCCGACGAAGTTATTCGCAAGCGCATTGAAGAAGATCAGCGTCGGGTATTTCACGGGCCTGACCACAGACGTGGTTATGTTGCCGCTCTGTATGTCGTCCTGCATGTTGCTTGCTACTGTGTCGTTTATGGTGAATATCGAGATCGCGTTGGCTATGAAGAAGTAGGCGTACAGCACATCTGGAGTCAGCCCGCCTATCGAGCTCGCTCCTGTTGTCCTGAAGACGGTTATCCAGACGAATATGGCCACGAGGGCGGTGAGTATCCTGAAGACCAGCGAGAAGAAGTAGTCGAGCCTGTAGACCAGCTCCTGCTTGAAGCCCGCGACCATTATCGCCGAGTATTTGTGCAAATCTATCATGGGCACTACCTCTTCCTGTCCATCTTCGCGTAGAACTTTGTCAGTACGAAATTGAGCCCGGGCTCGGCCACCCTGTAGTCGAGCACGCTCTTGTCGTTGAGCATGCGCAGGAACCTCTGGTTCTTGAGCGTGCTCTTGTTCACCTCTATCTTCACCACGTCCCCGCTCTTCTCTATCAGTTTGCCGTACCTCCTGAAGTCCACGGCGCTACCCTCTTCCAGGCGCAGCTCCACATGCTTCTTGTCCCCGAACATCGACTCCAGCTGCTTCCTGCTGCCGTCGAACACGATGCTGCCGTTGTTAAGGAGAATGACGCGTTCCGCCATCGTTATGTCCTCGACTATGTGGGTGGTGAGTATGAAAGTAGTGCCTTCCCGCGCCCTGAGGTCCAGCACCGCGTTGCGCAGTGCTATCTTTGAGGGAAGATCGACGCCTATCGTCGGCTCGTCAAGGAACACTATCTTTGGCTTGTGGAGTATCGACGCGACGAAGTTGCACTTCATCTGCTCTCCCAGAGACAGCGACCTCACCTGCCTGTTGAACACTTCGCCAAGGCTGAGCACCTTCAGGTAGTATTTGAGGCGCTGGCTGTATTCGCGCTCGTTTATGCTGTACACTCCCTTCATGAATTCGAACGAATCCCTGGCTGAGATGTTCCAGAAGAGCTGGCTGTGCGCGCCGAGCACGACGCCGAGCCTGGCTGCGAGCTTTATCCTGTCCTTCCACGGCTCGAATCCGAGAACCCGCACGCTGCCGCTGTCCGGGTGCAGTATGCCGGACAGTATCTTCACGAGCGTGGACTTGCCGCTGCCGTTCCTGCCGAGCAGCGCAACTATCTCGCCCTCCTTCACCCTGAAGCTGACGTTAGATAGCGCCTGCTTCCAGCTCCTCTTTCTCCAGAGCCTGTGGAAAAAGCTGCCGCTACGCCTGAGCTCGAAGGTCTTGAAACCCTTGCTCACGTCCTTCACTTCTATTGCGTAATTTTCCATAAGCGGTAACCTGCGGCGTTCCTTGTGCGAGAACGACTGAAATCGGAAAGTACAGAAGGCTTGGTTCATCGGCTTGACTAACCGTTCAGCCAGAAATAGTAGTGGCTAGTCGCATCAGAACACCTTGCAACAACCTTGCTTTCATCTTTTATATATCTTTTCATGGTTTGCGCCATAGACTGGAGTTGAGTTTAATAATAAGATAGAAGCAATAACCCAAAGGGAAGGTCAAGTGGGAGGGGTCAGGCTTACAAAAAAGGGCGCGAGTCTATACCCGCTCCAGTTCGAAGGGGGCGCGGGGGCAGAGCGGCGCAGGATGCTTTTTGTCTCTTCGCTTCCGCTCGCACGCTCCATCAGAGAGGGCGTAGACAAGGTGAATGCACGCATCGCTTCATTCAAGCGCTCTGACTTTTCTGGAAAAGAACTCTTCGACTCAGCAACGTACACGCTGAAGAGGCAGGGCAAGATGGTCAGACCGGCGCTTGTGCTTTTGGGCGCGAAGCTCATTGGGGAAGACACCAACGAGTTCGTAGATATGGCTACGGCCGCAGAGCTGCTGCACACCGCGTCGCTGGTCCACGATGACATAATTGACAGGGACATGATGAGAAGGGGCACGGCGGCCGCGCACGTCAAGTACGGCCAGGAAACAGCGCTCCTGGCCGGCGACGCGCTCATAGCCAAGGCGGTCTCGATGGCTGCGAGATACGGGCCGAAGGTGGTAAAGACGGTGGCGGATGCGTCGATAGACATGTGCGCCGGGGAACTCCTTGACTACTCGTTCCAAAAGGATGCCGGGCTTCCTGGGGTGAGGGAGTACCTGAGGATGGCGAGATTGAAGAATGGGGTGTTCATGGGCACATGCGCTAGCATAGCCGCGACGTACAGACGCTCGAAAAAGTCATTGGCGCTTTACGGCTTCGGCCTGAGCCTGGGCGTGGCGTTCCAGATAAGGGACGACATAATAGAGATCGTTGACGCGGGAGAGCGCAGGGCAAACGGCGGGAGACCTGGAGAAAGACCGTCTCCTAATCTTGTCAATGTGTTTGCGCGCCAGTTCGGAATCGACGAGGAAGAGGCCGTGGAAAATGCCATCGGTCTAAACAACTATTTTGCTGATCATGCGTTGCGCTTCGTTGAGGGAGAAAGGGAGATCGCACCCTACGTCGACTTTGTCAGGGTAAGAAGCAAGTAGCTACTTCTCTGCAACAAGAATGTAGGCCACGCCAGAAGGCAGCGATTTCAGCCTTATTCTTCTGAATCCGACCTTGCGCGCTTGGTCGACGAGGGCCTGCTTGTCGAACTCGTTTATGCTATCGACAAGCCAGGAATATGCCCTGTCCGCGAACAGGCTTACGAATCTTATGAAATACGAGTATATCTGGAACTTCAGAAGCTCGGTGCCATTTTCCGGCTTTGCCATTTCGAGTATAACCAGCCTGCCGCCTTTCTTGAGTATCCTGTGCGATTCCCTGAGAAACCTTTCGACGCTGTCGAAATTCCTTAGCGAGAATCCGGTGGTTATGACATCAAAGGAGTTGTTCTTGAATCCCGTTCTGAGCGAGTCGCCGATCTTGAACTTTATCGAGTTTCTTCCGCTTTCTTTCGCTTTCGCGACAGCGACGTCGAGCATCTCCTGCACGAAGTCTGTGCCGGTTATCCTTGCCCTCTTCTTCATTCTGCGGGCGGCATCGTATACCGCAAAGGCCAGGTCGCCTGTGCCAGTGGCCGAGTCGAGGACCGTAAAGTTCTTTTTGTCCAGCATCGCCTCCTTCGCCGCTTCTTCGCGCCACTTTATGTCGAGATTCATGCTGAGGAAGTGGTTCATGGAGTCGTACTTGCTCGCGATCCTGACGAAACGCTCCTTCGCGTCCCTGCTCACAGGACCACCGGAAAGAAGACCACTATCGCCTCAATCCACAGTATGTGCGTCACCGTCGACGCGAGTATGCCAGCCTTGTGGGCTACAATGCCGGTGCAGAGGCCCACGAAAAGGGCGGAGACAACCAGTATGGGGTTGAGGGTCGCTATGTGCACAAACGTGTAGTATGCGGTTGATGCTACCCATGGAACTTTCGCGAATCTCTTTGATTTTGCCGCCGCGTAACCCTGAACTCCGCCCCTCCAGTAGATCTCCTCGAACAAGCCTATGAGCGCAAGCAGAAATATTGTCGAGAGCCCCTTGCCCTGGCTTCCGTATATCGATGCGTAAACGCTGGACACATAAGAGCCGAGACCCAAAGCTGATGCCGCGGCCCCGCCGAAGACGAATATCGCGTAAAGCACTATGGCTGCGGCAGCTCCGAAAATCAAGACGATGATCTTGCTGCTGCCCCGGCTCCAGACTATCTTGTCCATGTAGAGCAGCAGCGACAAGCAGGCCAGGACCGCTGTCGAGGCTGCGAGCGCGTAGATGAAAACGCTTTGGAGAACTATGAAAGAGAGCGGCCAGAGTACCAGCGGAAGCGCAAGGTAGACGAGATCTGTTTTGCCTATTTTCATGCGACCATTAGAGGCTGTAAGCTATGACGAGCAGCGCCTGGTACACGAATATCGCTGTTATGTTCGCGGCCATGTACTTTTCGTAGCTCTGCGGGTTCCTGTACTTCATTATGCCGACCCCGACGTAGGCCGCTACAGGTAGCGTGACGAAGACCAGGAGGAAGAACGGGTTAAGGATCGATCTGATTACTCCGTAAAGCACGAGCGCGTAAGTGAACGCCTCAAGGCCGATGTAATACGCTGATGTCTTCCTGTTGCTGTTGAACACTATAACAGCATGCCTCCTTCCGAACTTCTTGTCTATCTCCGCGTCAGGCACCTCGTTCGCCAGAAGCGCTATCCCGCCGAGCACCCCCGCGGGGATTATGGTGGGAAGCGCAGCGTATATGCCTGTGAATGAACCGTGAGCGACCGCGTAGCTGCCCATTCCCACAAGCACGAAGGCGAACATGACGAAAGGCTCCGGCAGCAGCGGGAACCTGGTTATGTACTTTGTATAAGCGAAAATCGCAACGGCGCCTATCGCAATCAGCGCGAGTATCCAGAGGCTAACCGCGAATGCAAGGTAGAGGCCTATGATCCCTGCTATCGCTGCGGCCGCGATCCCGATAAAGAGCACGTCCTTGTGTTTTACCGCCCCGCTTGCCACCAGCCTGCTGCCTCCGCTGAACTTGGTCTTTGCGCTCTCCCTGTCAAGACCCGAGGCGTAATCGTGGTAGTCGTTGGTCAGGTTTACTGACATCTGCGCGAGCACGGAGCCGACCACAACAAGGAACGAGTTGGCGTAGCTGATTCCGCCGTAGCTTGCGGCCGCCGCTATCCCCACCAATGAAATGAGAAAAGCAAGCAGGAGCGTCGGTTCTAGGACCTCTGAAACGTAATCGTTGAACTTCGACCTCATGATGTTAACTATCAACTCATGTTTATAAAACTCTTTGACTCAAGCTGCACATTTCGGCTTCATCCGAATGTGAAGGTGTAGACCTTGAAGCCCGGGCTTGCGTCTATCTCCAACCTGTGCCAGGCATAGCCTGGTCCGGAAACTATGTTGTAGAGCCTTGCTGCGCCGACGCGCGCCTGCGCGGTTCCGTTGACAAGTTGATCATCATTGCCCAGATAATCGCCAGGCAGGCCGCTGCCGTCGAGTTTTACAGTCAATGTGGAATTGCCGCTCGCCACGACGTTCACGTTCTTCGCCCTGTATACCAGGAAGAGCTTGGAGCCGTTCACGGAGATCATGCCGTCAGGAGCATTGTACCAGCTGCCTGAGAAATAGACTGTGCTATTCTGAGTGATGCTGGGCGTGGAGTAGTCCACTGTTTTGTTGGGGCTGAATCCCTGCGAATTGCCTATTGGCTGCCGTGCTGTGTCCCAGCCGAGATATATCTCCGGCGTACCTATTCCTGAGAAGTTGATGCCGAGAGGAACGCTTGTAAGGTTTGCCCGTACCGTGTACCCGGCATTTTCAAGCAGCGCACGTATCGCTTCCTCAGTCTGGTTGTAGCCGCCCTCGCCGAACGCCGCGTACCTGACGTCGCCGTTCTTGTCTATCAGGTAGTCTGCGGGCCAGTAGTGGTTGTTGTACGCTGTCCACGTGTCATAGTTGTTGTCAAGCGCCACCGGATACTTTATCCCGAACTGGTTCACGGCGTTTAGCACGTTGGTGTAGTTGTGCTCGAATCCGAACTCCGGAGTCGATACCCCGATTATGACAAGACCGTTGTTTCCGTATGCGTTGTACCACGCGTTGAGGTGCGGAATAGAGCGTATGCAGTTTATGCACGAGTAGGTCCAGAAATCGATGAGCACCACCTTGCCGTGCAGCTGCGATATGTTCAGCGGCGGAGAGTTTATCCATGCGGCTATGCCCTGCACGTTAGGCGCTGGGCCGTAGTTGCTCAGATTAGAGAGGGACACGTTCTGCGAAGGGGCTTGGTTGAACACGAAAGTCGACGCCGCGGCCAAGAGTATTATCAGGGCCACTATTCCGAAGGCAACAACGTATATGTTCCTCTTCCTCATTTTGACGCCTCGCCTGCGGCACTTCCGCCTATGTATGAGAAATATGCCGGCACTAGCGGAAGTATGCACGGCGAGAGGAAAGTGAGAACTCCGGCGGCTATGGCTATCAGGAAATTGAGGGAGCCGCTCAGCGAGATGTAGCCTGCGCCTCCGCTACTCACCAGGAACACCGAGAGCAGGCCTATGTATCCGGAAACCACCAGAGCACCAACGCCGATGAGGAATATGCCGCTCACTATGTTAAGATACTTCATCATGCCCCTGGATCTCCTGAGGAACTCGGAGAACCTTGACATGAAGGCCCCGGCTATAAGGAAGGGTATGCCCAGGCCGAACGAATACGCCAGGAGCAGCAGGAAGCTGGTGCCCGGGGAGGTTGCGGCGAGCGCGTATATAGAGCCGAGAATGGGACCGACGCAGGGAGTCCAGCCTATCGCAAACGCGATTCCGAATATGAGAGATGAGAGGTAGCTGCTCTGCATTCTTCCGAAGCGGAGCATGTGCTCCCCGCTGAAGAAAGGCACAAGCCAGCGGTTGGAAACTATCAATATGACCCCGAACGCTATCACTATGATGCCGCCCACTATTCTAAGCAGGTTCATCAGCCCCACCGCAAGACTCGAAACCAGAAGCTGCAGCGCTATCCCAACCAGCGAAAATACGATTACGAACCCTATCACAAAGAATATCGAATTCAGGAAAACGATCTCTGCCTTGTCCACTTGATTCACCAAGAGTAGGTGGACCCTGCGGGATTCGCACCCGCGACCTTTTCGTTGCGAACGAAACGCGCTACTGCTGCGCTAAGGGCCCCTGAGATTAGATTCCCTGCCTCACTATTTATCTCTTGCTCTGCTATCCCCTTTTCTGCGGAAGAAACCTTTCGCTCGCGCCTTCCAGATAGCTCTGAACATAAGCGGGATTGAGCACGTCGTTGCCGTAGCCCTCGCCCACGCGGTCTCTCAGGCCGCCCTCGGCGTCTATGGAAAAGTCGAGGCTGTCCACTCCGCTCTGTATCGCGGTTATTTTCCTTCTTACGTTGCTTCCGTCTAGACCTCCGGCTATTACTATGTTCGACTTCACGCCCCGCGCCCTGAAAGTCAGGTAGGCGGACACGCTCTCCGACATGTCAAACTCGATTCCCTTGCCTCCCGACTGGTCAAGTATTATGTACTCAACATCTGCATACTCTTTTGCAAGCCTGTCTGCAACCTGCTCGCCAGTCATGCCGCCGGTGACCGAAGAGGACATCTGCAGAGTTATCTTCAGCTTCGGGAATCTGCTCCTTATCTCCGACACCTGCTCGGGCGTGGGCCACACTTTGTTTATCTGGACTCCGCCCACGAGCCCCCTGTCGTAAATGCTCCTTATGCTGAGAAGCGTGTCCAGCTCGCTGACAAGCAGAGCGGGCTCTTTGGTGTAGTAGTGCAGCGTCGGGAAAACCTCCTCTTCGACAGCGCACAGTATCTCGGGTATGTCGTCCCTGTGGGGAACTCTCCTGTTCCCCTCGCTAAATCCGAATCTCAGGGTCTTTTGGGAAGCCTGCAGGCCGAGCATGGGAGTCGGATCCGTGTCTATGGTGAAGCCCGAGTTGCGCATCAGCGACTTCACCATTCTTGCTTCAGCAACAGTCGCCACGCCGCATACTCCGACGTAGTTCTTGCTTTTTCCAGGCGTCTAAATCCCCCACAGCGATAGCTATTCGCAGATATTTAAACTTGCTTATTTTATTAAATATGTTTTTATGAAGACGGGCGCGGAGAAGGCCGCAAAGGCTGTTTTTGGCAAGGTGCTGGCAGAGGTAAAACCAACCAAGGAAGAGCTTGAGGAGTCGGTATACAGCATAAACCAGATCACTAGTGCGCTCAAGAAGGTTGTCGCAAAGGATGTTGAGATACGGGTGGTGGGATCCGTGGTAAGGGGCACGCACCTGCGCGGGGAATCCGACATCGACGTGTTTCTCCTTTTTCCGAAAAAGTACAAGAGGGACAGGATAACGAAAGAGGGGCTTGAGTACGCCAAACGGATAGTGAAGGAAAAGGGCGACACCTATGAGGTCAAGTATGCGGAGCACCCGTACACCAGGCTTTACCTAAGCTCGCTTGGGGTCAAGGCTGACATCGTGCCTGCTTTCAACATCGACAACATAGAGGACATGAGCACAGCTGTCGACAGGTCCCCCATGCACGCCGATTTCATAAACAAGCACCTGAGCGAGAAACAGCGGGACGAGGTGCGGCTGCTTAAGTACCTGCTGAAGAGGCAGAACCTCTACGGCGCTGAGATAATGACAAGCGGCTTCTCCGGCTACCTCTGCGAACTGCTCATCTACAGGTACGGCACTCTTTCGGACCTACTTGAAAACGCAGCGAACTTCACACTGCCCATACTGCTCGACCCGAAGAGCAAGGCAGAGCTGCACGACAAGTCGCTGGTGAAGAGGTTCAACTCGCAGTTCATAGTCATAGACCCGGTGGACAAGGACAGGAACGTTGCGGCCGGCGTCTCGCTCGAGACGCTTGGAAGGTTCGTGATGATGTCAAGAGCATTCATGGCGAAGCCGAGGGTTGACTTTTTCAGGGGGAGGAGCTTCAAGCATGGAGCTGTGCAGAGACAGCTTGAATCCTTCATCAGGGAATCGGGCCTGGATATGTACGCGATTGCCACCAAAGTGCCTGACAAGAGCGAGGACATCATATGGCCGCAGCTGCGTAAGGTGACCGAGTTCATAGCCGCCTACGCTGAGAAGCTTGGATTCCGCATATACTCCTCAATCCCGATAATTCTGGGCCGCGACGGCTACCTCTTATTCTTTGCGCCGAAGGAAACGCTGAAGACGCGAATGCAGAAGGGACCCAGCGTGTTCATAAGGAAGGCGCAGGAAGCCTTCTCTAAGGCGCATACAGGCGCGGTTGCGATGTCGATGCGCGGAGACGCGATATACGCCCTTGAGAAGAACAGATATGCGGACATGGAGCATCTTATGAGGGATGTGGCGGCTGGCAGGGTTCTTGGGAAACGCAAGGACATAACACTGCGCGGCTCAAAGCTCTTCATCAACAAGCTGCCGAAGGAGTGCGACGAGACGGTTTACGCAGACATACTTGAAAGCTTCAGGATGGGGTCAGGCGGCTAGCCATCTCTGCTTCTTGATAAGCCTGTCGAATTCCGGGAGGAGCTCTATCTGTTTTGCCTTCGGCTTTCCGCCTCCGAGCAGCTTGTTCGCATATCCAACCAGGTTTCTGTCAGTTGAAAACGCTTCGAAGACGTTTGCATAGTTGCGCTCCGCGCGTATCCCGCAGTAGTCCGTTGCCTCGGATACTATGTTTGATTTTATCTTCTCCTTCGGATAGCGCCTTGCCCTCATCCTGCTCGCGAGGACGTCGAGATGCTCCCTGAGCACCAGCGCGCTCGCGCCCTTTATCCTCATGTCGCAGAGCAGGTGGCTCTCGAGCAGTATGTTCCGCTTGTTGCTGCTGCCTATCATGCGCTTCAGCTCCGCCAGCAGCTTCGCCATGTCAACTATTTTTGCGCCGTCCCTTGAGCGCGAGGTGAAAAGCCTCATTTTGTTCACCACCTCAGTCACGTGTATCACCTCTGTGTCGTGAAGCCTCTTTGCCAGAGAGTTGGAGAATGAGGTCTTGCCTGTGCCAGGCACGCCGGTTATGACTAGGATCCGCTTCCGCGCTTTCATTTGGCTGCCCTGCTCTCGATGTTGTCGAGCATGTCGTCGATTATGCCCTTGCTGTTCTCTATGACAAGCACCGGACTGGTCGGAGGGTTGACCGTGAGCACGTGGTTCTTGGCTCCGGAGAATATCCACGAACCAAGCTTGTACTGCTTGTAGTCAGCCGACATGTCAGCGACGTACGTGGAGACGTTGACAAGCTTGCCTATGAATGCTTCTAGGCTCTCGTCATAGCTCTCTATCACTATCGATTCCTCCCTGCTGGCGGTGCGCGAGACGAGCAACGGCTTGATGTAGGGGACGCGGGCCACAGCCGCCTTGCTGTTTATCACTGAGTCGATCGCCTTGTATTGAGCCGTGGCGCTCTCCATCTCGGAGGCGAGCTTCGCCTGCTCTTCCTTCATGTTTTCGAGAAGCGCGTCAAAGTACGAGTTTATCTGTGACCTTATTCCCTGAAGCGTGGTGCTGAAGTTTTCCTTACTCAGGTATTTGGTCGGGTCTGTCAGCAAGCCCCTGAGCGAGACGCTGTAGGCTTTGCTTATCGTGTCCTCCAGGTCGGAGATGAAGCTGTCAGTTTGTTCATCCCAGGGAATCTGCTTTGCCATCTCTGCACCGAAACAATGAGCAGCATAGATATAAAATAAGAAAGATATAAACCTTTTGAGTTGCTTTCGTGGAGAAAATCGCCGATAGGATTGCGAAGGACATAAGGAAGTTCAGCGAGAATGTCAGGATACTCGATGAGCACAAACTGGGGCCCAAGGAACTCGAGATAGTTCGCCTGGCGAAGAACTATTCAGATGACGCCGGATCGTGGCTGGAGAAAAAGAAATACCACAACGCCTTCGCGAGCATCTCCTACGCGCACGGCCTGCTTGACGCTCTGCTCAAGCTGAACAGCGAAGAATGATCGCATGCAATCGGTAAGCGAGGGTACGGCGGCAATCAGGATAGGCAAGGGCGTTTTCTACAACCCAAAAATGAGCAAGCTCAGGGACATCTCGGTGATCTTCCTCATTGCCATGGCGCTCAGGAACGCCAGGCTGCTTGATGCGACCACGGCCACTGGAGTGCGCGGCATAAGATATTCGCTGGAGGCGGGTGTCAAGGACACAACGATGATAGACATGAACGCTGCAGCAGCTGCGAACGCCAGGGCCAACGTGCGGCTCAACAAAATCAGGGCGAAGGTGATCGGCAAGAGCCTGCAGGAGCTCGCAGCGCATTCCCATGACGCTTTTGACATCATAGACCTTGATCCGTTCGGCAGCCCGGCGCCGCTCATCTACGATGCGCTGAGGGTATCGAAGGACGGCACAGCGCTCATGGTTACAGCCACGGACACAGCCACGCTCTCTGGAGCTGAAGGCCCTGCGTGCCTGCGCATCTACGGAGCGAGGCCTATGCACAACCACCTCTGCCACGAGTCTGGAGTGCGGATACTGCTCGGCTTCATGGCGAGGCAGGCGGCGCAGTTCAACTTCGGGATCGAGCCGCTGCTGAGCATAGCGGACATGCACTATATCCGCGTCTTCCTGGTACTGCGCCGCGGTGCCGAAAATGCCACGGCATCGATGAAGGAGCTGGGACTGGTGGCGCACTGCTCCAAGTGCCAGAACTTCAGCTTTAAGAAGGGTTCCACGGCACAACTCGACACAGTTTGCAAATACTGCGGAAACCAGATGCAGGTCTACGGCCCGATGTGGCTCGGAAAACTGAAAGACGAAGAGATAGTGGGGAAGATGTCGGAGATCTCGGACAGCTATCCGCGGGATGCAGGGAACCTTATCCGGTCCCTGTACGAGGAGCTCGACCTGCCGTTCTTCTACGCGATCAGGAAGCTCACCTCATACATAGGTGTGGGCTCTGTGCCGATGAGCCCCGTCATCGGGCTGCTTGGCAAGAAACACGCGGTGAGCAGGACGCATTTTGACAAGGATGCGATCAAGACCGACGCCACCACTGAAGAGGTTATCAGGGCGGTGAAGAAGACTGCTAGCTCGGCACGACGACGGTAGCCCCATGCAGGCCGAGAACCCTTTCGGGCTTGGAAAGGTTGCCTATTACAGCACGCTTGCCTGTCTTGCTCACGAAGTCTATGCACGCCTGGACCTTCGGCAGCATGCTCCCCGCCTCGAAATGTTCGCTTATCGCATAGCGCTTCAGCTCGGCCACGCTCACGCGCTCCAGGAGTCTCGCCTTCCTCGTGTGGAATCCTATGATGACGCCATCCACATTGGTGAGGATAAGGAGAATGTCCGCTTTGATCTTCACGGCCAAAAGCGACGAGGCGAGGTCCTTGTCTATGACAGCATCAGCGTATCGCCACTTTTTTGCACCAGTGACCGCTATGCCTCCGCCCCCGGCCGCGATTACTATGTGCCCTGATTTGAGCAGTTTCTCGATCTCCCCCACTTCCACTATTCTCATGGGTTTCGGCGAGGGCACTACGCGCCTGTAGCCCTTAAGTAGGCGCTTCATCACGAACCCACTGTTCGCCAGCCTCTCTGCGGCAGCCCTCCCGTAGAACCTGCCTATGGGCTTTGTGGGATTGAAGAACTCCTCGTCGTCCCTGCTCACGATCACGTGCGTGCGCACTATCCTTGAGTCCTCCCCTGCCTTTTTGTCGACGCGGGCGATGCTGGACCTTATCTCGGAGCCGACCAGCGCCTGGGTCTCCTCGGTCAGCCTCGCGAGGCTCTTCTTCTTGCGCAGCGCCAGCTCTCCGACCTGCGGGCCGTTGCCGTGGGTTATGACCACCTCGTTCCCGCGCCCTGAAAGCGATACAACGCTTGCGGAAAGCTTATTAAGGGCCTTGCTGCTTTGGATGGCATTCCCACCGACGGCAATCACGTAGCGCATAAAAATCATCGACGACAAAAGCGCAGCATATATGATTGTCTTATAAAAAGGCAATTTATAAATACCAGGTCATGCATAAATACAATCACAGGGAAGACGGGGCCGACAAAGGGGTGTCGGAAGGGTGGGATGGATGCAAGTGGGGAGAATGGGGGAGAACGAAATTGAGGAAGTGCCAGCCTTCGCTCGGAAAGCGAGCGCAACTGACGAGGCTGAGTACGCGGCCGAGGTGGCTGAGGACAGGGACCTCGTATACCTCATAGAAAACACATGCATACACTGCAACAAGCTGATGAGCAAGAGCGAGGTAAAGATACTGCCTCCGAGCTACATACAGGAGAGGGACCAATACGTGAGCGGCGGGGTTGTGAAGCGCAGGCTGATGTGCCTGCAGTGCTACAACGCGCTGAGGTCGAGCACGAGGCAGAGAGCGAGGTTCGACAGGTTCAGGAGCAGAAGCGGCGCAGGGATAGTGAGGACAGCGCTGGTGAAGCTGCTCGGCAGCGAACAATAGGCTTGGCGGAGGACCGCGAAGCCCAGAGCTAATGCCAGTTTTTATGCCAAAATTCTCTTAGAAATCAGCGTATATACGCTGATGTGGACCTTTTGCTCAGTCCGGACTCAATTTCATTTGCGATTTTTACGATTTGTTCAGCGTTCCTGTTGAGAAGCTTGAGCCCCTCTTGGACGCAGAAGTCGTCCAAGTAGATTCCGATTGCGTCTGTAAGTGCGTCAGGGTGCTTGTACAGGACAGCAATCTCGTCCTTTGACATCGTTTCGAGAAGAGCGGTTGTTTCCTTGCTGCAGTAGTCTATCGCCCTTTGAGCAAAATCTTTTGCCTTGGCCTCCAGAGCCTCGCCCTTAAAACCTGCAATCGAATAAAGCTCCCTGCCTTCATCAGCAAAATGGGCTGATACCATTTCCTTCCAATTTTCCGGAGCGAGCCTCCTGAACTGGCCCGTACCTTCAGCAGAAGGTTTTGCGGCTGCGACTTTGCTCATTGCATCTCTACTTTTTGCCTGGCTTTGAATGCACTGCTATCATGTGGTAGTTGTCCTCGAAGCCCAGGGCGGACTTGAAAGCGTTGGTGTCCAGGGTTATCGTGCTGTCAGAGTACGGATCGTTTATGTAGAAAGTGTCCTTGTCGTAGCCCTTGACAACGACCCAGTGCGGCATCGAATCAAGATATGAGTTGACTATGCGCGCGTCTATGAGCACTATAGGTATGTGACCTGAGGAAAGAGCCTTCTTTATCGAAGCGAGCGAAACGACTCCGTGGTCCTCCTCCACGCCGGCGTTCTCAGACTTCTGCTTTATCTCGTTGAACGAAGCAGTAAGCGTATCGAGGTTGACGTTCTCGTACACTGCCATCTTCCTCTCGTAGCCCTCGTTCTTCGTGTTGCTCACTATGCCAACGTTTGCTCCTCTCTTGGCGAGAGCGT
Source organism: Microcaldota archaeon (assembly GCA_028867025.1). Classification (GTDB taxonomy): domain Archaea; phylum Micrarchaeota; class Micrarchaeia; order Micrarchaeales; family CABMGC01; genus JAJYVH01. The sequence continues at coordinate 189,595 of JAGWHC010000001.1, forward strand.
AAGCGAGTCCGTACTTTGATCCATACCAGACGCTGCCGTTGACCGCTTCCTGCCAGATATCGTATTCCTGCTCGCGTTTGAACTTGAAGCTCGGGCTTATGAACTTGAGCACCATCATCGCGCAGGCTGCAGAGCTTGTGAAGTCCTCGGTCTGCGGATAGTGAGGTATGTCGAGCAGCACCTTGTCCTTCAGCCTTGCCTTCTTTATCTTCGCTATCACCGAGTGGGCCGGAGCGCTGCGCCTCGCGGGGCTGCGCCTGGCTGCCTTTCTAGTAGCCCTTGGCCTTCTTGTTTTGGTTCTCGTCTTTGCCATATCAGTCCACCCTAAGCGCCCGGAAAGCAAGGATATGCAGGGGGAGAGATTTGAACTCACGCAGGCCTATGGCCAGCAGATCTTGAGTCTGCCGCGTTTGACCAAACTCCGCCACCCCTGCACTCTATTGATTGCCAGGGATAACTTAAAATGTCTTGCAACTATTACTATATTGGGGTTATATTTAAACGTTGACGTTATAATCGGCGTTAAATCATAGCGCTTTTCCGACGGGGTTTGCTATTTATGGAATTCAAGAAGCTGAGCGATGTCAAGTTCATGCTTGAGAAAGATGAGAGCAGGGGCATGCGGACAAACGTCGTGGTGTACGCAACGGAAAGCATGCTCCAGAAGATAAGGGGCGACAGGACGCTTTCGCAGGCAGCCAACGCCGCAACGCTTCCGGGACTGGTGGGAAACGTGCTCGTGATGCCTGACGGCCACGAGGGCTACGGCTTCCCTGTGGGCGGGGTCGCTGCGTTCGACGCGAACGATGGCATAATTTCTCCGGGCGCTGTAGGCTATGACATAAACTGCGGCGTGAGGCTGATAAAGACAGGCCTCACGGAAAAGGAGGTCAGGCCGAAGATAGGCAAGTTGCTTGACGCGCTCTTCAAGAACGTGCCCACGGGAGTAGGCAGCAGGCTCAAGACCGGCTTCTCGGAATCTGACCTGAAGAAGATAGCCGAGGAGGGTGCCGGATACGCGATAGGCAAGGGATTCGGCTGGAACGAGGACGTGGAAAAGATAGAGGAGAACGGGATGATCGTGGGCGCCGACTTCTCGAAGGTGAGCAGGGAGGCGAAATCTAGGGGACTTGAGCAATTGGGCACGCTCGGCGCGGGCAACCACTTCCTGGAAGTGCAGAAAGTAGACAAAATCTTTGATGAAAGAACCTCAAAGGAGTTCGGGCTCTACAGGGACCAGGTCGTGGTTATGGTGCACTGCGGATCAAGGGGGTTTGGGCATCAGATATGCAGCGACTACCTGCGCACGCTGACAGAGTACCAGGCGAGGAACAACATACAGCTCATAGACCGCGAGCTCAGCTATGCGAAAATCGGCAGCAAGGAAGCTGATGATTACCTTGCTGCGATGAACAGCGCCGTCAACTACGCCTTCGCGAACAGGCAGATGATAATGCACAACATAAGGAAGAGCTTCGAGGAGACGTTCGGCAGGAGCGCGGACGAGCTTGGCATGCATCTGCTGTACGACGTAGCGCACAACATAGCGAAGCTGGAGGAGCACACCATAGACGGAAAGAAGGTTGCTGTTTACGTGCACAGGAAAGGGGCAACGCGCGCCTTTCCGAGGAACAGCGAGGGGATACCCAAGGAGTACAGAGGCATAGGGCAGCCCGTCATAATACCGGGCAGCATGGGCACGAGCAGCTACGTACTCTGCGGCGAGGAGGGCTCGATGAAAGAAACGTTCGGCACAACGTGCCACGGCTCAGGCAGGCTCATGTCCAGGCACCAGGCCCTGCGGGAGATATCGGCCGAGAAGACGTTCGAGTCGCTGAAGAGCAAGGGAATAGAGATACGCGTTAGGACAAGGAAGCTGATCAGCGAGGAGGCGGAGTGGGTGTACAAGAACGTCGACGACGTTGTGGGAGTTGTGGAAAAGGCAGGTATATCAAAAATCGTTTCGAAGAATGTCCCAATGGGAGTAGTTAAGGGCTAGGACTGATACCAGCCAAGACCTTCAAGAGCTCCTAATTCTGAGTAGTTGTTTGCCTAGTTCGTGTCTGATAGTCTTCTCAAGCAGTTCAGGCGTGAGGGCCCCTTTGCCTTTTAACCAATAGCCGTGCCGTTCAGGATGCTCTGCTTCCTCAGGGTCAACAAGCGCATAGGGATCCGCTAGCCCTTCTATGTATTTGTAGTCGAACTTGCCTTCTTGCAGCGCCTTCAATGGCAGGTGTCCGTATATGTTTTTATCAAGCTCGTATTCGATCTTTTTGACAGTACCTTCAATATCGTTCACGTGTGCTTCGATTCCCCCAGCTCTTTCCAGAATGCTATTCAGACTTAAAGAATTAAAATCAACCCGCTGATAGAAACTTAGCTGCTTACCGACGTCGCTACCATATTTTTTTCTGCTGTACTCATTATCAGCAAAACCCACAAACAAATAGTACATCTCTCCTTCATTTCCTTGAGTTATGGGCAATAGTTGCAAAGGACCATGCTTCGCACAATAGGACTGCAGCTCAGCATCAGAAAGCAGCTCAATCATCTTTTCTTTAAGTACTTTCGCATCTCTTTCCACCTCACTCTGGACGATGGGCCTTCTTGTTATTCCGAAAAATTCAGGATCTAACAATTCAGGAGCCATTTCCAATGATTCTTTTAACGTAATTAGGAAGTCTGTCGCGCTTTTTTTAGTAACAACGGCGTTCGCCAAAATCTTAGTTGGCCATATGGTGACTAATACTCTCGTATTATTTTCGTCCTGTGGAATCTCATAGAAGATTACGGCCGGAGCTATGTCTACATCACCTAATATGTGTGCCTCCTGATAACTTCCTCTGGGCAGATTCCCAGTTTCCATCTTCTTCTCAACTGTTACGCACAATTTCTCGTATTCCTGTTTTGTCACCATAGGGGTTTTGGGCGCAACATGTATCCGAAGAGCATTCTGGACCCCGATTTTCTCACCAACTCCAGAAACACTAATCTCGTCCACGTTTGCCAAGCCGCTAAGCACATTTGTCTTCAATCTTTCAAGTGTTTTTGAAGAATCGGTCTTCTTAGTCGTGTTCATACTGTCAGACCCATCTGCGTTTGCTTGCTTTATAAGTATATTTCTCATTTTGTTTTGACAATCAAAGGCTAGTATTAAACCCTTATCAGATCAATCTCTGGTTATTTGGCTTGACTGCTGGCCGAGGTCCAGTGTTGTGAAGGGCTAGCTCACATCTTCGATGCCTCTTCTGTAAGCCTTATCCTGTAAAGCAGCTCGCGGGACATGGATACGTTTGCTGTCTCGCCGAGCTTGTTGAGAACGGCCTCTGCTTCGGCAAGCTTGTTGTGCTTCGCGAGGTACTTTGCAAGGTAGTAGTATGCGTTAATCTCGCCCTTCGCCAGAGAGACGCTCAGGCTGACCTCGGCCTGTTTCGTGTTCTTCTCCACGCTGTACACAAGCAGCGCGTACTCGGAAAGGGTGCCGCGCTTGTCGAGGCCCTGCAGCTCCCTGAGCGTCAGTGCGGCGTCAACGAGGCGCTTCAGCCTTATCTCAGACATGAACTTCATGAAGACTAGCGCTGGGTCTATCTGCATGTTGTGCTTCTGCTCGTCCCCCACGATCTTTACGACCTTGAAGAAGCATTCCTTCCACTTCATCGTCAGGTCGAGGCTGGTCCTTATGCTTGTCGCGTTCGATTCCATGAAGCCGCTGAGATTGTAGTCCTTGCTCTCAAACATCATGGAGGAGAGATTGAGGTAGAACACGCCGAGCAGGTACAGCTGCTCCGAGTCAGCATTTCCCTTCATCATCTGGTCAGCGCTCTTGAGCGCGGAGCTCCAGTCTTTCAGGTCGACCTGCGATTTCACCACAGCGAACGGCGCCTGCGCTCCTGCGACGGTGATGTCGACGAACTGCTCGCAGAAGTTGCATGAAGCGGCTTTGCCGCTCGCAGAGAAGGTGTTGGTGCTGCAGTGCGGGCAGCGCTGCGCTACCGGCTTGTAGCTCGCAAGCAGTCTCACGTACTTTCCTACATCCAGCATCCAAACACGCTATTTTCTCGCTCTAAGCTTTAAACAGTTGCCCTTCATTACGATGCACCTTCGGAAACCCTGCCCTTCAGGGTAGGGAGGAGAAGGTCGCCGATTTTGCGTTGCCTTCCCCTGTGGGTTGCGTCCCACTCCTTCTGCCTTGCCCTCAACATCTGCTGTTCAATGTATCGCTTAACCTTGTCCTCGCTGATGTATCCTGCCGTGCTGACGTAGTAACCATCAGCCCAGAGGCTCTTGCCCATTCCCTGTTTCAGTTGCGGGAATACCCTTCGCAGTTGTATGCTTGAGTTTCCCTTCAGTATGTTTGCCACGTATGATGCGCTGTTCTTCGGCGGAACGCTCACGAACAGATGTATATGGTCGGGTTGCATCTCAAAGGCGAGGACGTGCCAATCCCTTGACTCTGCCTGACCTCGTATGATGTCCTCGCAGATTGTCCTCAAACCTCTGCTTACGAAAATCCTTCTGCGATACTTGGGAATCCACACGAAATGGTAGTTGACGTTGTATGTCGTGTGGGCTTCCTGCCTTATCGTGTCCAGCTTCTCTCCGAAGTTCGCTTCGGGCTTGAAGTGCGGGAATTGGTTTCTCATACCATCAATATTTTTGAAACAATATCCTTGTTCCGCTTTTCTCTGTAAACTTGAATAGACTCACGCTTTTTGTATGCAAGAAAATCTGCATCCTTTAGTGCTTCAATAAGTTTGTTCCTTGAGAGATGTATGATTTCTTGAGTCGGCAATCCCATTATCACGATATGCTTTCTTTCAATTCTGACAAGACAAGTCCTATCTTTCAGAATCTTGAAAGCGGAGAAATTGTCTCTATAACCTTTGTCTACAAAAGAATGCACAAAGACATCACGGTATTGCGTTGAGAGATAAACATCTATTCCGCTACTCTTGCTTCTTGGTTGTTCGTAGACTACCTTGCAGGCTAATGCAGTATTGACAAGTAGGTTTTCTTTCCATCCCAAGTCTTTGAGACTCGTGCCTATTCTGTCTTCGTTCACTCCCTCACCTTTTCCACGCTGACTCTGACCTTGTCACCCTTCTTCAACTTGAGGACTTCCACATACTCCTGTGGTATCGTTATGCGGTTCGCCTCAAGGACTCGGACTATGAAGGACTCTTGTGTAGTCATACTGAAACACCTATTGAATGAAGGACTGAGTTATAACAACCCAAATCAGAACAGAATAGTTTTCCTTCTTTGTTCTCAACCATCTGATGACCACACAAACACATTCCAGATAGTCTTTCGTATTGCGCTCCGAAATCCTCTTCTTTTTCAAGTTGATGGTTTATCATCGTAGTGCTTCCTCCTACCTTGAGATAGTTTTCCCACGCTCCTTTCTGAGAGCCTTCTGCGCACTCTTCATCGCTCTTGCCTTCTTCCTTTAGTTGTTTCCATACAAGAGCTTCTTTTGCTAATTCTTTGCACGCCTCTATTAGTTCTTCGTTCTTCGCCATTTTCTCACAGATATACTATGTATCTATATGTATTTAAATGTATGCTTGTTGTCTGTATTACCACGCTATTACGCCTCTTTCATCGCTTCTCGGAAATACCCCAGACTTTAGGCTGGGGTTCTTTATTTTTTCTGGAGCGCGACGAAGAGGTGCATCTTCGAGTACGGCGCTATGTCTATCTTTTCAAGAACCTTGAACTTTGCCGAAACCTCCTCAAGGAAACCTTTGAATACGAGCTCCGGCGCCCTTGTCACGTCTATGCTCTGCGATTTTATCGCCACGTAGGCGTGCGCCCCCTTCTTCAGCAGCTCTGCGTTCCTGAGCAGTATGTCAGCCTGGTCCCTCGCTGCTATGTCCTGGTAGAGCACGTCGCACGTGCCTGTATCTGCGGAGTAGGCCTCGGTGTTTCTCGCGTCCTGCAGCATGGGAAGCATGTTCTCGCGGGATTCGCAGGCTTTCAGTAGCTCGCGCATGTTGCGCTCGGATATCTCTATGCAGTACACTATGCCATCCCTGCCGACTATGTCGCTCACGTGGCTGCTCGTCGTTCCGGTGGCGGCGCCGAGATAAAGCACCTTGGAGCCCTTTCTTATCTGCAGGTCCTTCAATCCGTTGAGTATCGCTGCCGCGAGCTTGCTCCTGTACGGGTTCCACAGCCTGTACTGCTCGCCCTCGTAATCTACGAGTTCCTCATCGTAGACCTTGTTGCCTTTTATAAGGTTCTTCGTGGCGAGCTTCCTGTCTATTTTGTAAACTCCCTCGAAAACCTGCCTTACTTCCATCAGAGCCACTAATGATAATTTATTGGGTAAGTTTAAAAAGAGTGGAATTCACAGATCAGATATGGGAAATGCGAAGGTCTGGGAAAAAGTCGCAAGCATAAGCAACGATAGGGGCGAATATTGGCCAGAGCTTGATTCTCGCGTGGCAACGTGGAATCGCGAGGAGGAAAATTTCATCAAGAGTAGTTTGAGAGATGCAAGAAAACGGGTTTTGGATCTTGGGTGTGGAGACGGAAGGGCGCTGATGTGGCTTAAGGAAAAAGGGTTCAGAGAGCTATACGGTTTGGACATTTCAAAGACCTGCATAAGACGTGCAAAAGAAAAACTAGGAGATTCGGCTGATCTTCGCGTATGGGATTTCAAAACTGGCTTGCCGTACGAAATGAAATTTGATTATGTACTGCTAACTGGAAACACTGTGATAAATGACCTGGAGAAACCTGCAAAACTGCTGGAAGATGTCAAAGGAGTCATGAAAGATAACGGCCTGTTGTTTATCACTTGCTGGAATGGAGAGTTCCTGACAAAGAAATTTGTTAATTCGTATTATGGCAAATTAGGAGTGGTCAAGGTCAGAGAAGTTGACATGGATAACCGAACGATAGATGTTGGGGGAATAAAGGTAAAATGGCTCGTAGAGAAGGAGCTCAGAAAGATCATAGAAGATGCTGGACTTGAAATAGTGTCCTTGAAGAAGGCAAGTTTGGGTTTCTTGTGTGCGGTTTCGAGATAGGCTAGCTAACCCCGTTCTGCAAGCCAAATCTATATAAATTTGGCAATGGTTTTCTATATTGCGACCATGATGCAGGAAACTGTGACAATCGAGCAGCTCATAACAGAACTCTTCGCTATGGGAAAGGAGAGCGGCAACGGCGAGGAGCTTCTTAGCAAATTCGCGGCAAGGCTGCAGTACGCAATCGGCGTGGATCAGATATCGGTCAAGGACGCCTACCAGGAGAAGTCGGAGCTGTCAGGACTTGAGGAGTTCGCGATCAACACGGGCAAGCCCTACGTTGACAACAGGCTGAGCGGCTACTCCGCGTTCCCGGAGCTGATAAGGCACTACAACCTCGGCTTCAGGAGCTGCATGCTGCTTCCAGTGGCTATAGAGGGCAAGCCGGTGCTTGTCGCCACATTCCTGTCGAAGCAGGAGGACAGGTTCGACAACGCGCTTGTCTCGAAGCTCACGCTTGCCACAGAACTGCTCGCATATCAGACCGTTGCGAAGGTGGAAAGGGAACGAAGCCTGAGCCTTGCGAAGTATTTCGATGCAGCGTTCAACACCTACGCGCCGCAGATGCTGATAGACAGGAACGGGGTAGTGATCAGGGCTAACAAGAGCGCGAGCGGGCTGTTCGGGAAGACACAGAGGGAGATGGTGGGCAGGAACGTGAGCGAGTTCTTCAACGTGGACGGCAACATGCTCTACTCGCTGCGCGAGGGCTCCGCAGCGGAGGTGAGGGAGAACGGTGAGCAGGGCAGGGTGTACAAGGCGACTTGCGGCAAGATAAACGACAGGCTTTCGCATCTGCTGCTCTACGACGTCACGCAGCTCAAGGAGCTGGAGGAGAAGGTAAGGCTCTCGGAGAGGAGCAGCAACGAGGTCTTCATGCTGCTTGCCAAGGACACGACAGTGCTCTGGTCCAGCGGGAACGTGGGCAAGGTGCTGAAGCTCGGCCTGGACGAGATAGTCGGAAGGAGGCTCATGGACCTCGCATACGACGACAAGGAATTCGCCGGTGAGGTGAGCTCGTTCGGAGACACCCTGACAAGGCAGTTGCGCCTGAACATAGGCAACGATGTCACAGTGGACACGAAGGCGGTGCTGGTGAAGAACCAGTTCGGCGGCTTCTCGTGCACCCTCTCGAGCAACAACATAGAGAAATATGTGAGCGCGATGCAGGGAGCGCTCGAGGGCCTCGTTGAGACCGCAAGCGACGCCATATTCAACATAGACGCCCTGGGCTACATAAGGTCTGTCAACTCAAGCGCTGAGAGGCTGCTCAACTACACCAACAGCGAACTGAGCGGCAGCGCGCTAGTCTCGCTTTACGCGGATGAGGAGAGCCAGCAGAAGCTCAGCTCATCGCTGTCTCTCGCAAGGAACAGTGGCGTGATAGAGCACGTGTTCGTGAACCTGCGCGCCAAGGAAGGCGACGCACCGATACCTTGCGAGCAGTCGATAAGGGGCATGGTGGACAGCGACAACGCTCTTGTTGGATACATGATAACAACGAAGGAGCTGGCGACGAAGATGAAGCTGGACCAGCTCGAGGAGGACAAGGAGGAGCTTGACAAGAAGTTCATAGGCATGAAGGAGGAGAGCGACTACAAGAGCCAGTTCTTCCTGAACATCTCGCACGACCTCAAGACTCCGCTCACCAGCATATACGGCTACGGCAAGGTGCTCGCCGGCAGCAGCGAGGGGATCAGCGATGAGAACAGGGGCTACGCCAGTATAATAGCAAATGAGGCCGACAGGCTCCTGCAGCTGATAAACCAGATACTCGACGTCGCGAAGCTGGAATCGGGGAGGATCAAGCTCGACATAAAGGACGTGGACTTCAATGCGCTTCTCAAGAACCAGGCGATAGAGTCGCTGGTGGAGTTCGCGCAGAAGAAGGGGCTGGAGTTCGATGTCAGCGTTGATTACAGCGTTCCCGTGGTGCAGGCCGATCCCAACAGGCTGATACAGGTGCTCGTGAACCTGATAGGCAACGCGATAAAGTTCACCGAGCACGGAAGCATAGGGGTCAAGATCTCCAGGGCAGGCAAGAAGAGCAAGTTCGTGAAGGTCGAGGTCATCGACACCGGAAGCGGCGTAAGCAAGGAGGACACGAAGAAGCTGTTCAAGAAGTTCTTCCAGGTCCAGAGGAAGGGACTCATCATGCAGGAGGGCTCGGGCACAGGCCTAGGACTCTCGATAGCGAAGGAGATAGTGAACCTTCACGGAGGTAAAATTGGGGTGAATTCGGAAGTGGGAAAGGGAAGCACGTTCTGGTTCACGCTTCCTATATCAGGAAAGGCTAAGAAGAAGGCATAGCCGCTTACTCCGCTGGAACTACGGAGGCGAGATGTATGCGCCGCAGTTGTTCAGTATCTTGCTCTGGAACGCGTACGATTTGTTCAGTATTGTGTAGTTGAAGCCGGCGTAGACTCCAGTGAACGACAGGCTCTGTATGAACGATGACGAGGAGGTGTTGATTATCGCCTGCACTGCCGTGCCTGTTGTGCCGGGAGACGGCGATACCGTGGAATAGGTAAGCAGCACATTTGTCTTCGAAAGCTTGCTCTCGTTGATCTTTATGCCTGTCGGGGTCGCAAGGCTTACGTTGTAGTAGTCCACCGGAGCAGGAGGGTGCTTGCTGTAGTACTGCGTGTATGTTGCGTTGTACACGCTCGGGGTGCAGGCCACGTCCTTGGCGTAAAGCGCCGCGTAGTTCTTCATGAGCACGCCGGTGCCGGTCTTGTTCATGAGAGTGAGCGCCTGCTGGAACAACACAAGTGTGCTGTTCGTGGATATCGTTGTGGTTGTCGTCGAGGTGGTTGAGACCGTGGAGAGCGTAGTTATCGTTATGTTGGACGTGCCTATGTTGCTCAGGCTCGCGGGATTCAGTAGGGTTACCCCCCTGCTCGGCTTTATCCCGAGCGCGGCGGTGAGCGGGGTTATCTCGACTGTTATGCTGCTGTTGCTGCTAGATACAAGTTTTATGTTCATGTCAGCTGTGCCTGAGCCGCTGGAGCTTACGTTGAGGCTTGCCTGCGGAGAAAGCGAGAAGGACACCACCGGGCCGTACAGCACTGGCACGCTGGTCAGGTAGAAGGACGCACTCGAGGACGATGAGGAAACGACTTTCATATCAGCGGGGCTGCCGTTATAGATCTTTATGAGCTGCGACTGGTTTGTTGAAAGGGTAAGGCTTCTTGTGGACGTTATCGTCACCACGCTGGGCAGCAGGATGCCGTAGGCTATGTATATCACTATAAGCGCAGCAACCAGGCCTATGATCTGCCTGAGAGAGAGCCTCCAAGCTGGCAGCCTGAACTGCCTTTTCTGCATTGCCATACGGTCACCTTTCTTCTACTCTACGCTTTTCCATAACAAACAATATTATACTTTCGTTACCCATTCAACTATGCGACCAGGGAACGTCATGAAAGGTATTGAGGACGTTGAATCAGACATAATGTCCCTCGTAAATGACAAGCAGGAAGTAACTTACAACGAGCTAAAGGACTACGCTTCCTCGCTTGAGATTGACAACGACACGCTGAAACGTGCGCTCACCGAACTTGTGAAGGCGAGCGCGCTCGCATCTAGGAGCAGCGGGGGCATACCCACATACTACATGCTCCAGGAGCCGCAGCACATAAAGCGGATCTTCGTGATTGAGGACGACCAGAACATCAACAAGCTCATGACGATAGCGCTGGGTTCGGGCTATGACGTGACGCAACTGTACGACGGCAGGGAGGCGATGGAGAAGATAAAGTTCCAGAAGCCGGACCTTGTAGTGCTTGACCTGATGCTGCCGGGGATGGACGGGCTGCAGATATGCGAATCTATAAAGAAGGACCAGGCGCTCAGGGAGACTACGGTGATAATAGTCAGCGCGATGGACGCGACGACGAACAGGTTCAAGGGCATAAAGTACGGAGCTGATTACTACATCAAGAAGCCCTTCGACCCCGACGAGCTCCGCAGCCTGGTTACAATATTCCTGAAGAAGAAGGGCAAGAAGTTCGACCCGCTGATCGACCTTCCAAACGAGGACAGGATAAGCGACAGCATAGAGAAGTCGGTTAAGGAGGCTGACTCGGATTATGAGATAGGAAGGCTGAGAGTAGAGGGACTCGCCAGCTTCGCCAGCAAGTTCGGGAACGAGGCCGGCATAACTATCCTGAGGCTTGCATCGCAGCTGCTGCAGGAGAAGGTGAAGGCCAGGGAGATGGAGGGAACTTTCGTCGGCTTCCTGAACGGCGACGACTTCGTCATTGCGGGCAGCAAGAGGAACGTGGACAGGATAGTGGAGAGCATCAAATCTGAGTTCCAGGCGGTGCTGCCGTTCATCTACCAGAGCGAGGGCTACAAGCCCATAGAGAAGGGCATAGAGGACATATACGCGGTGCAGAACCCCACGCTTGCTCTTGGCTATGCGGAGATAAAGCGCGATACGCTGATGGCGAGACGCGCCGAAGTGATCAAGGAGAAGCGCAAGGAGGAGATAGGCTCGTACACCTACGACGAGTTGAGGCGCATGCTTGGCAGCGAGAACCTTGACATAACGATAACCAGGGACACGAACGGGGTCAAGCTCTCCGTTGGAAAAAGAGCTGAGAAAGAGGAGTAGCAGGCCCGCTACCTTCTGCGCTTTCTTGGAATGTGTTTTGACTGGCGCCTCGCTTGCTTTCGGGCGGGTTTCTTTGGCTTGCGCGTCTTGCCCTCGCTCATCTCCGATCTCTTGTATCTCTCCGACTCGAGGAGCTCCACAACATGCGTCTCATCTGTGGGTCTGCTCTCTCCGGCACTGTCGAGAAGCGCCTGCGTCTGGACGCCGCCGATTTTCAGCAGTTCGTTCATCCTTTGCGCTCTGAGAAGCGCGTCGAGCCTTTTGTTGCTCGAGGATCGAGCGGGTCTTTTCGCCATAGAATCGAGATTAAATAGTTATGGCAGCAATATTTAAATGCTAGTCCCTCAGCCGCGTTTTACAATGATAGAGTACTACAAAAAGCCGTTTAGCAGAAGCGAGAGCCTGGGTGCGCTCAACTTCTACATTCGTGACTGGTTTGAGAAAAAGTACAGGGACCCGACGCCGCCCCAGCTCTACTCGTTCAAGCTGGTGCGCGAGAAGAAGAATCTGCTCATAACTGCGCCGACGGGCAGCGGAAAGACCTTCTCCGCATTCATGACGATACTCAGCGACCTGATGGACATGGCTGAGGCGGGCAAGCTCGAGGACAAGATATACTGCGTGTACATCTCGCCGCTGCGCGCGCTCAACAACGATATCTACCGAAATCTCAACGAGCCGTTGGACGACATATACAAGAAGCTCGGAGAGAGCGTCAAGAGGATAAGCGTGGCGATAAGGACAGGGGACACGCCGCAGGCAGAGAGGCAGAAGATGCTCAGGAAGCCGCCAAACATCCTCGTCACCACTCCGGAGAGCCTTGCCATACTTCTCAACGCGCAGAAATTCGCCGAGAACCTGAAGAGCGTCAGGTACGTGGTCATAGACGAGATACACGAACTTGCGAACAACAAGCGCGGAGTGCACCTCTCGCTGTCGCTGGAGAGGCTGACGGACCTCATTGGTTCAGATTTCACGCGAGTAGGCCTCGGAGCAACGCTGCACCCGCTCGAAACCGCAGCAGGTTTCCTTGTGGGCTACGGCGACGACGGAAAGGAGCGCGATTGCTACATAATAGATGCCACGTGGGACAAGAAGATGGATTATCAGACAATGTGCCCGGTCAGCGACATAGTGAACGCGAGCGACAAGAAGATAGACGAATCGATATACAAGACGCTCAACAGCATAATAAAGAAGAACAGAACCACGCTCATCTTCACCAACACCAGGAGCGGCACGGAGCGCGTGGTCTACAACCTGATGCACAGGTTCAAGTATGGGGAGGAGCACGTGGCTGCGCACCACGGATCCCTGTCCAGGGAGTCGAGACTGGACGTTGAGGAGATGCTGAAGAAGGGCAAGCTCAAGTGCGTGGTGTCATCGACAAGCCTGGAGCTGGGGATAGACATCGGCACGATAGACAACGTCGTGCAGCTCGGCTCGCCAAAGAGCGTGACCCGGGCGATACAGCGAATAGGAAGGAGCGGCCACAGGTTCTCCGATATAGCGAAGGGCGAGATAGTAGCGATAAACCGCGACGACCTTGTGGAGTGCGCGGTGATGCTCGACTCGGCGAAGAAGCGAAAGCTGGACTCGTTCACTGTGCCGAGGAACGCGCTGGACGTGCTGGCGCAGCACATAGTTGGCATGGCGCTCACGAAGAAATGGAAGATAGATGACGCATTCGCGCTAGTGAGGCGCGCCTATTCCTACCACTCGCTCGACAGGAAGGACTTCATGATGCTCATAGAGTACCTCTCTGGAAGCTACGTCGGCCTGGAGAGCAGGCGCGTGTACGCTAAGATATGGTACGATGCGAACGAGGGCGCAATCAGCAGGCGCGGAAGGCTGACCAAGCTGATCTACTTCCTCAACATAGGCACGATACCGGACGAGGTCTCGGTGAACGTTTACGGGGAGGGCAACAGGTGGATAGGGAGCATACAGGAGGAGTTCCTCTCGAGGCTGAAGCCCGGGGACATCTTCGTGCTGGGCGGCAGGCTGTACAGGTTCGACCACAGCAGGGAGATGAAAGCCTATGTCACAAGGGCGGAGACCAAGATACCGACGATACCTCCGTGGTTCTCGGAGCAGCTGCCGCTCACATATGAGCTCGCAATTGAGATAGGCAGGTTCAGGCGCGAGCTCGCTGATGCTGTAGGAAAGGAGCTGCGCGGAGTGAAGGGCATAGCCGCGCTCTTGAAGAAGCGCAAGTTCGCCGGAGGGAAAACCGCGGAGGAAATACTTGACTCGATGCCGATGGACAAGAGCACGAAGAGCTCCATAGTCTCATACTTCGCAGAGCAGCTGCTCTTCGCGAAACATGTGCCCAATGATAGGCTCATGCTGATAGAGAAGACAACGGATGAGAAAGGCGAGCGGAGCTACCTCATATTCCACAGTCTCTACGGCAGGCGCGTGAACGACGCGCTCTCCAGGCTCTTCGCCATAGAGGCCAGCGACATGTTCGAGACAGATATTGGCATAATGATAAACGACAACGGATTCGTAATTGTCACCGGAGCCGAACTCAAGATGAGCAGGGATGACATATCGAAGCTCGTGTCAAACGTGACGAACAGCGATGCAGTGCGCATCATAAGGGGCAACGTGCGAAGGACGGAGATGATGAAGCGCAGGTTCAGGCATGCGGCTGTGCGCGCCTTCATGGTGCTGAGGAACTACAAGGGCAAGCAGATAAGCGTGAAGAGGCAGCAGATAAACTCCGAGCTTGTGATGAAGGCGGCGGAGGAGATAAGCCCCGATTTCCCGGTGCTGAAGGAGACATATAGGGAGATAATGGAGGACGTTATGGACCTGCCTCGCGCAAGAGAGATACTGAAGAAGTTGAAGGAGGGCGAGATCGCATACGAGATAATAGAAACTCCTTTTCCGTCGCCGTTCTCCCACGTGATGGTGACCTTCGGCGAGGCCGATGTGGTGATGATGAAGGACAGGAGAAAGCACCTGCGCGAGCTGCACAAGCACGTGATGCAGCAGATAAGCAAGAGGTATGGTTGATGCAACTCACTGGCGACATCGAACTCGGAGACGGCCTTCCGCTGCTCTACATTAAATCCCTGAATTCCATAGTCTGCTCCGACCTGCACCTCGGCTATGAGGGCGTCATGGCTGGAAGGGGCAGCTTTGTGCCAAAGATGAATTTCAGGAAGATAAAGGAAACGATGGCTGATGCGGTGAAGAAGTTCGGCGCAAAGAACGTCATTGTTGTAGGCGACATAAAGAACGAGTTCTCGGACGTGCACGTAGAGGAGTTCAATGAGTTCCGCGAGTTCATAAAATTCCTGAGGGAGGAGTTGGAGATTGAGAAGATAACGCTGATCAAGGGCAACCACGACAACTTTATAGATAGGTTCAGGCCGGCGCTTCGCTTCGAGATATACGCCCAGGAGGCGCTGCTCGGCGACTACCTGTTCTTCCACGGCGAGGAAGCGCCGAAGAGCCGAGGAGGCAAAATGCTCATCATGGGCCACCTGCATCCCGCGATAGGCGTGTACAACAGGGTGGGCGTGAAGGAGAAGATAAGGTGCTTCCTCTACGGCAAGCTGAGCGACGGAAGAAGGATAATAATACTGCCTGCGATGAACTACTTTGCCGAGGGAGTGGACGTGAACCAGGGAAATGTAGGCGAAATGGCGCCTGTCTTCAACGACATGCTTGACGTGAACACGATGGAGGCGCTATGCCTGGGCGAGGACGAGATACTTGACTTCGGAAAAGTGGGCGCGCTGAGAAAACTTTGATGAGCCAATGTCCTACCTGCCAGTAATAGTCGGGCTCGTTTCCGCTTTCCTGTGGGGCTCCTCCGACTATCTTGCGGGCCTGGCTTCCAGAAAGATAGGCGAGTACGCCACCAATGCCTACGTGTTTCTTTTCGGAGGGACCACGATATTTGTTGCGCTGCTTTTTCTCGGTTCGATGCCGCATCCAGACATCACAGCTTTGCTCTACGGTGCAGCCTTTTCGATTCCGATATTCTTGGGGGCGCTGTTCTACTACAAGGCATTCAGGGAGGGTGAATTCGCAATAAACGCTCCCATCTCGAGCTCGTATCCTGTGGTTATAGTGCTGGGCTCCGTTCTGGTGCTCGGCCAGGTGCTTTCGGGCCTTGAGATTCTAGGAATCGCGATCACTGTGTTCGGCATAATACTCATATCCACTAAATTCAGCATGCTGAAGGTGAGGAAAAGAGCGCTTGCCGCAGGTGTGGGCAGCTCGCTCATTGCGATGATACTCCTGGGAGTGCCAAGCATCTTCGCGGCAGTTTATGCTGCGATAATAGGCTTCCTGCTTCTCAGCTTCATGTGGCGCGCACTGCCTGCAGTCATAGCATTCGTAGGCGGATGGGCGACAAGGCAGAAGCTTCGCGTGCCCAAACATCGCATACTTCTGTTTGTTGCTGTCGCGGGGCTTGCGGACGGAGTGGCGCTCTCGGTTTACCTCTATGGAATATACGTGAATGCCATGTCTCTGCCGATAATCTCAGTGCTGTCGGGCCTGACCGGAGCCGTAACCGTGACCTATGGTCTGACGCTATCGCGGGAAAGACCGGAATGGAACCAGTGGCTCGGAATCTTGCTTGCGATAGCGGGCACAGCGATATTATCCTATGTTTCCTCATTGTGATGGCATGACACTCTACGTTTACACGGATGGCGCATCACGCGGCAACCCAGGCAAGAGCGCCTCCGGCTACCTTATTCTGGACTACAGGGACAGGCAGCTCGCGAAGCGAGTATTCTACAACGGCGTGTGCACCAACAACGTGGCCGAGTACAAGGCTATAGTCGCCGCGCTGAAGAAGGCCGCTGTTATGGCGAACCAAGGTGAGGAGATTGTCCTGCATTCTGACAGCGAACTGGTTGTGAACCAGCTTTCGGGAAATTACAGGGTGAAGGACCAGAATCTCAAGAAGCTCAATCTTGAGGCGAAGAAGCTGCTCAAGAAATTCGGCAAGTACGAGCTACTTGCGGTAAGGAGGGAGAACAGGCACGTGAGTGCAGTCGATAAGGCGCTGAATGCCTTTCTAGACGACAAAACGAATGAGTAACAATGTTTAAAAAGCAAGAGACTTCACTGGTCTACGTGATAGCTTGTCATGGATACTGAAGCACGGTGAAAGGAAGGGGTTTGATCAGGGAACTGTGTTTGGCATCAGATACACAGAACCTATTGATTTGGACCTGCCCATTAGGCTAAATAAAGAGGAGATGTCTGCTTTTATTAGCGAAGCCAGAGATCTCGGATTCTCTGCCAAATATCGTGGATCTCGAGGTTATGAGATTGCGGTTTCGAAGAAGGGATTTTTCGGAACGTTCAGAGGATGTGCAGATATTTATCAGGAACCTGACACTGATTTTCTAAGCATTTCCCCAGGCATAGATGTGAAAAGTCACTTCGAAGTCGTTGATACTTTGCTACGACTCACAATTCTTGGAAGAAAAATAACGGAGCTATGGGAATCGCGCGATAGGCTTGACCCTGAAAAGGCAAAAACGTTACTCGAGGATATAACTCCCCTTGCCAGGCACTCCTGATGAGCAGCTCCAGCCAGATATTATAAATATGCCGAAAATCAATACTAAGAAAGCAAAGTAGTGATATTCATGGCAAGCGGAAAGGGCAAGCCACCTGTCAACACACCTCCCCCGGAGGCAAAGGAGGTCTACGACCAGGCGGGCAAGCTCTTCGAGGAGAATAAGTTCGACGAAGCGATAGCGCTGTACTCACAGGCGATAGAGAAGTATGAGGAGTACTCAAGCGCCTACTTCAACCGCGCGCTCTCGTACGCGCTGCAGAGCCAGTACGAGAAGGCGACTAACGACGCGATGAAGGTGATGGAGCTTGAGCCCAACGCCCCCGACGCGCCGTACGTTATGGGCGTAATAAGCGAGTACCAGAACGACCTCGCTGGCGCTCAGGAGTGGTACGAGAAGTCGCTGAAGAACAACCCCAACTATACGCAGGCGAAGGACAGGCTGAAGATGCTCAAGGACAAGATGAAGGGCGCGGTTCCGGGGGCGAAGATGAAGGGAGAGGACATCACGCAGACGGTAGTGGAGGAGGGCCAGATAAAGAAGGTCGCGTGGTTCACCTCGGACATGACATTCAAAGATGTCGTCGGCCTTGACAAGCCGAAACAGATGATCCATGACAACATCATACTCGCACTTACAAAGCCGGAGTTGCTGAGGGCCTACGGCAAGAAGCTGGGCTTGGGCGCGATATTCTACGGCCCTCCGGGCAACGGCAAAACTTACCTGGTCAAGGCGATAGCCGGAGAGACGAAGGCAAGGTTCATAGTCATGCACATAAACGAGATAGTCGACATGTACGCGGGCAACACCGAGAAGAACCTGCACGCTGTCTTCGAGCAGGCAAGGAAGAACGCCCCGTGCATAGTCTTCGCTGACGAGATAGACGCGCTTGGGACGAAGCGCGAAGGCGAGCAGCAGAGCAACATGCGCATGGCTGTCAACCAGTTCCTCACCGAGCTGGACGGCGTGGAGAAGAACCCGGAGGGCATATTCATAATAGGCGCCACCAACCAGCCGTGGGACATGGATCCGGCACTGAAGAGGCCGGGAAGGTTCGGAGAGGCGATCTACATACCGGCACCTAACTACAAGGCAAGGAAGGACGCATTCAAGCTAAACACGAAGAAGATGCCGCTGGCGAAGTTCACGAGCTTCGACAGGCTGGCACGCGCTACATGGGGATTCTCGCAGGCAGACATATTCGCGATATGCGACAAGGCGGCGCTGAAGGTCGCGGCTGAGGAGGACAGGACCGGGAAGAAGAGGCTGATAAAGATGGGCGACTTCATGGCTATCATAAAACAGGCCGGCAGCTCCCTTGACGAGTGGTACGGAATGGTGAAGAAGGACGTGATAAGCAAGACCGAGACGCAGATAGTCGAAGGCAAGAAGCAGGAGATAGTCAAGGAGGGCAGGCTCACGCCTGAGGAGAAGCAGCGCTACAAGCCGATGATCAAGGACATAAAGAAGAACCTGAACCCGATAAACATATTCGTCAAGAAGATAATGAGGTTCTGGGCTGTCTACCTATTTTAGCTGCTGCGTACTGCTATTTAAGAATTGAAATAGAATCATTATCATGGAGTATACCTGCCCGATGCATCCGGAGATAGTTTCAGATAAGCCAGGGAAATGTCCGAAATGCGGAATGAGGCTCGTCGCAAAGGAAGGAAAAACTAAGTAAGTCCCATGGCAACAGACCCAGTATGCGGAATGCACGTAGATGAGAGTAGCACTAGGCTAACCAGCGAGCGGCAGGGCAGGAAGTACTACTTCTGCAGCACTACCTGCCAGCTGCAGTTCGAGAAGCCCGAGAGGGAGCTTGCCGGATTGAAGCGCGCGCTTGAGGTTGCATGGCCGCTGACTGTCATAGTGGCGATCTTCACCTACGTAGTCTCGGCTTCGTACGGCAACTACCTGATGTTCATGCTCGCGAGCGTGGTGCAGTTCTATTCGGGCAGGAGGTTCTATGCCGGTCTGCTCGATGCGATAAGGAACAGATCGAGCAACATGGACACGCTCATAGCAATAGGCACCAGCGCTGCCTGGACCTACAGCACTGTAGTGGTGTTCGCTCCATCCTTCTTCCCTGCCGGCGGAATCTACTTCGACACCTCGACGATAATAATCTCGCTCATTCTCACAGGTACGTATATGCAACGCCTCGCGGAGACGCGCGCGTCGAGCGCCGTATCTGCGCTGGTAGCGCTGCAGCCCAAAATCGCGCACGTGGTAAGTGGAAACGACGTTGTTGACAAGCCGATCGAGGAGGTGGCTGCCGGCGACGTGCTGCTGGTCAAGCCAGGAGAGAAGATACCGACAGACTCTGTGGTGCTGGAGGGCGAGAGCTCGGTTGACGAGTCGATGATAACCGGGGAGAGCATGCCGGTAACGAAGAGGAAAGGCGATAAGGTGACGGGCGGAACGATAAACTCCACCAGCGCGCTGAGAGTCAGGGCTGAGAAGGTCGGAGAGGACACTGCCCTGGCGCAGATAATAAGGATAGTGCAGGATGCCGCTTCGAGCAAGGTGCCGATACAGAAACTCGCTGACAAGATATCATCGTACTTCGTTCCTGCTGTGGTGCTGATAGGCATACTTGCGGCTCTTGGATGGTATGTGCTTGCGGGAGTGAGCGCAAGCGTGGCGATGCTCATCTTCGTGAGCGTTCTCATAATCGCCTGCCCATGCGCACTCGGAATAGCCACGCCAGCTGCGTTGCTGGTAGCCTCTGGAAGGGCGGCGAAGAACGGAATACTGGTCAAGAGCGGAGAGAGCCTGCAGATGGCGAGTCGCATAGACACTGTCGTACTGGACAAGACGGGCACGTTGACCAAGGGCAAGCCTGAGATTACTGATATTGTTGCAATGCCGGGCAGCAGAGAAAGGGACGTGCTGAGATACGCTGCTGTTGCGGAGATGAACTCCGAACATATAATCGGCAGGGCCGTGGTCGGGAAGGCGAAGGCATCGAAAATAGATATGTCTTTCCCGAAGAAGTTCTCCTACAGGCAGGGGGTGGGGGTGGTGGCCGTGGACAGCGGTGGCATGGAGATAGAGGTGGGCAACCGCGATCTCTTCGACAAGGGGCAATTGGCGAGAGCGAACGAGCGGCTGGTGAACCTGGAGGCGCAGGGCAAGACGGTGCTCGTCGTGGGAGTGAACGGCAGCATCATCGGGCTGATAGCTCTCGCTGACGTGCTCAAGGAGGACAGCAAGCAGGCGATAGACGCGCTAACGCATGCCGGAAAGCAGGTGTGGCTAATTACAGGAGACAATGAGAAGGTTGCTGGCGCTGTGGCAGGCCAGCTGGGAATCACGAATGTGATTGCGCGCGCGAAGCCGCAGGACAAGCTAAGCAAGATAAGCGAGCTGCAGGGAGAGGGCAGGAAGGTGGCGATGATAGGCGACGGAGTTAACGACGCCCCTGCGCTGACGAAGGCTGATCTGGGCATAGCGATAGGCGCAGGCACTGAGGTGGCGATACAGGCCGGGGGCATAATACTTGTGAGGAACAGCGTGAATGACGCGGTGGTGGCTCTGGAGCTAGGCAAGAGGACAATGAGCAAGATAAGGCAGAACCTGTTCTGGGCTTTCGGCTACAATATTGTGCTTATCCCTGTGGCTGCCGGAGCGCTTATACCCTTCTTTACAATAAGCGTGTATAATTTCCTTCCGCTGCTTGCCGCTTTCGCGATGGCATTCAGCTCGGTAACCGTAGTCTCCAACTCCTTGTTGCTGGCCAGGTTCAAGCCGGGTTAGAATTATTTCAGTTTCGCGGCCCAGTTGTAGACGATCGCTACAACCGCCCCGGCAACAGCGCCGATTATGGCGCCGAGCACAACTGAGACGAATCCGAAGCCGGAGTATGCGTAGCCCATCATATATCCCATCATCCCGTAATAGCCGAGACCGCCCATCACTCCGTAGGGTGTGGAGAAGAGGAACCAAAGGAAACCGAGAACAGCCCCTGCGATCGCCGCGGCCTTTACGTTTATCTGCTGGGAAACCACTCAGTCACCATTTCTACTGGCCAGCGAACGCTTAAAAAGTATTTATATTACTGCGCACAAGGAGTACAGCATGGGAAAAAGGAGGCGGCGCTTGACCGCGTATTTGCTGGTGCTGGTGCTTCTGGCGGTCGCATCCGTTTACTTTGTCTCGCACTATGCGACTGCGCAGCCGAATGCTGCATACGACAGCCTGAACCTCAGCTCGAGGTTCGCAACCCTGAGTCAGGCGCACACGAACCTCTGCGCGCTTCCTACGTTCGTCGATTCGCTCAGCAACGGCTCATATCTTCAGGGTTCGTGCTGCAGCTATATGAACTTCACGAGCTACGTCGAGCAGGTGAACGCGCTGCACAACTACTCTGGCGTTTCTGCTGTACCCAAAGACCCGTACAACATATCTGTCAGTCTTGCAAAACGGCTGCTCGGCTACCAGAACCTCTCGCTCACTTCTGGTCAGCAGGCCGTATTCGACAGCGCGATGCAGATGTCGCAGCCCTGCTGCTGCCACTGCTGGAGATGGTTTGCTTTCGCAGGCCAAGCGAAGTATCTGATAGTAAACTACAATTTCGGCGCGGCGCAGATAGCCAAGGTGTGGGGACTTGAAGATGGATGCGGCGGACCTCTTGACTCTGCGGGATTCAACCCTGCAGTTTGAAGGCCTCGGCCGGGAGTCGGACCCGGTCCTGAGGATCCACAGTCCTACATGCGGCCGTTACACCACCGAGGCCATGCGCTTTTATATGCAAAACTTAGTATTTATAGATAAGTATAGTATACAACGCATGGCGGGGTAGCTCAGCCTGGTTAGAGCGTCAGACTCATATGCTAAGCACTATGAGTGGCGAGCAGTTTTGCGATGAGCGCTAAGAAATCTGAAGGTCGAGGGTTCGAATCACTCCCCCGCCAAAACCACAAACGTTAGATATTTGCTTGCGGATAGTAGTATTAGCTCGCTAGGTGTGGGAATCAAACCCACCAAGGCTTGGGGCCGGTCGTTTTTCAGACGGCACAGCTTTCATACCGGTTTAACACGGCTTTGAGCTACTACCTGATTTTAATCGGTGTCAATGCCGATGCCTGGACAATCTGCGCGCTTCTCGCATACGCTGCAGATATCCACGAGACGTAGTTTGCCTCGCTCATCAGCGCGAGCAGGTAGAACGAGATGAAGAGCACGGTCAGGACCAGCACAAGGCCGTAGAACGACATTTTATCACGCGAACGAGACGCACACCTCTGCTGTTGAGTTTGCGCCAGCGAGGGGCACGCTCGAGCATGCCGTGCCGTTCTGACCTATCCCTATGCTTATGCTGCCGATTCCGAATATCGCACTGAGGTTCTGCTCGATGCCTGCCATGCAACCGGTCTGGCCGCCGTCGTAGAGCTGCAATACGCAGTCGTTGTACGTGGCATTGCGCTGGAGCGCGTTGAATATGTCGTATATGGCGATGCCTCTCTGCAATGACGCTGACTGGGCAGCGAGGCCCGCGGTTGACGAATTGACAATTCCGGAGGCGAAGGTGATGGCTGATATCACCGCCGCGAACGCGATGCCAGCCTCTATTGTTGCGAACTGCGCCTTCATTGGGTCAGCTCTTGATATCGATCACGCTGCCAAGGTAGTAGACAGTCTGGTTGAATGGGCCAAGGCTCGGAGAAAGGGTGACGTTTACAAGGTAGAGGAACGGCGAGACCGCATTGCACGTATATGCGCTTCCTGAAACAGCGCACGCGGGTCTCGTGCCGTTGCTTTCTACCAGGTGCAGCTGGGCACTGGCGTAAGCGCCTATCGCCTGCTCTATGCTTGCCTGCGTCTCGCCTCCAACGCCAGTGCCGTTGTAGAACGCAAGCATTGGGAAGAGGGTGTTCTTGTCCTGCGAGTAGATCGAGAGGATGGTTTGGTTGGCTGTGGTGTAGCTGCCGCTGTTGTCCGCGAGTGCGACGCTCGGAACTGGATCTGCGCTGCTTACGCTAGACACGCTTGCGCTGCCGACCACGCTGCCGCCCAGCATCACGCGCGAGCTGTTCTCTCCGCTGCTTATTTCGGAGCGCATTGTCCCAAGGGGCGATTCAAGTGTAAGCGTGAAGTTGTACGCGTAGGCGCGCTGACCTGCGATTGTTTCGGTGCTGAAGTTGAGCTCATGCGGAATTATGCAGTAGGCGCCGCTGTACCAGCAGTCGTAGCCCGCGAGGTACTCCCAGGCGTTGGAGGTGCCGCACTGCTGGCTGATGTTGAGCAGGCCGCCGTAGAAGCCGTGGTAGGAGCAGTGGCTGAACTGGGTCAGGTTGATCACAGGCGATGGAGCGCCGATGCCGTAGCTCAGCCTCTCGCTTCTGTTCGATATCG
Organism: Microcaldota archaeon; assembly: GCA_028867025.1. GTDB lineage: Archaea > Micrarchaeota > Micrarchaeia > Micrarchaeales > CABMGC01 > JAJYVH01. Next base: position 213,171 of record JAGWHC010000001.1, read on the forward strand.
CTGCTGAGTAGGATGCGTAGGAGTAGGTGGTGGTAAGCGGCGAGTAGTTGAAGAACACGGGAGGCTGCTGGTACGACGCGTTCGGCGACCGGTTCGCTATCGCAGCCAGCGCCGAGGTCTGCGAGAAGAGGTTCTTCGAGTAGAAGCCTATGAGGAATAAGCTCATCGCCGCTACTGCGCTGCCTATCAGCAGGAACTCGAGACTAGCTTGCGCCCTCATAGCTAACCACCAAAAGATAAGCGTTTCCCGAGATCGTGGTCAGCCTGCACACGGTATTGGAATTACCGCACTGCTGGATGCTGCCCTGGTTGAGAATCTGGGACGAAAGGCCGTACTTTGCTGAGATGCCGCCCGCGAGCTGCAGTGCTGTGGAATAGTTGTACGCGCCATTGTCTATGGCCTGGGAGATCTGCTGCGAAGCCACGAGCGCGTTCAGCCTTGGGCCCCGCGAGCTGCCGAGAGCGAGCAGGTAGCTCTGCGTGCCCCTCATGCTCGAGAAAAGGAAGATCATGGCTACACTGAGTATCGGCAGTGCGATGAGCATGTCAAGCGAGATTATGAATATCTTCATGGGCTCACCCGGCGGCCAGCCTTGCGGGGTAGGAACTTACGGCGCCGGAGATGCTTGAAAGCGCTCTTTGCGTGTCAGAGATGAGGGAGCGCGAACCTGAGAAATAGCTGAGCAGCGTCAGCGCAACCAGGAGCGTGAGCGCCATGCCTATCAGGACTTCAATTGAGAGCTGCGCTTTCATTCGAGGACCTGTGGGAGAGGCGGCTTTCGCCGCCCCTGCATCTGGGTGATCGTTGGGTTTTCCCCAACAAGTATGTTATGCGGGTTAAAACTTATATTCCTTTTCCTAAACTTGTAGATAAGTATATAAGCTTTGACTTGTATAAAGGAAGCAGGTAAGAGCGTAGGTCAATCGCTATAGAAAAGTGACATGGCGAAAGCCATCGGCATAAGCCGCTCCTGCTTCTGGGTGAAAAAGATGAGCGTGAGTGGAAAGCATGGACAGGGAAGGACAGGGTCTGAGGTTGCGTGCAGTACGAGCAGTCTTGAGGAGATCGTGCATACGATCGTCGAGCTCGCCGGCATGTGTGCGGAAAGCGCACGCGCGGGCGGAGATGCTTGGTACGAGGTGAGTGTGTATGTGCATCCGAGAGGGCTGCGCTACCAGGTGCAAAGGCACGGTTCTGTCGTTGGCGGGAACAGCCCGCCACCTGCCCTGCAGGAAAGAAATTTTGATTTGCTGCATGCAAAATAGCATTATGGGAAGTGGAAAAGTGAGAAAGGTATTTGTGACTGTAGAAGTGACAAACGTCAACTCGAATAGTTTTACCAAGGTCAGAGCGCTCATTGATACGGGAGCTGACAATACAGTGATACCGAAAAGGCTGGCTGAGGATTTGGGCGTGAAGGTGAGAGATGAAACCTTTATCAGCACAGGCAACGGGCCGACGAAGGTTGGGGTAGGTGACATAAAGATATTTCTTAACGGCCAGTTTGCTTACAACACTGTCTGGATAAGCGACAAGGTAAACAAGGTCCTCATAGGAGTGGTGCTTCTGGAGCAACTTGGGCTAAAGGTTAACCCTGTCAAGGGGACACTTGAGAAGGAGCAGCAGGTCCTCTACGCTGTTTCCCGCTGAGCCTCACGCCAAAGCTTAAATAAGCGCTTTTTCTCATTGGAATACGGCACTTAGATGCGGACCGGGGAGCTAGAAAGCGAGGCCAAGCAGGCCAAAGCCAAGGCAAAAGAGGAGCTCAGCAAGCTTGAGCGCGTTGCCTCCAAGGCAGACGAACTCCTGGGCGGCGCATTCATGATGGGCAGGAGCACGAAGCTGGGGAAGACGAACATGGGCCCGCAGAAGCTCGCGAGAAGGATAAGCGGCATAAAGGGAGCGCAGAAGCTCGGGAACGCGCTTGTCATGTCGCTGCGCGCCTCAAATGAGAGCGAGGTGCATATCGAGGCTGAGGTGCACGAGCAGCTGGTACAGGCAAAGGAAACAGGAGAATACGAGAGCATGATGCTTTACGCAGTTAACTCCGCAAGGAGCGAATGGCTCGGGGAGGGCAAGGTGGCACTGGGACCAGGCAGCATAGCAGACTTCGAGTACGGCGGTTATGGCAAGCACCTGAACGAGCTGCTGGACGAGGCGAACAAGATAGCGGCTGAGAGGAAGATAAGGATAGACAAGATAAGCAGGGAGCAGGAGGTGACCGAGAGCGAGAAGATGGGCTACATGGTGGTCAGCACCATCCTGGGCGAGCTGAAGAGCGACGCGAAGACGCTTCGCAAGGAGGTGCTCACCGGCCGGGTGATCTACGAGAAGTCGGTGATGGTGATGGAATATCTTGGCGAGCGGCCTATACTTTACGCAGACCCGTTCGGCAGGCAGCCTGAGGAGGCTGTGCGGGACTTCATGGGGCGCATTGACATGATAGGCGTGGATTCGCTCATGGAAGAGGTGGACGGAGGGCAGGAGCTCATTTCCGCCGTGTACATGCTGATAGGCCAGGCAGCGAACGACACAGCGGCGAGGAAGAGAGGCAGGTCTCTGCCTCCGTATCAGTAGCCGCGAAACGTATCTGCAGGCAAGTGTTAAATACGTAGGAATTGCAATCTTTTTTCACCGTTTCAGGGGGAATAATGTCTGAAGTAAGGCAGGAACCGATATGCGAGCACTGCGGCAGCAAGAGATGGGTGCACGACTACGAGAGCGGCGAGGCAATCTGCAGCAACGGCCACGTGAGGAAAGAGAACACCTATTCGGGCCCGGTGCGCGCTGAGGACCCGGCAACTGGGGAGAAGGGCATGCAGTTCGGCACCCCGGAGTCGATAACAACGCACGACATGGGCCTTGCTACCAAGATAGGCTGGAACAACGTCGACGCCCAGGGAGTCCACATCACGGGCGAGATGAGATCCACGCTTGAAAGGATGCGAAAGTGGGACGCAAGGAGCCAGGTAAACGAGCCCCAGGACAAGAACCTCAGGCAGGCGATGGTCGAGCTTGACAGGTACGCGGACAAGCTGCACGTTCCGCAAGCTGCAAAGGAGAAGGCCGCTTACCTGTACAGGAAGGCTCTGGAGCGCGGTGTCATCCGCGGGAGATCTATCACCGGCATGATGGCCGCGTCTCTCTATGCCTCGAGCAAGGACATGGGAAGGACGCTCAAGGACGTCTCAGAAGTCACCGGGGTCAAGAAGAAGGACATAGCGAGAGACTACAGGACGCTCTTCTGGGAGACCGACATGAAGGCGCAGGTCGACGACGTCACCAGGGCCATTTCCAAGGTGGGATCGCTTGCGGGAGTGAAGGAGAGCACGAAAAGGATAGCGATTGAGAGATACAGGGAGGCAAAGGAGAAGGAAAAGCAGGGCGTGATCGCGGGAAAGAACTCGATGGGGCTTGCTGCATCGCTTCTCTACATCGCCTGCAACCAGAACGGCGATCTGAAGACACAGAAGGAGCTTGCGGAGGCTGCGGGTGTGACAGAGGTGACTGTGAGGAACAGGTACAAGGGCCTGCGGGCTGACATGGGATGGAAGGACGTCAAAATAGAGAGCTCTTTGAACGGGGACTATGAAAAACCCGCAGAGACTCGTTCCAACGACCTTGCCGCTCTGCGCAGAGATAAAGATACTGGAGAATACGCGGGGACGGACAGGGCGGGGCGCATCGAGAAGGATATCAAGAAGCTTGTTTACGCGATCGACGACCTCGAGCGCGGCGAGACAGACAAGATGATAGGCAGGGCTGTGAAGGAGCTCAGGGGAACCGACCTTGGCAAGCTGCCAGACGGGATAGACGACGATGTGGTGGCATCGGCATTCGTGTTCGGGGCAGGCCGCGGGAGGACGTCTGCAGGAGAAAGGCTCGCGGGCGATCTCGCGGAGCTGGTCAGCATGGGCAAGATGAAGGGCGTTGACGGGGATCAGATACGGTCGCTGTGGGAGGACATCAAGAGGAGCACGTACCTTGAAACGGCTACCGCTTCAGTACTGAGACAGAGGAGTCAGGCGAAGAAGAGATTAAGGAACTAGTTCTCGCTCCACTCCTTTGCAACGTCGCTCGCAACCGGAGGCAACCTCCTGGAATTCCTGATCGCCTCGCTTATCTTATTAAATTGGGCCTTGTGCTCGGAAAACATCCCGATCATGCTGGGCCACTCTGTGCTGAGGTTCAGCGCTTTTGTCTTGCACTGCTGGTCCGAGAAGAACATGCCTATCTCCCATTTGAGCTCGGTCTTTGTGAAAGTTTGCAGGTATGCGGATGCGAATATGTCGCCGAGCAGCACCGACTGGAGATCTGGGGCTTTTGTTCTGCCGTTCAGGCTGTCGAGGAATCTCAGCGTGTATTCGCCGAAGTTTCCGCCCTGCTTGAGATTCTCTGCAGCCCTCTGGACCTCAACCCACGTGTCTATGTATCGCAGCCGTGCATCTGTCTCGGCCTTTATGACGTTTTCAGAGTCGACAGAAAGGAGGGTCTCCAGATAGGGCTTTGCAAACCTCCGCCATTTTTTACCTTCGCTGTTCTCATCATGAAGTACGATGAGCGACGCTATCTTGAGCAGCCCATAGGCGATCGCGGGCCCTTCGGTGGCATCAACCATGAGGCGCACAGGGTTTTCTTCTTTCTTCGTGCTCTGCATGAAAGAGATGACCTCGTTCACGCTAAGTTCCCCGGATGTGGCTATGAGCTCTTTGGTGAGCGCCCTTGAGATACCGTAAACCAGCAGGTATGATGCGAAACGGTTCGGCACGTTCTTGCTGTTTTCTATGAGGCTCTTGTACACTCTGGAGTTTACGAGAATTTCCTGCGTGTTGGGGTCTATTAGCTGGCCGCGCTCCTGACCCTCCATTACGACCATCGGCTCGAATCTTATCTTGTAGTGCTCCACGTCGCTCTCTACGAGGTCGCCGGTATAGCGCAGCGCCCTGCGCAAGGAAATCGCGAGCTCTGCCTTCTCTCCCCGCTCCAGCAGCGCCTGCATGCTTTCTTTCTACAAGCGTTCTGTATTTATTCTTTTTCTACGGCTTCGTCTTTTGCTAAAGCTAGTTGTATCTCCAGTCCGGGTCGGACATTGCGTTCTCAAGCCCCTGCCTCCTGACAGAAAGCAGCTCATTGCCAAGCTGCTCTAGCTCGCGCTCGGTGTTCATGTATCCGCGTATGTTGGCGCTCACTGCCTCCTTGCTCGGCGAAAGCACAAGTGCCGCTACGCTGGCCATTATCTCCGAATAGGCGACCTGGCTCTCCTCGTCGAGCTGCATCAGCTCGTTCATCCTGGGCTCTAGGTAGGGTATGAAGCTGTGCGTCGACCTGAACGAATTCGTCGCGTCTATGGTCTCGCGGTTGGGGTCGAAGCGCTGCAAGAATCCGGGCATCCGGCTGTCCAGATCGCTTGCGCTCAGCGCAAGTATTGTTGTCATGTAGTTCGCTACGTGTTCACGCCAGCCGTCTTCGGCCCCCTTGATATCATATATGCAGCGCACGCTGAACAGCCTGCCGTATGCCTCTGTCATCAGCACCCACTCAGCCCTAGTTGCCGCGTCGATCTCCGGGTTGTTTATCTCATCGGGCACATGAGGGAAATGCTGCATCAGCGCAGTCTGGAACATCTGCGCGCCAAGCACGTACATGCCAAGGCTTACGCCGTCCACCCTTCCGTACTCCTCGCTGTTCTCGTACGCCTCCCTGGATATGGTAACGCGGTCACTGCCAAGTTCCAGCAGGGCTTCGCCCGGGACGCTTTTCTCCACCGAGAATTCGCATCTGGTGAGGTCCATGCCTGTGTCTTCCTTCAGCAGCGCCGCCATCTTCCTCGCATATCCGACTATCTCCGAGTCCCTTGCCTTTTGGCCGTTCGCCCGCGCAAATATTCTCGTGTTCTCCCCGTCAGCTGCTGATGAAGATGCGGATAATAAATAGCTTGCGCATAGATTCGTTCTCATGGGAGGGGCGCCGCGGATAGGCTACCACGTATCAATAGCGGGAACGTACGACCTGGCGCTCGACCGCGCCAAGGAGATAGGATGCACGTGCATGCAGATATTCCCCAGCAACCCGCGCGGGTGGGCGGTGAAGGAGCTGAGCGAGAAAGAGATGTACAACTTCAGGGCGAAGGCCAAGGCCTTCGACATAAATCCGGTCTTTGTGCACATGCCCTATCTTCCGAACCTCGCATCGCCGAAGGATGATGTGTATGCGAAATCCAAGGAGGCGATGATAGAGGCATTGAGCAGGTGCAACGCGCTTGGCGCAAGATACCTGATAGTCCATCTCGGCAGCCACCTGGGCTTGGGGGCAGAGGCAGGAAGGGAGAGGGTCGCAGCTGCTGTGAACGAGATGGAGAGGCACGCGGGCAACGCCACCATACTGCTCGAGAACGAGGCCGGCCAGAGGAACAGCGTGGGCTCAAAGCTCGACGAGCTTGTCGACATCTACAACCGCGTGGGCCACAAGCAGATAGGTTTCTGCCTTGACACCTGCCATGTCTTCGCTGCCGGTTACGATATAAGCAAGCGGGAGGTGGCACAGGAGGTGACAGATACGCTTGGCATGGAGCGCATACACTGCCTGCACCTCAATGATGCGAAGTATCCGCTTGGCTCAGGGTTGGACAGGCATGCGGACATAGGCTTCGGCCGCATAGGCAGGAGTGGCTTCGAGAATTTCTTCAAAGTGGACGGCATGAAGGAGAAGCCGATGATAATGGAGACTCCGCTTGTGGAAACGCCTAGGGACGCGAAGGGCGAGCTGGCTCTGGTGAAGCGGATTCTGGAACCCTGACGAACGTGAACGCGTAGCTCGCAGCCTCGGCCTCATTCTCCTCCTCTTCGGGGTCGAAGTCAAGGCCGTCCATTAGTATGTAGCCCTTCATGCTCTTCGAAACGCCATTTATGACCTGCTCGGCGGCCCAGCGTATCGGAAAGCTCTTCGTCTCGCGGAGCCCCAGCGAGGGGTCGAAGACCATAGTGCACGGCTCCAGCTTCGGGACCAGGTCGTCGCCCGAGGTCAGCAGGTAAGCGGTGAACCTCATGCCAGCGTAGTTCTCGTTCATCGAGGGCGGCTCGTAGTAGGCCTCGATACGCACCTCCTGCGCCGATACCCTGCCCGTGACGTTGTCCATTATGTCGTAGCCCAGATGCTGGCCGAAGACCGGCAGCCCCTCCGCATCAGTGATGGCAATCGCGCCCATCTGCTCTGCGTGGCGCCTTGTCCTGCCTATGCGCTCTATCATCTCTGTGCTAAGGTGTAGCTCCTTCCCGCGCACAGAGTCGCTCAGCTCGACGACTTTTATAGAATAATCCTGCTCCTGGCGCTGCGCTTTTGCGCGGAACCTGTTCTGGTCCTCCCCAACCAAAATATCCCCGGAATCCATTTGTTTCTGCCATTTAAATAAATTAAGGTTAGGCCAGCTACGAAAGAATCTCCACTTCGGCTTCTGCCTGCAGCGATTCGCTTGCACCTTTCTTTATCCCGATTATCAGCCCGTCTATGGCATCGGTGGCCGAGTCGCCCGTTATCTCTCGCTTGAACTCGAACGGACCGACGACGACCGCGCGGAAGGCTTTGCTTTCCAGGCCAGGATAGCCTATCAGCTCCTCTCTCACCATGCCCCCATAGCTGTCAACGAACCTGTCATACTTCTCCTTTGAGTAGAAGAATGCAAGGTAAACGTGCAGGCTGTCGCCCTCATCAGTCTGTTTTATCCCAGCCACGACCTTGTCAGGCTTGCCCGAGTCTTCGAGAAGCAGGCTCGCGCCGATGACCATCTTCCTGCCTACTGAATGCGGCAGGTAATCGTCTTCTATGCCGCGCCTGATAAGCAGGAGAGAGGTAAGCGATTCGCGGTCAGAATGCGCTATCTGGTCAGGCCTAATCACCTGCGTGCGCGCCCACGCCCCTTCATGATTGAGCATGACGTTGAGTTGACCCTCCAGTCCTTTGGTCTCGTCGGTGGCCTTGGTGGCTGCCATGATAAACACTTGTTCTAGGAGTTTTTAAGTATTGACTTTAGCTACTGCCAGTCCTTGTTCTTCGGCCACTTCTTCCACATCTGGCCCTTGAACTGCCTCATACCCTGCCTCATCCAGACCATCCAGAGTATGGAAACGAGAGTGCCCGCAGACACGAGCACCACAATCAGCACCACGAGCTTCTGAAAGAGGCTGTAGCCGCTGGCGTAGAAGCCTATGAAGAGCAGCGAGGCGATGAGGAAGAGGGCGATTATCACGACTGTCGCTATTCCCCGCCAGGCCATGTATCCGTACAGCTTGCTCATCTGGTCCATGCTTGTATTGCTGCGGCAAGGTATAAACAGCTTGCCAAGAATCCGGTGATTTTATGCTATTCGATATCTTCAGAAAAAGAAATGCAATAATATTGGGCAAAGTCCATCGCGAGTTGCGCCTGAAAAGGCGCTTTGGTCTTTTGAGATGGCAGTGGAAGAGGGTGTTTTTCAGGGGAATGAGGCTCGATCCAGACAGGAACCTGAACGCGCACATAATGATAACGGGAGAGAGCGGCGCCGGAAAGAGCAACGCTTGCAAGCAGATACTCGTGCAGCTGACAGGCATGGGAGCAAACTTCGTTGTGCTTGACCCACATGCGGAGTACGTGGAGCACGCGAAGGACATGAAGGCAAGGATATACGATGCAGGCATGCATGCTGTGAATCCCTTTGACCTGGACGGCCTGACAGAGAGGGAAAGAACGGCTGAGATAACAGCCATGCTGAGGCGCATCCTGCACCTCGGAGAGGTGCAGGCGTCTACCCTGTACCGCTGCATAAGCTACACGTACTGGATAAGCAACGTCAAGGACGCGAGGCCGAGCATGCACAGTCTATTGTACACGATAAAGGTATTCAAGCACAGGGCGAGAAGCAAGCCGGAGGCGAATATGCTCGACGCTCTGGAGAAGCGTCTGCTGGTCATAGCCGGCGAAAACTTCCAGAGGAGCGTACCGATGGAGAGCATAATGCACGGCAGGAGCGTCTTCGCGCTGCAGGGCCTGCACAGCACAGAGGCGCAGGCCGTGTACATGGAGAGCATGCTGAGGAAGATATACACAAATTCCCTTTCAGGAAATTCAGTAAGAGGAAGGAGAAAGTTCTACATCGTCATTGATGAGGCTGAGAAGCTGCAGGACAGCCCAATAGTGGGCAGGCTCGTCGCAGAAGGGAGGAAGTACGGAATAGGCATAATAGCCATATCGCAGAGGGCGAAGGCCCTGGACAAAGAGATACGCAGCAACGCGGCTACTATGATTGCATTCGCACAAAGGGAGCCGGAGGAACAGAACTATGTTGCGAACATGATTGCTGCAGGCACGGAGTACAACAGGTTCATAGAAGTGAGGAAGGCGTTGAGGGAACTGCCGAGAGGCTACGCGCTGGTGCAGGAGGCGAGGGATAGGAGCCCAAAGATAGTGAAATGCGAGCGCTTTGAGGCAAGGGCGAGGGACCCGAGCCATAGGATAATGGAGATGGCGAGAAAGGCTGTAGGCAAGCAGGAATTGATTGAGAGGTTGGGAAAAGACGGTTTTACGCCAGAGGAAACGATCGGCACTGTGGCTGAGCTGATAAGGACAGGTCTGCTAAACTATCATGTAGTTACAGGGTCACATTATGAAGGAACTTGGTACATCGCAATGCCAAGGAACAGCGCAGAGCATGACATAATGGTCAGCTTGATAAGCAGATACCTGACTGAAAATGGAATAAAGAATGAGATTTACAACAATGCTTACGGACCAGATGTGATTGCCTATAAGGATGGGAAAAGAGTTGCAGTGGAGTATGAGACCGGAAAGAAAAAAGGACAGGACACGGCGATTATGCTAGGAAAACGGCAGGAACGGTACTACAAAACCATTATCATAGAAAATAATGCAGTGACTATCCTGCATGCCAGGCAGGGCTTGACTACTCCGCCTCTTGGCTCTACTATAAGTATTAGAACAACTAATGCTTAGTGTAGGCGAACAGATGACAATGGAAAAATCCCCTGGCATATTCGTTTTTCTCATGAAGAACACGAACAGGATGGAGCTGGACAAGGGCATCATGCAGAAGATGGGCGGGAGCAAGATAGGGTACATGCTCGACAAGGACTACCTGATGACAAGGAAGGAGGACCTGAAAGGAGCGATAAGGGAACTGAAAAGGTGGCACCTGATCTAAGCCAAGACGCGCATGCGACAGAATATTAACTATTTGCTTGGAAATAATATGGAATAGGTAGTCTGTATGAAAGGAAAAGTGAAGATGTTCAATGCCGCGCGCGGCTTTGGATTCATAACCGGAGACGACGGAAAGGACGTGTACGTGCACACCTCTGCGATAGCGGGAGGAGCCGCACTTGCGGTAGGAGACGCAGTGGAGTATGAGGTAGAGGAGGGCGAGCGCGGACCTAAGGCGAAGAACGTCAAGAAACTCTGAAGACAGTAGCGAATCGTGCGACGGATCAGTTCAGCGCCCATACCGAGAAGTTTAGCAGCGTAGCGAAAGCGACCCACAGGATATAGGGAACAAGCAGATATGCTGCTGGCCTCGATATCCTGTAGAACTCCCACATAGTGAACACAATTGCTATGAGGAGAAGTACAATATCCATCAGCCCGAGCAGCGGCGACCTCAGGCCGAAGAACGCCACGGACCACAGCACGTTCAGCGCCATCTGCGCTCCGAACGCATACAATGCACGTCTCGCCTGCTTCTTTCTCGTTCCTCTCTCCCAGATCAGATAGAGCGAGATGCCCATCAGGGCGAAGAGTATCGTCCACGCGGGTCCGAAGAGCCAGTTCGGCGGGCTGAAAATAGGCTTGGCCAGAGTCGCATACCATGTGCCTATTGCCGGCAGTGTGAATATCGTGCCTATGTTGCCTATCAGCTCGACTATCACTATAGCGGCTATGAATCCCAGAATCCTCCTCGCCTTCATGTGCCATAACCTACGAACTTCAGCAGCAGGTCCTTTACTTCCTCCGCATACGTGTAGTGCGCCGTATGCCCCGCGCCCTGAACGATTTCCAGGGCGCTACCTTTTATGTAGTCGTTGAATGTCCTCGCATACTTCACGTCCAGCGTCTTGTCATCCGAGCCCCAGATTATCAGCGCGGGTTTCACGATGGCGCTCAGGCTCTCCCTTGTCAGATACTCGTCACTCGGTTGCGCGTTGACTGCGCTCCTTATCACGTAATCCCTTGGATTGAAGACAAGTGCCTCTGCAATCCATCTCTCCTTCCACTCCTCCGCCCTGCCCGTCCTTTCTATGTCGTCAAAGATTTCCTTGAGGCCCATCGCGTCCTCGAGCACCGTGCCCCTGCCCTTGTAGTTGCCCTGCGCTATGCTCGCCGCAATCCACGCACCGTACGAGTGGCCGAAGATGTAGCTGTCCTGCAGCTGCTTCGCCTGCAGCAGCTCCTTCACAGCCTGCACCTGCCTGCCTATCGTGTACTCTATGCGGGGCGCGTCGGAATCCCCGTGGCCGAGCAGGTCTACCAGGCATACGCCAAGGCCGTCGGGCAGCAGTCCGACAAGTTTGGCATACGACCTCATGCTCGCCCCGAAGCCGTGCAGAAATACAACTGTGGGCGAGCCGTTGCGCAGCTTGAAGTGCAGCCTGCCCAGGCTGGTCTGCACGTAGACGTCTTCCAGTTCCTCGTATAGCATGCTCCTACTTCCTATCTTCATTCTTTTCTCTCTTTCCGTTCGGCCAGGCTACCCTTGAAGAATATATAGGGTTTATTTGCGGGAAAACAGACTCATTACTTGCTGATTCTCCCTGCCTGCCAGACGCCGGACTATTTCACGTAGTCCGAGACCACAGGTATGGCTATGTCCTTGCCCAGGTACCCGTTGTATCCAAGGTAGAGGCCGTAAATCCAGAGCAGGATGAAAAGTATGCTGCCTATCAGCGGAACAGCGGCAACAATCCACATTATTATCCCGATCAGTATCGCCTGCACCGCGTGCCTCTTGAGCCGCTTGTTGCCTCCCGCTGCAAGGAAGACTATTATGCCGGTAAGCCACGTGAGCACGTAGGCCACAATGAACAGTAAGCTCTTGCCGTCTCCTTTAGCCATTCAATCCCAAAGATGATTCATACTTGCGATTTATAATTACTGCGCCTCATTCTGAGCACTCGCTTTTTGACGAGCCGCACCACGTCGCCTAAATAAAGCCTCTGCTAATACCAGCTCCAACATGGAAGAGCCTACAACTGTAAGGAGCAGCTCGAGGTTTCACAACTTCTCCAGGCTGAACACTGGAGAGCAGGCAAGAGTCGTGGCAGAGTTCGCCAGGCTGGATGAGAGCGACAGGCGTACTCTCCAGAGGCTGATTGAGCGCAGAGATTCGCCGCAGATGCAGATAGCGCCGAACTTCACAATCAATGGCAAGGACTACTTCGTTCCCATGGTAACTGAGGAGGCGTCGGTTGTTCCCGCAGCGAGCAACGGGGCAAGGCTTGTTGCCAAGTCGGGCGGCTTCACCGCAGGCTACACCGGCTCTGAAATGATGGGCAATATACAGATAACGGACGTGAAGGACCCTATGGCCGTTGCTGTCAAGCTTCTCGCATACAAGAACCTTATACTCGTGCATGCGAACGAGGCAAGCAGGCACATAGTCGCCGATGACTTTGCCGTTGAAGCGGTGCCGCGCGACGGGCCTGGCAACATGATAGCTGTAAACTTCACCTTCCACACAGCTGATTCGATGGGAGCCAACAAGATAAACGAGATGCTGGAGCGCGTCGGCCCGATGATAAGAAACGTGATCGGGGACAACGGCAGGGTGAACGCAGGTATAATGTCCAACTCCTCCAAGAATAGACTTGTAATGGTCGGCGCGAAGGTCCTCGCCGAGGACCTGGGCGGCGAGGAGGTTGCGGAGAAGATTGCGCGGCTGTCAGAATTCGGCAGCCTGTACCCGGACCGCGCGGTGACTGAGAACAAGGGGATAATGAACGGAGTGATAGGCGTGCTTACGGCAATGGACAACGACACTCGCGCTGAGGAGGCCGCCGCGCACAAGTACGCGTGGCAGGATGGCTACTACCGCTCGCTCTCGCGATGGATGCTGGACAACGATGGCAATCTGCAGGGCGAGCTCACAATACCGGCGCAGTTCGGAGTTATCGGCGGCTCGGTTGGGATATACATTCAGTCAAGAATCGCGAGAAGGATACTTAGCAGGAACGACGTAGACAATTTCCACGTTGGCGAGTTCGCGTGCATCGCGGGCTCAGCGGGCCTGGCCAACAATCTCGCTGCCCTGTGGAAGATAGCGAGCGAGGGCATACAGGCCGGGCACATGCGCCTCTTCGAGAGGCAGAAGAATGATCTTCTGAGATGATCTTGCCTACTGGTACGGGCTCTGCGCCTCCTCGACCATCACGTCGTCGGTCATTGTGCCCTGCGCCTTCCTCTTAAGCCTCTCAAGCGCCTTCTTCTTCTGGTCATCGAGCCACTTCGCGTACTCCTCCTTTGCCTTCTTCACGTAGCTCTTGAACTCGTCGAGGCCCATCATCCTCAGTCTTTCCTGGTACTCCTTCTCTTCCTTCCAGTCGGGCACCAGGTTGCGCATGAATTTAGCCTCATCATCGCTCAGCTGCGCTCCCTCGTGCGCCTTCTGCGCCCATGACTTGAGCTCCTCCCTGCCCTTCTCTGTCTTGCCCAGGTCCTTCATCCTTGCGATGAACTCGCCTGGCGTGCTTGTGTTCCAGAGGTGCACGCACATGTAGGTTATCTCTGTGTGCGTGAGCAGCACGCCGGTATGCTCGTTTATGAAGAATATCTTGGTGAAGCAACCGTGCCCGTCTTTGCTGAAGCTGTCATCCTTGTCCCTCGTATGCGCGTAGCCCTTCGCCCTCTCGTATCCCTTTGGCATGTTGTTGTACATCATGGTTCACGCCGTTATTTTCGCCAGAGGGCCGGTTTTCTGCAGCCGCGGCGGGCTCCCATTCATCAGGCCGAGTATTGAACCCTTGTTGCTCCTGAAATCCCTGGCGAGCGAAACGTCGAACAGTTTTTCGATCCTAGAGCCGTCATTGTCATCGACGCTTACCGCCACCGCGCTGTTCTGGTACTTGTCCAAGACACGCTCCACGTTATCTATTAGGTTCGACGGCCTCTTTACCTCCTTGAGCGATCTCCGCGTTGCCTCCTTTAGCCTTGCGCAGTTCTCATGCAGAAGCAAGCCGTCGTCTCCTCCGGAAAGCTGCGGCTTGTAGAGCTCAATCCTCGTCATCTTTCCGCACGCTGGGCACCTGAGGGATACGCCCTCCATCGTCCCAAGCGCGAAGTTGATTGAAGCGACGGCTGTAGGAAACATCGCGGCAAACGTCTTGAGGCTTTCGGGAACTTTCTTCAGCTCGGCTTCGGTGTTTATCTTGGCGTACCGGCTTGCCCTCTCGCTTTTGAGCTGCGCCTTGATGTTCTTGAGTATGTCCTCCTTTGCCTTGTCTCCAACCGCCCTGGCGAACGCGTCGCCGGCAAGAAACATGTACCTTGCACGCTCTATGTCCTCTGGAGTCGGCGCCGGAAGTGTGACCCCCACCTTCTTAAGCTCCTCCCGCTCCTCGCCGCCGATAAGGCCCCAGCCCAGCTCCCTGAGCGCGCGCCTCACCTGCCAGGAAGCCATGACCAAATCAGAGATGCCGGTCATGTCTAGAGAAGTGCTTTCGAAGATCTTGCGCAGCTTCTCCTCGTTCTTCTTGTCGCTGCTCAGGAACCACTCTATTCCGGCCAGGTCTATTTCCTTTCCTTCTTCTGCAGGATCCTCTTCGGCCATTCTCCCCATCCGTCAGGTATGCTCATATAATTAGGCTTATAAGCGGAGTGTCCAGCGTTAGACAGTTGCAGAACTAAAGAGCGTGCGTGTGCTGACGCTTGCGCAAAAATCAGCTCTCGTTTTTCAATATCTGTTCTACATCCCTGTGGCAGTCCTCGCACTCCCAGTATTCCACAGGCTCGGGCCGCATTGTAGAGTAGTCCGGATCTTCGAATTTGAGGACAGACATCGCCGCCTCGTAGTTCACCTGGAACCTTCCGAAGAAGTTCCAGCTCTTATCTGATATCTCGCCTTTTTTGCCTATCGCCACGTTGCCGTTCCTGCCGCAGACTGCACATGTGACTTTGTGCGTCGCCTTCTTTCCCGTCAAGCTACCACTCCTACCCGGCTTAATTGTGATTCTCTGCCTTTTTATCTCTTTCTTTGAAAATCATCCGCCCAAGAGTGACCTCAAAACCAGTATCAGGTGGCTTTCCTCGCGCAAACGCCTAAGCGCATATCCAATCCACCTCGTGCCAAACGGCACGTATATAGCGACACTGCTGCCCTGCGCAGCCAGCGAGGCCGCGTATCTGTTCCTTATCCCGTTGAGCATCGCGTACGTCACCCTTCTCCTGTGCGACCTGTTCAGCTCCATCGCCTCGCCTATCAGCGAGCTGTCGTGCGTCGCTATAGTGAACTCCTTGAGATGGGCGAACGCCTCTCGCATGAGCATTCGGTAGTTCTCCGTAGTCTCCTTCCTCGTCTCGAACGCTATCTTGCTGCTCTCCTTGTAAGCTCCCTTAACTATACGCACAACTGCTTTTCTCTTGATAAGCCTCTGCATCAGGTGCCCGCTTCTTCTGAGGTACGACTGCAGGCAGATTCCCACGCCGCCCTTCCTGACATGGCCCTCGTAGATTGAGATAACGTCCTCTATAGTGTCCTGCGACTCCGCGTCTATCCAAACGAATATGCCCTGCCGCCTTGCCGCGCCGACTATCCTGCCGTAGTTCTTCCTCGCAAGGTTCTTGCTAACGCTCAGGCCGAGCGCGGTGAGCTTGAGCGAGATGCTCGCTTTGAGTTTTTCCTTCCTGATCTCCCTTATCAGCCTTAGGTTGATTGATACCGCGTCTGCTATGTCGCGCTTGTCTGTGAGGCTCTCGCCTATGTAGTTGATTATTGCGCTCTCCCCCAGGGCGTTGAGCTGCCTTGTCCTGCGGATCGCATCGCTTATTCTCGCCCCCGCTATCCATTTGCCGGCGAAGACGCGCTCGAAAACGTTTCCTATGCCCACGGAGAGAGTTAGGAATAGGAAAATATGAAGCTTGGGGTCTGCGCAGAGTTTAAAAAGCAGGCAAGATTTGCGAATAACGGAAGTTTACCAACGGAGTTAGCAGTCTTTATATTCCTTTAATGGCTTTATTCTTTCTTGGTTCTAGCTCCGGGGGTTGCATGGATGGATTAGTGGTTCAGGACACTGTCAGCAAAGGAGTTGAGGACAGGTTCATCGAATTCTACAACATATATTACAGCCAGGAGATAAGCAGCATGCTCCTCGCGTACCCGCAGAAGCGCTCCGTATACGTGGACATAAAGAATCTTGAGAAATTCGACAGCGAGCTTGCGAACGAGCTGATAAACAACCCTGACGCAGTGCTGCCAAGCGCGAACTCAGCGCTCCTCAAGCTTGCCCCGGCTCCTGAGACATTGGAGAAGGGGGTGCATGCGAGATTCTACGGGCTTGGCGGACCCACTATGCCGCTCATACAGGACGTCGGCTCAGACCACATAGGCAAGCTGCTCACTCTCGACTCGCTGATAGTGAAGAAATCGGAGATCATACCGATGGTGCAGGTCGGCGTGTACAAGTGCGCGCTCTGCGGCAACGTGACCAAGATAGAGGTGGAGAGGGACAACGTGCCCGACGTCTGCCCGCAGTGCAAGAGGAGGGCGCTGCGCCAGGTGAACGAGGAGAGCAAGTTCGTGAACCTGCAGCGCATAGCCGTCCAGGACCCTCTCGAGAAGCTCAGGGGCACGATGCCCACATGGCAGCTGGAGGTCTGGCTCGAGGACGACATGGTGAACAGGCAGCAGCCAGGGGACCGCATCGGAGTCACCGGCGTGCTTAGGATAAGGCCGCGCAGGAACGCGCACGGCAAGCAGGAGAAATCGCAGTTCGCTATGTTCGTAGACGCGATCTCGATAATGGCGACGCAGAAGGAGTTCAGCGAGCTCGAGATAAGCCAGGAGGAGGAGAAGGAGATAAAGGAGCTGGCGAAGGACCCGCATATATTCGAGAAGATTTCAAAGTCGATAGCACCCTCGATCTACGGATACGAGGAGATAAAGAAGGCGATGGCGCTGCAGCTCTTCGGAGGCACACCGAACAAGAAGCTCATAGACCAGAGCCTTGTGAGGAGCGACATACACATACTGCTGATCGGCGACCCGGGAAGCGCCAAGACGAGGCTGCTGCAGTCCACGACTGCGCTTGTGCCCAAGGGCATCTACGTGAGCGGCAAGTCAACCACTTCTGCGGGCCTGACTGCTGCGGCGGAAAGGGACGAGTTCTCAGAGGGAGGCTGGACCCTGAGGGCTGGAGCGCTTGTGCTCGGCTCGGGAGGAGAGGTATCGATAGATGAGTTCGACAAGATAAGCGACGACGACAAGTCCGCGCTTCTCGAGGCCATGGAATCGCAGACGATAAGCATAGCGAAGGCCGGCATAGTCGCAAGGTTCAACGCCAAGACATCGATACTCGCGGCTGCAAACCCCAAGTACGGCAGGTTCGACCCGAACGTGCTGCCCGCGGAGCAGTTCGACATACCCCCGACGCTGCTGTCGCGTTTCGACCTCATATTCCCGATAAGGGACATCATCGATGAGACGCTGGACAGGAACATAGCGCACCACATACTGGTGCAGCACTCCGCAGCCGGAGCCCAGATCGCGGAGGTCGAGGGCTATGAGCAGGTGGAGGCACCTCCAATCGCAGCTGAGATGCTCAGGAAGTATGTTGCTTATGCGAAGAGGAGCGTAAATCCGAGGCTTTCGCCTGAGGCGATGGACCGCATACAGAAGTTCTACCTTGAGCTCAGAAAACTGGGAATGCGCTCGGGCACCACTCCGATGACGCCCAGGCAGATAGAGGGCCTTGTGAGGCTCGCGGAGGCGAGCGCGAAGAGCAGGCTCGCGGAGACTGTTGAGCTGCGCGACACTGAGATGGCAATCGGCCTCGTGAACTACATGCTGCAGACGCTCGCCGTTGAGAAGGGCGGGGCGGTCAACATAGACATACTTACAACCGGCTTCTCGCGCGACAAGGTAGACAAGCTCAACCTGATACTGGGCATAATCAAGAAGCTTGAGGCCGACGAGAAGGAGGCGAGGTACGAGCGGGTGCTCGAGGAGGCGGAGAAGGCGGGCGTGGACAAGAACACGAGCAAAAGGTACATAGACGACCTAAGCCGCACAGGAGATATCTATACGCCGAAGCCGGGCTTCCTGAAAATAGTCAGACGTGAGGCGGAATAGCTCCAAGACTTTTACTGGCAGTTTCTCCTCAGATTTAAATACTTTTACGCTTCATGTTTCTCGGCGACAGTGTGAAGATACTTGACCTGTTCGGGAAGAAGGACGCGGCGGTGGAGGTAGGCAGGAGCCTGCCGTACCAGATCGCCAGCGAGTTCATACCCTTCAGGCTCTACGCAAACAGGAAGAGCTCGAGCATGCTTCTCATGCGGCTGAAAAATCTCACGACCGAGCCGGTGCTAAGCTCGATGGTCATACAGGTGCCGAAGGGCCTAAGCCTTGACGAGACCGGCCTATCAGGAGCGAAAGAGCTGCGGCTTGGAACGCTTGCACCGGGAGAGGAGAAGCAGGCGCGCGCAGACATATTCGGAGACTCGGGCACTGACAAGGGCGAGTACACTCTTTCCATCACTGCTTTCATCCACTACCGTGACTATGGCCACGTGCTTAACGCGATGAAGAAAAAGGCGGTGCTAGAGGTCGTGTGAGGTTCACGGAGAGAAGGCAATAGGTATAAATTGTTAGCTGTATAGAGAAATATGGTGTTTAGAGGGCGACAAAATGGTGAAATATGTAATTGCTGAGCAACTAATCGGCAAGGAGGTAGTCACAACTGACGGAATAGATCTCGGAAGGTTCCTGGATGCGGAGCTGAATGAGGTCACGGGGAAGCTGACGAGCCTGATCGTCGAACCGAACGCGGACAACGAGTTCGTGAAGAGGCTTGATGTCAAGGAAGGCAAGCTCAAGGTTCCCTACGACAGCGTAATGGCGGTCAACGACTACATAGTCGTGGACAGGAAGAGCGTAACATAATAGCTTTTCCCCATTCCTGATAAGGATTTTAAGGTTAGCGAGAGCAAAGTAATGGTATGATAATTGGGGGAGGCGACGAGGCAGGAAGGGGCGCGGTGATAGGCCCGCTTATCGTAAGCGTCATCTGCGTGAGCAAGGGCAAGGAGAGGCGGCTTTCAGACATTGGCGTACGCGATTCCAAGCTGCTTACAAGGAGGAAGCGCGACTTCCTCTTCGATGAGATAAAGGACATCTGCGAAGAGGTAAAATACTACGCGATAACCAATGAGGAGATAAACAGCGCGATGCGCAGCGGAGTGTCGATAAACCAGCTTGAGGCGATGAGGTTCGCGCAGCTCGTGGACGAGCTGCAGAGCAACATGAAGAGGATGTACGTTGACTCGCCTGACGTTCGCGCCGAGAGGTTCGGCATGCGCATAGGCCTATCTTCGAAGAAGCCGATGCAGGTTCTTGGGATCAAGGGCAACGGAAAGCAGAAGGGATCCATACGCGTGATATCAGAGCACAAGGCAGACGCGCGGTATCCGGTGGTCAGCGCCGCGAGCATAATAGCGAAAGTGATCAGGGACAGGGAGATGGAGCGCATCGAAAGGGAGAGCGGCGTCGAGATAGGCTCAGGCTACCCGAGCGACAGGTACACCGTTGAGGCGATCAAGACGAATCTTGCGAGCAAGAGGCTCAACCCCTACATACGCGAGTACTGGAAAACGCTCGAAAGGATAAAGCAGAGGAAGATAAAGGAGTTCGAGGGCTTTTCCTGAACCGACTTACAAGAACTTGTATCTGGATTTCGAAATTTTTGTAGAGCTTTATTAAATTATTTGGAGAAATAGATGATGGCAAAAGTATTTTGCTTGATTTTTATAAACAAATGGTGTGGGAGTGGCTTCTGTAGACGACAAGCATGCAGCTGAAAGGGAAGAGGAGGAGCTGAAGGTAGAGGGTACGCACATAGTCGGCATACCCAAGGAAACGCTCGACTTCTTCAACGGAGACGAGATACGAGCTCGCGTGTTCTACGAGAAGTACGCGCTTAAGGACGAGAAGGGCAACGTGCTCGAGAAGCTGCCCGCCGAGATGTGGGAGAGAATCTCGCACGAGCTCGCTGGGGTGGAGACCGACGATGCGAAGAGGGCGGAGTGGCACGAGAAGTTCATGTGGCTGCTCAAGGATTTCAGGTTCGTCCCTGGGGGCAGGATAATGTTCGGCGCAGGAGCCAGGAAAAAGGCGACGTTATTGAACTGTTATGTCATCCCCATCAAGGAGGATTCGCTTGAGGCGATATTCGACTGGTGCAAGGAGGCTGCAAGGACCTACAGCCTCGGCGGCGGGGTGGGCGGCGACATCAGCATACTCAGGCCCAGAGGCGCGCGCGTCAACAACAGCGCCGTGTTCTCAAGCGGATCTGTGTCGTTCATGGAGATAATGAGCGAGACCACGCACACGATAGGCCAGAACGGAAGGCGCGGGGCGCTCATGATCACGATCAGCGTCGACCATCCTGACGTGATAGAGTTCATCAGGGTGAAGCAGAACCTCAAGAAGGTGAGGTATGCGAACATCAGCGTGCGCATAACGGACGAGTTCATGCGCGCCGTTGACTCGGACAGCGATTTCAAGCTCAGGTTCGACAGCCCGAAGACCGGCAGGATAGAGCGCGTGGTCAGGGCGAGGGCGC
Source organism: Microcaldota archaeon (assembly GCA_028867025.1). Classification (GTDB taxonomy): domain Archaea; phylum Micrarchaeota; class Micrarchaeia; order Micrarchaeales; family CABMGC01; genus JAJYVH01. The sequence goes on from JAGWHC010000001.1 coordinate 233,985, forward strand.
TCTGGAACGAGCTTGTGAAGGCAGCGAGGGACTGGGCGGAGCCTGGACTCATATTCTGGGACACTGTGAAGAAGTACTCGCCGAGCGAGTACAACGGCATGGACGTAATAACCACGAACCCGTGCTCGGAACAGCCGCTGCAGCCCTACGGGGCATGCGATCTCGGAAGCCTCAACCTGTCGGCTTTCGTGCTCGACGCTTTCACGGACAACTCACGCGTCGACTGGGCGAGCCTGGAGAAGGCAACAAGATACGCGATGCGCTTCCTGGACAACGTGCTTGACTACAATTCTGACAGGCATCCGCTTCCAGAGCAGGCTGAGGCAGTGGGTAAGAGCAGGAGAACAGGCTTGGGAGTTACGGGACTCGGGGACATGCTTGCGAAGCTCAAGATAAAGTACGACAGCGATGAGTCGCTTCAGTTCGTAGACAAGCTCTTCGCAGCGCTCGAAAACGCTGCCTATGACGAAAGCACTGAGATAGCGAAGGAGAAGGGACCGTTCCCGCTTTTCGACAAGGAAAAGCACCTCTCGATGCCATTCATACAAACCCTGGACGAGGGCCTCAGGCAGAAGATAGCCTCAAACGGCATACGCAACGTGGCGCTGCTCACAATACCGCCCGTGGGGAGCGGCTCGGTGCTTGCAGGGACGTCGAGCGGCATAGAGCCCATATTTGCGTTCAGCTACACGCGAAGGAGCGAGTCGCTGAGCAAGGAGTTCTTCAAGGTCTACCACCCGCTCGTGATAGAGTACATGCGCACCGCGGGACTGAAGGACGATGCTAAGCTTCCTGATTTCTTCGTGCCCGCACACCACATAAAGGCGGAGTTCAGGGTGAAGCTGCAGGGCATAATACAGAAGCACATAGACAGCGCCATCTCGTCCACTGTCAACCTGCCCGAGAACACTACAGTGGAGCAGGTGGGCGACATCTACATGATGGCATGGAAGGCCGGATGCAAGGGCATCACGGTTTACCGCGAGGGCTCGCGCGAGGGCATACTCATAACCGAAGAGGAGGAAAAGAAGAAGGAGGTGGCGGCGCGCGAGAAGACCCAGCAGGAGGAATGGAAGAGACCGCAGGCGCTTGTGGGCAAGACAGTCAAGCTGAAGATGCAGCAGACCTCGCTTTACGTTACCGCCAACTTCGATGAAGACGGGAAGATAAAGGAAGTATTTGTCAACATGGGCCACACCGGCAGTCAGGAGAAGAGCTACACTGAGGCGATAGGCAGGCTCATAAGCAGGTACGTGCAGCTCAACGGCGACCTCAGCGACGTCATCGTCAGCCTGAAGGGGATCAAGGCGAACGACGCGATAACGTGGGACCGCGGGCTCAAGCTTTACAGCGTGCCCGATGCGATAGCGAAGGCGCTGGAGATAGTGATTGGCAGCACGACCTTCAAGGCGGTGCCGCTGGAGGAGAAGAGCGCGGGGACGGATTCGGGTTACCAACTGACCGTGGGCGCGGGACCGCACGAAGAGGGAGAGATAAAGCCTGAAAGGTGCCCGGAGTGCGACGAGCTCACGCTTGTGCACGAAAGCGGCTGCTACACCTGCAGGAACTGCGGCTACACCAAATGCGCGTGATAGTGTGAGCACCAAGGTGGTCTCCGAGAGCGCGTTTAGGAAAAGCGCAAGCGAACTGTTCTTCAACAACAGGGGCATGGCAAGAACGACTATCGAGCTGGGCGCGTTCGAAAACCTGCAAAAGGATTTCGAGGGCCTTCCGGGACTTGGCAGGTTTCTCGTCATGTTCGGAAACAGGGGCGGCGAGGAGGGGGTGGAGGTGCACGGCCTGGGCAAAAATAACGCTGAAGTGTACACCATAGACAGGTTCCATGGAGAACTTCACCACCTGCTCGGGATAGTGGGACGGGACATAGACAGGAGCAGGATGGGCTGCACCTGATTAGGTCAGCTTTGCAGTGAGCTGGCCGACGACTGTGTGCGGAAAGCCGGTGGTTGTTTCTGTGTAGTTGACTATGAGGTAGCCCCTGAAGGCTGAACCCGCGGTTCCGGAGTACTGGCTGGTGCCTGCCCAGCACTGCACGTTGAAGGTGTAGTTGGCGCCTATCTGCATCTTTATCTGGTTGCTCGGAGGGTTGAGCGGCTTGTACATGTTCTGCACCGTCTGGTTTGCATTGCAGCCCCAGGCGGTCAGGTTTATCGGAGTGTCTGTGGCCTGGAGCAGGTTTATCGAGGCGAGCCCGTTGCTCGCTAGGAAAACGCTGACGCACGAAAGCCCTGCGGGAAGTATGCACTGCGAGCTTATCACGTTGCCTGGATTGAAGAGCCCAAGGGCGAAAAGAGAGACGAGCACGAGGGCTATGACCAAAAGCGCCCAGCTGTAGGTCATCAGGTACTCCATTGCCGCCTGCAGCTTGACCGGTCGCATGATACCTATGCTACTGATACCCTTTTAAGATTTTTATTGCAAGTGATTCTGATTGCATGTGGGCGCCATTTCTTCTTCAGGCAGCTGCTACGTATGTGACAGCCGGTTCGGTGTATACGGAGAACACTATCGTGGTACTCATCACCCTGCTGATGATACTGGCGCTTTCTGTGCAGATAGCCAGGAATTATTTCCTAAGGATACTGCGGAAGTTCACGCTCAGGCTTGCGGCAGACATCTGGTGGCTTGTGTACGTGCTGCTTCGAGACGCCAGCATATTCCTTGTCGTATTCCTCGGCTTCCTGCTCTTCTGGCCGGCGATATATCAGGATTTCCCGATAGCGGTCCCGTTCGAGCCCCTCGCCATAGACTTCTATGCGATTGCGCTTGTGCTTATGCTGGTTGTGGACACCGACGAGGTGCCTGTGTACAACAGCATGATGACCATACTCGTGCTGATAGGCACAGTGCTCTACATCACAGGAGTGATATTCGTGACCGAAAGCGCGACGGCACTGCCGGTTTTGCCGGCTACGGTATCAACAAGCACCAGCAACATCTGGGGCTTCTTCAACGCGAACTTCAACTCGCAGAACAATCCCGACCTCTCGATATACTCGTTCTATGTCACTTTCGGCATACTCTCGCTGTGCGGACTCGCTGCGGTGCTGTATTCTTTCAAGGGAGGCATACTCAACAGGCTGATAGAGCCAAAGCCAAAGCCCGCGGTTAAGGAAGCGGTGAACCCGCCGCAGACCAAGTGACTCTGCATGCCTTTCAAGTACACCTTCGATGACAGCAAGTGCATACAGTGCGGCATATGCGGAGACGTATGTCCGGTCAACGCCCTTGACTTCACGAGGCCAAGGCACAAGAACGTCGAGGATGCGCGCGGTCAGCCACCATCTGCGGAGGACATGACCGAGTATCCCATACAAGTAGACAAGTGCATCGGCTGCATGATATGCCCGACCGAATGCCCTGTATCGTGCATAACGATTCTCCCGGTTCCGAAAGAGCCGAAATACCAGCCGAAGCAGGGACCGATGCTCACTGAGGAGCCCACAAAGGACGAGTTCTCGCTCTCGAAGTACACTAAGGTGAGACCAACGAAGGCGAAAGTCAAAGACCCATGGGGCAACGAGTGGCACTACATCCCGCATACAGGACCTAGGGCGGCAAAGAAGCCTTCGGAAGTTTGGGAGAAGCACGAAGAGATGGACTAGCGGTGCTGTGAATGAGTACTGTGATCATTGTTCATGGTTGGGCTGGAGATTCAGAAAGCGGCTGGCTGCCTTGGCTTGCCGGAGAGCTAAGGAACAGAAGTGTTGAGGTAATAACGCCAGACATGCCTGATACAAACACTCCGAAAATCGAATCGTGGGTGCCTTTTCTTTCAGGGCTTGTAAAGGAAGCGAATGAAAACCTGTACCTCGTTGGACATAGCATGGGCTGCCTGACCATCATGAGGTACTTGCAAGACCTGCCTGAGAACGTGAAGATAGGAGGTGCTGTGTTTGTTGCCGGGTTCAGCAAAACACTTACAGGGTTGAACGATGCTGAGGCGCTCGTAGCGAAACCCTGGCTAGAAACGCCGTTGGATTGGGCGCGTGTCGCGTCTCACTGCAGCTCATTCGTAGATATTTACTCAGATGACGACCCGTTTGTGCCTGTCAGTGAGGCGCAGATTCTGAGGGACAAGCTCAATGCAAAGCTTGTGCTGGACTCTGGAAGGGGGCACTTCACCGAAGAGTACGATATCACCCAGTTGCCGTCTGCATTGAACGAGCTACTTGTGGTGATGGGTTTGCCAGTGGAAACAACGCTTATTTAGTCACGATAGTGCAGGAGTCCTTCTCGACTATCACTTCCTTTTCTGCCTGAGCCACGATTCCCCTGCTGCGCTCCACAAGCGTTGGGAAGGATTGTATGACTCCGAGGGAGTTTAGCTCATTGAGCGCCTTCCTTATTCCGAACTCGGAGCTGAACTCCTTTGAGAGCCACCTGATGGCAAACGGGTATGTCTTGTAGTTCTTGTCTATGCTGTATGAGATTTTCCTCGCGTCGGGGGATCTTGGATTGGCTTCGCCGGTTTTCTGGAAAATCTGCACAGTGTCGCTATCTGTGACGTAACCTTCGCCGGACGTTATGAACGTCTCGACTGCCACGACTTGTCCTTCTTCGAGCTTCGTTGTGTCGCCGTTGCCGAAATTGGGTATGAAGATACTTGCGTGCAGCTCATCCTTCTCGATTGCATGCCCGCCAAGGTTTCTTATCGGCCGAAAACCTTTCTTCTTCGCGATCTGCTCTACCTCCCTGCCCACTGAATTGAGCTCCGCGCCTGCCTTGACCTTGCTGAGCGCCGCTTCAAGCGCCTGTTCTGCGGTTTCGACCAAGTTTGCGTACTTGCCCGAGAGGTCAACTGTAACGGCGCAATCGCCAAGCACGTAGTCAGAGCGCGCACCGAGGTCGACTTTCACCACGTCGCTCTCCGCGAACTGCAGCGCATCGTTTGCCATCGCGGTGTAGTGCGCTGCGTTGGCGTTTATGGATATGTTGACTGGAAATGCTGAGGCCATGCCCTTGCTTCTCATGAATTCCTCTGCTTTCTCGCAGACATCGTACACCTTCGCACCTGGTTTCACCAGCCCTTTCGCGTACTGCAGCGCCTCATATGAGACTCTGCCTACGTCCTTCAGCTTTTCGTAATCATATTCTTCCTGCATCTAAAGCCTCTTCTGTGCTCCGCCCCCCGTCAGCTCCTCCTCGTTTACTCCTAGCTCCTTCAGTATCTTTAGCGTTGCGGGTATCACCTGGTGGCTTATGTAGTAGTCGGGATCGTAGTCCTTCGCTGTTTCCTCTATCTCCGCCTTCTCGCTTATCGTGTTGCCGTGCTTCGTTATCACGTAGCCTATTGCGGCCCCCTCCAGCTCGTCCCTTCTCTTGACGCCGTCGTGCATCGCCTTCTTCGCTGCCGCTAGCTCGGGGCTCTTCACATCGTAGCTGCCTATTCCCTTCCTGAGCTGCGTGTGTATCACGAGTTCGCTCATTGGCATCTTCCCGCTCTTCAGCCTGCTCACAACATCTTTTATTATCGCAACTGCCTTCTCCTGGCTGCCCTCCTTCAGTATCGCCTCCAGAACGGCATGCTGCGTGTCCCTCGCGACCTTCGACCAGTCCCTCCTCACAAGCTCGAATCCCTTGATCTTTATCCTGCCAGATTCCGAAAGCATCGCGTACTTCTTCTTGGCCCCGCTCTCTGTGCCGCGCCTGCCGACGAACACTCCGCGCGTATAGAAATCCTCGAGCTCGAGCTCCATAGTGTTGGGCAGCGAGGCGTTGACCTTCTTCAGGAACGCGTCCGCATCCTGCTTGGTTTTGTCTCCCATTAGTAGGAAAACGCTGTCCGTATCGCTGTAAAGCGCCTTGAATCCGGATTTCTCGGCCTGGTCTATGGTGCCGAGTATGAATTGCCTGGCGAAAGCAGTTATGCTTGAAGCAGCCTCTCTTGAGTACCACCTGGATCTGGCATAGCCAAGATAACCGTAGAACGCGTTTGCGACTATCTTGAGCGCTGTGGATCTCGCGGCGAGAGACTTGTTGTCCGGATCTTTCTTGAAGGCTCTCTTCACCTCCGCTCTTTCATCTATAAGCAGTTTGAGAAGCTTCGGCATGAGTCCCTCCCTGTCCTTCCTGAATTTTATGCCGTTGGGGGATACGAAGAAATCCTTGCAGTCGGTGCATATGGTTGACGAGTCAATGTTATGCGCTATGATTATCGATGGGTACAGGCCTCGGAAGTCGAAGACCGCTATGTTCTCGTATATCCCCGCTTCCGGGGTCTTGACGTACGCACCCTCGTATGGGTTGGCGAGTCGCATAGCGATCTCGCCCTCGTTTGGCTTGTTGGGTATCATCTGCTTGCGTTCGTGCCCGTAGCCCATCAGCATGAATTCCACGAGCTGGCTAGTGGTCGATATGCTTGCCTCGCCAAGCGTGGTTCTCGCAACCTTTGACATCTCCTGCTCAATAGGAAGGAAGAATTTGTAGAGTTCCTCCACTGCGAGCGAATCCGCAAGCGAGTACTCTGCTAGCTCCGCTATGTCCTCTCCACCGCGGTCCCACTGCTGCCAGATGCTGCCTTTGTCTACCATCTTCTTCTCCGAGCCGGTTATCGCCCTGTAGACTTCTGGCAATTTGAAGTTGTTGACCTTGATGACCTTCTCCGAAGCGCCGACCACCGCGACAAACCTCGCCACGTGGTACAGGTCAAGGTTTATCCTGCCAGGTATCTTCACGTCCTCTATGAGCCCATGATGTTCCGGCTTGGGCATGCCTCCCTCGTACCTGCCTATCCTGAACTCAACCTTCTGAACGTCTGCCCTCTTGAGAAGGTAGGGTATGTCGAATAGCGAGGAGTTGTAACCGGTTATCACATCCGGGTCTATTCTTGTAACGGCATCGACAAACTCCCGGAGCATCTCCCTCTCGTCCTTGCACGTATGCACGAACTCGTGCTTAGCTATCTTCTTTGTAGTCAGCACCCTCTTTTCCTTTCCATCCGTGTAGCTGATCATGATCGCGGGATCCTTCAGCTCGTTCGGTATGCCGAGAGGGTTGTAGGTCTCGATATCGAAGCACAGGTACCTGAGCGGTATCTCACCCTGCTTTTCCGTGCTCCTTATCTCGTCTATCACCAGATCGCCATCCTGCTCGTGCGCCTTGACTTTGTTGAGCGAAAGCGGCGAGATATCCTTGTCTATCAGGTATCTCTTCCAGAATACAATGTCGGATTCGTAGCATGTGCCGAGCTCTCCAAGCACCTCGCTCATCTTCGGCACGTGTCTCGGGCTGTTCAGGTAAATTTTGAACGCGCGCCTGTCCTCGCGGCCCACAAGAAGCTTCGCCTCTTCAACCGACCTCACCTTTATCTCCTCGTTCTCCTTTGAGAGCGCTGTCATCGCCTCGATCGGTTTCTTCTCCTGTTTCTCATCGTTAGGGACAAGGTAGAAGTAGGGATAGAAGCTAGGGTCGAGCAGGTTGTAGGTCTTGTCCTTCGTCTTCAGTGTGAGCCTGATGATGCCGCGGTTGCCTCTCAGTAGGTAGCCTGCATCAAGTATGACTCCCTCTAGTTCTAGCTCCCCCATTTGATCAACAGCAAAGCCAGTATGATATGGGGAATTCAGGAATAAAAAAGTGCGCCCCCTACTTAGGCGCGCCCTCTTCGAGCTTCGCCCTTGTGAGCGGAAGCGGCGCTATCATGCCGATTGACCAGGCAAGAAGCGTGCCCCTTGACGCGCACTCGAAGTTGAGTATGTTGATCAGATCCTCGGCGAACTTGACAGGCAGTGTCTTCTTGCTCTTCCACAGCTCGCTGATCTGCGTTACCGTCTCCTTCTCCTCCTTAGCGTTTATCGTGCCCTTTATCTTGAGGTCCCCGACCTCCTTGTCCCCTTTTGCTCCGCCCTGGTACGCTGTTGTGAACGTGTATGCGACTTCCACGTTCTCCCCAGTGACCTTGACGTTGTCAAAGTTTATGTTGAACTTCATGTTCGTTATCGGGTCTGCTACTGGTCTGTGCGCTTCCACGTCGTTTATTCCGATTCCTGTTATCATTTAATCAATCCAGATGAGTATTGTTCTGGTAAGTATTTATAGATATCGCGAATGCCCGTTTTGACGGCAAAATGAGCCTGGAAAACTTAATCTGCTAACAAAATCTTAGATGCGCTGGGCGACAAAAGCCTTTATTAAATCGTTTCAACTAATGTTAAGATAGACACAATATGCCGAACAGAACCATATTGAACAAATATGGTTTATTTGTCTCGCAAATTCACAAGGTACTTAAGAAAAAGGGTGCGGACGGGGACGACCTTCGAGTAATAAACATGGCGAAGCTAGTGGCTACGCTGTCCTCCAACCACTCCTGGCGTATTTTCAGGTACCTGCACGACAGGGACGTCTTTGACAAGGACGCAATACGCGTGGAAATAATCGCCGCATGCAGAGAAGGCTGGAAGGAGATAAACGAGAATGACATAAAGGAGGTAATCACCACCCCGATAGACGAGCATTCGTTCTCTCTCGTCCTGAGCTGCTGGCCGGAAAGGGACGAACGCAGGGAGTTCAAGGAGCTGTTTGAGGAACTTGAGGAGGAGTTCATAGACGGCATCGAGCCGCTTGAGACGCAGGAGACCGCATAAAGGCTTGCTTGCCCTATTTATATTTGTTGAAAACCAGATGCTAGTGGGCATGTGGCGCAACTTGGATAGCGCACCTGGCTTCGGACCAGGGGGTTGCGGGTCCAAATCCCGTCATGCCCGCTTTTCGATTTAGACCTATGGTTAACTGTCCACTTCGTCGAACTTCTCTATTGCTGTTTTTATCTGCGCTTCCTCCTCCCTTGCCTTAGACCTTCGCAGAACAGGATGAAGTATTGCTTTGAGTTTGTAATTGCGCAGGTGTTTGTTAGCTGCTTCTCCTGCCATGCCGAGTTCTATTTCCTGCGCCGCGATAATAGCGAGCCTTTTGTCCTCTTCGCTGAGGCCTTCGCTTTTATCTATCTTCTCCACGGCCATTTCCAGGTTGCGCATTGTTGCGCCAGTGGTTCCGAACGCCACTACCTCCATGGGATTCATCGGGCCGCTGTAGCCATATGACTCAAGCAGCCAGTCTCCCCTGCGGAGCAGTTTGTCCATGCCCTCCGAGGTTAGCCTGTCCCTCAAAAGCGAGAACGCATCGTACTGATGCTGGAGTATTATTGTTTCGGCCTCCTCGGCCCATGCTCTCTTCCCGCGTCTTGTCCAGATGAGCCCGGTTTCGACGAATATGTTTTCCAGCTTGCCCAGCCTTTCGTTTGTTTTCTTTTGTATGGTCTCCCAAGATGAAAGCACTTCCAGTTTTGGAGACAGCGCCTTCGTCACTACCGCCGATCTCTTTTCCGTATCCTCTCCGGCCATCCCAGCACAGTGTATAGTCAGTTTTCCCCATATTTATGCTTTGTTCTGGGCTACGTCTGACTTCAAGCTTTGCCTAGACGCAGGATTTCCGAAGGCTTAAATTCTTTGAGAGCAGAGAAGCTACCACGGTGCTCTGTTGGTAAGGCTGATCGAATATAGGCAGCTCACGAGCATACTTGCGATGTTCCTCATAGTGCAGCTCGTTGGACTTATCATTGCCTTCTATCTCGTCTCCCCCTCTGAGGTGTACATAGGCCAGGCTACGAGCGGCGGATCCGTGGGCGTCATATTCTACTTCATCTACCTCATAATCGCGGCGGTTATACTGTTCTTCCTTTTCAAAAAATGGAAAGGACCGAGGCTGTTCCAGGGCATCGAGGCCATCGTCGTCGTCTCCGCCTCGTTCTACCTGTTCATCATCGTGCTCTCCGCGATTTTCCCGAATGGCTCAAACTATGTTCTTCTCGCCTCGTTTGCGGCCTCGGTGCTCCTGATAGCGGCGAAGAACAGGTGGCCGTCGCTGCGCAACTTCACAGCTGTTGTCGCCAGCGTGGGCGTCGGGCTCGTGCTGGGCATCTATTTCGGGTTCTTCGCTGCATTCGTGTTCATGGCGCTTATCGCAGCGTACGACTATGTGGCTGTTTTTGTCACGAAGCACATGATAACGCTGGGAAGGGAGTCGGTGAACAGGAACCTGGCGTTCATGGTAGGCACGTATGATGTTGAAATGGTCCCGCGCGGATACGTAAAAGGGAAAGAAGCGCAAAGGCTGCGCGGCGAGTTCAAGGAGGTAAACAGCAAGAAGTTCAGGCAGCTCATGAGGTCAGGCGGAGTTCCCATGCCCTCGTTCTCGGCTCTGGGCGCTGGCGACCTTGCGATACCGCTGATGGTCGCGGTCAGTGCATACACGACCTATTTCAGCTACTTCCTCAGCGCGTCACTTGTCGTCTTCTCGTGCTTCGGGCTCGTGTTCGCGATGTACGTGTCGAAGCACTATATGATGGCGCTGCCCGCCATACCTCCCTTGTTCGCTTTTGTCAGCATCGGTTTCGGAGCAAACGTGCTGCTCTCCACTCCGAGCAATTGGCACTTTTACGGCCTGCTTTTCGCAGAGGGCGTGGTGGTGCTCGCGCTGATGGTCGTAACTGCGATAAACCAAAACAGGAAGCACTCCGGATCCAGGATCTTCACGCGAAGGTCTATTTCTTCTCGATCCTGACCCTGAACCTTTCCCTTACCACAGTCTGGCCGCGGCCCTTGCACACCCTGCAGTTCTTGTCGAATATCTTCCCGCGCCCGCCGCACCTGCTGCACGTTCCCTGCATGAAGAAGAAAGCGCCGAGTCCCTGCGACCCGCCCCTGCGAACCGTTCCGGTGCCGTTGCATTCGGGGCATATGGTCACCTTGGAGCCCGGCTCCGCGCCGCTGCCCCTGCAGTTGTCGCATGCCTTGTAGCGCTGTATCTCTATCTCGCGGTCTATCCCCTTCTCCATGTCTGATATTGGAACGTTGAGGTTGAGCTGCTCCTCGTACTGCTGCCTCTGCCCTCCCCTCCCTGATGCTCCGAATATGTCCTCGAAGTCGCCCGCGCTGTCGAAGTTCATTCCCATCTGCTTGAAGAGGCTTTCGAAATCGAAGTTGCGCATTATGTCCTCTGGGTTGTACCACTGGTTGAACTGCGTTGAGCCGAGCATGTCGTACTGCTGCCTCTTCTGAGGGTCGCTCAGCACCGCATACGCCTCGTTGATTGCCTTGAACTTCTCCTCAGCGTCCTTGCTCTTGTTTCTGTCAGGGTGGAACTGCAGCGCGAGGTTCCTGTATGCGCGCTTTATGTCTTCGGAACTGGCGCTTCGGGGAACCCCGAGCACTTCGTAGTAGTCTTTCGCCACTTATTAGCCTCTGAAGTTGGCATCGGCAGATCCCTCGTCGCTGCCGGAGTTTCCGCCGCTCGGCCCCTGCTCGGGTCCCTGCTGGCCCTGGCCCTGCCCGTAGACGCTGGCTCCTATGTCCTGCAGCGCGTTTTTGAGCGAATCGAGCCTCTCTTTTATCTTCTGATACTCATCCTTGTCAAGCGACTCCTGCAGCTCCGCCCTCGCTTTATCTGCCTTCTCGTACATCTCCTTGGATATCTTCTCCTTGTTCTCCTTGAGCAGCTTTCCCGCCGAGTATACGAGCGTTTCCGCATCGTTCTTGGTCTGCGTCTTCTCCAGCTCCTCCTTGTCCTGGGTTGCGTAGTCCTCGGCCTCCTTGACCTTCTGGTCTATGTCCTCCCTTGCCATCTTGTTAGGCGCGACGACCTGCATTCCCTGCTCCTTTCCTGTCTTCTTGTCCTTGGCATTGACGTGCAGTATGCCGTTCGCATCGATGTCAAAGGTGACATCTATCTGCGGAAGGCCCCTGGGTGCGGGAAGCACGCCTGTAAGCGTGAACTTGCCCAGGCTGACGTTGTCCCTAGCCATCGGTCGCTCTCCCTGAAGTATGTTTATGTCTACCGCTGTCTGGTTGTCTTCAGCGGTGGAGAAAGTCTGCGCCTTCCTTATCGGCACAGTGGTGTTCCTTGGGATAAGCACTGTTGACACTCCGCCGAGCGTCTCTATGCCGAGCGAGAGCGGTGTGACGTCAAGAAGCACTATGTCCTTCACCTCTCCGGTGAGCACCCCTGCCTGCACGGCCGCGCCGAAAGCAACGGCTTCCATCGGGTCGACGCCGCGCTCTATCTTCTTGCCGTAGAGCTGCTCCACGTATCTCTGCACTATGGGCATGCGCGTCGGTCCGCCCACAAGTATCACCTTGTCTATGTTGCTCGGTTCAAGCTTTGCGTCCCTGAGCGCCTGCTGCATCGGCCCCCTTGTTCTCTCGACGATAGGCATCACCAGCTCTTCGAGCTTCGCCCTTGTGAGAGAGTAGCTGAAGTTGACAGGCTTGCTGCCAACGCTTCCGAGGAACGGCAGGTTTATCTCGCTGCTGAGAGTCGTAGAAAGCTCTATCTTCGCCCTTTCAGCGGCCTCTCTAACCCTCTGGAGCGCCTGGGCGTCCTTGCTGATGTCGAGATTGCTCTTCTTCTTTATCTCCGCCTTCAGGAAATCGACAAGCGTGTTGTCCATGTCTGTTCCGCCGAGTTGCGTATCTCCGTTCGTTGACTTGACCTCGAATACGCCGTTGCCGAACTCCATGATCGTTACGTCAAGAGTGCCGCCTCCGAAGTCGTAGACCATTATCTTCTGCTCCTTGCCTGTCTTGTCGAGGCCGTATGCGAGCGCTGCTGCAGTGGGCTCGTTCACCAGCCTCGTGACCTTGAGCCCCGCGATCTCTCCCGCATCCTTAGTCGCCTGGCGCTGGTTGTCGTTGAAGTATGCGGGAACTGTTATCACCGCCTCTGTGACCTCCTCGCCGAGAAATGCCTCGGCATCGTGCTTTATCTTCTGGAGCAGTATCGCCGAAAGCTCCTGGGGCGTGTACTCCTTGCCCAGTATCTTGTACTTGAAGCTTGTTCCCATCTTTCTCTTGAACGCGGCCGCTGTTCCCTCCGTGTTTGCGACAGCCTGCCTTCTAGCTGGCTCTCCGACTATGCGCTGGCCGTCCTTTGTGAAAGCCACGTAGCTGGGAAATGATTTCCCGTAAAGCGAAGTGCCTTCAGCACTCGGTATGAGGACCGGTCTCCCTCCCTGCAGCACGGCTGCAGCTGAATTCGAAGTTCCCAGATCTATTCCTATTATCTTTGCCATATTTATTCACCTTCTTGTTCGATTTCCTTTGAAGCGTTTCCCTTTGACACTATGACGGAGCTTGGCCTGAGAAGCATGTCGTTGAAAGTATAGCCCTTCCTGACAACCTCTATGATTGTGCCCTCCGGCTCCTTGCTCTCCTTTGTCATAATTATCTCGTGCCTGTACGGATCATACCTGCCCCTTGAATCGATTTCCTTCAGCCCCGCGGACTTCAGCGAACTGAGTATGTTCGAGTAGACTAATTCGACGCCTTTGACGTGATCGTTATCCTGCATCACCTTTGGAATTGCGGACAGCGCCAGCTCGAACTCGTCCAAGGCCGGTAGCAGCAACTTTGCAAGTTCGGCCTTGCCTATGCCCTTCGCGGCGTCGGTCTCCTTCGCTGACCTCTTCTTGTAGTTGTCGAACTCCGCGGCGAGCCTGAGCAACCTGTCCTTGGTTTCGGCCAGTTCGTCGACCTGCTCACTGCTTTGCTGCTTTGTTTCCTTTTTCCCGTTTTTCTGTTGTGATTTGTCCTCTTCCTGTGCCATAAATCTCACGTTCGAACAGTTCGTCGAGCTTGCTCGCGAACTGCATCATGCGGTTGAACTCTGTTATCATCTCAGCCTGTATCTCCTGTATCGTGCTCTCGAAGTCGCTTGCGCGAAGGTAGTACTCCCTGCCTTTCCTGACCACTAGTCCTGAGTCTATGAACTTGTTCAGATTGTAGATTACGGTGCTGAGCGGCAGTTTGAGCCCCCTGCTCAGTTCCTTGCTCGTGGTACCGACTCCCTTGAGGCTGTTGTTCACTATTGTGCTGAACATCTTGCGCTCCGGCGTGTCTCCCTTGCCTGATAGGTCGAACGATTCGAAGAACCAGTTAGTGAGAGACTGGGCATTCTCGTCACTTGGCCTGCTAACAGTCTTGATTACTATCTTCTCTGACTTGGGCATGTTCTAACATATAACTGTTCTAATATAAAAATATTTGCTTTTTTCCAAGAAAAAGTTGAAAATTAGTGCGGCTGCTTATACCTGATCACGCTGGCCACCATGCTGACAATCTTCTGGGCGTTGTCAAGGTTGGCGTCGTTCTTTGGATAGACGCTCACCCTTACCGGTTGGAACTGCGCGGCGCCGATCGAATCAAGATTAACCACCGGAGGCACTATGAACACCTCGTTTTCGAGCACGGCATATGTCTCGGACAGGCCGGGTATCTTTATCCTGTGCGCTTTTCTAATGTCTTCGCAGGAATTCTCGTTGACAAAGGTGAGGGAAGATGAAGGGTTCCTTGCTATGATGTCAAGCAGCGGCAGTTCCTCTGCTTCTATCGCCGCGTCGCTGCGTTTCGTGCCGAAAAGGGCGCGCGCGATGCGGTGCGGATTGTGGTTGTTCCTGAGTTCGCGCTCAAGCGCGTTCGCACGCTGCTCTAAAGCGATCTGCTTTGATTCCCCCATGCTCTCGTGAAATAGGTTGTTTTTGGCCCAATATAAAACTTGCCTCAGAAAACGTCGGGCGACGAGATTGTGGACTCTGCGGGATTCGAACCCGCAACCCCCTGCATGCCATGCAGGTGCGCTACCGTTGCGCTAAGAGCCCAACGGTAAAACTAAACGATTTAGGTTTAAATGCTCTTCCCCACGCCTATACGGGAGAAACGAAAAGTATGTTGCCTCCGCGCAGCAATATAGTGCCTAGCTTCGTCTTGGAGCCGCCGTCGTCGCCAAGCTCCTCCGCTTCTGCGAGCACCATGTTCATGTGCGCATCAAATGAAGAGACCTTGCCCCTCACGCTGTCCCCGTTCTTCAGCCTGATCAGCACCTGCTGCCCTATCGACTTGTTCAGCAAATCAAACGGCCTTTCGCCTTGCATAAAATCAAGTAGAATAGAAATGGCAGATATTTAATGCTTATTTCTTCTTCGACTCCTTGCTCTTTATCACGAGCTTCACAGATCCTGTGCCGAGAGGTATCTGCTTGCCCACGAGTATGTTCTCAGTAACTCCGCGCATGTGGTCCACTTCCCCGAACGCGGCTGCGTTGATCAGGTGCTTTACGGTCTCCTCGAAAGCTGCCCTGGCGAAGACCGATTCCTTCTTGCCCACCAGCCCGTGCCTGCCTATACTCTGCAGGGTGCCGCCCGAGGTCATCGCGTCAGCGATAAGCGATATGTGCCTGTCGTTCACCGATATGTCCTGGTCCTCAAGCGTCTTCCTGAGCTCCAGGGCCAGGGTGTTCCTCGCAGCCTCTATGCCGAAGACTCGGTACATCGAGAACAGGTCGTTGGTGTATATCTTCTCCGGATCGACGCCCTCGACCTGCATTACCGGCTCTATGTTGCTGCCCGCGCTCTCTATATAGAAGTCGCCGTTCTTGTCCTGCACGACCATCGCCCTCCCCGCACCCTCTATTCCGTTCACTATTGCCTTGGTTATCTTCACTGTTATGGCACGAACCTCCTTGAGGTTCTTGGTGTGCGTACTTACAATTATGTTCCCGTGCTCTCCCACCTTCGCCTCGACTCCCAGCTCCTTGCCGAGCCTTGCAGCTATCGGCCTCGCGGTCAGGTCAGCCGCCTGCAGCGACTGTGTGTTGAGCACAACAAGTATCTTGCCCTTCGAGAAGTTCTCGACAATGTGGCGCATCACGCTGCTCATCTTTATCTCGCTTATCTTCTTGGCCGCCTCGTCGGCCTTTGCGAAGCTCTTCGCGTAGCTCTCCTTCAGGCGTATGCGCATCAGCGGAGACGAAGGCATCTTCTTCGCATCGAGCAATTCTATTATCCTCGGTAGTCCTGATGTTGCTATTGCTGTGGCTGCGACTCCAGTCATGTGGAAGGTCCTGAGCACCATCTGCGTGCCTGGCTCTCCGAGCGACTGCGCAGCTACGACTCCCACGGGTTCCCCGGCCTGCACATTGTACTCGTGATCCTTTGCCATGCTCATTCCTTCTCCTTCCTCTCCTTAGCGAAGCCCACCCTTGTCGGGTCGAGTCCGTCTCCGCCGTAAATCGTCTCTATAACGTTGTTGTTCACGTCACGCACGCTGTTGTCATGTAGCACGTAGTAGTCCTGCAGCGCGTTCGCGAGCCTCCTCTGAAGGTAGCCGCTCCTCTGCGTTAGCAGGCCCTTCTGTATGACTGTTCCCCTGCCTCCGACCGCGTGCATCAGCATCTCTATAGGGCTCAGCCCGTCGAGGAAGCTGCTCTTGACGAAGCCCCTCGCCTCGGCGCTGGTGTCGTTCCTCGCTATGTGCGGCACGACCCTGTTGGTGTAGTAGCCGCGCTTGATCCTGCCTCCCTCCCTGCTCGCCTGCTGCCCCAGGAACATGCTCATCTGTTCCATGTTCAGTATGTTGGCCCTGGCTCCGGATGTTGCCATGAGCATTGCGAAGTTTGCCTGGTCGGTATCCCTGTTCAACATCTGTATCGCCTTCCCCCTGGCGAGGTCCAGCTCTACCATGATAGTCTGCTCGAGTGACTGCCTGAGCGTCATTCCGAGCAGCGGCTCCAGCTTCTTGCTCTTGTACTGCGAGATCAGGTCCCTTACCTTTGCCTCGGTCTCGGTTATGAGCGCCTCCTTCTCCTTCCTCATCTCCTCGGTTGGCATGTAGTCCTTTACTCCTATTGTCACGCCGTAGAGCGTCGAGTATGCGTATGCCAGCCTTGAAGACATAGCGAGGAACTCGCTAAGCGCATCGAGGCCGCACTGCATAGCCATTGCCGCGAAGAGCTTGTTTGAGCCTCCGCTGCCGTACATCTTCTTGTTTACCACTCCCTCGACCAGCTCGCTGTTCTTTATCTTGAACTTCTCGACCTCGAAGTCGAGGCCCTTGGGCAGAAGCATGGAGAAAACGCGCTTTCCGCTGTAGGTGCCGTCCCTCTCGGCCTTCGGCATCTCCCTTATTCCGGCCGCGCCGAGCAGGCACTCCGCTTCTCCCTTTTCAAGGCGCGTGTCGTCCTGGGTGAGCAGGTAGAGCCCGATCACGCCGTCCTCGCCGTTTGCTATTATAACGTTTCCGTCCCTGGGCGAGAATATCTGGTTCTGCACCGCCATAAGGTACTTTGCCTCTGCCTGCGCCTCAAGCGTCTGGGGTATGTGCAGGTTCATCTCGTCTCCGTCGAAGTCAGCGTTGTAGGGCGCTGTGGCCGGATACGTGATCCTGAACGTCTTCCCGGGCAGCACCTTCACCCTGTGCGCCATGATGCTTATCCTGTGCAGCGAGGGCTGCCTGTTGAACAGAGCTATGTCGCCGTCCTGCAGCTGCCTCTCTAGTATGTATCCAGGCTTTATCTCCTTTAGCAGGTCCTCCTTGTTGGTGTCGAGTATGCGCTTGCGCTTGCCGTCAAGGCCCACTATGTTGACCACCATCGGGTATTCGGCTTTTTCGAGCAGTTTCTTTGCAGCTTCAAGGTTCCACTCGGTCACGTAGAACGGCACGGTAAGCTTCTCCGCTATTGCCCTCGGCACGCCAACCTCGTCTACGTCTATCGCGGGGTCGACGCTTATCACGGTCCTCGCTGAGTAGTTCACCCTCTTTCCGGAGAGGTTGTACCTGAAGCGGCCTTCCTTGCCCTTCAGCCTCTGCGCTATCGTCTTGAGCGCCCTTCCGCTCCTGTGCCTCGCGGGCGGTATCCCGCTCGTCTCGTTGTTGAAGTATGTTGTTACGTGGTACTGGAGCAGCTCCCACAGGTCGTCGATTATTATCTGCGGCGCTCCTGCGTTTATGTTCTGCTCAAGACGCTGGTTGATCCTCATTATGTCTACAAGCTTGTGAGTGAGGTCGTCCTCGCTCCTTTCTCCTGTTTCCAGGGTTATGCTGGGCCTCACGTCAACGGGCGGAACAAGCAGCGTGTTTAGTATCAGCGCCTCGGGCCTGCTCGTCCTCGGGTCAACCCCGATTATCACCAGATCCTCATCGCTTATCTTCGCAAGCATGTCGCGTATCTCGTCTGGCTTGAGCCTGCGCTCGCCCAGATAGAAGTACGTTGGCATCGAGAACTTGAGCTTCTCCTGCACGGTCTGGCAGTGCGGGCACTTCTTCACGCTCTTGAGCCTCTTGAGCATGTCCTGCTCTGCATGCTTCTCCCCGTTGTTCTCGGGTGCGGGGTTTTCGGTGGCAATCTCTGCGGCTATCTCCTCCCTGAAAACGCCTATCTGCTCGTTGTTGAGCAGTATGCGGTGGCACTTCTGGCACGTTGCCTGCAGAAGCATGTTGATTATCTTCGCGAACTCTGAATGTATGACCGGCCTTACGAGCTCTATGTGGCCGAAGTGGCCCGGGCACGTCTTCGCCCTTCCCCCGCAGGTCTTGCATACAAGTCCAGGGTCTATGACACCGAGCCTCTGGTCCAGGAGGCCGCCGTCGATCGGGTAGCCGTCCTCGTTGTAGGTATCGGGCACTGTGAGCTTCGCCACGCTGAGCTTCTTTATCTGCTCCTGGGAGAAGATCCCGAATTTTATCTGCTTGATTATCTCCGCTTGCATTGCTATTCCTCCATACCTACCTGCGGCCTGATGTGCAGGCTCTTTATCTCGTCGAGAAGCAGCTTGAAAGCGTAGCTTATCTCAACTTCGGCGAGCTTGTTGCTGTTGCAAAGCGGGCATACGTCTACGCGCTTCGCGTAGTCCCTGTATCCTATGCTGCCGCACTCCTTGCATATGAGCACTGTTGCCTTGTCGCTCTGGTCGAGCATTCGCTCCTTGAGCAGGAGGCTCGCCCCGTAAGCGACCAGGACGTCGCGTTCCATCTCTCCGAATCTTAGTCCACCGAGCCTTGCCTTTCCTTCGGTAGGCTGGTGTGTGAGTATCTGCACCGTTCCCCTCGATCTGACCTGCATCTTGTTGCTGACCATGTGGTGCAGCCTGTTGTAGTAGACAATGCCCTGGAAGAGCTTGGCCTTGAAAGGCCTGCCGGTCACGCCGTCGTACATCACCTCCTCGCCGTACTTGTCGAACCCGTGCGCCTCGAGTATCTTGGCATAGTCCTCAAGCCTTTCGCTGCCCTTCTGGGAGAAGGCTGTCCCATCCGTCTTTGCGCCTTTCATTGCAGCCGCCTTTGCGCCCAGTGTCTCGAGCAGGTGGCCGAATGTCATTCTGCCGGGTATGCCGTGGGGGTTGAGCATGAGGTCTGGCACTACTCCCTGTTCGCTGAAGGGCATGTCCTCGTGAGGCACAACCAGCGCCACGACTCCCTTCTGCCCGTGCCTGCTTCCGAACTTGTCCCCTGATTCGGGCACTCGGAGTCCGCGCACCCTCACCTTAACTATCCTTGTAGCTCCAGGCGACTCAGTGAATATAACATCGTCTACGACGCCGTTCTCCCCAGGCTTCAGCACTACAGAGTCATCCCTCGTCTTCTCCTCGAGTCCTCCGGCGCCGATGCTTTCCTCAAGGAATCTCGGGGGTGCGACCTTGCCTATCAGCACATCGCCTTCCTCGACATTCATCTCAGGCTCTATGACTCCGTCCTCGCTCAGCTTCGAGTATGCGTGCTCGCCGAGGTAGCCCTCGGTTGTGGCGGGCGGTATCTTGAAGATGTCCTTCTGCCCTCCGGGATATCTTCGTTCCTCGTCGCTGTATGTCTTGTAGAACATGCTTCTTCCGAGTCCCCTGTCAACGGCGGCCTTGTTGAGCACGACGGCGTCCTGCATGTTGTAGCCGTAGTAGGTGGAGAGGGCGACAACGAAGTTCTGCCCCGAAGCGTGCCTGTCTAGATGGAGCGACTCGTAAGCTGTGGTTGTTACCAGCGGGGCCTGGGGGTAGAAGAGTATGTAGGCCCTTGACTCGAATCTGAGGTTGAAGTTCGTGGCGTAGAGTCCCTGGGCCTGCTTGATGTAGCTTGCGAACATCAGGTGCCTTGGCGCGCTGTTCATTTCAGGGAACGGAGCTGTGTTCGCGGTGAACCCGAATATGGAGACGGGATCAACCTCGATGTGCGTATGCTTCTCTGTCACGTCCGCGTCGGTCATCGCGACGAAGGCGTTCTCTTCCTCTTCGGCATCCAGGAACTCTATTATGCCGTTCCTTATCAGGTAGCCGAAGTCTATCTCCTTCTTCTCAAGCTTCTCCGCTAGCTCCTTTGTCAGTTTGGACTTGCCGCCCTCAGCTATCACGTAAGGTTTCCTGACCCTACCGCGGTCTGTGTTAATGTGAACCTCGTTAAGCTTCTCGAGGTAGGCGACGTTCACCTCTCCTGAGATTACCCCCTTGCGCCTTGCGGCCCTCACTTCCTCGACGTAGGCGAGCGGGTCCGCCACGTAGCCCATGGCTCTCCCGTTGAGATGAACATAACACTTTTCGCTTATCTTCTTGGCCATAATCAATCCTTCTCTAGCTTGCCCAGGTCCTTGAGCTTGCCCTCGACCTGCTTCTCCTCGGCTCCGACGCTGATCTTCGCCATTATCGCAAGATACTTTGTGAGCCCGACGTCCAGTCCCTCCGGAGTCTCTGAAACGCATATCTTACCCCACTGCGTTCCGTGAACCTCCCTTGCATTGAAGTGCGGGTGCTTCTTTGCAAGCGGCGACTTCACCCTGCGGAGGTTGGTGTAAGTGCTAATGAGATTTGTGCGGTCGAGCACCTGCGAGACTCCGGTCTGGCCAGCGACCCATGTGCCTGTGCCCATCGCGTAGCTTATCTTCTCGGTTATCGTCTCCGGGCTGATTATCGTAGGTATGCTCAGCTTCCTGCCCCTCGCGCTTGCCCTCTCTATCTGGTACTTGACGTCCTTGACGAAGAACCTGAACGCGTAGGCGAAGAGTTCCTCCATCAGCTGTCCAGAGTACTTGACTCGCTTGTTCGAGTAGTGGTCCTTGTCGTCCTGCGGGGCGAGCCTGTTTGCGACTATGCTTGCGCGCCTGGCCATCTGCAGTATGTACCTGCCCTTCTCCTTCCTCTCCTCAGGCTTTGTGCCTATGTGGGGCAGCAGGTAGGTGTCGAGCTGCGTCTCGGCGCGCTTCATCTGGTACTCCTTCGCCTGGCCCGGCGCCGAAAGCTTGCCGAGCTCGAGGAGCGCATCGCTTGGCCCGAGGTCCTTGACCTCGCTTATCTCTATGTTGAGCATCATGTCGTTCTTGTATGCGAGCACGTCGCTAGAAGCATCGAGCATCTCGCTGACCTGTATGCCTAGGGCGCGCAGTATCAGTATCATTCCAACTGCCTTGTGCAGCGTCGGGAATTCGACGCTGAAGGCTCCGGTCTGGTTCCTTGCCACGACCGTTCGTGCCCTGAATCCCGGAGCCGTAGAGAAGACCTTGCTTGTCACCTCGGCTCCGCTCTTCTCCTTGCTCGTGATTATGCGGTTTGGTGCCAGGTCCTCGAGGCCGATGAGCACTCGCTCAGTTCCCTTGATTATGAAGTACCCGCCAGGGTCGTCAGGGTCCTCGCCGTTCTCGATCAGCTGGCCCTTCGTGAGCGTGCGGAAGTGGCAGAGGTTGCTCCTCACCACTATCGGCAGCTCGCCGATGAACACCTCGCCGTAGCTTGCCTCCTTCTCTATGCCCCTTATGACGGGCACGAACTCGAGGAACATCGGCGATGAGTAGGTGAGGTTCCTCAGCCTCGCCTCGTTGGGGAGTATGCTCCTCCTCGAGCTGTCCGCCTCGATGACAGAGGGCTTGTCCAGCCTTATCTTCCCGAGCTTGAGGGAGAATCCCTCTACGCTCGGCTCTATCGTTCCCTGCTGGTCTATTATCTTCTGTATGTCCTGCTCTACGAAGCGGTTGAAGCTCTCTATCTGGTGCTGCACCAGAGAGTTGGAACTGAGGTAAGAATCCAGTAGTATGTTTTTCTTCATCTGGACCAGCTAACGCTACCTCTCGACAACAAGCCTGTAGTAAGTGTAAGCCTTGCCAAAATCCTCGCGCTCTATCTCGAGCACGTCGCCAGCCTTTGCGCTTAGCTTCTTCGCCTGTGGGTCGCTGACCAGTATCTTGGGCAGGTTGCCGACTGTTATGCCAAGGGTGGAAAGCACGCTGTTGATGTCGTTGCGACTCATGATTCTGTGCGTGGGCACGAGGTCGTGTTCTCGCTTACTCAACGATCCACCTAAAAGAAGGGTTACACTAACGTTGTCAGTAGTCTGAAGTATTTATAAGCAGGGCAAAGGTATATATAGTTGTTTGCGTGCCGCGAGAGTGCCACCAAACCGAAAATCAAAGGTCAGGATTCACTGCTTTTTTAGCGCCCAGATTATTTTATCTTTTGTGAGGTCCGTCTGCCTAAGTATCTCGCTCAGGTTGTGCTGGCCGAGCTCTCTGCTCCGTCCGCCTATCTCCACCTGGGTCAGGTGCGGGCCGTTTCGCTCCTTCATGATCAGGTGGTCGCCCTTCACTCTAACCACGTCGTATCCGAGGGAATCGAGCACGCTGACCATCTCTTTTCCTGAGATGACAAGCCTGCTGTTTCCGTTGTGCCTGTACTTTGGCATATGATGCGACTACAACTGCGGGAGCCGCTTATATAAATTTTGACTTTAGATTCGAAAGCCGGAAAATTTGCTCTGAAAATAAATCGCTGATTGGCGTTTTTGTAGAGAATGCTTATATAGGAGGAGATGCAAAAGTAGATTTGAGATGAGGAAATGGTGAACCGTTGGGTATACACGCCTGGTCTCGGCTCCAACATAAGGAGGCCGAAGGACCACTTCGGTTACTGAGAGCCATAGCCTCGAACGCGAACTTCTTTTAAAAACTTGGCAAGGGCAAGAGTCTGGGGAGAACTCTCTGCTGAAGCAAACCAATTGACGCAAGCGCCATCTCTGGCCTTTGCGCTGTGCCGGTTCTGCTTCCGGGCTTGGGAATGGAATGAAAAGGGGAGATCAAATGATGGACGAAAAAATGCTTGAACTTCGTGAAATGCTTGCAGGGCAATGCGCCTTCTGCGAGCGCGAGCTCGGCGAGGGCGAGCAGAGAGTGGTACTGCCTGCCTACGTGCAGGAGCGCGACCGCTTCGTGCGCGAGGGCGTAGTTGGGCAGCGCGTCATCTGCGTTGAGTGCGCGATGGGCCTCAAGAGCAGGGAGAGGGCACGCGCGAAGCGCGCGACGCAGAGCGAAGTGAGACGCGTCGTGGCGTTCCTGCGAATGCTGCAGGGCTAGCGTTAGCCGCCGCGCCGAAGAGCGGCGTTCAAGCGCTAATGTTAATATAGTCGGGCTGAAAATTGTAGAGTATGCTGACGATGGGAATAGAGAGCAGCGCCCACACGTTCGGGGTGGGCATAGCGGACAACGGCAAAGTTCTTGCGAACGAGAAGCTGATGTACGACGTGGGCAGCAGGGGCATGATCCCGTCAAAAGTCGCAGAGACCCACGTGAGGAACGCACGCACAGTCGTCAGGATGGCTCTTGAAAAGGCGGAAGTCGGCATAAAAGAGATAGGGGGCGTGGGCTACACCAAGGGCCCTGGCATAGGCGCGTGCCTGCAGGTCGGCCAGCTTACGGCAAAAACAATAGCCAACGGTCTTGGAGTGAAGATCGTACCTGTGAACCACGCTGTTGCGCACGTAGAGATAACAAAACACGAGACCAAACTCAGAGACCCGATTGCACTTTACGTGAGCGGGGGCAACTCGCAGATACTGAAGCTTACTGGCGAGCCCTTCAGGCACTACCAAATACTCGGCGAGACATTCGATGTGGGCGTGGGCAACATGCTCGACGCCTTCGCGAGAGAGATAAAGCTCAGGCCCGCGTGGGGCTCGACAGTGGCAAAGCTGGCGATAAACGGCAACTACATAGAGATGCCCTATACAGTCAAGGGCATGGATTTTGCGTTCACCGGCCTTCTCACCTATGCGTCAAGCCTTGCTGGCAAGAAAAACAAGGAAGACCTGTGCTATTCGATACAGGAGACATCATTCGCCATGCTGTGCGAAGCCACGGAGCGCGCGCTGCTGCTTACAAACAGCGATGAGCTTGAGGTTTGCGGCGGTGTCGCCCAGAGCACGAGGCTGCAGGAGATGCTGAGAAGCGTGTGCAAGGAGCACGGGATGAGATTCGGAGTCGCGCGGAACGAGTACAACGCGGACAACGGCGGCATGATAGCTTACGTTGCTGAGCGGATGCTGAAAAGCGGCAAATCGGAGCCGCTGGATAGGTGCGACATACAGCAGAGATACAGGATTGACAAGGCGGTCGTGGTATGAGAAAGCTGAGCGAGGGAGCGGAGGCGAAGGTCTTCGAGACCAGGGTATTCGGAGTTGAAGCTGTAGTGAAGCTGAGGCAGAAGAAGGCCTACAGGATAATGGAGCTTGATGAAACCCTGAGAAGGACGCGCACCAGGAAAGAAGCGAGGGCGATGCTGAGAACATCTGAGGCAGGGGTCAGCGTGCCTAGGGTCTTAGGCCTTGGAAAATTCTCTATCTACATGGAAAAAGTTAGTGGCAAACTGCTAAAGGACGTGCCTGGCAAAAGGGTTTCGTTTGCCAACATGGGCGCGATGCTTGCTAAGATGCATGCAGCGAATGTGACACACGGAGATTTCACGCCTGCAAACGTGATGGTCAGCGGCAGAAGGATGTATATTATAGATTTTGGTCTTTCGGACATAAGCAACAGTATAGAGGACAGGGCGATAGATCTTCTGCTCATGAAACGCTCGATAAGCGAAAGACAGTACAAGGAACTTGCGGGGTCGTACGCCAAAGCTTACGCAGAATCAAAACGGGTTTTTTCGAGGCTTGCGGACATAGAGCGCCGAGGCAGATATCAGATAAGGACACTTGCATAGCAGATTGTTTTCATCTGACCATCTGCCACGCCATCTGCCCTCTACGAAGGACAGTTGCGTGCCTGGAGAAGGAGATGTCCTCTTCCAGGGACTCCGACGCCTTGTTGAATTCTGCAACGCCCTTCTCTCCGCGGGTTTCTTTGAGATAGCTTTTCAGAAGCTCTAGGGGAACTTCTGCGGGGTGGCTCTTGCTGATGAGCTCCGCAATCCTTGCAAACTTCTTGGCTGCCACATCACCTGTAGAGAACTTGAGGTTATCTGAATTCTGATAAGTTATCGCGTCGGCTACAACGTGGGAAAACTTGTTTATCGCCACGGCGTTCGGCTCTTGCGTTGAAGCCACAGTCCAGAAAGGGTTCGATTCTTGGAGTGCCATTTCTATTAGGGTGTGGAAGTAGTAGTCGAGCGCGTCCTCACTGGCTGCGCTGTTTCTTGGAGGGACTACTCCGTGGAGCAGGATTGTCGCCGAATCGCCGCTGGGAATCAGGGTGGAGAAAAACGCGTATCCTTCATCGAAGAACAATGAACTGCCTTTTTCCCCTTCAGCCTTGAGATTTGCGTCTACGAACTTCTCCACTCTGGGGCCTTTTGATACGATTCTGAGCTCGCGCTCTGATCTGCGTGAAACCTCTGCCAAATCGCTTGTGTCCCAGAGCATCGGAGGCTCAAACCGCGCGTGCAGCTCCTTGCGCGCAGTGGCCCAGGCTAGCTCGCCTACCTCCTGCACCCTTCTCTCCCCGACCAGCTTTGTGCTCATTTGAACACGAAAAGGAAACTAGAGCTCGCCGACTCTCCTCTTCTGCGCCCTCTTCATTCTCTTCCTGCGCTTCTTGACCCACTTCCAGCGCATCCTTCCCTTCTTCTTCCATTTCCTAGGTATGCTTCCCAAAATAAACACTCGCTATGACGAATGAGATTTTAATACTACTTATCTATATTAATGGTGTGGTTTGAGTGCAGAGAGGAGTAATTGTTTATTTTGCGCTTTTTGTTGTGATTGCGATTGTGGCAGCGTACCTTTTCCTGTCGGGCGGACTGTCAGGGACCAAAACAACCACCACGACAACTGTTGGCAGTGGCAACACGTCAACGGCAACGACCTCTGTGGCGCCCAACACGAGCACGACAAACACGACCACGCAATCAACAACATCGATAATCTACGCCGGCTGCGTGTCAAAGAACGTGACAGTGCGTATACCTAACGGCAACTTCTCCACAGGAACCTATGCCGGGTGGAACGCTACGGGACCTGGTTTCGGCACCTCGCCTTTCAACATCTCGCTTGCAAACCAGGACGGCGCATACTACGCGGCGCCATGGAGCGGGTACAACGGCAACTACATGGCCACGAACTACAGGATCGGAGTGGCGTTGCAGACCGGTAATCTCACTTCGAACGTCTTCGTGGCAAGTCAGCTCTACCTCAACTTCAAGATAATATCATCGCAGAACGCGCAGCTTTACCTGCAGATACTTGCGAACGGCAAACCCGCGATCACCGACTACTACAACACCTATGTCTCCCCGCCTGGGAACCCTCATCCGCAGAGCATGTTCGTCAACGCGAGCATACCATTGGGACAATTGCTCTGCCAGAGCATAAGCATAAGGCTGGTTACGAACGTGGTCGGCAAGTCGTCCCAGGGCGTAAACTACATAGCTGCGGGCGACTTCTACATGAGCAAGACTCCTGCAATGAACCTGACGCAGCCAGTGAACCAGACTTTCAGCTAGAGTCTTTGTCGGAGCCGTCCCCAGCATCTGAAACCGAAGGCATCTCCTCTCCGAGCGTCGGCCTTCCTCCTCGTTTCGACTGCCTGTCGGTCCTCGCGTTTGCGAAGAGCACGTCTGCATCTTCGCCGCTTTGGGCCTCGACCCAAGCCCTTATGTACACCGCTATGTTCTTGAAGGGCTTCGAGTACCTGTCTGTGAAGCTGTACACGTTGTCCTCGTGCTTGAGCATGCCAACAGAGACGCCGAAATCAAGGTACCTCTTCCATGTAGCAAGGGGCAGCGAACCGTCACAGTCCTTCAGTCTGAGGCCCTGTTTCTTCTTGACCTCGAGCAGCGCCTTCGCAAACCTGTACGCCCTTGTCTCGTTCTCAAAGTAGATCTTCGCCAGCTCGCGCACGTTAGGATTCTTCAGTTTCTCCTTCAGAGGTGCATCTTCGAACTCCCAGTACCTGATCGCCATGTCTCATATTCCATAGTTTAGAAATTTTAACCTTTCCATAATTTGCGAGTTCTCAGGTATCTCGGCAAATTTCTGTACAAAAGCGTTTTTATTTCTAACTTGCGATACCAAATTGGTATTACTATGGCGAGAGGGGAAGGATTGAAAGCTGTGGAGCTGAAGATTCAGCTGATTGGCATAAGCGAAAGGGACTTTTCGGCGCTGAAAGAGATGGCGCTGAAGGCGGACAGCCGGGACCTTAGGGTAGAAGGCCTGCGCCTGCTCTGGAACCACGGGGGTTCATCGATGGACACATCTGGAAAGTATCCTGAGGTATATCAGGAAGTATTCAAGGAGAGCGCAATCAACGACACTGATATTGGCGTAAGGCAGAGCGCTCTGGAACTTGTGAGAGACCCCAAATTCTTGGAGACGCGCATGCTGCTTGATGATAGTCTGCTTGCAAGGGCCATGGCTAAGAGCGCGCTGGAAGCTGTGCGAAGGAATCCGAAAGGATATGTAGGCCCGGGCTGGGAGTACTGAATAGGATTGGCCGGCTGTTGAGTACACGCTCACTTAGGCATAAACTTCGAGAACTGCTTGCGTATGTTGCGGTCGTTCTTCATCATGCCGAACATTTTCTTCATCTTGTTGAAGTCGGCAATCATCTCCCTTACCTCCTTCTCGGTAGAGCCGCTTCCCTTCGCAATTCTTTTTATCCTGCCAGAGTTGCCAAGCAGGCTTCCATCCTCTCTTTCCTGAGGTGTCATCGAGTCTATTATCGACTTGTACCTCTTCATCTTCACCTCGCTCTGCTCAAGTGCCTCCTTAGGAGCCGAGACCCCCATCGAAGCCATCATGTTCTTCAGCGGTCCCATCTTGTTGAGCGCTTTCAGCTGGGTGTAGAATGTGCTGTAGTTCAGTTCCTCAACCTCCATCTCCTCGGGTTTGACGTTAGCCTCTTTTATCGCCTGCTGCACGTTCGCGACCAGGGACTCGAGGTCAGGCATCCCGAGCAGCCTGCTGACGAACTTTTTCGAGTCGTAAAGCTCGAGCGCATTTAGTTTTTCTCCGGTACCGATGAACTCTATTCCGACATTCGCAGCGCTGACTGCGCTCAAAGCACCACCGCCTTTTCCAGAGCCGTCGAGTTTGGTGACAATGACGCCTGTGAGCTTCACTGCGCTATCAAACTCCTTGGCCTGCTTTCCGGCAACCTGACCTGTGTCGGCGTTTATAACAAGCGTTTTTTCGTCAGGCTTGAACTCATCTGCGACGGCTTTGAGCTGATCGTGGAGGTCTTTATCGAGGGCATTCCTCCCGCTGGTGTCACAGATTAGGACCTTCTTGTCCTTCAGCGCTGCAATCGCTCCGCGTATTATCTTCCTGACGTCTGTCTCGTCCTTGATTCCGAAGAATCCGACGCCCGCCTGCTTTGCGAGAGTCTCGAGCTGCTCGTACGCCGCGGGCCTAGACACGTCGCAGGCGATGAGCGCGCTGCTGAGCCCGCGCTCCTGGTAATATCTTGCGAGCTTCGCCGCTGTTGTGGTCTTACCTGAGCCATAAAGGCCCAGAAGCAGCACCCTTTTCGGCTTCATGACAGGCGCAAAGGCGGTTCCCATGAGCCGCGTTAGCTCCTCATAGAGCATGTTCGTTATATAGTCCTTGGCGCTCACGCCCTGAGGCAGTTTCTCTTTGAGCGCCGCATCCTCCAATTTCTTCGTCAGCTGGAGCACGAGCTCGACGTTCACGTCGGCAGATATAAGTGCTCGCTGCAGCTCCTTGTTGAACTCGCGTATCGTCTTAGCGTCTATAATCGTGGCGCCGGTAAGCCTTGCTATGGCTTTCCTTAGCCCCTCGCCTAGGTCCATGTTCACTCCGTTTGCAGTAATAATTATGAATCTAGATATTTAAAGGGAATCAGGGGCTCGTAGCTCAGCTTGGTTAGAGCGGCGGTCTTATAAGCCGTAGGTCCGGAGTTCAAATCTCCGCGGGCCCATACATAAAGGCGACCGCATGGGATTCATGGAGAGGCTGGCAGAACGCGCAGCCGAATCGAGACTGCACGATGTAGTTGAGACCGTAAGGATCGGCTGGAACAACTACAGTTTCGTTTTCTACATCACTGGCGTTTCCGCAATCCTCGCAGCGCTATTCGGAATAGCGGGATGGATATCCATAGCTGTAACGCTGGTGTTCTTCTACTACGTCGGTAAGTTCAGGCGGCACTTCGACAGGGAAAAGAGCAAGAGGCCGTGGAAGTACTAATCGCTATGCTCTTCTCTCCAGCTTTGGAGGTTCTGCAGCCTTCTTCAATGCAATGCTTATTTTGTATATAGGCGCGCCTTCTGGCAGTTTGCCTCCCACATGCGTGTGCGCGGTTATGACAGTTGTTTCCGGTCCGTAGCCGTATGCTGCACTTTCAAAATCAAGGTCAGGAATATGCGAGATTATGTCAAGCGCTGTTGCAGAATCTCTCACCGCATCACGCGAATTGCCAGGATATGAAAGGAATACGTCGGCATCGTACAGTGTGAGTGTTTCTGCGTCGTGGAAGTACGGCACAAGTTGCCTGTAACCCTCCTTGTCACTGGAGCCTTTGAAGTACATGGCAAGCGCCAGCTTGCGGCTTTCGTTTTTGACGCTGATAAGCACAGCTCGAGGGTTCAGGTTGCGCATTGTCTTCTCCCTGAAGCTGTCAATAACAATCGGATCCTCGGGAATGCCGATCGTGGAAACGACCGCGTTGCTTATGCTGAAAGCGAATGTTTTTTCCTTATCTGCCGTTACTGCCACGCTGAACATCGTAGTTCTACAAATAAATAGTTTGAGATGGCGTCAGCTAAAAGCCGATGTTCAGCAAGCTGGGCCGCGTTTGATGTAATGCAACAGTGGATTTATTTCCAAATTGAACGTTTGGATGTCTGTGCGGCGCTGCGCCATGAGCCCGAACTTCATGAACTCGCCTATTGATGTGTCTTCGCTTTCATGCACGTAGCGACTGTGGCCCGAACCGTCCCTGAATCTGTCTGATGTGTCGCCCATTACGGTCAGCACCGCGCCCTCATCGATAAGCGCTATCAGCTCATCCGAGCCTATGCCCGATACCTTTTTGCTTCCGCTGCTCTCTAGGAATTTCCCGACCCGCTCTAGCACTCCTGGAACCAGTGCTTTGATCACAACTGTTCTCTCTTCCCCCAGTTCTGTGCGCACACGGAGCACCGCTGACAGGTCTCCCCTGTATATCGCCCACTGCCCTTCCCTCCCGGGTTCCAGTGAGATGCGCAGATCTGAAGAACTGCGCGCCAGCTCTCTCCCCATCACCGCTGACATGATTTAAAAGGGTCTGGCCGCATATAAATAAGTTGGTATTAAGGCACGTTGATGAAAAACGCAGATCTGATGGGCAGCGTGGCGTCGCGCCGCATAAAGACGCTTATGCGCATGGCTGAGGAAAGGATCCTTGAGAAGAAGCCTGCGGCAAAAAAGCTTGCGCAGAGGTACGTGAAACTTGCTCTCAAGATCAGCGAGCACTACAAATCGAACGTGCCCGGTGACCTGAAACACAGAATATGCAAGAAGTGCGGCAACTTCCTGGTTCCTGGAATAAACTGCACCGTAAGGCTGGTAAGTTCGCACGGCTACGCCGTATATGTATGCGAATGCGGGAATGAGGAGCACGTCTTCTACAAGAAAAGGCGCTGAATCCTCTGCTGCCTATTGGGACAGTACCGAAACGAAGTCCGGTACGTTGCTCGCGTCGCTCGCAGTGATTATGTTCTTGTCGGTCACAACGAAGTCATCGCTCGGCTTGCCGCGGTAGAGCCTGACCAGCTTCTCAGTGTCCTCGTCGGTCTTGGCTATCCGCGTGTCCTTTATCACGTTTGCCCTTGCGATGACCCTGATGCCGTTGCCGATGCCAGCCACTTTCTTGTTGTTGTCGTGAAATGCCTTGACTACATCCAGCAGGGGCCTGTGGTCGTAGAGCTTGAGCGACTCAACCCCCGGGCCGTCTGCTATCAGCAGCACGTCGAATGTTCCTGCCTCTATGGACCTGGCGTCTATCTGCGGCTTGAGAGTCGCGCCGTGGTATCCCATGCACGTCTTGAGCGTTAGGCTCACTATCTGCGCTTCTATGTCTTTCTTCCCGAAGAGGAGCTGCAGCTGCGATACTGTCTCATCCTTGAAATCCTTCGGTGCTATCAGGATTGCAACTTTCATGGAGGTCACCTGCTGTTATTTTCCTGTAAAATAAGATAAACCTTGCCGTTATGGGGACCATAGCTGCTTCTTTTGCTGACCAGATTGCTTTTTCTGTGCCTGCGCCTGGTTCGGCGACGTCTTCTGTCTTTTTTTGCCGAACTCGCGCTCTATGCTCTTCATGGCCACGTAGACGAAGACCGCCGCGATCGCAATTATCTCGACTATGTTTATCGGAGAGAGGAAAATGGCGTTTATGGGCACGCCAAGCTTTACCGATTTCTGCTGTTCGCCTCCCAGGTATGAGATTGTGACGTTTGCAGCACCGTCGGGCACATTGGGAATTACAAGCATGCCGCTTGAACCAGTATAAGTGCTCGTCTTCGTACCGTTCTCGAATACCAGGGAGACGGAGGCGTTGATCGGGAAGCCGAGGGTGCCCGAGGTCTCAACAGTTACATTGTATATGGGAAGCGGGACCAGCACCAACTGCGTTGAGTTTTGGGTAACGTTGGTGTACGCCGATATCCACACTCCCTTGTAGTATGCTCCGGAAACCAGGGATTCCTTGCTGGTTGGAAGGAAGGGCGTGCTGTTGACCTGCTGGTTGTTTACCAGGAACTTCGGGACATACACACGTTGGCCGTTTGCGTTGGTGCCAACGAGATCGCTGCCGTACTGCCAGAGTGCCGTTATGTTTTCAGGGCCGGTAATTATGCTCTGTGCAGATGCGTTTGTGGCGTTGCTGCTCCAGCCTGCGAATCTGAATTGCTGCACGCCATTGCGGAGGAAGGAAGTGTTGCTTATGCCGTAGCTGGCAAGAGTGCCGTTGCCGTACCATCCGGAGCCTCTGGCCGTGCCATAGGGCGAGTGGACATTGACAAGATACTGGACCTGCCAGTTAGCGGTTTCGGTTATGTTTGCTGTCATCAGCAGCTGGACCCTGTTCTGGCTGCCTGTGTAGAAGCCCAGTCCGCTGCCGGTCCACCCTGTGAACGCGGCGCGGGAGTTGACCGTCAGATTCACTACGGCTGGCGCGGAAATGTACTGCGCCGAATACGCGACGTAAGTGTTCCTGCTCGATATGTTGCCGTACTTTGAGTTTACCGTAAGCCTGTATCCGAGGTTCCAGAGCTTTGTGTTGTTCGTGGACGTTGGCAGCCCGGAGCCTACTGCGAAGTAGTTGGTCCTTGTACCGACTTCTTCAACTCCATAGGGATTGTCTTTGTTTGTTTTGCTTCCAACCCCGTAGTTGATCGAGCCGAATGCGCTCTGCACAGGCAGGAACATGTCGAACTTATACGCGGAGAGGTTGGCAAATATAACTTGCTTCATGTAAGTTTTAACATCGCTTGTGTTCGCTAGCTCGCCTACCGCTATAGGCGTGTAGGGGCCTGAGTCTGAGGCGCCGACGTTCACAGTACCTATCGTTTTGTTGTCAAAAAGGAAATACCAGGTGCTGCCGAGAGAGTAGAAGGCATAGGTGTGGAAAGTTCCATTGACCCCTGCGGATTTATCAACGCCGGTGGAACCGTAGAACGTGGAATTGTTTCCTGGAGTGAAGTACTCGTAGAACCATTCCGCGTCTCCGGCGCGCACGAAGGTGGAGTTTGCACAGCCGCTAAGTGTGCATTCAGTTGAGAGATTTCCGGTTTCGTTAAGGATTGTGTACCCTACCTGAATGAACGCACCGTTAGAGAGCGTTTCGCCGACCCAGAATGCCATGGATCCGCTGGTCGGGTTTTGGGGCGTTATGGTCTGTATCTCGACGCTTGCCCCGTTGTTGTTGGAGGCGCTTGATGTCGCTCTTGCTCCGCTCTGGAACCAGTACTCGGCATGCGCTAGGCCCGCAATCGCAATAAATGAGATAAGCGCGGCCGCCAGCAGAAACTCAAACTTTCTCATCATCAAGTCCTATTTCGTTTAACTTCTTAATTGTTTCCTCTTTCATGCGAGAGTTAAGGCTTTTCCAGTCAACTACGGCAAGCTCAGGTTTGGGTTCCGACCGCTCCATCGCCTGCGCAAGGACGTCCAGGTTGCTGCTGCCGTCTTCGTTGAATATAGCGTACTTCGGCAGTATGTGCGAGAACGCATAGCCCTTTGAGAGCGCAAGGCCTGAGAACTTTTCAGGGTAGTGGTTGCTTCCTATGCCTAAGACCACCCTGCTAAACTCTGCTTCTCCGTTAAGCGCGCTTGTGAGCGATGAGAACGCGGCATCGGCGAGTTTCGTTGCCGCGCTCTTGTTACCGACCATGTTTTCGCTTCCCCCTATCTCCACGAAAAGCGAGGGCGTCTTTAGCAGAGGTCCGTGGTGCGTGGCCTCGTATGTCTTCTCCACAGCCTCGTCTATCTCGCTCAAACCGGAGAGGACCGCCAGCATCAGTGCCGGGGCGGCGAAGGAGAGCTCTTTCGGCTTGCCCCCGAAATCCGCTCTGGGCCTCCAGTTGCCGAGCGAGTGAGTGGTTAATGCGTCCACCTCCGCCTCGCTCTTGTGCCTGCTGAGGAACATAAGCGAATCGCAGATGAAACTGTCTGCGAATTCGGCGGCATAGGCAGGCACGTCTATCTCGTACACCCTCACCCTGTCGTTTTCGTACTTGAGGTAGTGGTGACCGTCGACCGGCCTGAAGCCATTCTCCTTGACTATGCGCTCCGCCATGTTAGATCCTGCTGGATCAAGCTTTGAGTATACGATTCCCATCATGCCTACACAGTGATTATTCGGCAGCACGCTATATCTTATATATTAATATCGTTAACAATAATGTAATTCTAAGGGGGTCCGATGTCGTTTGAGCTAAAGCTAGATAACGCCAGATACTGGAGGGATTGCGTTGAGGCAATCGTTAGTCTTGTGGATGAGGGAACGTTCAGCATAAGCAAGGATGGCATATCGCTGCGCGCCATGGATCCATCTGGGATAAGCATGATCTCGTTCAGCATGCCCAGCAAGGCCTTCTCGAAGTACGAGATAGACAAGAGCCAGGACGTGGGACTCAACATAGACAACCTGAGCAAGATAATGTCGAGGACAAGGGACGACGAGGCGCTCGTGATCAAGGAGACCGATGGCAAGCTCCTGCTTGAGTTCGTCGGTGCAAAGAGCAAGAGAAGGTACAGGCTGAACCTCATAGATGTAAGGAAGAAGGACGACAAGGAACCAAAGGTGGAGTTCGACGCTCACGTGGAAGTTGACGGAGAACACCTAAAGAACGCATTGAAGGACGCATCGCTTGTTTCCTCTTACATCGCTTTCAAGGCAGGCAAGAATCACTTCACGATAAGTGCGAAGGGCGATTCGGGTGATCTTGAGGAACTCAACGAGGTCGACGGCACCGGGATAAAGAAGCTCGAGGCGGGCAAGGACGCAGAATCTGTGTTCAACCTTGAGTTTCTGGAGAACATGGTGCGCTCGAGCCCCATGGGCAACGCGATCAAGCTTTCCATAAAGAGCGACCAGCCGCTCAGGCTTACGTACAACATCGGCGATGCTGCGGTAACGTATTTCCTTGCCCCATATGTCGAAGAATGACTACTGCCTTCGCTTTAGCTCCTTTATAAGTTCCTTAGAAGCTTTTTTGTAGTCTTTCCTCACAATCAGCGATACGGGCTTCTGCATATACAAGGGAGCTTCAGGTATCGGCCTTCCTACTCCTACAACCGCACATATTTCGGCTGTCACTTCCGCATTCTCGTGTATCTCCCACCTGTTTTCTGACAGGCGGTGCAGTGGTACCCAATATCCGCCTACCATCAGTTCTTCCAGATCGCTAGATGAATGCAGGTTCGTTGTGAACTCTGAAGTTCTGTCTATCCTTATCTGCTCCATAAGTCTTGGGTCCTTCTTGGCAAGCTTCCTGAAAATTCCCTGCATGTCTGCAACGCTAGAGCTGAACTCCTTTATTCCAGACTGTCTGGCAATCCCGAAAAGCACCTCTATCCTGTAGAACGAGCCGGACATTCGCTGGACTTCTGCAGTTAACGCGCCGGTGCTATCGGCCTTGTTGTTAACCACCGCTTCCATTGCCATGCTTGACTATAAGCAAAAGGAAGCTTGATAACTGCTCTGTCTAGCCTTTTCTCAGATAGGCCTTGACGAGTTTCCTGCCCTCTGGAGTCAGCTTCTGCACAACCTGGCCTCGGCGATGCTCCTCTTCGACTATCTCTTTGATGTGGCGGTTCTGGAGCAGCATGTGAACGTCTGAGGAGTTCTTTCTTACCGCTTTCGCAAGCTCAGAGATGGTCCTCGGATTGCGATACATCTCTTTGAGCACGCGGACGCGCCATCCATCCCTGTGTTTGGTGTTCCCCTCGAGCGTTTCCAGCCTGAGGATGAACTCGTGAATCTGCACTGCGCTGTTTTTTCTTGTGACCGCTGACAATCCCGCACCTGTCTGTCGTCTAGATATTGCCACGAGAGAGTTATAAAGCTTGAATGGCAAGTGTTACTCATGCTGCTCGACAAGCTTGATTTTGCCTATAGGTATCCGTTTTCTCAGGAGGCCAGGGAGGTTGTCGCTGGGCTGAACGTCACCGCTGTTGACAGGAACTACCTGCAGGAAGGCATCTCGCAGATAACCAGCGTGCTCAAAACTGGCAGGATAGCCCATGAAAGAACGAGGGGGATAACTGAGGTGAAGCTCAGGTACATAATGGGCTATGCCTATGCGCGCATGCTTGTAAGCGCGATGGGCGACGGCTACTCGATTTCGAGATTCGCTGCCGCTGAGGCTGAAGCCGCTTCAGAGTTTCTGGCCTTCAGCGTGGACGACATGATTAAGATAGGAAACGAATTCGGGTTGGGCGTAAAGCGCGACAAGGACACTTTCGTTGTAGGATTTGAGTCGTTCGTTTCAGTGCCGAAGAGGAACGCTGAACTGAAACTGATAAACCAGAGGCTTGCGGGAGGCAAGGTGACCATTGACGTGAGAGAATTGCTTGCGCTTGTCAAGGGATCCATCGAGAAAGGAGTGAGTGAAGGGCTGCCGATAGACAGGAAGATCATACCAAAGGAGGTTGCAGAAGCGGCAAAGCTACTGAAGCCTCAGGAAAAGAAGATAGCACTTGTTTCTCGCGCGGGATCGTACTCTTGGATTGAGAAGCTGCTCGCGACTCCTATAGCTGATGTGCGGCACAGGTCGGTCAATCTCATATTTGCGCCCTATCTGGTGAATGTGAAAGGACTTGATGAGGAGAGCGCGGCGAGGACCATAATAGATTACATAGAGCGCTGCAAGAAAATCAACCCAAACACGAAGATAAACGAGTCTTACATAAAGTACCAGTGCAAGTATGCAAAGAACAAGGGCCTCAGGCCCCTCTCGATGACAAAGGCGAGAGAGCTACTCAAGGAGGTCGCGGAATTCGAGTGAACGCTTATGGAAATGAGAAAATCGCTTGGGATGTGCCACATCTGCGGAAAGCTTGCCTCAAATACGTGCAGCGCATGCGGCAAAATGGCATGCGACAACGATTTCGATCGCAGGCTTGGGATATGCATGGCGTGCAAGCGTGGCAGAGTGGTTAGCAAGGGTTAGCCAGTAGCGAAATCTGCTGCGCTCGTACTCTTTGGGAAAGCCTTGCCGTTCGGCGCCTCGATCGGCAGCCCCGCCTCATCTGATATCTTCGCGAGCTCTGCAAGCTCTATTATCCTGTCGGTGAAAAGCTCGGTGTACTCGATGTTTCCAATCCTTGTTTTCTTCACAGTGAACGTGATCTGCTGCATCATGCCGCTGCGATTCACACGCAACTTGATGCTGCCCCGCCTGATTATTTCCTGCGCTCTATCTGACAGTTTCAAAGAAGCTCCTCTATGATGATAGATAACAAACGAATATTAACATTATGAGCCATTAGCTATCACATGGCCGACCAATACCTTCAGATTCTGATTTTTGCCATTATAGCCGTGCTCGTGCCGCTCTCTGCACTGCTGTTTAACAAGATGGTGAGGCCGCGAAGCGACAACAACGATGTTAAGACGCTTCCCTATGAGAGCGCGGAGGAGAGCGTGGGACAGCGTGTTGAGATAATGCAGGAGTATATGCACTATTTCGTCGCGTTCCTGGCATTTGAGATAATAGGGGTGGTTGTGCTTATCTGGTCGACGTTTACGCGCGCGGCTCAGGCATCTAGCGGCCTGTATGTAGTGCTGCTTCTGGTGTTCGGTCTTGTAATAGAGGCGTTTTTGCTTGGGCTCAGCAGGAGCAAGGTGTGAAGATGGAGCTATTGAGGTGCGGGTGCAGAATCGAGGAAGGAACGTTCATTGTGGGAGACGACTGCGCTTACTGTAAGGAGTGCAACGCGATGGCGGAGATGCATCCTTTCGGAAACAAACGGCTGGATGATTTGGTGGAGTGAGAATGGAAGAATCGCAACCTTATGACAAGGCCAAGTTCCTGAATGCGGAGAAGGAGATGAGCAGGCTCGTCCAGGAATCTATGAAGAAGTACGAGACGAAGCCGAACGTGATGTTTGCGAAGCTGTCAGAGGTGACAAAGGCGCTGTCCAAGGGACTGGTCGAATGGTCGAGGGTACGCTCCCTCTGGCCGCTTCAGTTCGGGCTTTCGTGCTGTGCGATGGAGCTGATGGATTTTGGCTCCGCGAGAATAGACGCGGAGCGGCGCGGCTACCTATTCTTCAGGGCAACGCCAAGGCAGGCAGACGTAATGGTGGTTGCCGGCTGGGTCACCAAGTCGATGGCGCCTGAGATAAAGAGGCTGTACGAGCAGATGCTGAAGCCGAGGTACGTGATTGCTTACGGCGAGTGCGCAACATGCGGAGGGCCATGGTGGGAGAGCTATAACATAGTCAAGGGCATAGACCAGGTCCTGCCGGTGGACGTTTACGTTGTCGGTTGTCCTCCCAAGCCAGAGAACCTGTATGCCGGTTTCATGAAACTGCAGAAGAAGATAAGTGGTGAAATTGAAGATTGACAGGACAGAACTTGTGAAGAAGGCCAGCGACCTGAAATCCCAGGGCTACTCCTATCTGGTCAAGCTGACTGCTGTTGACTACGAACAGCACCTGGAGGTGATATACATCCTGAGGAACATGAAGGAGAACAAAGACGAAACGCTTGAGATTGACCTGGATCCCGCGGATGCTTGGGTGCCGACGCTTGTAGGGAATTTCAAGGCTGCTGATTGGTACGAGCGGGAAATGTTTGAGATGTTCGGCATAGATGTCAAGGGCAGGAACGTGGAACGCCTGCTGCTTGAGAAATGGAACGGCAAGGCCGCCCCGCTTAGGAAGAACTTTACATGGAACGCGCCGTACGAGACGAGCTAGATGACCACGCGAATAAACATAGGACCGGTGCACCCGAGCACTCATGGGGTTCTCAGGCTTGTCGCTGACATAGACGGCGACACAGTGGTTAACCTCGAACCACACATAGGCTTCCTGCACAGGGGTGTCGAGAAACTTGTGGAGACGAGGATGTACATGCAGAGCCCTCCCTACATGGAAAAGCTGGACTACGTGGCCCCGCTGTCATATGACGAAGTGTATGTGGCTACTGTGGAGAAGGCGATGGGAGTCGAAGTGAAGGAACGCGCCATGTGGATACGCACCATACTCCTCGAACTGCAGAGAATCGCGAGCCACCTGCTGTGGCTCGGCACGATGGCAAACGATGTGGGACAGTTCTTCACGCTCTTCATGTGGGCGTTCAAGGACAGGGATCTGGTGCTGAGACTGCTGGAGGAGGCTGCGGGCGCAAGGATGTTCTACGTGAATATGAGGATCGGAGGACTCATCAGGGACCTGCCTCCTGGATTTGAAGACAGTGCCAGAGATCTGCTTGACTATCTCGACAAGCGGGTCAGGGAATATGAGGATTTTCTGGAGAAGAACCCTATATTCATGGAAAGAATGAGGGGCGTGGGAACTATAAGCAGGGAGATGGCCGTAAACCTCGGCGTGACAGGTCCTGTTCTGCGCGCATCTGGGATAAGCTACGATGTGAGAAAGGACAATCCGTATTACGTTTACGGAAAGCTCAACTTCGAGACGCAGACGAGAAGCGAGGGGGACTGCTTTGCCAGGTACAAGGTGAGGATGCTCGAAATTAAGGAAAGCATAAGGCTGGTGCGGGAGGCGCTGAACAAAATGCCGGCTGGCGACGCGCTTGGCATGCCTGTCAAGCTGATACTTCCTAGCGCAAAGAACAGGATAGTAAGCGTGAGCAGGGAACTGCCACGAGGGGAATGCATGATGTACATGGTTGCCGATCCGCAGAGGCCGTACAGGCTCTCCATAAGATCGCCGACCTTCATCAATCTCGCTGCGCTGCGGGAGATATCGAAAGGCTGCAGAACCGCGGACATTTTCGCGATACTGGGAAGCCTGGACGTTGTGATGGGCGACTGCGACAGGTGATATGCAATGGTAGGAATTTTTGTGTCTGGCTATCTTGGGCTAAGCGGAACGCTTGGGGCCGTGGCCGACGCCATCGCCTATGCCATAGCAATCTCCATACTGATAATCGCGTTCGACTACATCTTCGGGTGGGTGGAGAGGAAGACGATAGCAAAGATACAGAAGAGGCACGGGCCGACGTTCGCAGGCAAGTATGGCATACTGCAGAATCTCGCTGATTTTGTCAAGCTTTTGTCTAAGGAGAATGTTGTGCCGAAGAACTCCGACAAGCTGCTGTTTCTAAGCACCATACCCATAATGCTCGCGCTCTCCATATTCCTCATCTTCCTGCTTCCGCTCGCGCCAACGCTGCTGGAGACAAACATAGGACTGGGCATACTGGTCATCTTCGTCCTCCTCTCGTTCATGCCGCTCATAATATTCGCGAACGGTTTCGGGAGCGGGAACAAGTTCGCAGCCATAAGCGCGCAGCGTTCCGTGGTCATGCTGATAAGCTACGAGCTGCCCCTGATATTTGTGATCGCTGCCGCAGGCATGCTTGCGAACGGGTACAATATCGCGGACATAGTGAACGCACAGAGCCAGTGGTGGTTCGCAATCCTTATGCCCGTGGGTTTCGTAGTGTTCTTCATCGCGATGCTCGCGGAGCTCGAGCGCACGCCGTTTGACATCAGGGAGGCGGACAACGAGCTGATAGCAGGTTGGCTGACCGACGTGAGCGCGCCCTACTACACTCTCGCGCTGTTCCTTGACTATACCAGGATGTTCCTTGGCAGCCTGCTCATCGCGATATTATTCCTTGGAGGATGGAATGGACCTCTGCTCCCGCCGGTTGTGTGGCTGCTGCTCAAAGCATTCATTGTGTCTTTCTTCATCATGATAATAAGGGCAACCATGGTGCGCATGAGGATAGACAGGCTGTTGCGCTTCGGCTGGATCTGGCTGCTGCCGCTGTCTCTGCTTAATTTAATACTTACTTATGTAGTATTCATAGCGTGATGGAGTGGTGCTGAAACCTCTGCTTGAGAGCATAAAGAGCCTGGGCGAGGAGCGCTTCACTGTGGAGTTTCCGGAAACCCGCGAATCTCTTGATGACCGGGAGAGGTACATGCTAAGGCTTGATATGGATACGTGCATAAGCTGCTCTGCTTGCGAGCGAATATGCCCGAACAAGACTATAACTATGGTTGAGGTTCTGACAGATCGCGGGCCAAAGGTGATGCCCCAGATAGGAATCGAGAGGTGCCTCTTCTGCGGCCTGTGTGAGGAGGTGTGCCCTCCCAAATGCCTCACCCTGACGAAAGGATACGATTTCGAGGCCTACGACAAGAGAAATTTCATAAAAAGGCCTGAGGAACTGCAGGGGTAGACGATGACCCTTGACCTTCTGGCGGCACTCCTTGCTTCTCTCACCGTATTGGCTGGCCTAGCTCTTTTCCTGCAGAAGAAACTTCTACATTCGGTGGTCTTTCTGGCGCTCGCCGCGGTGGGAAGTTCTCTGATATTCTTGTATTTGGGCCAGGTTCTTGTAGCGTTGCTGCAGCTCTTCATCTTCGTGGGTGGACTGTCCACGTACCTTATCGTTGCTGTTGCGACAGAGGAAAAACAGGTCAAGATGAGGAACGCTGCCGCATTCGTGATAATTAGTGCGATCACGTCTGTGGGGCTTTTTGCAGCGGTGTCAAACACAACGGTCCCCGGACTTGCTGGCAACGACTTCTCAACTGTAGCGCAGGGGGCTATATCGAACTATTACGCGTTCATTTTTGCCGCAGTATTTCTGCTTTTTGCGGCTGCGCTTGGAAGCGTGATAATAATCAAGAAGTTTACCAGACTGGTGGTTTGATGATAAGTTTCGTGCTCATTGCTGCCGTGGCGCTGATGGGAGTCGCGCTTGCAGGAATCATAACAGACAGGCATTTCGTGGTGATAATGCTGGCTGTGGAGCTGATGTTCATCGCGAGCAGCATACTGCTGGTCTACTTCTTTTCGTACGGCGCCTCTCCCGATGCTTCTGCGGTGCCTATGATAATCTCGATATGGTCTGTTGCAGCGGTCGAAGTGATAACGCTCATAACGTTTTACGTTTACATGAAGGCGAGAGGCTTTGATTTTGACGTTACGAAACTCTCGAAGTTGAAGTGGTAGCTTGACTCCTCTCATAATCCTAGTGCCCTTGCTAGCCGCCATACTTGCGATTGCGGTGGACAAGCGCCATGACCATGCGAAGTACATAGCGATTGCCGGCGCGCTCATCAGCCTGGTGCTTTTCCCTATGGCAGACGGTGGAATCGAGGGTATTACGTGGTTCTCAATAGGCGGGGTGCAGCTCACAATCACCACTTCTGTGCTGCCGCTGAATTATCTGCTCCTGTCGCTGGTACTCACAATAGGCGTGCTAATCCTTGTCTACTCAGCAGGTTTCATGGACCTGCCGAGCGAGCAGCGGCGCTACTACATAGAGATGCTCGCCTTTGAGGCCGCGATGCTCGCCTTTGCGATGGCCGGCGACTTCATAGTGCTGTTCATCGCCTGGGAGTTCCTCAGCCTCACGAGCTATCTCCTGATTGGCTTCTGGTATGACAGGGATAAGGCGATTTCTGCAGCGAGGAAGACAATTACCATAATACTCATAGGCGACATCGCGCTGCTTGGCGCCATGGTGGTGTTCCAGAACAACTTCCACAGCCTGCAGTTCAGCGCCATACTAGGCAATGCAGGGACAGGCCTGACTGTGCTACCAATGCTGCTGCTCCTTGTGGCGGTGATGGCCAAGTCTGCGCAGTTCCCGCTGCAGGAATGGCTGCCTGATGCGATGGAGGGCCCGACTCCTGTGTCTGCATTCCTACACAGCACAACCATGGTCAAGGCTGGCGTGTTTGTGACCATACTGCTCTTTCCACTCTTCTCGGCCGCTGGCCTGCTTCCGGTCATGCTTGTGATTGGCGCCGCAACCGTTGCAGTGGGCATCTTTGGGGCGACAAGGGAGAGGCACATAAAGCGCGTGCTGGCATACTCAACCGTTCAGGAACTTGGCCTGATGCTCGTGGCTGTGGCCAGCAACGCTCTTCTGGCCGCAATCTACTTCTTCTTCGCGCAGAGCTTCTACAAGGCGCTGCTCTTCTTCAGCGCCGGAAGTGCGATGAAAGCTACGGACAAGGAGGACCTGAGCGAGATGAGCGGCATAAAGAGGAACAAGATAGTGTACATCACAACGCTGTTCGGCGTGCTTGCGCTTGCGGGATTCGTGCCGTTTGACGGCTTCTTCGCTAACATCGGCATAGACTCGGCATTCTCCATGAACCTCGTCGCGTACGCGCTCATGTCGCTCGTGAGCATAGCAACGAGCTTCTACATCTTCAGGTGGATGTTCAAACAGTCCAAGAAGGCAAACGCAAGGGTCGCCCTGAACTACGACTCTGTACCCAAGACCATGAGCTATAGCATGATAGTCCTTGCTGCTGCGGCTTTGGTTGCAAGCGCAGCGTTCTTCGTCTTTCCCAGCGTCTTTTCAGGAATCGGGGGCAGCACGATTAATGCGAACGTCATCGACGCCGGGGTAGAAACGGCGCTTGTCGTCTCCGGAGCGTACATAGGATATGCTATTTACGGGCAGCAGAAAAAGACACGGCTCAGCAGAATGGAGCCAGAGTACATGTTCAACCAGGTGTACACAGCGGTGGCGATCAACGCTGCGTATGCTCATGTAGCGAGCTTCGTGGAGGCTCTCGCCGAGGGAGTCGCATACGTTGACGCAAGGCTCAACTCGGCTATGGACTGGATCGGCCACGGTATGATAAGGCTGTCGGAAAGGATGCGAATGTTCGCAAGCGGCAGCATAAACGCGTACGTCGCGCTCTTCGCTATCGGAGTCCTGGTGATTGTCCTGGTGGTTGTGGCGACCTTATGATAGAGA
Source organism: Microcaldota archaeon (assembly GCA_028867025.1). GTDB lineage: Archaea > Micrarchaeota > Micrarchaeia > Micrarchaeales > CABMGC01 > JAJYVH01. The sequence goes on from JAGWHC010000001.1 coordinate 277,455, forward strand.
CATATGTTTTTGCAGGCCTCGTTGCGCTCCTTGCCATCGGAAACGTTGTGCTGCGGATAATTGGAGGAAAAGACAGGCACCTTGTCTTTAATCTAGCAGTCCTTCTAGTCCTGCTTCCGGCAATCTACATGCTCGGAAGCAGTCCGGGCACGCACTTCAGCATGATTTCAGTCAATCCGTTCTCGGTGTTCTTCTTCATGCTGTTCACCGCGACCATGTTTCTGTTGAATCTTATAGCGTATGCTCGCTCGAAAGACTACAATGACTTCGCACTGCTCGGCGCCTTCGCGCTCACGGGTATGTATCTCGTGGTATCATCGGTATCGCTGATAACCATATTCCTCGGGCTGGAGCTTATGAGCATACCTTCGGCTTTCATCGTCCTTCTTTCGAGGAGGCAGAGCCTGGAGGCTGCAACAAAACTCTTCATAATGGCTTCTGTCGCAATCGCCTTCCTTTCCTTTGCAGTAGTGCTAGTATACGGCTCTTCAAACTCGCTGGCGCTGCAGAGCCAGCAGGCCAGCGGCCTGATTTATTTTGCGCTCGCGCTTTTCATTGCATCGCTTGGGTTCGAGGCTTCGATATTCCCATTCAATGTACTGCTGCCTGACGTGTATCAGGGATCAGCAGGATACGCGACAGCAATGCTCGGCGGGCTGAACAAAAAAGTGGGCCTTGCTGCGCTCATGCAGGTGCTGATACTTGTCTTTATCTCGTTTCATCTCGCATTCACCATAGTAGCTGTGCTCGCTGTACTCACAATGTTCTACGGCAATCTCGTCGCACTGGTGCAGACAAACCTGAAACGGCTCTTCGCCTATTCCTCAATCTCCCAGGCCGGGTACATACTGATAGGCATAGCTGTTGCGACGCAGAGCGGTGTGGGGGCAAGCATCTTCCAGATGTTCGCGCATGCATTCCTGTTCATAGGAGCCTTGGGCATAGTGGCTTGGCTTGAGAGCAAGGACAGGAATGAGATAAACGATGTCATCGGCCTCTACAAGGAGAACAGGTTCGCTGCAATCGCGCTCACTATCTTCATGCTCTCTTTCGTGGGGCTGCCTTTCACTACAGGCTTCATGGGGAAGTTCCTGATATTCCTGAGTGCGGTAAACGGAGGCCTCGTGTGGCTCGCGCTTTTCGGAGTCATCAACAGCATTATCTCGATCTTCTACTACGCGAAAGTAATGACGGCCATGTACACCACGAAGTTCGGGTCGTACCACATCAAGATGGACAGGTACACGTTCACAGTGATAGCGGCCTGCCTCGCCATTACGCTTGCTTTCGGCATATATCCGCAACCTATGATCCAGGCAGTAACCGGAGCGGCCGGACACCTCATAGGCGCTGGTGTGTGATTACCTCTTGCCGTACTTGCTGAAGAAGGTGAGGTACCTGCCGAGGACTAGAGTGGGAGCCGAAGGCCTTGCTTTTTGAATCAGTTCGAGTATGTCGCTGCTTCTTATCTTCGCTTCCTTTCCTGAGGAGAGGCTCAGCTCTAGCGTGTTCATCTTCACCTGTCTGCAGATGTTCGCTATGTCGGCTCCGGTGTAGCCTTCCGTGGTCTGCGCAAGCTTGTTGTAGTCCATGTCGTTAGCGACAGGCGCTTTCTCCAGGTTGATTTCGAAAAGCTTTGCCCTGCTTTCTAGGTCAGGAGGCGGCATGAATACGAGCTTGTCGAATCTGCCTGAGCGCAGGAGGGCAGGGTCAAGGACGTCGGGTCTGTTGGTCGCGGCAACTACCACTATGCCGGTAGCGTCCTTTATTTTGTCGAACTCCTCAAGGAACTCGCCAGCCATCTGGATCTGTGATCCCTTCGCAGAGTCCCTCGAAGGCACCATCGCATCTATCTCGTCTACAAAGACTATTGCGGGCGCGTTCTCCTTCGCCCTGTCGAATATTTCCTTTATTGCCGCGGTCGCCTGGCTTGAGCCATATTTCGTGAGGTCATAGCCGGATATCGAAAGAACTCGCACGTCGCCGACCTCGTTGGCCAGAGCCTGCATCAGCATCGTCTTCCCTGTGCCCGGAGGTCCGAATAAGAGTATGCCCTTTATGTTGCCTATGTCGTACTTCTTGAGAAGCTCGGGATGCAGTATCGGTATCTCTACGGCCTCGTGCAGCGCCTTCTTCGCCTCCTCCAGGTCCACAACATCATCAAGGGTCAGCTTCCTGGTTTCCTCCATCACCTTTTCAGGATGCATCCTGCGCTCATAGTCCAGCCTGAAGGTGTTGTATGTCTCGAGCTGCGCCAGGGACGTCGAAGGCTTAGTTCCCTTGATCACGGTGATGACATCGGCCATCTTTATGGTGAGCACCTCGCGTTTCGATATTGCTTTTTCTCCCACCTCTCTGCTCACCTCCTCGCACGCGTTCTTTATGTCAGCTGCGGAGAACCTGTTGGTCAGGCTTGCGAGCTTTCCGTAGTCTATGTCTTTGCTTACGGGCAAGTTGGATAGGTAGTAATGGAATATTTTCTCCCTTCCTGGCTGGTCAGGCAGTCCCATGAAGATTATCTTGTCGAATCTTCCGGGGCGCAGCACAGCGGGATCCAAGAGCTGCGGCGCGTTCGTCGCTCCGACTATCACCACGTCTGATATTGCCTTGAAGCCGTCCATCTCGCTAAGCAGCGTCGTTATGAGCTCGAGGCCGCTCTGGCTCTCCTGACTCTCCCTCTTGCCAGCTATGTTGTCTATTTCGTCGAAGAACAGTACGCACGGTGCGTGCTTCTTTGCCGTGGCGAATATCTTGGCGAGTGCCTGCGCGCTTTCCCCAGGGTAAGGGGATATCAGCGACGCCGCACTCACGTAGAAGAATCCGGCGCGGATTTCATTGGCGAGCGCCCTCATTATGAGCGTCTTTCCTGTTCCAGGAGGTCCGAAGAGGAGTATTCCCTTGGCGGGATTGACCTTGTACGCGCCTGATATTTCCCTGTGCTCTATAGGTGCGAGTATGGATTCTTTCAGTTCTTGCTTCGTTTCGTCGTAGTTTGCGACGTCGTCAAGGGTTTCCGATGAGCCCTTGGTCAGATCTTGGAATGCCACCCCGAACTTGCCGAGTATGTCCTGCTTCATCACATCCAGGGCTTGGACCACCTCGACGTCTGTAGCCTCGAGAACGAATATGATGATCGGCGTGATTATGAAACTTGCTATCACCAGGGGATTGAATGGTATGCCTGACAGAAGAGAGAACACGAACGACGACACCGGCAGCACCGCGCCGAACAGGCTCGCTATCGTGCCCTTGTACGCCGACCTGCTTTTGACCGCGTAGTTGGCAATGCTGAACGCTACGAATATCCAGAGCAGGATTTGGGGCAGGGTGTACTGTATGTTGTAAACGATGGCGGCGCCAGCGGAATAGAAGCCGTCGAACAGGTGGTTCGCGACGTTGTAGCTGAAGAAGACAGCTAGCGCATTGGCGAAAGCTCCTGCAAATCCGCCTATCGTGGGAACTGTGTCTGTCACAGTAAGGTACTGCGTATACGACAGGCCCTGCACGTATTTTGCATGGCCCTGCTGGGAGTTGTATGCTATAGGACCAGATAGTGGAATGTTCGCAAGGTTGGACACTATTACCACTATCAGAATCACCAGCGTTGCTATTATCGCGCCGCGTTTGAAGCCCAATACAAGCACCGCAAGTATGAATGCAGGCACCTCAAGCAGCAGGCCAAGGTAGGAGAGAGGAAGGGCGGTGAGTGCATATGCGTACGAGATGGACCTGTAATGCTTGTAGCCGAGGAACAGAGACGCGCTTATGATTATGGTGATGAGCCATGCCAGCAGAGGAGCTTGGTATATGATCATCGGCAGCGTGAGAAGCAGAAGCGCCATCAATCCCGCGAGCGGAGCGAGATATGTGAGTATGAAAACCAGGGCGAGCAGCGGCATAAAGAAGAGCAGAGGAAAGAAGGGGAATGCTATTCCAAGGCTCGCGAAAGCGAAAGTGGTTGCAAGGGAATCATGGAAATTGTGGTTCGCGACTACCTTCTTTACAATGTCCTTCAGCCTGTAGATGTAGAGCGGCACAAGCTTGCGCCGCAGCATCTCGCTCGGAGTCTCCTTGGGCGGCGGATCAGCGTCAGCGCTCTTGCCCTCGCTTTTCGCGCCAGTTCTCCTCGGCATAATCTTAACTCTCTGATATGTATATTAATATTGGTTAAACTGGTATAAGTATGCTTCCCGCAGTAGCTCAATGGCAGAGCGCGCGCCTGTAGTTTTGAAAGCTGGCACATAAAGTCAGAAAGCGCGATGTTGCTGGTTCGACTCCGGCCTGCGGGATACCTAAAAGGTAAGAAATGGTAGACTACGTTATGATTTTGGGTTTTGTAGCGGGCGCGTTCACCACCTTTTCTTTCCTGCCGCAGACATTCAAATCAATAAAGACGAAATCCACAAAGGACATTTCCTGGTACATGCTGATAATTTTGATTAGCGGACTGGTGCTTTGGATGGTATACGGAATCATAATAGGGTCCTCGCCGCTCGCTGTTTGGAATTTCATCTCTCTCCTGACTACAGCCCCGATGGCCGTGCTTAAGTTAAAATATGGTTAGGGGCAAGTAATACTGCGCCTTGGTAGTGTAGTGGTCTAGCATACGAGCCTGTCACGCTTGTGACCCGGGTTCGAATCCCGGCCAAGGCGTAAAACAAATATACTGTTCGTTTCTGTATGCAAGTAAATCAGCAGGAAACTCTGATTTAAAAGGTTTCGATTTCAACTTTAGTCTGAGGTGGGCAGATGCAGGAAGTATACAAGAAACCTCTGACCGAAACCGAGGCGAGGTCGCTCAGAGCGCGTGAAATAATGAGTTCGCCCGCAGTAACGGCAAGCGAAAAGACAAGCATAAGGGACATAGCTAAGCTCATGAAGAAGCACGATGTTGACGCTGTTGTGATAACAGACAAGAACGGGATTCCTGCAGGCATAATAACAGAAGGCGACATTGTAAGGAGATTAGTGTCCACCAAAAGGAACCTGTGGTTCGTTAAGGCAGGTCACGTGATGAGCAAGCCGCTGGTGACTGTTGGCAAGGACGCCATGCTTGAAGACGCGGCAAGGTACATGGCCGAGAAGAAAGTGAAAAAGCTGTGCGTCGTTGACGAGAACAACAAGCTTGTCGGCATGCTGACCACCGAAGACATAACCAAGAACGCGGGCTACCTGATAAACCTCCTGGAAGAGGTCATACACACCGGCTACTACTCCGCGCTTCTCTAGCTACACTGCGAAAGGCGAAAGCAGTAGGAACGGGGCTATTCCAAGGATAACAGTGGCAGCAGAAAGGAAGACCATCGATACTTTTATGTCGTTTCCGGGATTGGTGAACGGCTCTATCGCCTTGGAGGTGCTGAAGAACACGCGCTCCGCAACAAAGAACATGAACGCCCCTATTATCAGTATAGCAGCCAGCGGCACTATGCCTCCTACGCTGTATACCCCAAAGGCGCCGATGAACACGAGAAGGTCGCCTATGAAGCCGCTGGTAAGGGGTATGCCCACAAGTGCGAAGACTCCGAAGACGAATCCGTAGGCGAGCATCGGAATGTTTTTCACGACTCCCTTCAGCCTCGCTATGAGCATTGTGCCGTACGCCTCATCGAGCGCGCCCGCTACCAGGAAAAGCAGAGAGATGATTATCCCGTGGCTCAGCATCGAGTAAAGCCCTCCGGCTATTCCGAAAGTGCTCTGGGAGGCTATGCCAAGCGATGCGATTCCCATGTCAACTATGCTCGTGTACGCGATAAGCCGCTTGAGATGCTCCTGCCTTATGGCGACCATGGCGCTGTAGAGCGCAGAGAATCCGAAAAGCGCCGCGAGCGGCAACGCATATGTTGATGCGATAGGCAGCATCAGAAACATGAGTATCAGCCCGTAGCCTCCGAACTTGAGGAGTATGCCTGCGAGTATCATGCTGCCTGTGGTGGGTGCCTCGGTATGTGCGTCAGGAAGCCAATTGTGGAACGGGAACGACGGAATCTTGATGAGGAATGCAACGCTCAGGAGAAGAAGCGCGAGAAGCTGCGTTGCCTGTGGAAGCGATGACGATTGCGATATCACTGAGGCTATGTTGAACGTCTGAGTGGGCAGGCCAGAGTATATCACAAGTATGCCCAGCAGAAGAAAGAGACTTGCGACTATGGAGTAGATCAGGAACTTTATCGCAGCGTAGCGCCTGTCGTACCCGCCGAAGATGTAAATTATGAAGAACATCGCCACCTCACTTATCTCCCAGAAGAGGTAGAAGAGGAAGAGATTACCAGCCAGGAATACGCCTAGCGTCGCCCCGGCGGTGAGCAGGAAGAGAAGGTTGTAGATTCGCTGCGATTCCTTGATGAAGCTGCCTGCGACGAGCGCGGACGCGAACAGCACTATCGCGCTCATGACCATAAAGATGTTGCTGTACCTTGTCAGCTCGAGATCCAGGTTTATGCCCAGGTTCTGGATGTAGCCCTGCTGGAAAGACAGTAATGGGAAGCCCTGCGACAGTCCGAACCATGCGGCGCCGAACACTATGGCCAAGACTATAAGCGAGGAGCCCGTGGAGACAAGGAACGACTGCTTCTCGGGGATGAAGAAGAGCGGGATGGCGAATACGAAAGGCAGGAAAACGATTATTGGCAGAAACCAGAGCATCGAACCAGCAAAAGCTAGGTGCGAATTTCAAGCTTATATTGGTTGTGCAGAAAGCTCGCAACCGATAATCAGTACGCGGAGTCTATGCTGCTTTCCGGGAACCCGAGGCTGACCAGCTCCTTCTTTGCGGCTGCTATGTGGTCGCCCTGCAGCTCTATCACTCCTTTCTTGTGCGTGCCCCCGCATGCGAGCCTCGTCTTGAGCTCCTTTGTTGTCTTGTCCAGATCGTCGCCGCTGAGGCCTTCGACTATTGTGACGAACTTGCTGAACTTCGCCTTCGCCTTGTACACCTTGATGCGCTTCGTCGCCTCCCTGTCTAGGATCTCGCAGACGCAGATCTCCTTTGGCAGACCGCACCTTGGGCACATCTCAGGCATTACTATTTGGCACCTTTCTCCTTCAGGAGAGTCAAAATCTGGGCCCGTGTGCGCCGCATCTCCCTCACCTTCACTTTCTTGCTCTGCACTCCGGTGGCTGCTATCTTCCTTTTCTCTATAGACAAATCGAGGGACAGCTGCTGAAGCCTGTTTCTAAGCATATCTACGCTCATCGCCCTTAGGTCTTTTATACGCATTACAATCACATATTGGGCATTTCCTTATATTTATAGCTTACTTTGCGGCCTCCAGCGCCTTCGGCATCTCTATCTTCTTGACCTGGCGGTCCGGGAACTGCGTGCCCGGCTGGACTATCCTTACGTATATGCCTATCGCCCCGTACTTTGGATAAGAGGTCACGTGAGCCTCGTCCACCAGCTTGACTGTATCGCCTGCTTTGGGAATGTAGCCGAACCTTACCTTGATCTGCTTTGCCTTTGCTCCCTTTGCCGCGAGCTTTCCAGTTGCGACTATCTCGGCGCCGAGCGCGCCGTTGTCTATCACTGTCTTGAGCGTTGAGTGCAACAGGCTCCTCGCATTTGCGCCCCTCTCAAGCGCGTTGGCTATATGCCTGCCCACGAGCCTGGGCTCGAGCACCTCGTTCTTCACCTCCGCGACGCTTATCTGCGGGTTGTCTATCTTGAACCTTGCCTTGATCTCCTGGGTGATCGCGTCTATGGTTGAGCCTCCCCTGCCTATGACCCTGCCTGGATTGGTCACATACGCGGTTATCCTTGTTATGACAGGAGTCTTCTGTATCTCGACCCTGGAGAAGCCCGCCCTGCTGAGCGTTTTCTCCAGATATTTGGATATCTCGTGCTTGACCATCGCATCTTCGATAAACTTTCTTTCCACTACCATGAGTTCACTTCTTTGCCACCGCCTCGGCCTTCGCCGGTGCCTTCTCCTCCCTTGCCTTGGGCTTCGCCGCGGCTGCAGGCTTTGATTTGACTGAGCGCACCGGGTTCCTTACTCTTATCAGGCGCTTCATGTTCTCGGTCAGGGAAGCGGCGCTCGGGTTGGCGAGCCCTATCTCGATCTTCGCATACTCGATGTCGCTGTGTGTTCTTGCCGACATGCCATACATTCCCCTGCCCCACGAAAGCGAACCCTTTGACGGGTTCCTCCTTGCTATGTTCGTCTTGTTTGCGGACGCGTGGACTATGTAAAGCGAGTCCTCGTCGAGCCCCTTGCTCCTCGAATTCGCTATTGCGTTCATCAACGCCAATCTTATTTCCTTAGCCGCCTTTGCCGGATAGGCTCCCTTTCTTCCGCCGAGCTCATGCCTCGAGCCCATGTGCTTGTTGAACTTGTGGAATGGAATGGGAGTCTGTATTCTTGCTATGCCCTCTATTACCTCGAACGCCCTGTCTGTCTTCAGGTACCTTATTGCGTCGCAGACGGCGCACAGGTCCTTGTAGCTCGCGTCGACATCGTATCTCTGCGCCATGCCTACTGAATCGCTTGGTATGTTCATCGAGTATCTCATCTACTTCACCGCGAGGAACTTGCTTCCTCTGGTTGCCCTTATTCCAGGAGCCGAATGCACGACGCGCTTTGTAGTGAACGCGAACTCACCGAGCCTGTGACCGAGCATGTCCGGCGTTATTGTCATCTCCTTGAACTCCTTACCGTCATGCACCGCGAACTTCACTCCGACCCAACTTGGCAGTATGACTGCTTCGCGGAGCTGCGTCTTTATCACTTTGCCTCCGCCGTTCTTCTTCACCTCCTCGATTATTCCCATCAGCTGTTTGTATCCGAGGCTCATGCGCTTCAGCGCCCTCCTCTGCCTTGCTGTTATCAGCTTGGAATAATCAGCCAAGCTCATCTTCTGGAGCTCCTCCAGGCTTTTTCCTCTGAAAGCGAATACTCTTGGCATCTTCAGCTCCTCTTCTTCCTACCTACCCTTCTTGCAGCTATGTGGCCGACCTTTGCCCCTGGAGGCGCGTTCCTGGATACCATGCTCGAAGCGCCCTTGTGATGCTGCTTGCCTCCGAACGGATGATCGACAGGGTTTGCCTTGACTCCCCTGTGGTGGGGCCATGGCGCGTTTATTGCATGATGCATGTAGTGGCTCTTGCCAGCGCTGAGTATCGGCTGCGCGTCTGCGCCGCCTCCTGCTACAGCGCCTATCTGTGCCCTGCACTCGGGCTTTATGTTAGTAATCTTTTTTGATGGCAGAAGCAAGCTTACCACGCCCTGCGTGTGCGAGACCACAGTAGCGTAGCTTCCTGCTGTTCTTGCCAGTTTGCCCCCATCTCCAGGCAAGGCCTCGATGTTGTACACCGGTGTGCCGTCAGGTATCTTGTCAAGTGGAAGAACACTGCCGAGCGTTATTTCTGCACTGCCACCTTCTTGTATTCTTGATCCTACGCGAATGCCCTCCGGAGCGATGAATATCGTTTCTGAGTTGTCCTCGTAGACGACGCGCATCAACGGCGCGCTGTGCCCCGGATCGTCTATCAGCTCCATCACCTCTCCCGTCATCCTGTTCTCTATCTTTCTGTTCGGGAAAGTAACGTCCGCCTTGAATGTGTTAGGCGGTTTCCTGAACGCATTGGTTCCGCGTCCACGCCTTTGCTGATGAAGATTCTTTCCCATTCGTTCACCTATACTAGCTTTAGCTTGAGCGCTATGTCGCTCGCCTTGAACTTGCCGCTTATCTTTATGTACGCCCTCTTCCTGTTCCTGGGCTCGATCTCAACGTTAACCCTGTCAACCTTGACCTTGAAGGTGTCCTCGAATTCCTTCTTTATCTGAGCCTTGTTAGACCTCAGATCCACCATGTAAGTGACTACGTTGTTCCTCTCTATCATGTTGATCGCTTTTTCAGTGGCTATGGGGTACATGAGCGCGTTCACTGCATCACCATCTCCTTAACCATATGCGCTTTCTGCTTTGTCTCTGTGCCCCTCGCGTTCATGACGGATTTGCCGATGCCTTCGGCAAGTGACAGGAACGCGGCCTCCGACCAGACTGTAAGCCTAGGCCTGGCTCCCGGAGCAAGCTTCTCGACCTTCATCCTGTCAACTCCAAGAACATCGACGCCCGGAATGTTCCTCCCCGCCTTTTCAACGGAGCTCGAATCTTTTGCCACTATAAGAACGCTGTTCCTGAAATACCTCTTTGCCACCTTTCTCCTCTTGCCCTGGTTCAGCCTTGGGTCATGGGATCTTGAGATGTCTTCGGACAGGCCGAGAGCTGAGAGCACCTTCAGCAGCTCCCTCGTCCTTGATATCTTTTCGATCTGCGACGACACAACCAATGGCAGCGTGCCCTTCTGGTAAGTGTGATTCTGTTTTATGAGAGCTGAGTTGCCTGTTCCTGCGACGGCGCTTGAAAGCGCTTTTTCATACTCCTTCCTGTTTATTCTCTCGATTATTGTCTTTTCGACCTTCTGCGGGTGCGCTCTCCTTCCCTTGACTGAAGAAGGTATCTTCCTGACTGCGCCCATTCCTCCCTTCGCAAGCCTCTGCCTGGGTCTCGGAGGCAGGCCAGTGTGTCTCTGCGTCCTGTATGTGCCATATCTGCCAGTGTACGATGCCGACGTGTCCATTCCAGCAAGTAGGTAACGGCCCTGCGGCTGGTATTCCCTGCTTTGCTCCGCGAGCAAGGCGCGCCTGACTATGTCTTCGTTGAATGCTGTGCCGAAAACCTCAGGCAGTGCTATCTTTTTCTCCACCCTGCCATCGGTTTGGTAAACGTCGACTTCCATCAAGCTCCCTGCTTTGATTCAAGCGATATGTATGTTATCTTCGGTGCCACCGGCTTTCTGCTCGCCCTCAACGCCTTCCTTATCCTCAGTAGCCTTTTTGCCGGGCCCACCACCGAGCCGGCAAGCAGCAGATAATCGTTCTTGATTGTGCCGAAGTTCAGGAAGCCGCCGTTCGGCGTGACGCTTGCAGCATCCTGTATTGTGCCTATCTTAAGCACGCGCTTGTTTATCTCGGTCCTGTAGTTGAATCCAAGATGGCCGGCCTGGGGCACAGAGAAAAGGACTTTGCCGGGGCTGAAGGCGCCGAGAGGGGATATGTGCCTCCTCTTCCCAGTTGCCTTGTGGTACTGCCTCGAAGCTCCGAACCTGTGTATGGGTCCTTCCCATCCCTTGCCCATTGAAATCCCGATTATGTCTATGAAATCGCCGTTCGCGAGGACCTCGCTTGGCTTTATCTCCTTGCCTATTGCTTTCTCGATGAATGCTATCTTCGAAGCTGTGTCCTTTCCGCCGACGGGGAACTCGAACCTTATCATCTTCTTTATACCTATTCCGAGAGGCGTTGGATCTGCAAACGCGAGTGCCGTTACCTCGTCGTACTCTCCGGCTTTTTTCTTTGCTTCTTCCACGTTGCCCGACTTCACCTTCTTTATCCCGACTTTCTCCGCCATGGCGGCATCGTAGACCTCGGTTGCGGGCTGCCTGTAGAGGTAGCTTTTCTTGTAGAGCCTTGCTCCGTAAACGAACATCTTTGGGAACACCACGACCGTGGCGGCCCTCGTGATTTCCTGGCCTTTCGTCGGTGACTGTGAATCGTCTATCATGCCTATGTGGGTCATCCCGGCCTTGAACGCCACGAGAGAGAGGACCGATGGCTCCGCTGGCGTGGGCCAGTTCCTGACTCTCGGAAGTAGCCTCTGCGCCCGTCTGTGGGGCCAATATTCTAGCGAACCTCTGTGACTCATGCCTATGCACTTGAAAAAGTAGCACAGCTGCGCTGTCAACGTCGAAAACAGCTAACCTAATGGGCGATTTAGGTTTATAAAAGTGTTGGAAACGGGATGTTTGCGGAAGTAAAGCCGCTAGTCCTCGTCCAGCCCGAGCAGTTCCCGGAAAGCCCTTTTAATCGAGTCGGAGAAATCTGAAGCTGCTTCCATCTGCGGGCTTGTCGCCTTCAGCTTGTCCCTCTCCCCCTCGAACGACTTGAGAGCGAGTTCGGGATCAGAGGTGAGCGCAACCACGTGGCAGCTCCAGTTGGTTTCGTCTATCATCTGGCTGGCGACGACGGCGATTTTGCTCGCGTTCCCGCTTGATACCTGATAGACGTTCACCTGTCTTACCACGGTGCCGTCTTCGCTCCGTATTGCGCTACCAACCTTTTCGTAGCTTATGTCCACTGCCCACGGCAGTCCGCCATGCACGAACTCCTTCATCCTGAGTTCCGGAACCCCGAACTCTGCTGGAGCTATCGTGTACTTGAACCCCTTGTGTTCCCTTAGGACGGCTTCTTTTCCTGCCATTTATCCGCCTGTTTCAAATCAGTAAGGATGATTGTGTGGGCTTGCTCTTTGGCGTTTTTGAGGGGCGTCTCTCAGAGGGAGCCTTGCGTCTGCTATGCGCCGCAGCACCTTGGAGACCTCAAGTTCTGTCTTGGACCTGACTACGCTGTCTATCACCTGCGCTTCTGGGGTTTCGACTAGCCAGGGTCTGGAGACTGGATTCTTTGACGTTTTGATATTGCCCGCAGTCATTATATCGTCTTTTGAGCTATTTCTTGACGGGCTATTTATGCTTTGTGTGCTGCTTCGTAAAAAGAGAGTCGACGTCACTCACGACCTTTAATTGCTTTACCGCGCTGGACACAGAAGCTAGCAATGCTATTGCATCGTCTGCTTCCACTCTTATATCCACAGTGCCTGTTCCGGCTTTGAATGTCAGGGATCCTCTTTTATACTTCTTGCCCTTACCCAGAATCCTGACGTAGTCCTTGGCCTTCGGACCCAGCCTTAGTCTCAGGATGGCGCTGGGCACGCTCTCGCCTAATTGTCGCGCCTGCTCATTCCCTGCGCGACGCTCGGCCTGTTCCTGGAGGTCCCGAAGCCCTTGTTCACAATCCCCCTGAACTTCTTGCCTACGCTTGTCAATCCGCGCGTCGCCCTGCCACGATGGGATATGACTCTTGCGTATGCGGAGTCGTTGACTATCGCAGGGTGCGTCCTGTCAAGCAAAATCACCTCGAAGAATTTGTAGTTGCCGTCTTCGCCTACGAAATATGAATTGAGCACCTCGCAGTTTGCAAACCTGTTTGCAGCCCTCTCCTCGGCACGTGCCTGAAGCGGCTTCCTGAAGGCGTAGAACCTACCCTCCTTGGACGGCTTCCTTCCGGCCTCTATCTTCCTCCTCTTGCTGAGCCCGCGGTCCACCCTGACTCTCGCTATCACAACTCCCTGCTTCGCCTTGTAGCCCAGTTCCCTTGCCCTCGCGACATTGGTGGGTTTCTCGACCCGCTCCACAGGGGACTGCGCCCTCCACGCGGCTATGCGCTGCTTCAGCAGCGTCGATCGCGTAGCGTAGTCCTGCTGGAATGACCTGTTTATGTGCTTGTAGGCGTTCACTTTTCCACCGAGAGAATAAGCCTTGCTCGCTGAATCTCACTTGTTGCTAATTATATCTGCCAACCCCTTTAAATACAAATAGGTTGCAGCGTAGGCCGGCAGTTCAAGTTCCTCGTTTTTGTATGGTCCGAACTCCCTCCCGTTGATGGCAAGCCTGTACCTGGAGTCGGCCCTGACTCTCAGCTCGCCTGTTTTGAACGCGAGCGCTCCCTTCATCGGGTCGAAAATCTCGAGGGCTGCGAGCGACGGCACCTTCTTGGCTATGAGCCCTGTGCCGCCGTGTATAGTGTTTGGCAGGCGCATGAGGTGCGAGGGGTCATTTGTCACTCCCTTGTCTATCCTGTTGCCCTGGTTGATTACCTGCCTGCTTAGCAGGTTCCCGAAGACGCTCTCCCTGTTTGGTATGCGTACGAAATCCCAGTTCCCCTGGGATATCTGCTCCCTCACCTTGACTATGTTCTTGAATATCCAGGATGCGGTGACCTTGTCAATACCAAGCGAAGTGAGGTCCTCCTTGCTGCTCGCGGCGTCAAGGAAAGCCTTCGCGACCTTGCCACGCCATCCGCCGTCTCCGGGCCCTGGTCCCATCTGCTTCTCGTGCCTTGGATCTATCTTGACAGTGTAGAAGAATGAATTGTAGTCGGGCTCCTGCCCGAAGATGTAGTTGCTTATCTCCTCTCTCGCACTTTTGTTCAGCGAGAGCACGCTCTCCTTCCTTATGTGGACATGGTAGCCCCTGTTGCCGCTGAAGTTTATCTCCAGTTCCCTCTCTGAGAAGCCGAAGTCTGGAACGAGGAAGTTCTCTACCAGCTTTATCACCTCCTCCTTGGCCGCATCGAGGCACTTCTCGCACGCCCATTCCTTTCCGTGCTCTATCCTGCACGGCAGCTTCACTATATCGCCGGCATCTATGTCGAACCTCAGCTCTGAACCGAGCCATTCCTTCCTGTCCATGGGCGCGTCGGGGTTCTTGTAATAGGCTGCGGAGTAGTCCACGTGCAGCGGCGCAGTGTCAACTAGATACGAATGCAGCTCCCTTTCGTTCTTGAAAGACGTGTGCCTTACTGCTATCCTGCTCGCAAAACTTCCGAATCCGAATTCGCGCTGCTCGATCCTGTCTGGGGCTGCGCCTGTGGCTGACTTGTAGTAATCCCTTATGTATTCGGTCACTGTCTTGTTCCCGATGTCTGACACAGGAGCCCCTATCTCTTTCTTGCGCCGAGCCTTTTATACTTTCACGTCGGCTTCGTGAAAGGAATAAAATACTTGGCTGGAAAGGATGATCATGGAGGAGGTAAAGCAGGTCATAGTGGTGAGGAAGGACCTGAAGATGGGCGCCGGGAAGCTTGCTGCCCAGGTTGCACACGCATCCATGCTCAGCTACACCGAGTCACTAAAGAAAGACAAGGAGATAACGAGGGCTTGGTTTGATAGCGGACAGAAGAAAATTGTGCTTGAAGGCGACGATGAGAAAATGCTGGAGAGACTGTACAAGGCGTTCCAGTACGAGAAGGTTCCGTGCGCGCTTGTTAACGACGCTGGCCTCACGCAGCTTCCTCCTGGAACGACAACCGCGCTGGGAATAGGCCCGGATCTTGCTCAGAAGATAGACAAGTTCACCAAACCTTTGAAATTGCTCTGATTTCTAGCCATGCCTCCGCTTCAATAGAATCAGGATTATCTGGAAGGAAAAAGCAATCACATTGGTTATCAATATGGGCAGCGAGGCTAGAACGAACCCATAGATGGCCCACAGTCCATTGCCAGAAGTCATTATTCCGAGCCATCCCCAAGAGATATCCTTGGTTTTCCTGGTTCTATAAGATTTGATTATCTGAGGCAGCACCGCAATCGTAGTAAGCGCGCCTGCCACGAAACCCAGAATGTCTATCTGACTGAGCATTTTGTTCACCAAACAGTATCTGCAGGCGCCGCCGGTTCAAGTGAGAAAATGAATAGACGGCGCCGCAAGCATTCTCTACACTCTTCGTATGTTAAGTACCGGGAATATCTTGGTTGCCATCTCTTCCGCAACCTGCCCTCTCAGCCATGGGTCTCTCTTGAGCTTTTTGTCGTAGAGCGGACCTACGTTCCCCAACGGGCATGTGGCAAAGTCCCCTACTGCCTTCTCCTCTCCGGCTATCGCTTTGCCCAGAGGAGTTGACAGGTCACGTTCGTCTATACCTTCTGGGTTGTTCACTCCGAGGTATGTGAAGTCCCTCATTGGCAGACCGAGCGCGTCAGCGTGCATCAGATACCTGGTTCTCTTGAACTCCCAGCCGCATACAACTACCTTATCGGGCATCTTCTTAGCCATGCGGTAGAACACTGCTGTAGAAAAGGCCACGTTTTCGAACGAGTCCCTTGCGAAATCGTCTATTGTTGCCCTCGCCCTTACTTCAGGAAGCTCATTCCACCTGAATTGGCCTGCTAGAATGTAGTAGCTTTGGCTCTCGCTCAGCGGAAGTGAGGTCTCGCCGTCTGGACGTTGGACATCCCTGGTTATGCCTCCGGAGAATACGAGAAGGCTCTTTGAAAGCTTGCCTGCAATGTCAACTCCTGCAAGCGCGTGCTGCGTATAGTATGGGGCCTCACCACGGAAGCCTCCGAGCCAGTAGTCGTCGTTGTTTGCGTGCTCCTTCTCCTTTCCTACATACACAGCATGTCCGGGAACGATGACAAGCTCCTGCAGCGACCTGTAGTCCTTGAAGCCGCTTACTCCCACCTGGGATGAGCCTGACATAATGCTGGACTGGGTTTTTGTGGGCATTCGATCACTTTAGGCCCTCTTGGGCGCCAGCTCAGGCATAAGCTCGTCAAGACGATACGCACGGTATGCCAGCTGGTTGACCCCGAACGGATCCCTGAGCGCGTTCTTCTCGGCCAGCTTGCCTGGCAAGCCGAACGTAACTCCGTAAGGGTCCGCTTTGTAGGCGTCAAACGCTTTCTTCTCGAATCCCTTCTCCTCTATTTCAGCCAGGTTAGGAGGGTTGTTTACGCCCTTGTACTCAAAATCTCTTGGATTCAGCATCTTCGTGGGAAGTGATTCCGCGTTGAACCTTAGTCTGGGCTCCTTGAAGGTCCATCCATATTCGTATACCTTGTCAGGCATGTGGCCCGTGAGCACGTTGAATAATGCTATGGAATAAGCCACGTTTCGGAGAGAGTCCACGGCGAATATCTCTGCGACACCGTTCTCGATTATCTCAGGCTTGCGCACCTCAGCGATCTGCAGGTACGATTGGCCTTCGGATCTGAAGCCGGCCGCCTTCCTGGTGAACCCGCCACTTGGCATGAAGAGGTTTGACTTGTCCCTCAGTGCCCCCTCAATGCCCGCGTCTATGTGTTCCACATAGAATTTCGGGTCATCCAAAGCGCCTGACCAAGACTTGTTCTCCAGCGGTTGCGCCGGATCCACGCAGATTCCATGTCCGGGAACGATGAATAGGTTCCTGTACTGCGAGAAGTCCTTCACCTGCGTTGTCCCAACAATCGTGGAGCCCAACATAACTTTTGTCTGTCCGCCAACTTGTTTTTCGACTGCCGACATGTTATTCACAGGCATATTTCTCTTGGCCTGTATATATGTCTAGGCGATATAGCATATATATTGGTATATTAGTATATATCTGCCTCGAGAATGCGCGCGTCTGTAAGCCGTTTTTCATGCCGAGAGCGTCATTTTTGGCACAGTTTCAGCGCTTGAACCGAATCGCATATGCGTATGGCATAAGGTATATATAGGGAAAAGGCAACATATGTGCATGGAGAAAAAACTCTTCAAATTCGGCAGGAGCAGCTATGCGATAGTGCTGCCGAAGTCCTGGGTCAGCAAGAGCGGACTGAGCAAGAGCGGCCAGGTATTCATGAATGAAGACGAGAACGGCAACATAGTGCTAGGCACCAAGAGGACCGGGACGACTGAGTTCGAGGAGGTCGTGAGCAAGGAAACCTACACCTTCCTATGGCGTCTCATAGGCTTCCACTACATGTACGGCACCACCAGGCTGCGAGTCTACTCGAAGGATGGCTTCACAAGCAGGCAGATAGGCGCTGTGGAGGACAACGTGCGCAGGTACTATATGGGCTACGAGATAACCAGCCAATCAGCCAACGACCTTGTCATAGAGGACGTGATGAACATCAAGGACATGTCAATGGACAAGATACTAGCCAAGATCTCTTTTCTGGTGAAGGAGGAGTTCAAGGACCTGCTCGGCGGCAACTATGGGAAGAGCATGATGCTGCCGAAGAAGGAGATTCTTACAGACGAGCTTTTCGCAAGGCAGAGCGCCAGGGCGGGAAAGATAAAGGCTGGGGGCAAGTACACCACGATAGACAGCATGGAGGAGCTTGTGAACAGGTTCTACCTGCTGGGCATAAGGTACCTAAACATAGTCAAGCCGGGCAACACCTACCTGTACCTCAGGCCTCTCCAGTTGATGGAGGACTCCGGAGACCAGATCTCCAGGCTTTCGACCATGAACGTAGAGAAGGCACATGCTGTGATAGGCGACATAGCGACGCTGTTCAACGATAGCGTAGAGGCGATGACAGGAAAGAGGGAGAAGATAGACGCCGTTTTCCAGCTCACCGAGGCGATAATGAAGAAGATGGAAAAGCTGAAGGAGGAGAGGCACCTGTACGAGGTGCTCTACGACCTCACCTGGGACATAGCGGTGATTGCGGAGGCAGGCCTGATAAGGGAGAAGCTGGGCGAGAAGACTGGGCTTGAAACTAGCTGATTCGGCCTAGCATATATGGTATATACCATACCCTAATATACGTGCAAATTGCATAAGATGATTGTACATTCTGAGACCCCTTCAATAAGGGGCAAGGATTGGTGGGTGGGGAAAACAGGTAAGATGAATGAAGGGTAAGCGAGTCATAATCACTGGCGGGGCCGGATTCGTAGGCAGCAATCTAGTGGAGGTGCTGTCGAAGAACAATATGGTGCTGGTGCTGGACAACATGCACACAGGCAACGTGATCAACCTTAACGGTATGCTGGGCACAGAAAATGTAAAACTTGTGGAGCTTGACTCCAGCGAGATAGACAAATGCGGGTTCACTCCTGATGTCATATTTCATTTGGGCATGTATTCGTCAACTCCGATGTACAAGGAGAACAGGAACCTTGTGCCCCAGGTGATAGATGGCGCTACGCAGGTGCTGGAGTACGCGAAGAAAACAAACGCCAAGGTCGTAATCGCCTCATCCTCATCCATATACAACGGCCATCCAACCCCGCAGCATGAGGGGATGGTGCCAAAAGTAACTGATTTCTATACAGAAGCTAGGCTGGGAGTCGAGAGGCTTGCGGAACTATACGGCAAGATGTACGGAGTCAACTCCACCTGCATGAGGTTCTTCTCCATATATGGACCTAGAGAGAAGAGCAAGGGCAGGTTCGCCAACCTCATTTCGCAGTTCATCTGGGACCTGCAGGATGGCAAGAACCCCGAAGTGTACGGGGACGGATCGCAGAGCAGGGATTTCATCTACGTAAAGGACGTCGTTGATGCGCTTGTCACAGCCGCAGAATCAAACAAGACCGGGATATACAATGTAGGTACAGGAAAGAGCTACACAATAAACGAGATGCTGCAGAAGCTCGGGGAGCAGATGGGCAGGGAGGTCAGGCCAAAGTACATAGCGACGCCCTTCAGCAACTATGTGATGCACACCTGCGCCGACATGACCAAGACGAAGAATGAGCTGGGCTTCGTTGCGAAGCACTCACTCGACGAAGGCATAAAACTTACAATAGAGCATAACCTTAAGGAGAAATGAATCGAGCAATAAAATCGGGGCGATTTCTTATACCAAGCAAGAAGATTACAGATGTTAGGCCATGGGGTGGTTTCGAGCAGTTCGTGAATAATGAAAAGTGTAGCGTGAAGCTTCTTTACATAAAGAAAGGTAAGCGGTTGAGTTATCAGTATCATAATCACAGATCAGAAGTTTGGCACGTGGTTTCCGGCAGGGTGCTGATGACCATAAATGGCAAGAATCTGCTTTTAGGGAAAGGTGGAGAGGCAGTCATACCTGTGAAAGCCAAACACAGAGGCAAGGGTTTAGCCGACGCAGTGATTCTTGAGATAGATTATGGCAAATTCGATGAGGACGACATAGTGAGACTGCAGGATGATTTCAACAGGAAGTAGTCAACCGACAAAAGTGAGCCAGTCGCTGAACTCTTCGTTCTTGCCCAGCACCACTTCATCATATGCTTCCATGAGCATCTTTGTTATGGGTCCTATTTTACCATCTCCTATCTTTTTCGAGTCTATTTCGATTATCGGAGTTATTTCCGCTGCCGTGCCAGAGAAGAACGCCTCATCGCTCGTGTACATCTCCTCGCGGTGTATCTTGCGCTCCTCTACCTCGAGTCCCTTCGCTTCTGCTATTTTCATTATGCTGTCGCGGGTTATGCCCAGAAGTATGTCTGAGTCCTTGGAAGGTGTCACTAGCCTCCCCTTCTGCACGAAGAAGATGTTTTCTCCGGGGCCCTCGGCAACGTCCCCGTTTATGGAAAGTAATATGGCCTCATCGGCGCCCTCCTTCTTTGCTTCCAAGGAAGCGATCACTGAGTTGAGGTAGTTGCCACTGCCCTTCGCCTCCGGCGGGAGTATCGTAGTGTGTATCCTCTGCCACGAGGACACCCTGCATTTTATCCCATTGTTCTTGTTCGCGAAATAATTGCCGAAAGGTATAGCGGCCACTATTATGCTTATGGCTGCATCTACTGGCGTCACGCCCAGCTTCGTGGTCCTGTAGAAGCCGAACGGTCTGATGTAGCATTCCTGCAGCTTGTTCTTCCTTACCGTGTCTACTATAGCATCGTGGATCTGCTTCTGCGTGTATCCTGGATTTATTCCGTATATCTTCGCGCTCTTGAAGAACCTATCAACGTGATCATCCAACCTGAAGATCGCCGCGCCCTTATCGGTTTTGTAGGCCCTTATTCCCTCGAAAAAACCGCTGCCGTACTGCAGCGAGTGCGTGAGCACATGCACCTTCGCATCCGAGAAAGGAACGAACTTGCCATCAAACCAGATATACTCTGCGTTTGCCTGCATAGTAGCCTCTGGGGAAGCAAAATTAAAATATGCGCTCAAAATGCTGGGCCAAGCCCATAGCCGGAGAGCGGATTATTCCGCCCTCCAGCGCTCCCATCCTTCCGCGCTTCGTACATGAATGCGCGGAAAGCCTCCAGTCCACGTTCGGTCATCCTGAGAGGCTTCTGCTCTTCCCCCTTCTCTGTGAACTCCACCACACCCTTCTCCTTAAGTTTCTTCAGCGCATACCAGGCTCCGCTCCTCGATATCTCATAACGGTCGCACATGTACTCCACGAAGCTCGTCGCCGTAGAGCCCCAATCCATGCCTATCTCGGCGAGCACCTGTGCCTCCTTACCGCTAAGACGCACGACCGCAATTGCATAGCTACTAGTTCGTCCCACTTGCATAAGAGCACCAGAGAAAGACAGAAGGTTAGCCCTTACGCCGTGGGCTTGATGTTATTTACAAAGTAGCATGTCAGAGGCATGCCAGTGGCTATCCTTGAGAATGAGTCGTGCCACTGCATTGTTCTCTCGCTGCTTTGCATACGAACACAGTATTTTATTTATGCGGGGTTCATGGTATTTAAATCTTTTGTGCTGAGACGTGCCGCTATGGATCTGGGATTTACAGTGTCATTGCTGGTTCTGGTAGCCATCGCCGTAATGTACGCAGCGTTCGACCTCTTCAACAAGAGGAACGTTCCGGACATCTTCGCGTATGCAAGCGTGGTCGTGGGCATCATAATAACGCTTGCCTTCCATCAGAGTGATCTGACGCTGAGCCTGGTAGTTGCTGCAGTGGTGGGCAGCATAGGATACGTGATATACAGGCTGGGGCTCTGGGGTGCCGGAGACTACTTCGAACTCATGGCAATAAGCCTCGTCCTCCCGGTGCAGCCGGTGCCGACACTGACAAGCACGGCCCAGCTCGGCCTGCCCTTCATATTATCGGTCTTTGTTGCCACCGGCTTCGCTGCGATATGGATTGTGCCGGTTTACTATCTGCTTTTTATCCACAGGCCGTGGAGGATGAAGCCTGACTTAAAGCACCTCAGCTACGGCTTCTCGCTCTTCCTGCTGTATGTCGCACTCTTCATGTTCATCTACTACTTCTACGGATTTAGCGTCGACAGGATTGCGCTGATCATGCTGGTCGCCGTACCATCAGCGATAACACTGGTATTCGAGGAGGAGATAACGTCGCGAATGGTTTCCAAGATATACCCAAGACAGCTTGACGAGGGCGATATCATCGCGTTCAACATGCTCAGCATGCGCGAGATCCGTTATTTCTCCAAATACAGGGGGTTTGGAAGACTTGCCACAAAGAAGCTGATAGGCAATATGAGGAACGTGAAGGCGAAGCTGCCCGTGTACAGGAACGCCGCGCCTCTGGCTGTCTTCATACTGATAGGAATGATACTCTCGCTGCTCCTGGGGAACATTGTGCTGTTCATAGTTTAGCTGGTGTTAGTAGACGAGGTCGAGCAGTTCGTCCTCAGATCTTACCCCTTCTATTTCCTTCTTGCCCAAGATTGGCACGCCTAGCATCTTGCCCTTCTTTCTAATGCTAAGGAAAAATGGATAGTTGTTCTCGAATGTTTCCCTGATGGCGCTGAAGAAAGCTGCACGCTTTGCGAGTGTGCGAAAATTGGCATCGAAGCTTATCTCGAAATAGTTTCTGTCCTTAGCCACTATGTCGAATGGGGCGCTATGCAGCTCCAGAGCCTGCATGCCTGTCCTTTCGAACTTCTCGGCCTTCAGCCGCAGCGCGAAACCGCGGGGCAGCTCCGACTCTATCCCTATCCTGCTGTTCAGCACCTTCTCGATTTTCTGGATTGTGCTGATCGCCGCATAGTTGGGCTCCTCCTCGTGTTTGTATAGTGTTGATTTTGAAAGACCTGTCTGCCTTGCGAGTTCTGTCACTTGCATGTTGCTTATTTTTCTCAGGTTCCTGAGGCGCACGTTGTCTATTGGCGCCTTTATGCCGAATGACCTTGATGCCAGAAGCTTTGCTTCCCCGTGTATCAGGTTTGGAAGGGTTTCGGGGGAGATGCACCTTACCTCAAACCTGTAATGGCTCACGTTTTCCTTCAGTTTCCTTGAGCCCGCAACCGAGCCCAGGATTATGGGTTCGGCGTCAAGGAACCTCGCCAGTCTGAAAAGCGCATTGGCTTCCTGCCTGGTAACTGAATCTATGTCCTGGGCCACTTTAATTATGAATTTCTGGCCCTGCCTGGCGGCTATCACATCTACAAGCGTGTGCATGTTGCTTGCTGTCACGGTGGCGAAGCCGCTGGCCTCTAGTTCGCGCTCTGCTGTTTTCGCTATGCTGCCTTTCTTCATGAGCGCATATTGGTGCTAAAGGCTTTTATCATATGCCGTGGTGGCGGCACTGGGATGCGCCGCCTACCAAAGATTTCGGTACTTACGCCGTCGCCTGCTCCTGCAGTACTGTCAGTACTTCATCCGGGTTGATGTACTTCCTCTCGGGTAGCCTTGCCACCCACGCCTTGTCCTCGTCAGTTATTTCGGACATGTTGGTGCACTGTGCCTGTATCTCCTTCTTTGTTGCCGGATACTCCAGATGTTTCCGGATGTGCTCTTCCACTGATTTCGGTATTCCCATCCTACCACCCGCACCAACTTGGAATCGTCTGATATATATTGGTAGCCAAAAAGTAAGGTTTTAACGAAGCAATTTGCGCTTTTGCCATATCACTAGTCTGTGTGGTTTGGCAGGTCGTCGAATTTCTTAGGAAGCCTGCCCCTGGCCATCATCTCCTCTGTGTGTATCGCCCCCGCTATGTTCCACATTGCCTGGGCGAGATGGTCCTCGTCGCGCTTGCCCTCTATGTGTTGGTTTATGTGTCGCAGCGCAGAATCAAGGAACCTCGATATGGGCATGCCCTTCTCCCAGTTTCGCTCCCCGTACTTCAGTGCTCCCTTCTCGTATATGAACGCAAGCCTGCGCAGTGCGGTATTCGGTATGAGATCATACCTGCCCTTGCCATCGCGCGAATCCCGCTGGGCCCCTGAATCAAAAACCTGCTTCTTCCCCGAATCCTTAAGATCGGCCATTTAACCCCCAAAGAAAGATTAAGTCAGAAAATATATAGCTGCTCCCACCGGGATTTGAACCCGGGTTACGGGGTTGAAAGCCCTGTGTCCTTGGCCGGACTAGACGATGGGAGCAGATGTTAGTGCGCTGTCGGCTTATTTATTGCTTACCTTCTTTCCAAGAACCTGTCGACTATTTCCCGCGTTTCCCTGCTTGCGCCATCTATTCCGTTCTCACCATTGACTACCTTGAACCTGAACCTCTTTGCCAGATTGAGATACGCTTTCCTTACCTTGCTGAGCGTCTCCCTCTTTTCGAAAATCTCCCTTTGCTTGCCCCTCTTTTCTATCCTCGAGATAGAAAGGTCAGGGCTCACGTCCACAAATATAGTGAGGTCAGGCATTCGGAATTCGCGGTTCACATTGTATAGCCAGTGCGTATCCACGCCTGATGCAAAGCCGTAGGCGAGTGTCGAGAACATGTACCTGTCGCACACGACTATCTTGCCCTGCTCCAGAGCCGGAAGTATGACATCTTCAAGGTGCCTTGCGCGGTCTGCACAGAACAGAAGCTGTATGGACTTGTAGGAAGCGCCGCCGTTCTTTTTCAGCACCTCCTTTATCACGCTACCTATCAATCCGGTTGTTGGCTCCTTTGTCAAAAGCGTCTTGTACCCTTTCTTTCTCAGGTATGCCTCGAGGAGAGACGACTGGGTTGTAACTCCTGCACCATCCAACCCCTCAAACACTATGAACAGGCCCTTTGCCATACATTCCCCCGATTCCTATAACGAACACTTCTGTGAGCTTATTTATAAATGTACACAATAAATCTGACACTTGCTTGCGCATGTTTTACGCGCAGAAAAAATGCGCACAGCAAATAGTAAAAAGCCGCCGCCTCAATTATTCTGGACTCTTCTTGGGGTTTCATGAGAGGTATTCTGATTGCTGTAGAAGGTGCCGATGGAGTAGGCAAACACACGCAGGTGACAATGCTTAACGAACGCCTGAAGGACGAAGGATACAGCACAAAACTTTACTCCTTCCCTGATTATGAATCTGATTTTGGGAGAATTCTCAAGAGGAATCTGGTGGGGGTGAAGGTTGTGAACAACAAGACTTCTTTTCTCACATATTTGGCTGATATGACTGAAAAGGCTGGAAAAATAGAAATGGACGTGGAAGCGGGGAATGCTGTTGTACTGGATAGGTACCTTTTCAGCACAGTCGCATATGGCACCACTTTCGGATTTGATTACGAAGACGCAAAGATGGTGGAGCGCATTTTTGCGCTGCCGCAACCAGATGTTGTTTTGTATATAGATATGCCTGTCGAAACCTCGATGGTTTGGAAGAATGCACAAAGGTCTTTGGAGAAGGAGGACGCTGACAGATATGAGAGAAACAGGGCGGTACAGGAGAAAGTGAGGGCTATCTATGAAAAGCTCATGGAAGAAAGTTTCATGGCGAGCAGGTGGGTAAAGATAGACGGAGGTAAAAGCAAAGAGGAGGTTCACGAGGCGATAATGAAGGCGGTGATTCCTGTTTTTGTTGAGAACAGAGTCAAATGTTGATTCTAATCTTCTGATTCTTCCAGAGTCTATTGATTAGGATACTTTTCTACCTTGTTCTCTACATAGACTATTGGTATCCCTGCCTGTTTAAGGAAATCGCGCGTCAACTTTGCCGCATGGTATTTCTTTTGACAAACTATGCGTTCCACGCCTGCATTTATCAACATCTTTGTGCAGGTGAAGCACGGCTCAAACTTCACATACAGGGTAGACCCTCCGACGGAAATGCCGTGCAGTGCTGCCTGGAGTATTGCGTTCTGTTCAGCGTGTATCGTTCTTATGCAGTGCTTCGAGACGGTGCCGTCGGGATTTACCTCATCGCTCATAAGATGCCCTACTTCATCGCAGTGCGGCATGCCCCTTGGCGACCCTACATAGCCTGTGGTAAGGATCCTTTTGTCCTTCACGAGTACAGCGCCGTTTCTGCCTCTGTCGCACGTACCTCTTGTACCTACGACATGTGCCACATTAAGAAAATACCTGTCCCATGAAGGTCTTTTGTATTTTTCTACAATAGCACCTCGCTTAGTTAGCTACGCTGAAGGGGTAAGGGGTACTTGGAAAAGAAGAGCTATAAACAGCTCACGCTAGAGTTTGTAGCAAGATGAACAGCGCCTTCTTGGACTATCTTGAGAGGTCGTTCACTTCTTCCTTTGTAGTCTCCTGCCCGCCGACCGAAGGTGCGGATACGAGCACTACGTCGCCGACGTTCTTCACGCTCTTGTACAGCACACTCTTCTGCATCAGCGTCTTTCTCATGTCGCCCTTCATGCTCTTCATGGGTATCATGAGAAGCCTGCTCACTTCTCCCTTCTCCAGATCAACTATTATGTCCTGCACTTCGCCCAAATATTGTCCGGAGTCGCTGTATATGTCCATTCGATAGATCTCGGAAAGCTTCATTTTCTCGCCTTGTCGCCGCTATTATACTCTACTAATACATTTATAAGTTTTTTAGAATAGCGGAACGCTCTGCCCGATCAGTCAGTTTTTAACTTTGACGGGCATGGCTTTCTGCGGCTGGGTGCTACCAAGGCGTATCGTCTTCTCCTGCTCCATCGCCCTCTCGTAAGCGGCATTGGAGCGCAGCAGTCCCTTGGAGATCAGGTGTTGCGCCAGGATAGTCTCGGTAACGTGCCTCGTCATGCGCGAGTTGTCATACTCGTCCTTGGCCACGTAGATGTCAACTATGTGGCAGCCGTTGATCCCCCTTATCCCGGATGGCACGTGTATGTTCCTCACGTAGGAGCTCTGGGAGGAGTCCTCCATGGAAAGCCCCCTCAAGACTACGTGGTTTAGCGTGCTTACGCTCTGCATGCTGTGTAGATCGCCGACGAATGTGGCCACAGCGCTCGACTTGCTTCTCTCCAGCGCCTTTATCATGCCAGGCTTGGTGGCAGGGTACCTGTGGGACATCTTGACATTGAACTTGTGATCAATGTCTTCTATGGCATAGGTGTCTGTGCCCGTCTCCTTTCCGCTAATGGCCTTTATCCTGGATTTCCATCCTTCCGGAAGTTCGCCGTTCTCTCCCGCCATGCTCAGGTACATGATTGTGGAGTTCCTTAGGCGTATCGCTTCATCGTGCGCTTCGTCGGCCTCGGTGTTGTTGGCGTGGTTTCCAGAGACAAACGCTATGCCACCTCCGCGCTTCACTACGTCATGGATGACCGGCCCGAAAATCTGTATAAAGACTAGAGGCTGCGCGTCTACGTTCAGGATGACCTTGGTATTCGGGTTTGCTATCTCTATTTCTGGGTCAGTTCCCTGGCTTATGATGCTCGCGTAGCCAATACCTTCCCCTCTGTTGCCCTCCAGTATATCGCCGTCGAAGACTATGCCGTCTGGCTTCTTTTCAAGAAGGAGCTTGACCGCAGCCTTCATGAGCTCTATGTCCCCGTGGCCGCCGATATGCGTGTCGGTGATGTGCGCGAACCTATAGCGCCTCTCCGGAAGCGGCTCTGGCTTGCTCATGTAAGGGACCATCTCCAGGAGCGTGGATTCTGTCAGCCAAGCAGCATCCCTTGGCTTGAGCTCGCTCGGCCTCTTGCTTTTGATCACTGCCACTTCAAGACTCTCTTTTGCTTCAATCTCACCTGTTCCGGAAGGTCCGTTCGTGTTCTTAACCGAGCTCAGCATCTTCTTTACTACAAGGCCCTCTTCTATGTCGCTAAGCGCTCGCTGGTCCCTCAGCAACCTTTCGTTGAGCGAATCAAGCATTATGTCAAAATCGCGGCCTATTGTGATCATTTTAGCTCCGCTGTCTATCAGCGTCTTTGCCACGCTCTTAGCTTCCTCTATCTTTGTGCCTTTCTTCCATTCAGTGGAAACGCCTTTCACTCCGTCGCTTCTCCAGAAAGGCCCCTGTTCCACCGTAAGGAGCAGGGATTTTGACTCGCCCTTAAGCAGCTCCAGCGAGCTTGAGCTGTAGGCGTGGTGTCCGCTCAGCAACAAGTTTATCGGTGCGCTTTCAAGCTTGTATTTTGCATACTCGTCGCTGTTCTCAAGAAGTCTGTTAAGCACAACGGAGGGCAGGTTGTTGCTTGAGGTTGTCAGTGCCGCGCTATTTTGTCCCAGTGACCTACCGATAATCACGTTTACCTGGAAGCTCCCATCCCTAAGTTTGTACACGCTCATTGCGTCGCTCTGTATGCTGAGGTCTCTTTTCCTTCCGAAAACGTCCTTGAGCGTGGACATGTAGAATGAGACGCTCACGGCGTGTATCTCCTTCATCACATCCGGAGGCGTCCTTGGAGTGTGGGCGAACCTGGTTACCTCCTTCGTCTTGCTCTGCACTTCTTCGCTTATGAGCGCAAAATCCGCATCCTTCAGTCTTTTTTCTATTTTTCTTAGGGAGTTTGTTAGCCTTTTTGCTTCCAGCATCAACTCGTCGAGTTTCTTTTGATCGTTCTGCGCGTTCTTAATCTGGTCGTCCACCAGCTGCTTCTGTTCCATCCTCGCGGTCTGCATCTCGATTAGCTCATCCTTGGTGAGCTTTGCCTTTGACATTGTGTCAAGGATTGCTAGATGTTTCTCCCTCTCGACCAGCTCGTCAAGTTCCTCTCTGTTCATGCGCATTTTTACTCTGATGTTATCGATTTCTTCCAGGATGTGGACGTCACGCACGTCGTCCGTCCCAAGACCCGAAACAAGCTTTTGGATGGAATCTATGCAGCTTCTTAGCGTGTCTTCTCTGACAACTCGCGCATCCTGGGTGTCTTGAAGGAAATCTTCTATCGCAATCGGATCAAATGCGTAGGCGAGCTGTATCTTGAGGTCAAGATCGTCTACGTTGTTGTCATCGCTCACGCCAGTTACGTAAATCACTTTCGAGGTGCTTGGCAGCGTACGGAACAGCCTTTCCATATGGGGCTTCATCTTGGCCGCGGCGTCGTCTATGTTTTTTACGCCCTCCTTTAGCGACAAAAGCCTGTACTTCTTCCTCTTAGACGCGACTTCTGGTATTTCGGGCAGGGCGCCGCCTAGTATCGTGAGCATGTCTGGTACTTCGTGAGGGTTGTGCTGCAGATAGTACGCCAGGCCTATGAGGTTGTCGGTGCTCATGTAGTTTGAGGCTCCGGCAAGCTGTGAGATTGTCAGCACTTTGAAGTTTTGTCTCTTAATCTGTGATTCGGCAGCAACGCCTGTAGAAGGAACAGGAACTTGCTCTAAATCCTCAATTCCAGTTTGACCTGGATTGGTCGCCACCAGTCTCCCCGTCGATTACAAGCGTTGATAGAACAACGGCAAGTTTTAAAATATAGGAAAACCAGAATTTTACTTTGGTTATAAGTAACAGGGATTGAATCATGTTTCAAATTTTTTATCGCGAGAAACTTTTGACACTGGCCAGTTTATAAACATGAACTAAGGCTGCATCCAGTCTATCTCGAAGTAGTCGTGCTTGCTTCCTGGAAGTTTGATCTGCCTGACCCTGTAGTACGTGACTGCTGTCTCTCTGTCCGCTATTGCAAGCAATAACTCCAGCCCCATTTTCTTCGATTCCTCTATAGCCCTCGAGAATTCCTGCCCGCCTATGTACTCCTCCTCACTGAGAGAAAGCATCGCGAACTTCGGTGGGTTCCTTCCGGGCGCATCGGCTTCGCCACCGTGCCTGTGATACAGAACAAAGTCTATGTTCTGCATTCCGGGACTTGTTTTTCCGGGCACTGCAAGTATCAGTGTTTTCCTGACTGAATGCGCAACCCTTATGGCCCTCGCCCATTCCGATATGAGCAGCTTTGAGTCTTTGGGAAACACCTGAATGACGTGCTCCGAGTGTGTCTGCCCTTTGCTGGCTTCCATGGGCCTTGCGCCAGGGAAATAGACCCTGAAATGTGTTCCGAACTTGAATCCTGTCTTGACAACGTAGCCCTTTTCCCTCCAATCCCTGTAAACTCCGTAAAGGCTCATGAAGTCCTCACGCCTGCCAGTCGCC
Source organism: Microcaldota archaeon (assembly GCA_028867025.1). Lineage (GTDB taxonomy): Archaea > Micrarchaeota > Micrarchaeia > Micrarchaeales > CABMGC01 > JAJYVH01. The sequence continues at coordinate 306,954 of JAGWHC010000001.1, forward strand.
AGTTTCGCCAGTTCTGCCCTTGTTGCGTTTTGCAGCGCGAGAATGCCCTTATCCATAAGAAGCAGCGTCTCGAAAACGTCGAGCTTGTTCAGGCTGCCTCTATCCGCCGCCTTGTACGAGCCGTACTGGCCTATCCAGAATTTCTCGTATAGCATCCTGCCATCTTTTGCGTCATCAAGAACAGCGACAAGGTCATTCTTGAAAAGGTTTCCGCTAAGTTTGCGCTTGGGCAACCTTAGCGACGAAGCGGGATAGCCTTTCGCCTGAGGCTGATGGTTTTTTGCATAGTCTTGTTCAGCAGGGATAGCGGTAAGCCCTCGATCCCTCCAGTCTTTGTATGTAAAGTACCTTGCCATGAACTTGTTGGAGTCTGAGAACCTTGCAGCGAGATCGCTGAATCCTATCTCCTTGCTGCTGTATCTGCAAACAGCGTTGCGCATGTCAATCAGATAGAGTGCTTCCTCCACGGTCAGCTTCAGTGAATGGTTTTCAGGAGTGCCATAGAACCCTCTTTTCAGTATGTCCACAGTAGAAGCGTCCGTAGCGGTTATTGCGCCTTTGCCATGCATCTCAAGTTCAAGCATGTTCGTCTTAGGTATATCGGCATCAAAGCGCTTATAAGCTTCTAGCGTGTCTTGAGTAGTGGCGACAGATTGGCTGCTGACCATGCCTATAACGAAAGAATGAGGCGCGCAAGGATTGCGGTGCTGACCATACTCGGTCTGAGCATAGGCATGTTTATTGTCATTGCTGTCCTTGCCACGCTGAACGAGGGTTTGGACAAGTTCGTCGCTACCCTCGAATCGATAAACCCGCTGTACTATTCTGCTGCGCTTGTGTGCGTGCTTCTGAGCACGATAGTTGGTTTCCCGAAGTGGGACATGTTTGTTAAGAAGCTAGGTATACACATACCCTGGCAGCAGAATTTCGCAATCTATCAGTCAATGTTTTCTATGGACATAACTCCGGGGAGATGGGGCAGGGCGGTGGTGGCCTATACGATCAACAGGATAACCGGGCTCCGGTTCGGGAAGACGTTCCCGGCTGTGGTCGCAGACATACTGACCGATTTTCTGGGTTTCATAAGCGTGGCGATAGTGACCTCATTCCTGGTCCGCAGCTACACTCTGGTGTCTATCGTGATAAGCGTACTCCTGCTAATTCCGTTCTTCTTCATCTACGTACGTGCGCCGTACGAATGGGTGAAGAGGAAGCTTGGCGTATGGAGAAGGCTGAGAGGAGTGTTCAAAACCGCTGACATCTATTTCAGGAGCAGCAGGTCGTTGGACGCTGGAACATACCTGTACGCCATGATTTTCACCATACCCTCGGTGATACTGAGCAGCCTCGCGCTCTACTTCGTAATACTCAGTTTTGGAATCGCACTTGCTCCGGACCTTATTCCAACTATACTTTTCATATACACGTCATCGCTGCTGATCGGAATGGTGACCGGCATACCCGGCACTCTGGGAGTAACCGACGCTGCGATGCTCGGATACCTCATTGCTTTCTTCGGGAGCGCAGGCCTAACCTTTGGAATCGCATCTGCCATAATCATCTTCTACAGAATAGCCAGTATGTGGTTCACTGAAGGGGTAAGCACGGGCTTCTTGATCTACACGATGCGGTACTGGAAACTTAGGGGTTAGACAGCACCCTGTAAAGACTGTCTTTCTCAGCGAAACTGAGCTCTCCGGGCACTATGAGAGACAGCACCTTTCCCTCAAGCACCTTTGATAGCGAATTCATGTCCTTGAGTTTTACTTGTCTTATCTCCTTGTCATGCCTGCCCAGGTTTGCAAGAATCAGTATCTCTGTTTCCGCACTAACTGCCGATTTCTCAGAAATCGCATTCATCATTATCTCCATCGCTTCTGATATCCTCATGGGCCTGCTGTTCTTCTGGTCAATGTCAAGCAGAACAAGGGTATGCTGGCCGTTCTGCAAGTTTTTGTTTATAGAGTCGATGAAAGACCTTGGCTTGTATTTGTCTGACCAGAAAGGTATGGTCACCGTGGGCCCGAACTTGTAAACATCAAGCCCGCTCTCCCCTATGGCTATCGAGAATACGGAAGGCGCGTGTATGACTTCGCATTTGATCTTCTGTGCCTTTGCTTCGTTGAGAATTATGCTGTGCGTCGTCGCTATCAAAGGGTCTCCGGGGACGAGTATGACCACTTTCTTGTCCTTCGCCATGGCGACGGTGTGCTTGATGTCGTCCTCAAGGTCTTTCCTCTTGATCTGCTTTGGCTCCCTTCCGGCCTGCCTTGCAATGAAATCAGCATACTCTTTTGGGATGAAAGATGTGTATGTCTCCAGCAGAAGCTGGTCAGCTTCCTTTATCTCCTCGAGCGCGAGAGCCGATAAGTCCTTTGTTCCCAAACCCAATCCGATGAGAAAAAGCATGCTACCCTCCCAGTGGTCTTGCTAGCTCAAGCAGCTTTTCGCGCAACTTATCAAGCTGCCCGGAAATCCCACTCGAGATGGCTACACCATCCGCTCCTTCTTTCACCGCCGCGCGTACGTCTTCGCCGCTCCTTATGCCCGCACCCACCAAAAAGCGGCCCTTATAGCCGGCACTTCGCACAGCGTCAAGCACATATGACACAAACTCTGGTCTTTCTGTGGATATCGCTGTGTTGGACCCTATAAGCGCAGGATCCTCGACAATTATGAATGTTGGGTCAGATGCGGCGATACGCACCGCTTCTACAGGTCTGCTGGTAAATACGGCCGACTCAAGTCCGCTCTCCTTTACTGAAGAGATCATCCTTTCAAGCAAAATCACGCCTGTGGGCGCATCACTGTGATTCAGAAACGTTCCGCTTGCGCCTGCGTCCGCGATTGCCCCGAGTGTTATCGCCGCTGTGCCTTTGCTCGATGCGTCTACGCCCTGACAGTAAACCTTTGTTTGTGTTTTAGAGGTCAGAAACCCAAGGTAGGGGGTGGCTGGTGCGATTATGATCTCGGTTTTTGTATTGTAAGCCACGGATTCGGAAATTTTCGCCAGGTATACGGCGCGCTCTCCGAAAAATTCCCTGTTGTTCTTAAGGTTTAGGATGAGTGTTCCCATCTAGCTCAGTCTTTGATTCCTTCGGGAGTGATTTTTATGACTGTCTCGCCCTCTGGCATGTTTGGCGAGTCGACGAGCCTGATTATCCTCTTCTCTTCTTTGCTCTTCCTCACATAGAGCCTGGTGGTTGCTGCGTGTGCAACCACGTTCCCGCCAACCGGCGTTGTCGGGTCACCGAAAAGCATTCCTGGGTTGTCCATGACCTGGTTCGTGATGTAAACTGCGAGCGAGTATGCGTCTGCAAGCCTCTGGAGTTTGTGTATGTGCGCGTTCAGCTTCTGTTGCCTTTCGTTGAGCGCGCCCCTACCTATGAATTCTGAACGGAAGAGCGCCATCAGCGAGTCCTCAATTATCAGCTTGATGTTCTTCTCTCTTATCAGCTTGTCTGCCCTTTCTACGGTCAGTATCTGTTGTTCCGTGCTTGTCACCCTGCTCACGAATATGTTGTCGAGCACCTTCTTCGGATCTAGGCCTGCGCCCTTCGCGTCCGCCTCTATCCTTTCGGGTCTGAAGGTGCCTTCGGTATCGATGAAAAGCACGGCGCCGTCCAAACCTCCTTTACTAGTGGGCATCTGCACGTTAACTGCGAGCTGGAATCCGAGCTGCGTCTTCCCGCTCGCGAACCTGCCGTACATTTCAGTTATGCCGTTGGTCTCGACACCGCCACCCAGCAGTTCGTCAAGGCCCTTTGAGCCCGTGGATATCCTACCTATTGCCTTTCTCTTTTCCAAAACTGCCGATGCGGTCTGCACTTCTATGTTAGTTGCCTCCCTTGCCGCCTCTATTGCCTTCTTAGCGTTCTCCGCGCTGATGCCTATCATTTCGGAAAGCTCGTATGGCGAAGATGCGGCGACCTTTTCTATGTTGTCTATGCCAGAACTCCTCAATTTTGTAGCTGCGGCCGGTCCTATGCCGGGCAGATCCTCTAGCTCTTTTACGCCTTTGTCCTTAGCCAAAATAGCCCCTAGGTTTTTGCTCAATTGAGAATATTAAAGCTTGCTACGAGTATGATTTATAAGATTTAAGCGTTAGTTACGCTGTGAGAATGATGCTTTACGCATTAAAAAAAGGCCAGCGCGTGCGATGCATGCGCTGGCAAGGCGACCAGTTTCATACTTTTCCCCACAGTAGAGGATCCGTACGAGAACCTGAACACATATCGGCTCTTTAGGTTTAAAAAGCTTCCGAACTAGTGGAAGTTTTCAAAAGGATGAAACATGGTAAACGTGCTCACTCTCGATGGAAAGGGCGTCGTCCTAGCTGTGGTCATGGGCGCCCTGATACTGTTTTTCGGGCAGGGATTCGGGCCCTTCTTCCTGCTTGTCATCATACTCTTCCTGGCCATCTCGGCGGTTGTCACTAGGATAGGAAGGAGGAGGAAGGAGGGGCTTGGGATATACGAGAAGGCGAGAGGCTGGCAGAACGTGCTTTCCAACGGCCTCGGGCCGCTGATAGTGGCTGCTGTGTATGCCGCGAACAACTGGTACCTGCATCTTCTTCTCATCAACTTTGTGGCGCTTGTCTACGTGGCGAGCGTATGTGCCGTTGCCGCGGACAAGTTTGCGAGCGAAATAGGAGTGCTTAACGGCGAGCCGATAATGCTGCTCACGATGAAGCGCGTAAAGAAGGGAACATCGGGGGCGGTGACCGTGACGGGCCTGGCCGCAAGTCTGATCGGCTCATTCATAATAAGCCTCAGCGTGCTGCTGGTCGGGGGCTCTGTAAATGTTGCTGGGATTGTAGCTGTATCGGGGTTCATCGGGGGCGTTGCGGACTCGGTTCTGGGGTACTTCGAGGAGCAGGATATAGGAAACAAGTACACCTCGAACTTCGTTTGCTCGGTGGTCGGCGCTGCCGTTTCCTCTGTCCTTCTGTCGGTTCTTTAGGCAACTACGGAAGGAAACTTTTCAGATTTGCCATTATAAATAGGCGCTATTTTCAAGAAAAAGAAGTGGTTTTATGCATCTAGTTGAACCCAAAGTCTTCCTTGTTGCTGAGTCAAAAATAGATCATCCTGAACTGAAATCTGCGTTGAGAGACATAGGAGGCGGCATAGCTGAAGAATGGTTTGAAAGAGTTGAGAACGCCTCGGAGTCGGACGGTGAGCTGCTCACCGAAGTGGCCGGCAGGGCATGCTATAAAAGCTACGGGGTTGGTCTGAATCCTAACGTAAAGAGGATACGGGAAGATTCGGGCGAATACCTGAGCAACACACTGAGCAAAGGAGACGGTTCGATTTTCGAGCACACGATGCTTACTTTTGTGTTTGTAAACGTGAGCAGGGTGTTTACGCACGAGTTGGTTAGGCATAGGGTCGGTGTTGCGATAAGCCAGGAATCAAAACGGTATGTCAGGGAGGTTGACATAGGCGTTTGGGTCCCTCCGGGGCAGGGGGATCTCGAGGGCTGGATGGTCGAATCTGCACAGATCATGGAGCAGCGTTATAGGGAGAAGGAGGCCAGCTATGACTGGGACAGTATGACTTTCGATGAGAAAAAGGCCAAAACCTCTGCGCTTAGACGTATGTTGCCTGAAGGGAGATCTACCGTTGTCGTCTGGTCGGTAAACCTAAGAGAACTCAGGCATATATTGAACATGAGAACGAGCGAAGGTGCGGAAGTGGAAATGCGTTTTGTATTTGACAAAGTGGCAGACATCGTGAAGGAAAGGTTCCCTTTGGTTTTCAAGGACTTCGAGTCAAAGCAGATAGCGGACGGAACGAAGAGCTGGAAACCGCAGTATGCAAAGGCGTAGCTAGTCTGTGGAGTATTTCCGCCATTCTTTGTGTTTCTCAAGGAATTGGGGTATGTAGGGGCAGTCCGGCTTCACTTTCAGACCTTTTTCCTTTGCGAATTCGAAGACGGCTGTTGCGAGCAGTTCTGCCACTCCCTGGCCTCTGTCCTCTTGCGGCGTGAAGGTGTGATAAACGCTGATCGTCTTGCTATCTATTTTGGAGTAGAGCAGCTCCGCTTCCCCGTGCTCGGTCTTGGCGTAGAACCTTCCACTGGTGTGTTTTATTTCCATGCAAGCACATGCGCATGCCGGGATTTGAACCCGAGTTGATGCCTTGGGAAGGCATCGTCCTACCAGGCTAGACTACATGCGCCCGTATGAGATTTGGCGCCGAATATTTTATCTTATGTAGCTTGGGTCTCCCTTGAACCTGCCTCCCATCTCCGGAGGGAATGGCTGCATCCTCGGCTCCTCAAGTTCCTTCAGCATCTTCTCGGTCTCGCCCTTTAGCTTCTCTATGCTGCTGAGGCTTATCTCCATTCCAAGCAGCTTGCCGATGACCTGCAGCACAGCCTTTGCAGAGTTCGCGTCCACGTCAAGCATGCCAGTCTCGCCCATTATGCATGCCGCGCTCATCCTGTGCATCTTTGAAAACGCGACTATCATGCCGGCAGAGCCTAGCACGGACATGCCAGTCGCATCTGTAGGCGTCACGCCGTACTTCTTGATATGACCAACGGTCTGCGCGTCAGTTGCCAGGCCAAATACCTTGGGCTCCTTCACGTACTGGGTGCCCATGCTGTAGCCGCCGATAGTGTATATGCGCGTCCCTCCAAGGTGTTTGAAGAACTCGACTATGCGCTCATTGACCTCATACTGACCTTCAGGGGTAAGGGGCTGTGCGTCGCCGAGAAGTATCACGACGTCGCTCTTTCCCTTGACGCCCTTTGCGTAGTAGAACCTGTTGCTGACAAGCCTGAACGAGCCGTCCTTCAGCATTATTATCTGGTAGGGAAAGTGCGGTGAGTAGAGCGTGGCGAATCTCTTTGCCTTCAGCTCCTTCTTTAGATGCTCTGCCACCAGGCTCCCTATGCTGCCTATTCCAGGCAGCCCCACGAACAGCACCGGGTTGCTCAGTTTCGTCTTCTTGTAATATATCTTCGTCTCCTTCATGCCCCGCCTACTTCTTTACCTCTACGCTCAACTGGCCTTTATACTTTTCCAAGACCTTAGTTGCCTCCTTTATCTTGCCCTCCACGGCAGGGTAGCTGGAACCCTTGGCGCTAATCTTGTAGTGCGGGGCGCCCTCGTAAAGAACTTCTACGCCAAGCGCCTCAACTTCCCCGAACGCCTTCCTTATCGTCGTGGCTCCTCCCTTACCGTTAATCGCACGCAACTCAACAGAGTAGCCCACTTCATACTCTTTGGGTTTCACGTTCTTGGCTACTATTTCCTCGAATGCCTTCTTGACATCGGCGTCCAGAACACCGCTCGGTAGCTTGTTCTCAACTACCATGTCGAGCATCTCCGAATATGTGTGTGCCAACTGCGCGGCTTTCTTCTTTATTTCGTCGAGCTTGTTTTCTTTGTGCGCTGCCTGCGCTGCTTGGACGAAGAATTTCTCTGCCCTTTTCTCGAGGTTGTACTCGTTTATCTTGTCCTTCTTTTCCTTCGAGGTCACCTTCTTGAGCGAAACGTCAAGGGCCCTCCTTGTCGGATCTACGAACACGACCTTGGCAACGTCGCGCTGACCCTCCCTTATGAACTCGTGTATATTCTTGATCCAGCCGCTAGCGACCTCGCTTATCGGCAGGTATGCGTCGGCCTTGTATTCGACGAGCTCGCAGTATGCCCCGTGGGGCATTATCTTGGTTATGTTTACCAGTATTATTTCTCCCATGTTTGGGAGCTCCTTCTGCACTATCGTGCAATCACCTCTTGATCTCTATCTTCTTCTTTGAGCGGTCGCCCATGACCCTCTCCACGGACTTGCCGCAAACTGTGCATTTAAGCATGATCTTCTGCTTCTTGGCAAGCTTCTTCACTATCAGCCTGAGTTCCGCGCTGCCTGTGTATCCCTTGATCGCCCTGTTGTGCCTCCTTGTTCCTATACTCTGTCCGCGCGCTGTGCCTTTGCCGTAGTTGGTAACCTTGTGCAGAGTGTGCTTGTTGCAGTATGGGCAATAAGCCATTATTTGGTTCTCTATTTTCATAAAATCACTAGGCGACGATTTCGCCTATCTTGTTCTTGATGATAAACTCGATGTCGTTGCTGTCCGATACCTCAACGACCTCGCCCTGCCTGAAAGGGCCTATCTTCCTGCCTTCGGTTGTGAAAACCTCAGGAATGTCGGAGGTAATTCTCATCTTTGAGATCTTTGTGATGGAGTCGTCCTTTGTGAGTACGCCCCTGATATCGTTGAATAGCTTCTCCTCCTCGACCGGTACCGAGGCTGGAAGCGGTTTGTTGTATGCAATGTAAAGAAGTATCTTCTGCTTTCTCTTCTCCAGAAGCGACGCAAGCATTCTTTTTGTGTTTTCGGCCTGTCTCTCATCCTCTTCGCTTCTATGTTTGCCCGAAAGAGAAGCCACATACTTGTCTGCCTGTATGTAGAAGTCCTGCTGTAGCTGCTGAAGCTCGCCTGTTGCTTTTTCCTGTTGCAACACCGAAAACAGAAACTCTGCGGAGACAGTAAGGCTCAAAAAATTACCCAGTGACAGTTAGATTCCACTATTATCTCCCCGAACTTTTTATTATACTTGCTGTTAATTGACAAATATCTATATACATATAAAGAGAAAGCAGAGCGATTAGTGGAACTGAACCCTCTCCCGAAGCGTTTGACAACAAATAAAAAACACAAGCACATAGTTAAAACATTTGGGTGGGCCTCGGCGGGCGGTTACGCGTAATCGACCCGCTCATAGCCTTATTTTCGATTAGCGAGGGGAGGATTTGGACCTCCGGTCTTCGGGTTTCACACAAGCCAAAACTGCTTTTATGAGCCCGACGGGTACTCCAGGCTACCCTACCTCGCTATGCAATACACTAGCCTCTCAGGGTATAAAAGCTTTCAATCTCCAGAAAATCGGCAGCTACTTTTCTCTCTTTACAGGCTCAAACAAAAGTCCGCTCATTACCCTTTCGGACACGTTCTTCACAAAGGGCTTTACGATTTCATGTGCCTTTGAGCCAAAAGCATCCGACAGCTTATACTGCATGATTGCCACACTTCCGATTACTGTGTACCTGTGCGACACAAGCTTTGCATGCTCAAGCGTCGACATCAAGTCCAGCATGCCTGTTTCCGTTATCGGACTTTGAGGGTGTGATATGTTGTACTGCAGCGTAAGGTCCTTCAGGCCGGCCCATTCGTGTTCGTTCAGGTAGCCGAGCAGCTGCTGATTTAGAAGCAGCACAGCGACAACCTTGGATGTGTCCTTGTCGGTTTTTATCACTCTAAGCTCTTCTTCCCCCATCTTGTCACCTTAACGGCCCGAGCGCTCAAGGAATTTGCTGAAGGCGACGGCCTCTTTCGGCCTCATCGTTTCGGCATAGACGCCAAGTTCCTCTTTGAATCCTGATTTTTCATCAAGTTTCAGAGAAGTAGCGCCCTCTCTCCTTATCTTTTTGATTAGATTATCCAAATACCTTCTGGAACCTCCAACACTATCGGGCTTTGGTTGCAATATGCGCCTGATAACTGCGTCAGAGGGCTCTATCTCCACAAGCGCCTTGGCCTCGAGCTCCATCTCAATCCGCGCCCTGGTTCTTGCAGCCTCGCCTGTCACCAGAGATACTGGCGTTACGTTGACATCAAGGGCAAGTTCATCAAGGTCGCTTTCTCTCTCCGCAATTCTGCTTCCGAAAATAAATCTAGGCATAGTTCTCCCCTAAACATGAATTAGGCAGGCGAAGGTACAGCCTTGTTCTGTGCTTTGACCTCTTCCTCCTCGAAAAGGGCCCTTGCCTCCTCCTTGCTGAGCTGCTTCAGCGCCTTGCCGCAGCCCTCGCACTTGAACCTCATCTCATAAGCAGCATCGAATGGAAGTATCACCTTCGATTCCTCATAGCACTTCCCACAATAGAAGAAATCGTTGCAGTTGTCCGGCAGCCTGTAGCCGTTCTCCGGCTTCGCAGTCAGCGCGGTCTGATGCAGCTCCGTAAGCTTCTCTCCGTCAAGGTACCACTTGAAGGTGAGCCAGCCCTTGCTGTCCTTATTTGTGTCGTACCTCGCCACGCCGTAGCTGTCGAGCACATTGAGTATGCGCCTGACCTCGTTTATCTTCACGCTGAGATCTGCAGCTATCTTCTCATCGGTCTGAGGAGAATTCAGCATGCGTATAACGTTTATGGCCTTCTTGCCTACGTTCCTTGATATGAAATCGGCGAAAACAACATTCCCCAGAAGATCATCGACCCTGATCCTCTCGCCCTCAGCGAACTCAGCAGCAAGTTTTGCCTGGTCTTTGAGCGCCTTCTTCTGTGCCTTCAGGCGCAGCACCTTCCTTTCCTCTGCTCGCGCCCTCTTCTGGCGTTCGCTCATCCTGTGACTATTATTCGGCTTCGCCTTTGTTGACTTAGAACTAGCCTTCCTGCCTTTTGCCATCTTCGCACGACCGGTCTTCTTAAACATATATTACGCACCACACAAATAAATATCCATTTACTTCTTTCATAATCATTCTAAAAGTCTAGGCCTATTCTCTCACTGCAGCCAATTCCAGCAATCCGTCTCTTCTTATCCTAATTAGGGCCGCATCTCTTCCGCCCTCCTTGACCATGAACTCATGGGCAACCAACAGCGTGCTTAAAGTGTAATTTGTACCATTCACCGGTTTGTTGTTTGCTCCTATGCTCACATTCTTGCCAAAATCGGCTTCTATCATTTTTTCACACTCAAACTATGTATTTTCTCCTATTTAAACAATTTCAAATCTTTAATTTTATTTTCGATTTTTTCGGATTTTTTAACCCCGTACCTACTTGTTTCTAAACACGCGTCTTCCCAATTCGCTTATTGTAGCTACCTCTCCGAGTGCTTTACCCTCTTCCGTGAGCTCTATCTGAAGCTTTCCTTCTCTAAAAGAGCTTACAATCAGGCCTGCTATTTCAAGGGTGCTTAGCGCACCTATTGCGTTGCCCCTCGAGAACCTTCCCTTCCTCCTCACTTCTTGCGTGTTAGTGGTGCCTTCGCTGCATACAAACTCGAAGACCCTGTGTACAACGTGTTCGTTGCTGTTCATGAGCTCAGAGTAGAATGTATCGCTGCTTATATTTAAAGTGTCTTTTATTTTGCAAAATACAGTCAAACAATTGTTATTTTGCTAATACCTCTAGACTGCGGTCGCCGATATGTATTATGCATCTCCTGATATTTAAGCATACGGAGACTCCAGCGCTTTGGCAAAGCGGGCTCGGTGGGATTTGAACCCACGACTTGCTGGTTAAGAGCCAGCCACTCTGACCAATCTGAGTTACGAGCCCAAAATAGGGGTCACTTGACCTTTGTTCTTACAAACTTCTCTATTAAAGAATCAAATTCCTTTCCGTGCGGGCGTATCTCATATGAGACCTGCACTATTGGCTTGTTTGCGTTTATTATCTGCCTGATGTCTGTGGGGGTGGCCGACAGCACAATGTCGCATTCAGCCCTGTTCACGGTGGCTTCCAGGTCCCTTATCTGCTTCGGGCTGTAGCCCATGGCAGGCAGCTCCTTGTCCAAAGCCGGATACCTCACAAAGGTGTCCTTTATAGTGCCAACAGCATACTTCTTCGCATCCACTGTGGTTCCCGCCCCGTACTGCTTTGCGGCCACCGTTGCGGCTCCGAAACGCATGTTCCCGTGGGTTATTGTAGGTCCGTCCTCAATCAGCAGTACGCTGCTCCCCTTGATTATCCTTTCGTTGTCGACGCTTACCACGGAATCGGCGAGAAGCACCTTGGCGCCGCTGTTTATGCCTTTAAGGTTCTGCTTTACGCGCTCTACGTCAGTTTTCTTCGCGGAGTTGACCTTGTTGATTATTATCACATCCGCAATTCTGGCGCAGATCTCACCAGGATAGTAGGAGAGTTCGTTTCCGGCACGCAGCGGATCCGCGACAGTTATCATCAGGTCTGGTTTTATGAAAGGGAAATCGTTGTTGCCCCCGTCCCATATCACGACGTCGGCCTCGCGCTCCGCCTTCCTGAGTATCTTCTCGTAGTCAACCCCTGAGTACACCACGAAGCCGTTCCTAATGTGCGGCTCGTAGTCCTCCCTTTCCTCTATTGTTGTCTTGTACTTGACAAGGTCCTTCAGCTTCGCGAACCTTTGCACCGCCTGCTCCTTCAATATGCCATAGGGCATAGGATGCCTTATGATTACGCACCTGACGCCCATCTTCCTCAGAAGCTTGGACACGTATCTTGTCGTCGGACTTTTCCCAGATCCTGTCCTTACCGCACAAACCGCTATCACCGGCTTGCTTGACTTGAGCATCGTGCTGTCCGGCTGAAGCAGTATGAAAGCGGCTCCGGCAGCATTCACAATGCTTGCCTTGTGCATTACCGTGTCGTAGTTTAGGTCGCTGTATGAGAGTATGCAGGCGTCAGCCTTCAGCTTCTTTATCAATGCCGGAAGCTCTGATTCGTCGTATATCTTGATGCCGCGTGGGTAAAGCTTTCCGCTGAGTTCTTTTGGATACGTCCTGTTTGCTATGAACGGGATCTGCGTTGCCGTGAAGGCCACGACCTCGTAGTCAGGATTGTCACGGAACAGCATGTTGAAGTTGTGGAAGTCCCTTCCGGCCGCGCCGATAATGATAAATCTGGCTCTTTTCAAAAACTCCCCAAACAGATTTGCATGCTAAAATATAATACCTTTTAGTAGGTTCGCTTTTAGGTCAGAAATTGCAGTTTACGAGGACAATTTTTCGACGACAAAACGCCCCACAAACCTTTATAATGGTTGAACCGTATGTTATAGTATTAGGGTGCCAGTGAGTCAAATGCAAGAAGAACAGGATGAGTATAACGCATCCAAAATTGTCGTGCTTGAGGGAACGCAGGGCATAAGGAAAAGGCCCGCGATGTACATAGGCACAACAAGCAGTGCAGGTGCGCTGCATCTCCTTTTTGAGGTGCTGGACAACGCCGTTGACGAGGCTCTTGCAGGGTACGCGAAGAACATTTCAATTACCTTGACTCAGGACGAAACCGGGGACATAGGGGAGGTGAACGATGACGGACGAGGCATGCCAGTAGACATAATGCCCAAGTTCAACAAGAGCGCTGTAGAGATTATAATGACAACGCTCCACAAGGGAGCGAAGTTCACCAACGACACCTACAAGATATCGGGAGGCCTGCACGGAGTGGGGCTCACAGTGGTCAATGCGCTTTCAGAGTTTACCGATGTTTCTGTGGCAAAGGATGGGAAAAACTACAAGCAGACGTTTTCAAGAGGCGTTCCGACCAGCGCCTTGGAAACTCTGGGAGATGCGCAGGGCAACGGTACGACGGTCAAGTTCAAACCTGACCCTCAGATCTTTCCATCCCCAAGGTTCGATTCGGCGCAGCTGAAGGACAGGCTCAGATATCTTAGTTTCCTCAACCCCAAGCTCCGGATAAGGCTTACTGACAACAGGTTCAACACCCACGAGGAGGAAACGTTCTTCTCCGAGAAGGGGATTGAGGACTTCATGAGGTACATAAACAAGGACCAGCAGACAGTCACGAACGTCATCCACGAAAAAAGGCAGGAAGAAGGCATGGTCATAGAGTTCGCCATGCAGTACGTCAACTCCTATGACGAAAGGCTCGAAGCCTTTGTAAACAACATAAGAACCGCGGAAGGCGGCACACACGTTATAGGATTCCACGCTGGTCTTTCAAGGGCGGTGATCAATTACCTGGCTAGGAACAACAAGAACGGCGCGAAGGTGACAGGAGACGACACCAGAGAAGGTTTGGCTGCTATACTCAGCGTCCTCATGCCCAATCCTGAATTCGAGGGCCAGACAAAGGAGAAGCTCGGCAACTCCACAGTAAAGAGCATAGTCGAGACAAGCGTCTACTCGTTCCTGTCCAGATACTTCGAGGAACACCCCGCAGAGGCGCGAGGCGTGATAGAGAAGGCGATAAACGCGATGAACGCCAGGGAGAGTGCAAGGCGCGCACGCGAGCTGGCAAGAAAGAAGAACATATTCGAGAGCGCTGTGCTCCCTGGCAAACTCGCAGACTGCATAGAGGACGATCCGGAGAAGACAGAGCTTTTCATAGTCGAGGGCAAGAGCGCCGGAGGTTCAAGCAAGGAGGGGAGGAACAAGCAGATACAGGCAATACTGCCGCTGAGGGGCAAGATACTCAATGTGGAGAAGGCCAGCGAAGAAAGGATATTCGAGAGCGCTGAGCTGAACGTGCTCGTCACCGCCCTGGGCACTGGCATAAGGGAAACCTTCAACCCGGAGAAGACGAGGTACAAGAAGATAGTCATAATGAGCGACGCAGACGTTGACGGAGAGCACATCAGGACATTGCTGCTTACGTTCTTCTACCGCTACATGAAGAAGCTGATAGAGAACGGCTATATCTACATAGCCCAGCCACCGCTCTACAAGGTCACATCAGGCAAGAGTATCAGTTACTGCTACACGGACGAAGAGCTTGAGGCAAAAAGGAAGGAGTACGATGGAAAGATGGAGGTTCAAAGATACAAGGGCCTCGGGGAGATGAACGCCGAGCAGCTGTGGGAGACCACGATGAACCCAGAAAACAGGATACTCAAGAAAGTCGGCATATCTGACGCTGAGAGGGCGAACAGCCTCTTTACGATCCTAATGGGAGTGGATGTGCATCCGAGGAGGAAGTTCCTTGAGGAACACTCAGGAGACGTGAAGTTCCTGGACATATAGTGGTTTTTTGGCAGATTTGAAGAATGTTGTACTGGAGGAAGAGCTGCAGTCCAGCTACCTCGATTACGCGATGAGCGTAATCATAGGCAGGGCCATACCCGACGCAAGGGACGGCATCAAGCCTGTGCAGAGGCGAATCCTCTACGCAATGTACAAGATCAGCAACACGCACGATAGGCCTACGAAGAAGAGCGCGACAATCGTGGGAGAGGTAATAGGCCATTTTCACCCCCACGGCGACATACCTATTTATGACGCGCTGGTCAGGATGGCGCAACCCTTCGCAATGAACCATACGCTTGTCGAAGGCCAGGGCAACTTCGGGTCAATAGACGGGGACCCGCCTGCAGCCATGCGTTACACAGAGGTAAGACTGGCGAAAATATCGGATGAGCTACTTACTGACTTGGACAAGGAGACCGTAAACTTCCTTCCGAATTTCGACAACACCGAAAGAGAACCAGAGATACTGCCAACAAAGCTTCCGAATCTGCTTGTGAACGGTGCAGGGGGAATAGCCGTTGGGGTCGCGACAAGCATACCTCCGCATAATCTTGCAGAAGTGTGCGATGCGATGCTGTACGTGCTTGACCACAAAGAGGCAACAGTAGAGGAGATACTCGGAATAATCAAGGGTCCAGATTTCCCCACGGGAGGGATTGCGATAATGAGCCAGAATGCCACCAACGGCTACAAATACGGGCGCGGGCAGCTCACTGTCAGGGGCAAGGTCAATGTGCAGGCCGACGAGGGCAGGATCACCATTACCGAGATACCGTACAACGTCAACAAAGCATCATTCGTAGAGAACATTGCGAACCTCGCAAGAGAGAGAAAGATAATCGGCATAAGGGACATCAGGGACGAGAGCGACAGGCAAGGGATAAGCATAAAGATCGACCTGACGAGGGACGCGAACGCAGACCAGATACTCAATCAACTGTACAAACATACGCAGCTCGAAACCACATTTCCATTGATTCCGCTTGCAGTGACGGGCAAGGTACTCAAGAGCTTCAGCATAACCCAGCTGCTGAGCACTTTCATAAACTACAGGAGGGAGATAGTAGGAAAGAGAAGCCAGTTTGAGCTAAAAGTGGCCAAGGATAGGCTGCACATAGTCCAGGGCCTACAGATAGCCGTCGCCCAGATAGACCGCGTGGTGAAGACGATAAGGGACTGCAAGGAGATAGGAGAGGCACGCGCCATGCTCATGGCCCACTACTCGCTTTCAGAAAAGCAGGCAAACGCGATACTCGACATGAAGCTGAGCAGGCTTACTCAGCTCGAGAACAGGTCGCTCAACAAGGAGGCTGACGAGCTGAACGAGCGGATCAAATACTACTCAGACGTCCTCGCCGACCCATCCAAGATCGACGACATCATAAAGCAGGAGACTCTGGACCTGAAGAAGAAGTACGGCAGGCCCAGAAAGACCGAGATAGTGCAGATGGAGCAGCAGTTTGAGATACAGGACGAGGACATGGTGAGCGATGAAAGGGTCAGTGTCATACTCACCAATTCAGGCTATGTCAAGAAGATGGGCATAGCCAGCTACAAGGACCAGGAGAGAGGAGGCAAGGGCATTATCGCAATGAACCTCAAGGAGGGAGATTTCGTAAAGCACATGATAGCGCCGCGCAACAAGGACTACGTGCTCTTCATCTCCAATCTTGGCAGGCTGTACTGGCTCAAGGCATACAACATACCGGAAGGCAGCAGGTACTCTGAGGGCAGGTCGATAGTAAACCTGCTCAACCTGAAGGACGAGAGCATAGTTACGATGTTCAGGATAAAGGATTTCGAAACATCGAGCGTGGTGTTCCTCACCGCAAAAGGCCAAGTAAAGAGGACAAGCGCAAAGCTCTTCTCAAAACCCAGGGCCACGGGTGTCCGGGCAATTTCATTGAACGAAGGGGATGAGATAGCTGACGCCATGGTGGTGAGAGACGACCAGAAATACATAATAGTAGCAACGAAGAACGGCAAGTCGATAAGATTCGGCATAGACGACGTGCGCCAGATGGGTAGATCTGCGGCAGGGGTAAGGGGAATAAGGTTGCACGAAGGGGACGTTGCAAAGAACCTTATAGCGGCGGGAGAGGAAGGCAGCATACTCACCGTTTCGGAGAAGGGCTACGGAAAGATAACAGACATAGCCGAATACAGGATGCAGGGCAGAGGAGGCGGAGGCGTCCTAAACCTTAAGGTGAACGACAAGACAGGCCCCGTCGCAAAGGCGCTCTTCCTGCGCAAAGAGCCGAAACTTCTCCTGATCAACTCGAAGGGTGTGAGTATCATGATGCCCATATCCTCGATAAGGGTTACAGGAAGGGCGGCAAGCGGCGTTAGGTTGATGAAGGTCGAGCCAGGTGCCAAAGTAATAGACGCGAGGCTGATGGAAGACTCAACTGCAGGAACGGAGGCATAAAAGAGCTTATCTCCAGTACTTCTTGGTCCTCACAAAATTCTTCTGAGCCTCGATGAGGTCTATCAGAAACTGTCTGTGGCTTTTCCTGAGCTGCTTCAGCGTTCTTGCCGCAGTCATGGCACCAATCCCATACACCGACAGTGCAGCGATCGCTCTGCTTCCATAGGCTTCGACAAGCCCGGCCTCGCGCAACGCTTCCTTGTAGTTCTTGCTCTCCATGAAATCAAGCGACTTGCCCGCAATCTTCTTCTTCACAGCTGACGCTTTTGCATCGCTGTTCATCGCCACCATTGGGCTCTTGCATCTCGGGCACGCCACAGTCTCGTCTTTCTGCACCGAAACCTGCCTCCCGAATTCCATGCCACAATACGTGCACAGCAGCTCGATCTTCTTCTCGTTTATCTTATGCTCGAGCTCGTTTATCGACGCCTCGTCGGGAAGCACCGGAAGAAGCAGCTCCCTGTAGTTATACGTCGCCCGCATTATCTCTTCAGCCAGCGGAGACGCAGCTCCCTCGAGCACGCTGATGTGCACCGTGCCTTTCCTGAGTCCTGCTATGAACGCGAGCGCGCTGCCCAGGTCAAAGTAGTTTTTCTTCAGGTCCCTTATGGTTTCCTCAGCTATAGCGGAATCCTTGTAGAAGCTTACGAGCCTGTCAGCGTTGCTCTTCGTTATCGTTGCCTTCTTCTCGACCACTCCGAAGAGCTTGCACACCTGCACGAACTTGTACCTGAAGAGATCTGTGCTCGCTATGAAACTGTCGCTGCTTACTATGCCCTCGAGGTCGTAGTTCTTCATCGTCTCGAATATTTTTCTGGTGCTGGGTCTCCTCTTCACCCCACCATAGTCTATTATCAGAGCATACGGCGTAACCTTGACAGGCACTCTGTTTCCTGCCGCCTGCGATGCGACATAAGCCACCACCTTTCCAAGGAACTCGTTGGCTCTCTTCCCAAGCGGCATGTGCACGACTGCGTAGCCCTCCAGTTCTTCTATTACAAGCTTGCTTTCTGATGGGGCGAAATATTTTTTCTGCGATTCGATAAAACCTTCGACCGCATTAGCAGTGGGCTTCCCCAGGACATCGACTTCCTGTGGCAGGCCCCTTTCGAAGATTTCATAGACGCCCTTGGCGGTTGCCTCTGATACCGGTATGTCCTCGCCCTCCCAGTCAGGTATCGCCGCCTCGAACTCCTCGCTCTGCTCAACGAACACAGTATCCTTTTCGATGCTTACCACCTTCCACGGCAGGCCCTTCGTTATGAACGTTGCGCCCTCCTCAAGATAGTTGGCAGCGAACTGCTCGTCAACTGTTGATATAACCCTGTTCCCCACCGTGCTCTTGACAAAAAACCGCACAGTATCAGGAATCACGCTTATGTTTGAGAAGAAGTAGCCGCGCGACCTGTAGCCTATGCCCGCACTTTTGTCCTTCACCCTGATCAGCCGCTCCCCGTCAAGGAAATTCAGCACTTTCTCGAACGTGGAGTCGCTGACCGATGCGTAAGGGGCAGATCTCCTGATTATCTCAAGCATTCTCTTGAGTTCTATCTTCTTGTACTCGAGCACAAACGCGCATATCTGGTTGGCTAGCACATCAAGCGCGTTTTCCTCTATCGAAGGGATCTCTATCTTCCCCATGCCCATCTGCCTGATTATCGAGATGGATTCAAGAGCCTCGATGTTGTTTGCAACTATTATCTTTCCGTACGAGACCTCACTCGCCCTGTGGCCTCCCCTTCCGACTCTCTGCACGAGCCTTGTCACTTGGCGCGGAGAGCCGTACTGAATTACGAGGTTTATCGACCCGATGTCTATCCCGAGCTCGAGGGAGCTGGTGGCTATTATGCTCTTCACCTTTCCTTCCTTGAACTCGTTTTCCACCTTTATCCTCTCCTCCTTGTCGAGAGAGCTGTGATGCACGCCTATGCCTCCAAACTGCTCCAGCCTGTTGAAATACACGAGCTTGCTGCCAAGCGACTCTACCACCTGTCTCGTGTTCGCGAATATAAGCGTAGATTCGGAGCCCTTCACGAGATCGGAGATCCTCTCTATCCTGGCGAGAGTCGACGCATCAAGGTTGAATTTTTGCTTGAATTCAGAGTAGGCTTTTCCCGGGTGGTGCGGCATCTCTATGTTTACCTTTATCTCCTTCTCTCCCTTTGCGTCAATTAGCGAGCATGGTCCCGTGCTGCAAAGGAACCTTCTTGCTTCCTTTGAGTTGCCTATTGTGGCGCTGATTCCAATCCGCTGGTACCCGCCTGCCAGTTCGGCAAGGCGTTCAAGCGCTACCGCAAGCTGGGCTCCCCTCTTGTTCGCGTACAGCTCATGGAGCTCGTCCACTATTACCGCGCGCACGTTGGCAAGCGCGCTCCTCAGCCTCGGAGAGAGAAAGAGGTTCTGCAGAGTTTCAGGCGTTGTTATCAGCACCTCGGGAGGAGACGCTGCCTGCAGCTGCCTTTCTTTGGTAGGGGTGTCGCCGTGCCTGACAGATATGCTTATCCCAAGTTCCCTTGCCATTACCTCCAGTCTTTTCATCAGGTCCCTGTTGAGCGCCCTCAATGGAGTGATGTAGATGAGCCTTATCCCCTTCCTCTCGTTCTCGTTCAGCAGGCGCTTGAAGAGAGGAAGCACCGCGGCCTCGGTTTTGCCGCTCCCTGTGGGAGCGGTTATTATGCAGTTCTCTCCCTTCTCCACGTGCGCAAGCGCGGCTTTCTGCACATCGGTGAAGCTGCCGAATTTCTTCAGGAAAATCTCGTATGGATCAGCAGGCATATCTCTAGCCAAAAGGTATGAAGGCGCTTCCAAGGACAGTCCGCGTTGTGTTCGAAACGGTATAGTTGAGCGCTAGCGTCAGGTGGATGTTGAGAGCCGTTCCGTTTATCGGCGTAGAGACGCTGTAGCAGGTCGCGTTCGCTGTCGTACTCCCTCCGCTTTGGAGCGTTTTGTTTACCGTGAAGCCCACAATCCCTGCTATTTGATAGCACTTGATGCTGTTGAGCGTGGCCGAGGCATTGAGCTTGTTGGTGATCTTGAGCGATATGTTGCCTTTGCTGTAGCTGACGTTGCCGCATCCGAAAGAGTCGTTGAACTCGCACGTGTCTATCACTCCTGACTTGAAAACTACAGAGGGGCCGCTGACGTTTAGCTTCTGTAGTATACCTTCCGCGCTGACCGCAGCGCTCACCGCAAGCGATGTATTGACAAGCGAGAAAGCGGAAAGGTTATACCCTCCCTTGTATGCAGTTGTCCTTATCAGGGCAAAACTGCCGAACTTCCCTGATTTCAGAGGTATGTATGTGTTGCAGTACGATGTGCCGTTGGCCTCGCCTATAAGGCCGAAGCATGTGGCGTTGATTGAGGTGCCGTTGGATATCGTGTCGTACACGAACGTGCTGTTGCTCACAATCGAAAGCCTGGCAATGTAGTCGCCGCTCCTGGAAACCAAGCTGTAGTTAGCGAGCGAGGTCGAGTTGGGGATGAAAAGCGCAGCTCCAAACCTTGAGCCCAATCCCTGCATCTGCACCGGGTTGAAGTCCGCGCTGCTCTCGTTTATGATTGTGTAGCATGGGACAGAGTTCTTTTCCGCAAGCACCTGCAGCCAACCCCCTGCATACCAGCCGCAGAACGTTGTGTCATTCAGCATCTTTACGTAGATCACGGTTCCTGCTGCCGTGGTCACGTTTGCCGTGCTGAGGTGGGATCCGATGGTTGCCGCCGAGAAGATGCTTGGCGAAAGGTAACCCTTTACCCAGATTGAATAGACTGCGCTGCCGTTGTTCGAGTAATTCGCCTCCCCGACAGACATGTTCTTTATGTAATACGAGGTCAGGTTGAAGATCGGCTTTAGGAAAGCGTCAAGCTGCCTGTTGCCAGTCAGCGTGAATGTGCTCACGTTGAACTGGTCATAGAGATATGAGCCCAGAAGGTATGCGCCGTTTGTAAGTGTCGCATGCCTGAACAGGGTGATGTTGCTCTTGGGTAGAAGTGAAGAAGGCGATGCGTTCTCCGGCACAAGCACGCTGAGCGACGCATATGCCTGCGAGTGCGACCTGTCCCCTATGTTGTAAAGCTTGCTCGGATCGGCAACGACGCTTATGGCATAGCTTCCTGGCAGCGTCGGCGAGTAGTTGAATATGATCGTAGCCTGCTTGCCAGCAGGGAGCGTCACCTTGTAGAGCGTCGTGAGGTTGCCGTTCACCAGCACCCCCAGGCTCATGTTTGATACGGCATTGCTGCCGTTGTTGAAGACGTTTATGTCAAACTGAGACTTCTGGTAGGGATATATTTGCGCGTTCGCCGCCGGGCTGATTCCGAGAGCTATGCTTATTGTTGGCTGGTAGAAGAACCTGAAGTAGAAGGCTACCGCTGCTATGGCCACAATGAGCACCGCCCACAGATAAACCTCTCTCCTCACTGCACCACGTCCATAGCTCCCTTGTTCCTGAGCTCGCGGATTGCCTCCCCTATCTTGCCTGAAATCTCCTTGTAGTCGGATTCGTAGAGGCCACTGGCCCAAGTCAGTGCGTCATACCTGTCGCCCATCGCCGGGGGCTTGAGATAGAACTTCCCCTGCGAGTTCTCCACGAGGCCCATCTTCTTCATGCGCAGCAAATGATACCTGAGCGTCTTCTCGTTCATTACCTCCCAATTCTTGGTTATGTACTCCTGCAGCTCGGCCACAGACGGGTCGCTTTTCCTCACGAACTGGAAGTTCAGTAGCGCGTCAAGCACAGCAACCGAGCTAAGCCTCGATTCTCCAGGGTTTATGACGCCGAGCGAGAGGGCGAGCCAGCGCACTATCGACCTGCGCGTCTCAAGTACCTCCTTGGTGAGGCGCATGTTCCTAAGTGTCACCTCCTTGTCTATGAGTTCGGATTCGCTTAGCTCTGCCATAAACCAAACCAAAATGTTGTCAGATGAACGCTTATATCTTTATCCCGCTAGATTTATATGCGGTTCCTGCGGTGCAAGCGATGCCGAGATACTACAAGGTGTACGACAGCAAGCAAATCCTCTTCGTGACCGTCGATGACGGTGGAGCTGTCATAATCAAGGACGAGGGGGGAAGGAAGGTTTTCCTCTCCAAATATCAGGCAAAGCTTATGAAATTTGGGATAGAGAATCTACTCAAGAACCTCTTCGAGGGCGTCGATTCCAAGGACGTGCACATCGAGGAGCTAAGGGAACCTGCTAGATAGTGGGACGATGGCACAACAAACAAACCAAACCGGAAACGAGGCAGAAAAGACGGTGCGCGATTACCAGATGTTGCAGGAGCAACTGCGTTCCGCCACGCTCCAGCTCGACCAGCTCCAGATCCAGAAGGCTGAGCTCGAGAAGGCGAAAGACGAGGTCGGAGGCGCCAGCGGGAAGGTCTACATCACCGTGGGGAGCGTGATAGTCGAGACGAGCAAGGACAAGGCGCTCTCAGACATAAAGGAGAAAGCGGAGCTCACTGAAGTGAGGATAGGTTCGCTGACGAAGCAGCTCAACGAGCTCAAGACCAAGGAGAAGACGCTCAGCGAGAAGATAACGCAGCTGTACAAGCAGAGCCAGGGAACGGGCTGATCAGCGATGCGTGCCATCGATATCGATGAGCTTTGCAATACGCTAAAGGCATACAAGGACAAGCGAGTGGTGCTCACCTTCCACACTATAGGAGACCGAGACGCCGTGGGATCCGCCATGGCGCTTTCCTCTTTCTTCCCGAACGCCACCGTCTTCACCCCGGATTTTATAACCAACAACGCAAGACGGATGCTCGCCTACATAGGCTACTCGGAAAGGCTGAAAACCCAGCTACCTGAAGGCATAGACCTTGTTGTCGTGCTCGACGCAAACAATACATTCGCGCTCGGCAGGCTCAGCGAAAGGCTCGTGCCTTCATCAGCAAAGATACTCTTCATAGATCACCACATGGTCCACAAAGACATGACAATCGACGCCCTGATATTCAACGATGAAAAATTCAATTCCACGGCAAGTATAGCGTGTGAGGTTCTCAAGAAGCTGGGGCAAAATATAGACAAAAGCGTGGCGATGCTACTCCTCAACGGGATAATAGCCGACTCAGCGGACATGCAAAACTCATCCCCACTGACCTTCCGCCAAGTTGCGGATCTGCTCGAGATTGCGCAGACCGATTTTTCGTTCTTCTCCGAATACTTTCATGAAAGCATACCTACGGGCAATAGGTACCAGGCGATAAAAGACGTAGCTTCAGCAAACATAGAGGTGGTGGGCAAGTACGTTTTGGTCTACGGCAGGGCTACAGAGCATGCCAATGTCGTCGCCGACGCGGCGCTCAGACTGGAAGCCGACGCAGCAGTGTTCTGGACTGTCGGCAACACTGAGGCATCTGTATCCGCGCGCCTTCGTGCGCCTCTGGACAAGAAGCTGTCCATGCATCTCGGCGTGATAATGGAGGACATAGGCGTGCTGATAGGAGGCACAGGAGGCGGCCACGCATGCGCTGCTGGAGCCTACGGGATAAAGAAGGAATCTGCTCAGGTTGCAGGCGAGGAAACTGTGAAGAGAATCAAAGCGATAATGGAGAAAAACTCAAGAGGCAGCGACAACGCGTAGAAAATGCCTTCTTCTAGTAGCGCGTCTATTTCTCCCGTTCTTTACGACTTCACGCACCACCTGTGCTTTCTCGCGCGCATCTATGGCCGCAAGGAACACGCCTCTCCAACCAGTTTTGATTCCTAGGCTCGCTGCCTCGGGCATGTCTCCCAGAGAATGGTGCAAAAGAGAATCCACTAGTTTGGTCTTGAGGTCATCCGGCGAAGAGCCTGAAGTTACGTCAATCGGGCCCGTGATGCCAGCCACGAAATCTCCATAGTTGTCAAGCAGCGTCGCAATCATGATGCCAAGCATCTTCTTTCCGGCCTTCGGGGAGATGCGCACCTCCAAGGTCCTAGGCCTCTCGACTATCTTGTACACCGCCGTCACCCATTCCGATCCGTCGCTGTTTACCTGAAACCCTGTGATTACACCGTCTTCCCGCAGCGTCCTGCCAGTCTCTGACAGAAGATCTGCGGCCGCTTTTCCAGAGTCTCCGATAGTCTGCTTTGTCGCTCTTACTGACATTTCACCCACACCAAAAATAATTTAGTAACTTAACTTAAAATACCCATCGAAACGATTCGTAACTTCCTTTAACCGAATACGTGTTTCTGTCCAAATTTAGTTCAGATTGTTGAACAAACTGACATTTTTGCGCAGCCGTACCTTCAGTGTCTTCTTTCCGTTCTAGCCAAGGCCCTCATCCATTTTGGTGCAGCCGCTATTTCTTTTGCGTTCTCCTTCATCGTTTCTACGATGTCTCCCTTCACGAAGTTCTTGTCTATAGCCCTGTAAGCTGCAGCAAGTCCAGCTTTTCTGGCGGGGTCTTTGGTACGGCTTATCAGTTCCGCACATACAGAAGCCCATGCCTCCTCAATCTCCTCCTCAATTGTCCTTGTTTATAGTTTTGTAGCATAGAAGAGCCGCATGTTTCTAGCTTAAATATCTGACGAGCCAAATCATCATGGGGTTCTGTGAAGATAGCCATAGTGTCTGATTTTCACCTGGGCTACGATAGGTTTAGGGAAGATGCCTTCAAGCAGGCAGAGCAAGCTCTCGAAGCCGCTGCGAGCGAAGCAGATGCGATAATCATACCTGGCGATGTCTTCGATACGCGCGTCCCAAGGCCGGATGTGCTAGCAGAGGCGATAAACATATTCAGGAACCTTTCAAAGAAAGAATGGAGGGCTAAGGTCACAGAGGTCAAGGCTGCAAGCAGGGCGTACACGAGCGTTCCAGTGGTCGCGATACCTGGAACCCACGAGAGGCGTGCGCAGGGAGTGGAGAATCCCGTAAACCTGCTAGGACTCGCGGGGCTGCTGGTCGACGTGAGCGACGGCTATGCGGTAATCGAAAAGGGAAGCGAGAAGGTTATGGTATTCGGGATAGGAGGCGTTTCTGAAGAGCGTTTCCTCGAAACCATCAAAAAGCTGGATCCCAAACCGATGTCAGGACATTTCAGCATCTTCATGTTCCACCAGTCCGCCTACGAGCTGCTTCCTTTCAGCGACGATTTCATTCACCTTGACCAGCTTCCGAAAGGCTTTGATCTATACGTCAACGGTCACATACACAACAGGGTGGAGAAGAAGGTCCACGGGAAGAACTTCCTCATACCAGGCAGCACCGTACTCACGCAGCTCAAGGACGGCGAGCAGGAAGAGAAGGGTTTCTTCATATTTGACACAAACTCAGAAGCGTACTCCTTCAGAAAGATAAAATCCAGGAGGTTCACTGTCGCAAAGGTAAACGCGGAAGGCAAAACCGCAGGCGAGCTTGAAGCGGAGATAAGGAAAGCGGTGGATTCCGCGCTCAAACCAGGGGAGGTGCCCATAATCAGGGTGGAAATAAGCGGCGCGATGAAGAAATCCAGAAGCATAGACGTGGATTTCCACGGTATAATGAAGGGATATCAGGGCAAAGCGATTGTGGAGATAGCGAAACCAGGCATGGAAGCGATAGAGGCTAATAACACGGACATCGACGCTTTGAGGAAGGGTTCGCTGGAGAACATGTCTGTCAAGGATTACGGCCTTGGGATCTTCGTCGAGAAGCTGAGAGGGAACAAGTACGAGCTCGGCATAGGCCCCACAGAGCTCTTCGACCTGCTGAGCGAGGACGGCAGCAAGGACAAGGTAATAAAGAAGGCTCTCGAAGAGCTGTTTTCTAGCGCGTAGAGGATCTGCTTTTGAACTCCGCGTACTCAAAAAGCGCTTCCAGCGAGTCTATGGCTGCGATGGGCGAATCGTATACAGGTACACCTCCTTCTTCGAGCAGTTTTGCCTGCTTCTCAGTATACTCGGTGCCCACGCTGATCACAAGCAGGGGCTTTGAGAGCGTTATCTTTTTCTGCACCATCTCCCTTGTGACTGAAGGATCAGCTCCAGGAGTCTGGTAGAGTATTATCACTACCAGCATGTCCGTGTTCCTGTCCGCGCCTATCAGGTCAAGCGCCTGCCTGTACCTGTTAGCGTCGGCGTCTCCGGCAAGATCCAGCGGATTCGCTATGTTGACGAGTCCGGGCATCACCTTCTTGAGCGCCTTTTTCGTGCCCTCAGCGTAATCCGCCATCTTCAGGTAGCGCGAAGACGCAATCTCGTCGGCCGTTATCACTCCCGCACCACCGCCGTTTGTTATCACCGCCACCCTGTTCCCCGATGGTTTCACCTCGGAAGCAAAAATTTTTGCATAGTACAGCAGCTCGCTAAGGTCGTTTGCAATGGCAAAGCCGAACTGCCTGAAAATCGCCTCCTGCACGGCATAGTTGCCGGCCAGCGAAGCTGTGTGGGAATGGGCAGCGTTTACCCCGGCGCTCGTCCTGCCGGCCTTGAGCACAACCACAGGCTTCTTCTTCGTCAGCTTTCTCGCCAGCTCGACGAATTCCTTGCCACGCTTTATCCCCTCTATGTACAGCACGATCACCTTCGTCTCATCGTCGTTCATCAGGTACTCAAGTATGTCGACCTCATCCACGTAAGCAGCATTGCCGTAAGATATGAACTTCGATAGCCCAAAACCCTCCCCGGCGATCACGTCAAGCACCGTGCTGCCCACTGCGCCGCTCTGCGACACGAAGCTTACGGAGCCTACCTTTGGCCTGCTTATCTTCTTCATCGGGAGGAACATAGTATCGCTCTTCGCCCTGGTGTCCATCACGCCAAGGCAGTTCGGCCCCACCATGGCGATGCGGTATTTCTTTGCAATCTCTGTTATCCTGTCCTGGAGCTTGACCTCGCCAACTTCCGCGAATCCGCCGCTCACGACTACAACTGACTTCACCTTCGCCTTGCCGCACTGCTCCAGCACAAGAGGGACTATGGGAGCCGGGACGGCTATCACCGCAAGATCAATGGTGTCCTTTATCTCCAGCACAGTCCTGTAGGACTTTCGCCCTAGAATCTCATCAGCGTTCGGATTCACAGGATAGAGCTTGCCTTCGTAGCCCGCGGCTATGTAATTCTGCATTATCACGTTGCCCACCTTGCCTGGGCTTCGCGAGGCGCCTATGATCGCCACGTTCATTGGCTTCATCATCGGTGTAAGATCCATTCGCGTGCCCATAGAATCACGTAAGTATGCGGATGTCGACCGCCTCATAGGAGTCCTGCCTCACAATCACAGGGTTCAGGTCAAGTTCCGACACTTTCTTGTTTTCAGTAAGCAGCTTCGACACTTTCATCAAAAGCGATACTATCTCATCCTCGGCCTTGCCGTCGTATGTTACTATCTTCCTCGACTGCAGCTCTGAAAGCATGTCCACTGCGTCGGCTTTTGTTATCGGGCACAGTCTGAGCTGCACGTCCTTGAACGCCTCTACATAGACGCCGCCCAGACCCACGAGCAGCACCTTGCCGAACTGCGCGTCCGTGTTCCCGCCGATTATTATTTCGACACCGGGGTCTGCCATCTTCTGCGCAAGTATCTTGTAGGGTCTCAGCATCCTGCCCCGCCTGACCAGGTCATCGTATGCAGCAGCGATCTCCTTCTCTCCGTCAATGTCGAGCTTTACGAGCCCGGCCCTGCTCTTGTGCACCGCCTTTTCAGAAATAAGCTTGAGCACTATCCTTTTTCCCTTCGCGAAGTCCGCCGCGCTCTCGGCGCTGTTCACATACGCGCTTCCAATGCTCTTTATCTTGTACTTGTCCAGAAGCTTCCGAGCCTGCATGTAGTCAAGCAGAGGCATTGGCTCACTAGATAGAAGAAAACACGCCAGGCATGTACGCGTACAGATAGTACACTACGGCTACAACCACTATCACTGCCGCCACACCAATCCAGAGCTTCCTGCGCGGCTTGCCGTGCAGTTTGAGCGGGGGTATCTTGCTGTCCATCGGGCCTGCCGGCGCCTCCGGTCGCATGGCCGTGGCCCCCTCCTGAGGTTGTGCCACCTGCGGTTCCTGTTGCACCTGTTTCTGCACAGGCGTCTGAACAGTTTGCATCGGCTTGGCCTGCAGGAAACCCTGCTCGGTAAGCGTAAGCTCGACATTGCCGTTCTTCAGCTCATATCCCACGAAGTTCTGCTTGTTTAGCTTGTAGAGCCTGAACGCAAGGTCCTTGGAGCGCACGTTCAGAGTGCTCTGCAGCTCTGCGGGATAGCGCTTTCCTCCAGACATCTGTCTCAGCACCTCGAGGTCCAGCGCATCAATCGACTCGCCGCTTTTCGCCTCAGCGTCCGCCTTGAGCTTATTTCCCGCATCTGTTACCACTATGCTGTTCGGTCCTGGATAATATGCGGTGAAATCTATGAGTCCCTTCTGTTTCAGCGACCCTGTTATGTTCGCGGCGTCAAACACGCTCGCGTTTATGACACTTCCAAAGCGCTCAAGCGTGGTGTCCTTTTCTATCTTGAGAAGGCATGTGAGGTCTAGGAAGTTTATGTTCTCAGGATTAGAAGCCATGGTAACAGTTAACCTTTATATGTTAACAATTAATAGTTTTGCATAATTCTGTGATTTCTTTGGAACTCCAGTTTCTTGGCGGCGCAAGCGAGGTGGGCAGGTCCGCCATATTGTTCAAGGGCAGCAAGCACATAATCATGGACTACGGCATAAAACTCAACCATAAGACCGAGTACCCGTTGCCTGCCGGCAGAGTTGACGCCTGCGTGCTAAGCCACGCGCACATAGACCACAGCGGCAACTTCCCCTTCCTTTACAAGGACGAGCTTCCGATAACGTACGGAACCGAGCCCACGAAGGAGCTCAGCAGCCTGCTCGTGGAGGACTCAATGAAGGTCGGCAAGAAGAACCATCAGCCTCCGAAATTCAACAAGCACAACCTGCGCAGCTTCCTTGAGAGATTCTCGTCGCATGATTTCGGGGAGGAGATAGAACTAGGCGAGTATTCCATAACCCTCTATGATGCCGGGCACATAAGCGGTAGCTCGATAACCAAGATAGAGAGCAGGAAGAGCGGCAGGAAGCTCGTGTACACGGGCGACTTCAAGCTCGAGCCGCAGATGATCCAGGGTAGCGCAGACATAGTGAAGAGCGACATACTGCTCACAGAAACGACGTATGCAAACCGTGAACATCCTGAAAGGGAGGAGTTGATCCGCAAGTTCGCCGATGAGGTAAGGCAGACGCTAGACAACGGAGGCACAGCTCTCATCCCGAGCTTCGCGGTGGGCAGGGCGCAGGAGATACTCGCTGTGCTGCACAAGTACAAGCTTTCCGACCGTGTTTTCATAGACGGCATGGCGCGAAAGGCGACGCAGATAGCGATGAGGTACCCGGAGTACATACGGAACGTAGATCTGCTCCACGATGCGATAAAGAAGATAATGTGGATAGGCAGCGAGGAGCACAGAGGACATGCAGTCAGCGGGCCAAGCATAATACTCACCACTGCGGGCATGCTCAATGGCGGACCCGTTCTGAACTACCTCACCAAACTTGGCCCGAATTCCAAGATCTTCCTCACAGGCTACCAGGTCGAGGGCACCAACGGCAGGAAGCTGATGGAGGGCAAACCGCTTTCGATAGACGGCAGGAAGGAGGTGGTGAAGACGCCATGGGTGTACTATGATTTTTCAGCGCATGCTGGCAAGTCAGACCTCTACGAATATGTGAAGAAGAGCAGCCCAGAGCTCGTGATATGCGTCCACGGAGACCAGAAGATAGCCGAGGAGTTCGCCGAAAGCCTGAAGGTCGAGGGCTTCAAGACGCATGTTCCAAGGCAGGGCGACAGCATAAAACTGGATTTCTGAGTCATACGCAATCCTGGCTTGCGCTAGCCTCGATAAAACGCCAAGAATCAGGGTACTATTATTCTCCCTTTCCTACGACTTCTATCTTGCCGTACTTGCCAGTGCTTAGCTGAGGGTTGCCCTTGAACTCGCTCACGTAGCCGTTGGTTACCTTTACCTTGTCACCAACGCTCACGATGT
This sequence comes from Microcaldota archaeon, assembly GCA_028867025.1. Taxonomy (GTDB): domain Archaea; phylum Micrarchaeota; class Micrarchaeia; order Micrarchaeales; family CABMGC01; genus JAJYVH01. Next base: position 337,047 of record JAGWHC010000001.1, read on the forward strand.
CTATGTTGCCTTCCCAGAGCGATATGGCTATGCTGCCTGTGTCGTCGCTTATGACAGCGTCGGCCACGTTCAGCCTCTTGCCATACTTTGTGATGACCTCCCTGGGGTCACTCTTCTCTGTGATGGTGCCTTCAAGTTCTACGTTAGTAGCCCCTGCTTTCAGTTCAGATATCTTCATCTGTTCACCGTGAGGTAGAATATGTTTGTAGGGTTATAATAATGTTTCTTGGGAGTTCAGCTGCCAGTTCCGCTATTTGCGCGCCTGTCAGCAGGACCCTGGCAAATCACGCTGATCGGCATAATAAATCTCAAAATGATAAAAATATCAGTATATAATCTAGTAATATAAGTAAATATTCATATTATTTCTCCAAAAAGTATTTATACAGTCCAGGACAACATACAGGCAAGGAGTCTGTTAGACATTATATTGCAGAGGTGCGCGGCTCATTTTGAGATGCCCACTCCTAACATCCCATCCTTCCGTGCACCTCGCATTCATGCTTAAGATCAAGGCGCAGCGGAGCGGCTAGTAAAGCTCCCCAAACGCGTCCTTGATGCTTCTTATGGTCCCCGAAGTCCTTATTGTGTAGAATCCCATCCGCCTTCCGTCCAGCTCCTTTACGAAAGAGAGAGCAAGGGCGATATTCCTCTCGTACCCCCTGTTCACGCTCACAACGAAGACCCTGTCGCTCAGCTGGGCCGCGACCTGCGGGTTCGCCTTGAAGAAGGGCAGCTCTCCAAGGAACGCCTTCATGCCGCTCTTCAGCATCTCCTGTTTCACCGAATCACCCAGGCTCACGTTCTCGCTGGCTTCAACCATCACATACCGCACTTTCTTCCTGAATATCATAGCAACTCGCCTAGTCTGCCAAGCGCCTCCTTGGCGCGCGGGGGCTCTATGCCAAGGAATCCAGCAACCTCAATCATCTGCAGGCCCGCCATGAGGCATTCGCTGCTGCTTGCAAAAGAAACCAAAGCAAAGGGAACCTTCGCCATCAAGACGCTCTTGACCAGTCTTCGCATCTTCGCCATCGATTGCACCCTTGAAGTGCCATCGCTGCAGGTTACCTCGCTCAGCGGAATGATCAGCATCTTCTCATTCTCCTTGACCTCATCCAGAACCTCCCGTCCGGCAGAGATCCCTTTCGGAATCACTCCAATCACGTTGCTCTGCCTCAGGCCCTTGGTTATCGCCTCCTGGCTATCGCTTCTTACGACGCCCTTGCCTCCGGAGACAACTGTTTTTTCGAAAACCTCCGCGTCCTTCCCGGTTTGGAATATCTTCTTGTAGCCCAATCGCGCCGCCAGGGATTCCGGGACTTCGTGAAAGTTAACAAGATCAAAAAATTGCATGAAATCATGTCGCTGCAGGTTTGGCCTCTCCCTTGGCTTCGCTCTCGGCAAACATGCTCTTCTCTATAGTCTCCTTTATCTTGTCAGCTGGATAGGCGAGCTTGATGAGCTTTGTGTGGCCGCGTATGCCCTTGCCGCTCTCGTACGTGTCTATCAGGCCTTGCATCTCAAGGTCAGAGATGTACTTCCTGTACCACCTGCTGCTCTTCGGCTCGCGGCTCAGCGTGTTGCTTATCCTGCTGTACTTGTTGTAGACCTCGCCGCTGAATATGTACATGTCGTTGCCGTCGGTTAGCTTCTTGTACCTGCTTCCCTGCAGCGAGAGCAGGGCTATGGAGTATAGCACAAGCTTCTGGTGCTCCGGCAGCGTGGATATGACATCGTAGGCGACCTGCTCCTCAGCGTCCTTCTGCGCCTCGTTGACCTCATCATCGCCTATCCTGCTCTTTCCGTGCTCCTCCGCGATCTCTCCAGCCCGCGAGAGCACTTTTAGCGCAAGCCTCGCATCACCGCTCTCCTTTGCCGATATTGCAGCCACAAGTCCCAGCACCTCCTGCGCTATCACGCCTGACTTGAAGCCCTTCTCAGCCCTGTCCTTTATTATCGCTGCGAGCTCGTTAGAGTTATACGGAGGGAAGGCCAGTTCGCGCTCGTACAGCGTCGAAAGCGTCCTGGAGTCGAGCAGCTCCTTGAAGTCTATCCTGTTAGACACGCCTACTATGGTTATCCCACCGGAACGTATGTCGCTGTTTGCCCTGGTTAGCGTGTACACAAGGTCGTCGAGGTCCTTTACCATGTCAATCTCGTCAAGAACCACTATCAGCACCTTGCCGTCCTCCTCGATCCAGTTTATTATCTTCTCATATATCTCAACAAGCCCATAGCCGCGCTTCGCGAGGAACGGAAGGTGGTCGCTGACTATCTTGCTGAGCACCCTGTACCGGGAGTTGTATATCCTGCAGTTGATGTACGAGATCCTTGCCTTGATCACCGGCAGCTTCTTCACCTCTTCTATCACGTGCCTCACGCACGAGGTCTTGCCTGTGCCCGCCTTTCCGTAAACGAAGAGGTTTCTGCCGCGCTCGCCCTTCAGCGAGGGCGTGAGCGCCTTTATTATGTCGTCTATCTGCTTGTCCCTGAAAAGCAGATTCTGAGGCATGTAGTGAGGCGAAAGCACCTCGCGGTCAGCGAAGATTTTTGATTCCTTGAAAAGCTCAGCAAATTTTTCGTCCATCAGTCGCCCCCACTAATCAATTTTTTTGTCATACTTATAAACTCTTCTTTAATCTCGCTGTCTTCAGATACAGGTATTTTACCCGAATCGCTCAACCGGTTGAAATTCTGGCTGCTTTTGACCGCGCCGAGGAACTGGCACTTCAGCGCATCAGAGACTTCCTTTCCTCCAGAGGTGCTCCCGTCCGACATGTTCTCAACCACTCCCAGGACAGCGACCCCGAGCCTCTTCGCCATCATCCCGGAGCGTATCGCGTTTATCGCAGCGATGTGCTGCGGCGTTGTCACAATAACGAAGCCGTCCATTTCAAGTAGCTGCATTATCGAAAGGTTCGAATCAGAGGTTCCCGGGCTGCAGTCTAGTATCAGATAGTCTAGCTCGCCCCACTCGGTCGCCTCGAGGAACTCTGCAAGCATCTTCGCAACCATCGGGCCCCGCCATATTATCGGCCTCTTCGCCTCGTCAACGAACATGGCGGTGGAGATGACCTTTACGCCTTCCTTCTCTATAGGCTTGAGCGGGTACTCTGGCTCTCTTGCCTGCTTTATGTCAAGGAAGAGATGCAGATTCGGGCAGTCTATGTCGGCATCCAGAAGCCCGACCTTGTAGCCCATCTCCTTCAGGGTGAACGCCAAATTTACGGCTACGGTTGTCTTTCCCACTCCGCCCTTAGCGCTGTAGACCCCGATCTTGTGCTTTATCCCGGAAAGCTTCTCCTTTATCCTCTGCCTCTGCTTAACGACGTTAAAGATGGATGGATGAACAACGTTCACTTTAGCATTTCCTATCGTAACCTGCTGATTTTCCTTCTCTTCCTCCATGTCCTCCACAGCGAAATTATTGCAGAATAGTAATTCACTCCGTTAATATAATAAGGAATATTGTCGGGAGAATAAAATCGGAGAAATGCTTATTAATGGACCAAAACCACTAGGGTTGAAACGCATGGGGGAACTTCCAGAAAATGGTATAGATAGGAGACAGCAGTTGCTAAAAGAGCTTAAGGAATTGGAACGCAAGGCAGCAACGGCAAAACTATCGCTATTTGAAGAGAGGCGCTTTGTCGAAGAAAAATTCTGGTCCAGTTTTGTCGAAAAAGACGAAGGGCCTCTGAACCTTAGTCCACTTGAGGCCGAGGCACTAGGCGCATCAGAGATATACACTACTTTGTTGGGTTACAGAGGATCTACAAGGAGAGATCTTGGCTACTGGATATTGACCATGGCACAATCGCTTCCTGATAAAGAAACAGTTTCCAGAACAGTGAAAGCCATAAGTAAGTACAAAGGGTACACTGCCGCAATAATAGGAAGCAACTTAGCACTGCAAGCAGAATTCGGATCAAGAGAGAGTGAAAGACTTAAGCTAGAAGCGATGTCACCTACAGCGGGCCCTGTTAATTTTGATCCTCTGCAGTATAAACACCTTAAACAAGAATTTCTGGATGAGTATTCTGAGAAGTGCGCCTTTTTCTCTTCACCTCAAGTTGTGCAATTTATCTCATCAAAACGCAACTATGATGAACGGACAGCCGCAATATCTCTTGCGATTGACGCTTTCGCGAAGTTCAAGGACGTCAGGGCATTAGAGGTTCTCCGCATAGCAAGGAAAATAGGACTTGGTAATGTTGGCTTAGTTCCCTACGACTATTTCTTTGAAGCAATAGACAAAGGCCTCGGAGAGGTGATGAAAAATTCACGCAGTCTGACTATGATTGCGGCGTGCATCAGATTCTCAAAAGAGGCTGGCAAGAGTCTCACCCCAGCAGAACTGCTTCCCTTCCTCTCTTCGCGCTACGGCTTGAAAGAACCGATTGCACCCTATCAGTTGCAGATGCTTATCGCCGCAGAGAATGTCTCTGAAGTAATAAGAATTGCAAACAGCGAGCAGAGGATGTTTGTGACAGAATATCCAGTAAGTGTGGCCTCTGTTACGGAGAGAAAAGAAGCTCGTGAGCGCCATATACGTGATGCGGTAATAGCTATAGTTGGATCTAAGGATAAAAAGAAAGAAGCAGACGCAAGGAGCGTTGTTGCGGATATAGCAGGCTCCGGACTTCTCGACAAAGCGCGCAACGAATTCAGATTAAAGTACAAGCAGATACTGCCTGAAATGCTGAAGCATCTGCCTGACTACCGCGGCGCAGCAAAACTGCTTTTGCGCACCATAATACGCGCCGAACACAGCCGCGCGAGCAGCGAGGACGAAGCAGAAGAGTCCCGTGAACCTTCTGCGATATCAAGAGTTCTGGGTAAAATGGCTTTCGCCATAAATGGCACTTTTGTCATCGATCTCAAGGCTATAAGAGCGTTTGAAACAAAGAACCCTTTCGAGTATGATTTCAGAGTCCAGGACGCCTGCGTTTATCTGCCAAATAGTGAGCACATAATCAACTATGCAAACAATGACAAATGCATTCTTGTAAAATATGAGGCTGTAGGGCCTGTTGATCCCATTCAAGAGATAGGCAGCGCAATCTGCTACCTTGATCGTGGCCGTTTTCTGGTGGATTCAATTGAAGGTCATACGGTCTTCATGGATAAAGAGATTTTCGACGTAGTTTATACCGATCTCGTGGCCAGAGCAAAAAGATACAACTCAGAGCTGTTGCTGTTCGGAGAGAAGGGCGCGAACGAGGTGCCAAAGGCATTTGTGGGTTACCTGCGCTCCCAAAAGCTTCCTGAAGTCAGAGTTGACCTTGACCTCCCGAAGAACAAAGACGAGCTTTATCTCGAGACCAAAAAGGGTTCTCTCGCATTCGCTCTCCGCTTGAGCAGCGAGAAAAAGGAGATGCAAGCTGCAATGCTGTCTGTAGCAAGGGCTGGCCAACAAAAGGTATATAATAATGGTTAGATAATATACTTCCTGTAACTAGAGAAGAGAATTAATAGCCTATCGGCTTTTACAAATTCTATTCTGTTTTCACGTTTAAACTGGTGAAAAAGTGTATCCAAACATACAAGCATATGATAGGGGAGTGATGTTCAACCCTGACGGCAGGCTTTTCCAGGTAGAGTACGCCAAGGAAGCCGTTCGAAGGGGCGGGGCCGCTATCGGGATGATAACAAAGGACGGCATCGCTTTCGTCGCGCACAAGAACGTCGACGAGCCGATGGCAGTGCTGTCGAGCATGCAGAAGGTTTTCCGCATAGACGCCCACATAGGCGCTGCATACAGCGGAATAGTCGCCGACGGGCTCCACGTCATAGACGAGATAAGGTCCGAGGCGCAGAGCCACAGGATGGTCTACGACGAGGTAAAGTCGGTCGAGGCGATAGCAAAGGGGCTGTCCTTCTACATACTTCAGGCAACCTTCTACGGAGGCGTGAGGCCGTACGGAGTTTCGCTGCTCGTCGGGGGCATAGACACCGAGAGCAGGCTTTATGAGGTAGGACCCGATGCTGCTCTTCTCGGCTACAAGGCTGACGCCATCGGCGTGGGCAAGAAGGTAGCAACCGACATGCTGGTCAAGGAATACAAGGAGGGCCTGTCTACCGACGAGGCGCTCAAGCTGGGAATAAAGATATTAAACAAAATCAACGAGGGCAAGCTCGCAAGTGACCATGTGGACATTGGTTACATAGAGGACGCGAAAGAGTTCACGATCCTGGGCGAGCAGGAGATAGCCAAGTATTTCTGATTGTTTGTGGAATTAATTATGTCTAAGACTGTCATAGCCAAGTATATAATCGCCGGAGAAAGCTTCGAAATTTTTGTAGATTCCGACAAGGCATACGCTTACATAACTGGCAAGCTTCAGGATCCGCTCTCCGTTCTCGAGGTCGAGGACGTATTCAAGGACGCGAACAAGGGAGACAGGCAGAGCCAGGACAAGCTGAAGAAGGCGTTCAACACCGAAGATTTGGGAAAGATTGCCGGCATAATACTAAAGAACGGCAACGTGCCGCTCACAACGGAACAGAGGAACAAGCTGCTTGATGAAAAGAGGAGGCAGATCGTGAACATAATTGCTACGAACGCGATAGACCCGAGGACGAACGCGCCCCACACGCCGCAGAGGATAGAGAACGCCATGCAGGAGACAAAGATAACAATCGACGCCTTCAAATCCGCCAACGAGCAGGTAGACGAGATAGTCAAGAAGCTGAGCATGAAGCTGCCGCTCAAGTTCTCGACGGTGAGGATGGAGGTCACAATATCGCCTCAGTACACGAACAGGAGCTACAGCGTACTCAAGCAGTACGGGCTCAAATCGGAGCGCTGGCTCAACGACGGTTCGCTTTTCGCCACGCTCGAGTTCCCAGCAGGTTTGCAGAGCGAGTTCTTCGACAAGCTCAACAACGCAACAAAGGGCAGCGCGGTCACGAAGATAGTTAGTGTGTGAATATGAGGATAGTATTACCGGGAGACAAGATAGCCGAGAACCCGGTCAGGATGGAAAACGCGATAGTGGAGAATGGGAAGACATACGCGACAGTGATAGGCATGTTCGACGAGTCCAAGGGAGCATTCATACCTTTGGAGAGCGTCTGGTACCCGAGGCAGGGCGACTTCGTCGTGGGCATAGTGGAGAACTCGAAGAACAACGTGCACACGGTGCAGCTCGACTCTCCTTTCCGAGGACTGATACTGCCGCCCCCAAGGCCGCGATTTGGCGGAAGGGGAAGGGACGACAGGTTCGGTGGAAGGCCGCAGCGCGAGGAGAGGGAGGAGATACTCCATGTGGGCGATGTGGTGAGCTCTTTCGTCAAGGACGTGAAGCGCGAAGCCGACCAGATAATACTCATACTCGAGAGGCCGAGAAGGCTTTTCGGGGGCAGGCTGGTGGAGGTGAGGCCTTCAAAGGTGCCGAGGATAATCGGCAAGTCGAGCACGATGCTGAAGCAGCTCGAGGACGGCACAAAGTGCACGATCCTGGTCGGGCTCAACGGCATAGTCTGGATAAAGGGCGAAAACGTGCCGCTTGCACAAAAGGCGATTACTAAGATACAGGAGGAGGCTCACGTTAGCGGGCTTACCGAAAGGATAAGCGAGCTTCTTGCGGGAGGAAACGGAGGTAGATGATAATGGGAGGAGGAAAGGACAAACCGGAATTGATAGTCAACGGGAAAAGGACGGACGGCAGGGAATTCGGTGAGCTTAGGCCGATAAAGATACAGGCTGGCATACTGAAGAATGCCGAAGGCTCGGCATACCTGGAATGGGGGAACAACAAGGTTCTTGCCGCTGTGTACGGACCAAAGGAGGCGCAACCAAAGCACATAGCAGACCCCAACAGGGCGATAATCAAGTGCAGGTACCAGATGGCGCCGTTCTCCTCGCTCGAGGAGCACAGCAGATCGGGACCGAACAGGCGCGCAATAGAGATATCGAAGGTCACGAAGGAGGTGTTCGAGAACGTCATACTGCTTGATAACTTTCCAGGCAGCGAGATCGACATATTCGTTGAGGTTCTTCAGAGCGACGGCGGAACAAGGGCAGCGGGCATAACCGCGGCAGCTGTAGCTGTCGCAAGCAGCGGCATACCGATGCGCGACATACCCTATGCCGTATCTGCTGGAAAGGCTGGAGATGAGATACTGCTCGACCTGAACAAGATAGAGGACAATTATTCGGACGCGGACATGCCAGTGGCTATCGCTCCGAGAAACAGCGATATACTCCTTCTGCAGATGGATGGAGCGCTCACTAAGGAGCAGGTTCAGAGAGCAGCTGATCTCGTGATCAAGGCGGGCGAGACGATAACAAAGCTTCAGCGCGATGCGCTCGAGGCGAGGTACAAGTAAGGTGATCGCATGATGGCAGAGAACGAAGAATACATACTGGAGATGCTTGGGAAGGGAATGCGCGAGCATGAGCGCGACCACATGGATTACAGGGACATAAAGATAGAGATAAACACAATACCCCACGCAGAGGGTTCGGCCACTGTTGACATAGGCAACACCAAGGTGCTCGTGGGAGTCAAGCTGGGCGTCGGAGATCCGTTGCCTGACAAGCCAAACGAGGGCGCGCTGGTCACAGGCGCGGAGCTGCTTCCGCTGGCAAACGCTGAGTACGAGACAGGCCCCCCGAGCCCAGAGGCGATAGAGTTCGCCAGGGTGGTGGACAGAGGGATAAGGGCGGCTGGAGTGGTTGACACAGACGCGCTCTTCATAGAGAAGGACAAGGTCTGGACCGCTTTCGTTGACATATACGTGCTCAACTACGACGGCAACCTGTTTGATGCGGGCACGCTTGCGGCAACAACCGCGCTGCTGACAGCCAGGATGCCCAAGATCGAGGGCGAGGAGATAATCAGGGAGGGCAACCTTGGCAAGCTAAAGACCAACGGTACAGTCACATCATGCACCTTCGCAAAGGTGGGAAAGACCATACTTCTCGACCCTAACGCGAACGAGGAAAGGATAATGGCCGGCAGGCTCACCATAGCCAACGACGAGAAAGTCGTGCGCGCGATGCAGAAGGGCCTCAGCGGATCTTTCTCATTCAAGGAGCTGACCGACCTGATAGACGCAACATTTGATAAGTCTAAGCTGCTAAGAGACAGGATGAAGCAGGCGATGGGCGAATAGCGTGGCCAACTGGAGCATAAGGTACGGAGTCAACCTCAGGAAGAGGTACCTAGCGGTGTCGAAGGAGAAGAAGACGCTCTACGAATGCGACGTCTGTGGAAGGAAGGCGGTCAAGAGGGTCAGCACCGGCATATGGAGATGCAAGCACTGCGGCGCGATGTTTGCCGGAGGCGCTTACAGCTTCAAGACAGAGACCGGCAGGACCGTCGAGCGCATACTGGGCCAGGCAAAGAAAGGTGAATAAGATGGTGAGGATAACTTTCGCTCCTGCAACAGAGCTTGTGATCCATGAGGTCATAGAGGTCACAAAGGACGACCTTCTGCTCGAGCGAATAACCCCGGCGGGCAACATGCCCCTCTACTGGTGCAGCGGCATACTGTTCAGCTTCTCATCGGTGCCGATGACCGACGAGATAATGAAGGAGTACCTCAAGGGCAGGATTCACTGGCTGGAGGTGCACTTCACAAGGATGGAGAAGCACGTGCCTGTTATAAGCTTCGAATCCCCCGAGTACAAGTCCACGATGAACGTGAAGGTGATAGACACGAGCATGTCAGAGCTTCACGCAGAGTTCATCAAGTGGCTCAAAGCTAACGTTAAGAAAAAGTGAAACTATGTCATACGTTTGCCTGCATTGCAAGAGGGAAGTCAAGGTGCTAGAGAAGAATTTCGTAAGGTGTCCCTACTGCGGTTACAGGGTGCTTGGGAAGAAAAGGTCCTCACTCGCTAAGGAAGTGCCTACTAACTAGCCCCGCTCACAACGATGCTTTCCGATACCTTCTTCACGCGGTTGTATTCAACGCTGTTCTTGAACAGGCTCTTTATCACGTCCCCGGTCTTCGAGGCGTCGATTTTCCCGAGAAGCAGATGTGATACGCACCTGTTTTCCACGTCTATCACCACCTCTCCGACTTCGCCAACCCAGCGTCCGGTGTTGGACATTATCTTCTTCCCGTACAGTGAGGATATGCTTATCGTCATGCGGTCGCCCTTATCTCCAGCTCTCTAATATTCTGAGAAGCAAAACTTCTTATTATGTTGTCCCTGACGGAGCCGATGAAGGCGGAGTTCTCAACGCTCTGGCCCTTGCCCATGGCTATGTAGCGGCTGTACTTCGAAATGAGCCCTCTTACATACTCTTCCCCTACCATGCAGAACCTGCTTCCACAGCCGTTGCATACAAACACTGGCACAACCTTGAATTCACGCATGTTAGAGGTGTCCTGGCTGTCAAGCTCCCTCTCTATCTCCCTGCCTCCGCACTTAGTGCAGGCTGCCTGGGCCCTCACGTGCTCGAAGGTTTCGGTCTCTATTATCTCCAGGGTCGCGATTCCGGTCAGGTACATGTCAAGCGCCGAAGCCGCATTCTTGGTGCGCTCGTTCTCAGCCCTGTCTACTATCTCGCCGCTTTTCTTGAACATGCTCACCAGCGAGCCCCATGCCGTGGGCTCGGCGACGCAGAAAACGTCCCCGCGCTTCGACCTGAAGCTTTCGGTTCGCAGCCTCTTGTCAGGGCTCCTGTATGCTTTAATCCTCATCCAAACCAATCTTCATTACGTAGTCTTCTATGTCTTTCTTTGTTACTTTTACGCGCTTTTCCTTGCTCGCGTTCTTCACCGCGAACTGCGACATCTTCTTCGCCTTCCTTTCGAGCATGCGCGCCAGTTCAGCAGCCGCGTCTTCGGTTATCTTGAAACCGAACGACCTCGATATCATCTTTTGTATCGCCTGCTTTGGTATATTTGCCATCTCAGCACTCAAGATCTTCATCACGAATCAGAAGAGAGTTCATCACCAAACCTATTTTGCACAAGCTTATTTTAATATCTTGGGTTGCTCTCCGATGCCATTCTGTAGAAAATCTATAAATATGTAGAAACGCACAAACACCCCTATGGCATCAGAGATGCTTATAGGCGGCAAACCTCCGCTTAAGCAGCGCATGGCAGAGATGCGCACATCGCAGACCGATTTCGCTAGCGCAGACATATCCGGAGCTCCGGTCTCCCCTGCGCCGCTCTACGGCGAGAGGTGGACCACGCGCATCGAACACAAGGAATACGCGGCCGAAAGAAGGGTAACAGAAATCAGAATAAGGGAAGGCATGAGCACCCTCTCGGCGAAAGAGAGCGAAAACATAAGGGTTCCGACTCGGGACGGGGGAACCGTGGTGGTACGGACACACGACAGTACGCTGGACGAGAAGGTAGAGGTGGCCAACGACTCGAAAGGCCGCGTCAGGATCACAATTTGGGACAGCGAAACCCAAGAGTCTGAATCCAGGGATTTCGGACCTGGAGAACTGTTCTATTCGGTAAGCATGCACGGACCAGGCCAGAACCACCTCCTCACCGCGGTGGGTGGCGACGTCCTTCTTAGGATAACCTCAACAGTGCTTATCCCCAAGGAGCTCAGGAAGAACTAGCCCTGCTCATTTTTCTGCAGAATCAGAAATATTATATATCTGTAACAGCACAATAATCTTCCGTGATTTTCTGGTTGCAGATGTGACAAGCAAAAATTTCGAGTCAGAGGTTCTCAAATCAAAGACTCCTGTTGTCGTGGACTTCTGGGCCGTATGGTGCGGGCCCTGCAGGATTTTCAGCCCGATAGTCGAGGAGGTCGCCAAGGAATACGACGGCAAGGTGAAGTTCGTCAAGCTCAACACGGACGACAACTCCGACATAGCGCAGGAGTACAACATAATGAGCATACCCACCGCCATGCTTTTCGAAAAGGGCGAGGCGAAGGCGATGTCCGTCGGCGCCGTGCCGAAGACCGAGTTCAAGAAATGGCTCGACAGCAACATCTGATTTTCATTTAGATAAGTCTTTATTTGCTAACTTCCAGAGCTAATCTGTGATTTGTTGGCGGAGAACACGCCTCGCGGAGTAAAGGACTTTTCCCCAGCGGCAGCGATATCTCTGAAGTACGTTACCGGCGTGATAGAGGAGGTTTTCAAGAGGTTCGGGTTCTACCCGTTGGAAACCCCGGCCCTTGAGAACATCAGCGTGCTGAACGCAAAGGCATACGGCGACGAGCCGAGCAAGGAGATCTTCGTAATGAAGGACGAGCAGACGGGGCTGAGATACGATCTCACCGTTCCGCTTGCCAGGTACGTCGCATCCAACAAGGATCTCGTGCTGCCGTTCAAGAGGTACCAGATAGGCAACACATGGAGGAAAGACGAGCCCCAAAAGATGCGTTACAGGGAGTTCCTGCAGGCGGACATAGACACTGTAGGCAGCGCGGAGACTGAAAGCGACGCAGAGATAATAGCCGCCGGTGCCCTTTCGCTTGAGGAGCTCGGAATCAGGAACTACGTGATATTGGTAAACAGCCGCGAACTGCTCAAGCAGGTGATCCTCAGTTTCGGAGTAGCCCAGGACAAGGAGGTGCAGGTGTTGCGCACGCTCGACAAGCTCCAGAAACTGAGCAGGGACGAGGCACTCAAAGTGCTCTCTGATGTGGTCCAGGGTCAGGTGGGCGAGAAGATCCTCAGCTTCGTTGAGCAGACGGGGACCAACGATGAGAAACTCCAGAGGGTGATGGCAAACGTGGCCGGGGCGAAGGATGCGGCAGGCAAGATGCAGGAGCTGCTGTCAATCCTTGGCATTTACAAGCTAAGCGGCAAGGTTGTGTTCGACATGGCCCTCGCGCGCGGGCTTGACTACTATACTGGCTTCGTGTGGGAGTTCGTGATTGAGGAGAACGGCAAACGACTGCCGAGCATAGGCGGCGGCGGGAGGTACGACAGCCTCATCGGTATCTACACCTCAAGGGGCATGCCCGCGACCGGCATGACGCTCGGGATAAGCAGGATATTCGACATATTGAACTCGAAGGACACGAAAAAGACCTACGCGAAGGCGTTCATAGCATACATAGGCGCGCAGAACAGGGACTACGCGATAAACGCCGCAAACACACTGCGAGGTAATGGCGTCTACGTGGACCTGAACACCACAGCAAGGAACCTGTCGAAGCAGATGGAGTACGCTTCTTCGCTCGGCATAGAGAGGGTAATCATAATAGGCAACAAGGAGCGAGAGTCCAACAAGGTAAAGCTGAGGAACATGGAGAACGGCGAGGAAGAGCTTATTAGTCTACAGCAGGCAATAGAAAAACTGAAGTGAAGCCATGGCCAACGAGGGCAAAAAGGAAGTGGAAGAGGTAACAAAGCAGGCAATAGACAAAGGAGGACTGCTGGTGCAGCTGTACTTCGATATGGAGAGCGACAAGCAGGAGGACCTGCAGCCGCTCATGGTTGACCTGATAAACAACCGCCTGCTGAAGACACCCGGAGTCGTATATTGCGTCGGCGCCATAGACGAGCCGGTAAAGCTGAAGGATACGTATTCAACGAGCGCACAGGTGACCGCGCTTATCGACAGCCTGTGGTCGCTGGTCAACGTGATGTTCACATTCTCTCCCGCAGGCATCGAGATACTCAAGCCATCCAGGGACTACGTACTCAAGCTGCCAGAGCTGCAGACTCTGCTGCTCAACGTCTCCCAGATATCGATGGAATACAACAACTACATACTCAGCCGCGTGCTGAAGAAGGAGGACTACGAAAAGATACAGGAGCAGATGAAACAGAGGGAGGATTTGGGGAAGAAACTGCTGGAAAAGAAGGGGCAAGCGCCTCAGGAGAAAAAGTAGTGCTTTTCATGCTCAGGACGCATTACGTAAACCAATTAAGCGTGGAGATGAACGGCCAGGAGGTGACGCTCGCTGGTTGGGCTCATGAAGTGCGCGAGACGTCAAACATAACTTTTCTGCTCCTCAGAGACCAGACCGGTGTGGTGCAGGTGGTTGGGAAAACCGGAGCCGTAGACGACTCCATTATCAAGAGCTTGTCGGTACCAAAGGAAAGTGTCTTACGGGTTGTCGGAACTGTTAGCGCCAATCCCGAGGCAAAGAAGGGCTTCGAGATAATACCCAAGAGTGTAGAGAACCTCAATCCCCTCCAGGACAAGATACCCTTTGAGGTTACTGGAAAGGTGCCCGCGGAAATAGACGTGCGACTCAACTATAGATATATCGACCTGCGTAGGTCGGGACCTACCGCCGTTTTCAAAATACAGTCAACCATCTTGGGCGCTTTCAGGGAATATTTGAGTAAGGCGGGCTTTCAGGAGATAAGGACGCCTTCAATCATAGCGGAGGCGAGCGAAGGCGGATCGGACCTGTTCAGCGTTAAGTACTTCGAGCGCGACGCATATCTTGCGCAGTCGCCGCAACTCTACAAGCAGCTCGCAGTTATAGGAGGCATGGACAAGGTAATGATGGTTGTGCCCGTGTTTAGGGCCGAGAAATCCAACACCACCTACCACATCACCGAATCCACGCAGATGGATATAGAGATGGGATTCGCAGGCCCGGACGATGCGATAAAAGTCCTCAACGAAACTGTAATCTACATGCTCAAGCAGGTCAGGAAGAAGAACAGCGAAGAGTTCGAGCAGTTCGGAGAGAAGCTTAAGATCCCGAAAATAAAAACAGTTACGTACAGCGACGCGATAACCGCGCTGAAGAAGAAGGGCTACGAAATAGAATTCGGCCACGATATATCCCGAGACCATGAGCAGGGCCTACAGAAACTTTATGGCGATGCTGTTGTCGTCACAAACTTCCCGGCGAGCATCCGCGCCTTCTACTCAATGCCGATGGAGAGCAGTCCTGAACTGACCAACAGCTACGATTTCATCTACAAGGGATTGGAGATATGCAGCGGAGCGCAGAGGATACACAAGCCTGAGCTGCTTGTCAGGTCTCTTGAGAAGAAAGGACTCAATCCCAAGGACTTCGAGTCCTATATCAGCGCTTTCAAGTATGGCGCGCCTCCACATGCGGGCTGGAGCATAGGTCTGGAGAGGTTCACGATGCAGGTTGTGGGGGTGCAGAACATAAGGGAGGCGTCTCTGTTCCCAAGGGACAGGAACAGGCTCAGTCCGTAGAAGCTACTTTTCCAACCCGCGCAGGAAGAACCGTTTTAGCATCACGCTCGGTCTGTCCATATCCCCATAGTTTGATAGGAAGTTCTCAAATCCCAGAGTCTTCGAGATGTTTATAAGAGCCTCAAGTCTCTTCTCATTGACATTCGCATAGATCTTATTCAGCACGCTGTGCAGCTTCATGTCTGTCCCGAAGCTCTTTCTGAAAAGTTTCTCGTATCTTTCCAGGCTTGTGCCCAATTTGATGTGCTCGTGTATTACTCTGGCAGCGAGCATTGCGGCACTGCCCCCAAAAACTATTCCGCCTCCTGTCGTCGGCTTCACTTGTCCAGCAGCGTCCCCTACCAGCAGCACCTCTTTCTCGGCCTCGACAACGCGCCTTGCAGTCCGCATCGGAATTATGCTTGCATAGCCGTCCAGCATCCTACCTTTCTCGAGCTGGTCTCTTACTTCCTTCATCTTCACGAATCTCTCAAACGCTGTCTTGCTGTTTCCGTATTTTGCATCCACACCTATACCGACTTCTAGTATGTCCTTGGCATTTGGGCAGAGCCATGCAAAGAATTTCGGTGCAATGCTGTTGTCGAAGAAAAGGTCAACAACCCGCGCATCACCAACGTCCACATTAAAGTCTGCCTTGTACGTCAATGTGTACTTCTTGATCGAACCCATAGAGAAGTGTTTTGCCACAGCCGAAAGCGGGCCATCGGCTCCTATGATTATGTTATCCTTGTGGAGCTCATCTATTCTTTGATTGTCCATCTTGAGGCCCGTTTGAACTACGGCGCCCCTGTCAACCGCCTCGTCATAGCAAACAAGATTTAGTTTCTCCCTGTCAAGTACTCGGGCCTGCGGTTTTTTCGACATTATTCTCATTACCGCGTTTCCCGCATGTATCCGTGCCCCATAAAGCGTGTTTGTCGCAGCGCTTTTGTAATCAATCCCAAGGATATTCAGCCCATTAATTGAGACTATGCCGCTCGCCTTTGCAGGGTATCCAAGCCTGGTCTTCTGGTCGTACACCTTTGTGGCAATTCCAAACGCGGCGAGGTCGCGCGCGGCTATAAGCCCTGCTGTGCCCGCGCCCACTACCGCAACTTTTTCTTTCATAATAAGTATGTAGATATTGCCGTTTTAGCTATTTATAGGTTGATTTCCGCGGTGGCAAGGAACGGAAGGAACTTCGCGAACTCAGCGTACTTGGGGACCATGCTCTTCACATTTTCCCAGCCGGCATCGTCAAGCTCGCTGACATTCTTTACAAGCCCGTTCTCAAGCGCCTCCTCAAACGTCTCCACGCGGCTGAGTATGTTGTCGTTAAGGTGGAACATGAGCTCCTTTATCCTCATGTCAAGGTCAAAGTCCCTTCCCTCAAGCAGCGACTCGAGCGCAAAATGCACAGCATATGGCTTTACCGGGTCACCGTACACCTTCAGCGCCTCCCTCTCCGCGGCCCTGTGGGAGCTTATGCCCATCGAATGGGCGCGCTCATGGAAATAGATGAAAAGCCCCGCCCGCAGCTCCTCAAGGCCGTCGTGCTCAAGCACAGTGAGGTGCATCTTCGCGGCGCTCTCGCACGAGACTATGTCTGTCTTGTGATCTGGCATCAGACGCAGGTCCTGAGAATGGACGTGGCCCTGGCTTTCCCTGACAACCTTGAACATTATTCCGCCAAGCTCCGGATATTCCCTCCTGAGCGTTGAGGTGAGCCTGGAGCCAAGCTCGTCATTGAAAACAGGCCTGCGCGTGTCCAGCCCCATTCCAGATTCTGCTCCCATGTAGTCGTTTTGCAATGCCATTTCCCCATATAAAAAGATTCGCAAGAAACCCACGCAAGGGTTATTAAGCGCATCCAGCCTATTTGGAACAATTTTGGTATAGCATGTCGCTTATTGTATCGGCGCTCATAGCACTACTCTCAGTAATCCTCCCAGGTTTCTTCCTTGCTCTAGCACTGCTGAAAAGGACAAAACTGAACATGATTGAGATAAGCACGATAGGCTTCATGTTCGGCCTGATATTCCCGCCAACGCTGACGTGGCTCGAGTCGTACCTGATGAACTACGTCCACGTCTTCACGTTCTCCGCCGGCCTCTACGGAGCCAATGTGGTAATACTCACCATAATAGGGATAGCGCTGTGCGTGCAGCAGGGAGTCCTTGGCGCGGATATGTTCAAATCCACCACGCCCGCAGAGGCCAGCGCCGCATACAAGGAAAGAATAGCAGAACTAAGGGCCAAGATATCAGAGCTTAACATAGAAACCGATCTTGTAAGGAAGCACCAGAAAGAAGAGGAGGAGCTCGCGCGTAGGCACGCGGAAGAGGCGAGCAGATCTCATTCGCTGCCCGAAGAAGAGCGCGCAAGGCTCGGCTCAATGCATGCCGCCGAGGAGAGGAAACTCGCGGAGGAACATGAGCGCGAGGAGCGTCTTCTCCTCCAGGGGAAGGACAAGCAGAAGCTGAGGTCGAACATAATCTGGGGAGCGCTGATTTTCCTGATGCTCCTCACCTTTGCAACAAGGATGTTCAGCATAGGCATAGCCCCGCACTTCTTCGAGTTCGATCCGTACTTCGACATGCTGAGTACACAGTTTCTCCTGACCCACGGATACCAGTGGCTATACGACACTTCTTCGTGGCCCGTTGGCTACAACTTCACCACGCACACTAACTATCCCCTTGTCAACGGAACGCCGCACAGGATAGAGCCCATAGTGCCGTATCTCGAGGCGTACTGGTACCAGATCTCCAATCCGCCGTCCAGCCAGATAGACACAAATCTGCTTAGCGATGCGAGCAGCATCTACCCGCCGATCACCGCCGCGCTCCTCGTATTCATCGTCTTCATGTTCCTTTACCACATGTACGGCGAATATCCGGCAATAATAGGCGCTGCGCTTGCGTCTGCGCTGCCCGCGCTGATTACCACTTTCATAGCCGGCGAGCAGCTAGTGGAGCCATGGGGCATATTCGCCATGTTCTTCTTCTACGCCGCATATCTGCTCGCTGTGCAGAACCCCAAGGAGAAGAGGTTCGCGATACTCGCTGGCATAGCTTTCGCAGCCTCATTCCTCGGAGCCCACTATTACACCGTCATAGCTGGCGTATTCGCGATATACATAGCGCTGCAGGGAGTCGTGGACGTGCTCAGAAAGAGGGAGATGCGCGACTTCTACATAATGAACGGGATAATAATAGCGATCATAGCGATTTTCTACGTACTTTTCGATCCGTACAACACGGTGCTCACGAACAAGATACCTGGAGTGCTGGGCATACCGATCATAGTGTCGTTCCCGCTTCTCGCATTGGTGATGGTCTTCCTGTACGAGCGCATTCCAGTGCTCGCGAAAGCACGCGGCTACATCAAGACAATAGATCTCAACTTTTACATAGCGTGGCTTGTCGCCGTGGGACTACTCGCCATGCTCCTCGTCCTGTTCACCCCCCTGGGCAACTCAGTGGATAGGTACCTCGCCCTCAGCTCCCATTACACAACCCCATCGATAGCGCTATTCATGACAGTGCAGGAGTACGAACCGACGGGCTTCAACTTCGATTTCGGCTCTGCGGGCTTCGGGCCAATAGGGGCAAGCCTGTATGGAGTCAACGCGGTTGTGTGGTTCGTACTGATAGTGTTCACAATACTGATGATTCTTGCAATCATACAGAAAGATTCCAAGGGCGGCATACTTGCGCTTGCCGCGGTTTGGCCGCTCGCCATAGCCGGCATGGTAGAGGTGAAATACCTGCCGCACTTTGGTGTGGGCTACATACTCGCCTTCTGCATAATACTAGGCGAACTGCTTCTCATGGTCAAGGGCAAGGAGAGCGATCTGAACAGGTGGATCGTTATAGGCTTTGGCATATTTGTGGTGCTGATAGAAGCCACCGCCTTCGTGGAACTGTTCGGCGGCTTATCCAGCTCATGCCCGACGCTCAGCTCGCAGGGCAACTCGCTCGCGTTCGACATTTTCTGCAACGTGGTGCCCAATTCGTGGCTGAACGCGATGGCGTGGGCAAAGCAAAACGTCGGACCAACGGCGCCCAGGATGTTGTCATGGTGGGACTACGGCGACTGGATAAACTGGTTCGGAAACAGCAACGCGGTTCTGAGGGGCGACAACTCTATAGCGAAGCTCGATTATGAAACAGCTTCAAGATACGTGCTTGGTGCTGCTGACGGCTTCGGCCCCGCGAACCTTTCTAGCTTCATGAACAACGTAGTGGACGCGAAGTATGTGATCTTTGACGACCAGCTCACTGCGAAGTGGCAGGCGCTCAACTTTCTCGCGTGCGTCAACACGAACCAGACAAGCAGGGCATTCGCGATACAGGCGGCCAACGGCACGAGCAACCCGTACATACTTGGCACGTCGCAGTGTGAGTTCAGCCACTCGCCCGCGTATGCGCTTATCCCTCTGTCCACAAGCAACATCAACAACTACTGCCAGTTCACCAGCAGCAAGACCGAAGCGATAAAGACGCTGATACTTGCAAACAACCAGATACTCAACCAGACGTACTGCGCCCCCTCAAACTTCACTAGCACAGCCGCGAGGCTTCTATACCCCAACGGCAGCGAGACAAACATACTTCTTGTCCCTTCCGCGCAGTTCTTCGCCGGAGTGAACAACTTCGGCAACCAGCAATTCCTCACCTTCATACCGCTCTACCTCCCGAACGGGCCGAACGGCACAATCACCAATGCGCCCACCAAGTTCTACGACAGCAACTACTACCGCGGCTTCTACCTAGGCCAGTTGCCCGGCCTGCACATAGCGTATCCGAGCAACTTCATCGGCATAAACTATGTGAACGGGACGTGGCCTGTGGTCATCTACGCGCTCAACAACTACACAGGTCCTCTGCCTAAAATAACCCCCAAGCCAGCTTGGGTGGTGAACAACTTCACTGTGCCAGGCTAGGTGCTATCTCTTTCCATGCACAACGATGAGATCGTTATCAGTTCCATTCGCGTTCCACGCGTTCAGGAATAAGCTTTTTTCTATAGCCATGTTCTGACTCGGATCAGCAGGTCCCGACTGATGCAGATATACACTGGCGTCGTCAAATCCCGTAACTACAACGAAGTGGCCCTGATACGCATTCCTTCCCTTGATCGTGTTCCAGTCAATAAGTGCTACGATGGCACGCCCCTTCCTAAGCTGCTCTTCAATTTCATCCATGCCGATCTGCCGCAGTTCAAAGATTCCATATTCCCCCATTTTCCTAACTGCTTCTACGATCTTCGGTATGTCAGCCATCTTCAGCGTGAACTCAGCTGCGTCTCCGTATGCCTTCCTGACTCCAGCTTCGCCCTCAAGCCACGGTGAAGCATCTGTCTTCGAATAGTAAGTCACTTCCAATCCTAGCTCGTAAAGCGCCACGGCAATCTGCGGAGTGGAAGTTCCAAGTCCAATCCGCCTTCCAGTTGCCCTGTCAAGTTCTTCGATCTCAAAATCCTTGCCTGTAGCGTATTTCAGCACAGAAAGCATCGATACCTGAGCACACCTGTTTGGATCGTCACTGGTGTTCGGATAGAATGGAATCGGCAAGATGATTTTCTCTGCCATAAGCCTCTTCATTAAGTTAAATCCTTAAATGTTTCCAGCAAATATACATGACATGGGGGTAAATCAGTCTGACGTAAACGCAGCAAAGAGCATACTGTGGCCTGACGAGAAAGTGGAGGTCACTGTCAGGCAGAGGAGAGTGGGCCCCGGAGGCTCTGTAACAACACCCACCTCTGTGCTCGCAACAGACAAGCGGCTTATAATACTCAACAGGGCGAACCTCGGCATAAGGCAGGACTATGAGGTCATACCCTACAAGCAGGTAGCAAGCGTCAGGCTCGAGCACGGGATCATCTCGTCGTCTGTGTTCATCAGGGTGCAGGGTTATGACGTCGACAGGGGCCTGCTCAAGAACGGCAAGCAGGAGGGCGAGATAGACGGCTTGAACAACAAGGACGCCCAGGCACTGTCCGATTACATCAACAAGAAGCTTGAAGACTCGGATTCGATGCCTGAAGGCGAGGAGATGGACAACGGGGTTGGAGGCTTCACCTACTGCACCAAATGCGGCACGAAGAATCCAGCATCCGCCAAATTCTGCTCGAAATGCGGCTCCCCGCTCAGGTAGTCGCGTCCCCGAGAAAGGTATAAATACCTGTTTCTGCATAGATTATGATTGTATACAGGTAAAAAATACAATACAGTTTTGACACGATTTTGGGGAAAAATAACGCTAATTGAGTGAGACTATGGCAGAAAACCAACTAGGACAGCAGTATATGATATTGCCTGAGGGGGCAAGCAGGATTCTCGGAAGGGAGGCGCAGCGCACCAACATAGCCGTGGGCTATGCCGTCGCAAGCATCGTGAGAAGCACTCTTGGACCCAAGGGAATGGACAAGATGCTGGTCAGCGAACTTGGCGACATTGTGATAACAAACGACGGTGCCTCGATACTCGAGGAGATGAACGTCGAGCATCCTGTAGCGAAGCTGATGGTAGAGATCGCAAAGAGCCAGGACAAGGAAGTGGGCGATGGCACCACTACGGCGGTGATAATCGCCGGCGAGCTTCTGAAGAACGCCGGAGACCTGATAGAGAAGGGCATAAACCCAAACACCATAATCAAGGGCTACGAGATGGCTGCTGTCAAGTCAAAGGACATACTCATGGACGCATCCGAGTCGGTGACCCTGAACGACGACGAAAAGCTTGAGAAGATAGCAATGGTCTCTGTTGGTTCCAAGAACATAGGCAACGAAGCCACAAGGAAGTACCTTTCAGGTCTTGCGATAAAGGCGATAAAGCAGGTTGCGGAGAAGCGCGACGGCAAGGTGGTGCTGGACAAGGACTTCATCAAGCTGGAGAAGAAGGAAGGAGGCAGCGTGGAGGATACGCAGTACATAAACGGCGTGCTAATAGACAAGGAGGTCGCTCATCCCGGAATGCCGAAGAGCGTAAAGAGTGCTAAGATAGCGCTGCTCGACCTTGCGCTTGAGATAGAGAAAACGGAGACGGACGCAAGGATAGAGATTACTTCGCCTGAGCAGATGCAAAGCTTCCTGCAGCAGGAGGAGAAGATGCTAAAAGGCATGGCAGACAAGGCAGCCAAGAGCGGAGCCAACGTGCTTTTCGTTCAGAAGGGCATAGACGATGTGGCGCAGCACTATCTCGCAAAGTCGGGAATCATGGCCGTGAGGCGTGTGAAGAAGAGCGACATGGAGAAGCTGGCAAGGGCAACAGGAGCGAAGGTTGTCACGAGCCTTGACGATCTAAAGTCTACGGACCTAGGCTTCGCGGGCCAGGTCGAGGAAAGGAAGATATCCGGAGAGCAGATGGTCTTCGTGGAGAAGTGCAAGGATCCCAAGAGCGTCACAATATTCGTGAGGGGTGGCACCAAGCAGGTAGTCGACGAGACGGAGCGCGCTCTCACTGACGAAATAGGCGCACTCACAAGCTCGCTGGAAGTGGGCAAGTACGTCTACGGAGGCGGAAGCACCGAGGAATACGTGGCAAAAGGTCTGCGAGAATACGCCAACAACGTGGGAGGCAGAGAACAGCTTGCCATACAGGCGTTCGCTGACTCTCTTGAGGCAATCCCTAAGACGCTGGCGGACAGTGCAGGCATGGACGCGATAGACACCATAGTCCAGCTCAGGAGCAAGCAGAAGGGCAAAGAGGGCAAGAGCTTTGGCGTTGACGTGCACCGCGGAGTGATCGGCGACATGGACAAGCTCGGAGTTATCGAGCCTGTGAAGATAAAGCTGCAGGCGGTATCGAGCGCCATGGAGGCCAGCGTTCAGATCCTGAGGATAGACGACATGATAAGCAGCAAGGGCAGCAGGCCTGCCGGACCGCCTGGAGGCGGAGGCATGCCTGGCGGCGGAATGGGAGAAGCCGACTGATTAGCTTCTTTTAAACCTTGCATGCCAACATGTTAGCGTGGCCTGAATGGCTAAACTCTTCTTGGTGTTCGGTACCTCTGGTGCCGGAAAGAGCACGGTGCTGACCGGAATAAGGTCAGCTAAAACAGTAACCATAGGAAGCGAGATGCAGCGCGTATACGCAAACAGGTTCGGAATCAAGGACAGGGACCTGATAAGGAAAAAGTCGCTCACGGTTTACGACGAAATGGTCATAATCAGGAATGCGATACTAAAGAGATTGAGCGGCGCCCCAGGAACTACAATAATAGATACGCATGCAAGCGTCAAGACAGGCAACAGTTATATCATGGGTCTCTCAATGCGTGATTTCGACGTCCTTCGGGGCAAGGTAAAAGCAATAATATACATAGATGCCGACACGCAGCAGATAATGGCCAGGAGGAAGCGCGACAAAACCAGAAAGCGAGAGAACGACACAGCGGAGGAGCTCGACAGGTGGAGGAACATAAACCTGATCTGCACAATGCTATACTCTTTATATCTGCAAGTGCCAGTACACACTGTGCAGAATCCTGACGGCGGACTCTCCGCCGCAAGGAAGCAAGTAAACGAGATAATCAAAGGAACCAAGTGACTTCATGGTAGTCGGAATAGAAATCACCGTAATCGCAATCGTCTACGTTATGTTTTCAGTGTACGTGCAGCGCAGGCTCATAGACATGAAGCACATGCAGGAGGTGCAGGAGACGATCAAGCAGAAGAGCAAGGAGCTGAACGAGATGAGCAAGAACAAGGCAAGCCAGGAGGTTCTGCTCGCGAAGCAGAAGGAGATAACCTCGCTGCTGAGCAAGAGCATGAGTTCCCAGCTGAAGCCAATGTTCGTCGTGCTTCCGATATTTTTCGTGGTTTACTACCTGGTTTTCCCCGCTGTTTTCACAACAAATCCTAATATCACAGTACCCATACTGGCATGGACTCTCAACTACAAGTCGTATTTCATCATGGTCGCCTTCGTAGTCGGCCTCGCACTATCCATGGGCTTGATGCTGCGCGACAGGATTAGGTTTGCAAAGGAAAAAAAGCAAGCAGAGACAATCCAGCAGTAAGCTATTTATGCCTTTGAAGGACATGTTTATCCTATATTTTCGGTAGTGGAAATGCCCAAGCCAATGCACAGGTCAAGAAGCTTCAGGAGACTCTCAAGGGTCACGCCTAGCGGAAGGCACGTAGTGCATTACGAGAGGAAGAAGGCGAGCATGCCCCACTGCGCCATATGCAGCGCCGAACTGAACGGCATAAACATAGGCAGAAACGCGAACGGCAAGAGCAGAAGGAGCAACTCAAGGATATTTGGTGGGGTGCTCTGCGCCTCGTGCACCTCCGAAGTGGTCAAGCTGGCCAGCAGAATAGAAAACGGTGAGATGCGGGTGAACGAGATTGGCACAAGGCAAAAGAACTTTGTTCTGCAGATGATTGCGCACTAAGCCCCTTAGTCCCAGCGCTATTTCTCTCTTGTAACTTTAAGGTTAGAAAATTCTTTTCCGTTTTCCACCACAAACTTCACCATCACCGGGTCTATCTTTGCTCCATACAGGCCTACAGTTAACAGATATTTCCCTCCGTTGTAGGTGAGCTGCCTTCCCCTGCTCTGCAGAGCTGTCTCTGTAGATACACTCATCGATTCAGGAGCCGCATCATCCTTATGCACCAGCCCTATTACTTCGGTTTCGCCCCGCACAAGCTGAAAATTGCTCTTTCCCTCTTCTGAAACGCACTGCAGATCCACAGGATAGAACCGTTCAATCTCCTCCCCGCTATTAAGGTTCGTTATCGAGGTAAGTTTGGCCTCAAGGTCTACAGTAGTCTTTCCTTTGTTTCCCACTTCGAAGCGTATCCACAGAGTCTTCCCCGGTGCGCCTCCTTCTGTCTTAGGTTTAGAAGTAGTTACTTGATGGTATCTTGTTTTTTGATCATCGAACAACACTTCAATCTTAGGTCTCCTCAACCAGGAGCGTAGGCTCTGCACGCCAAGAGTACTGGCGACTCCAATAGCCGCACCTATTGCCCCTTGGATAGTCTGTTCCGCAGAATTCGTTACGGAGCCGAAGCCAACATCAGCGTCTTGGTCTAAACGTCTAGTTTTGTATAGTATACTATCCATGGCGTTTGTTTTGCCAACAGCATCTCCAGCAAGCACTAAAGTAGACATAATCTAACCTATCTCTCCCCGTTTCTGATGTCTTTTCTCTCTATTTATTTGTATGCGTTATGCAAAACGTTTCGTTTACCAAAGAACAACAGAAATCAATATTAAAGTTAGACCTCAAAGAGGAACATGAACGCCCTAATCCTCTGTGGCATGCCTGCCGCAGGCAAGACAGTTACTGCCCAGGCGATAGCCAAGAAGCTAGGAATAGAGTGCATCGGAGGCGGAGATGTTCTCAAGGAAATGGCCGGAGAGCGCGGCTACAAGGTCACCGGGGAAGGCTGGTGGGACACTCCCGAAGGCATAAAGTTTCTCCGCGAACGCGAAAGCAATGCTGATTTCGACAAAGAGGCGGACAGAAGAATGATAGCAAAGATAGAGAAGGGAAACGTGGTGGTCACGAGCTACACGATGCCCTGGCTCTCCCAAAAAGGCGTCAAGTGCTGGCTCGAGGCCTCTCCGGAAACAAGGGCGAAGAGAATGGCTGTAAGGGACGGTATCTCAGAGGAGAGAGCGCAAGAGGTGGTGAAGATAAGAGACAGGGAGAACTTCGAGCTCTACAGGAAGATGTACAAGATAGCGCTAGGGGGAGATCTGAAACCATTTAATATTGTTCTGGATGTTAATAATATAACGATCGATGAGGCTGCGGAGGAACTGATAAGGCAGTCTAGGAAGTTCGGGAGTTTTTGAAGCGATAACATGGCACTTGTAGAAGTAGGAAGGGTTTGTGTAAAGAAATTCGGGAGGGATGCTGGCAAGCGAGCTGTTGTCACCAAGGTGATCGACGCTAATTTTGTGCAGATCCTAACGTCAGTAAGGCTGAAGGAAAGGAGGTGCAACGTGAAACACCTGGAATTCCTTGCCGAAAAGGTGGACGCAGGAAGCAAGGAGCAGATAGCCAAGGCGCTCGAGATCGAAGCAGCTAAGCTAAAGGCCTGACTATGGCTGTCAAGATCGGGTCAAAGATAAAAGGCGTCATAAAAAGAGACGGCAAAGTAATATTCACAACCACGCGCGAGATATTCCCGTTTGTGGCGGAGGAGGGGCACGGCGACAGGGTCACTGACATTGAGGGAAACAGGTTCATCGACTTCACGAGTTTCGTCAGCGTGTACACGCTAGGCGATGACGCCAACGCGCAGATACGCAACGCGGCCAAGAAGCAGATGGACAAGATGATGCATGCCGCATTCCTCGACTTCTACTCCGAGCTGCCGGTCAGGTTTGCCGAGAAACTGGTGAAGATGTTCCCGCCGGGGTTTGGGCGAGTGTTCTTCTCCAATTCAGGGACCGAAGCGGTAGAGGATGCGATAAAGCTCGCGAAGATATTCACGAAAAGGAGCCATCTCATCGCGTTCTACGGCGCCTTCCACGGAAGAAGCCTCGGATCTCTCGCACTCACAGAGTCAAAGACTGTGCACAAGGCGCACTTCGGCCCGTTTGTCAACGTATCTCACGCTCCATTCCCCTATCCTTACCGCTCCCATCACCCGGATGACCCAGACGAGTGCTCGAAGGAGAGCATAGACTTCATAGAGAACAACATACTGGGCAAGGAGGTGCCTCCCGAAGAGGTTGCCGCTATATTCTTCGAGCCCATACAGGGCGAGGGCGGCTACATAGTGCCACCGATTGGCTTCTTCAAGCAGCTCAAGGAGCTGGCAGACAAGCACAACTTCCTTCTCGTGGACGACGAGATACAGGCAGGCTACCTGCGTGCTGGCAAATTCCTCGCACTCGATAACTTCGGCGTCAGGGCCGACATTTACACCATGGCAAAAGCGATAGGCGGAGGTCTTCCCCTCGGAGCAACAGTAGCGCATACTTCTCTCGGAGACACGCCTGCTGGTTCCCACGCCGGAACCTTCGGCGGAAATCTCGTATCAGTCGCAGCGGCTAACGCGTCGCTTGATTATGTGAAGAGAAACATGCGCAGCCTTCAGTCAAAGGTCAAAACGAAGGGAGAGAAGATAATGAAGAGGCTGCGCGAAATGGAGGACAGGTACGAGCTGGTGGGAGATGTGAGGGGAATGGGGTTGATGATTGCCGCTGAGCTGGTAAAGAGCAAGAGGAGCAAGGAATACGCGGTGAAGGAGCGCGACAAAATACTGATGGAGTGCTTTAACAACGGCCTGCTGCTGCTTCCTACTGGAAAATCCGCAATAAGGATTATACCTCCAATCCCTATCTCAGACTCTGACATGGATAAGGGGCTTGACATACTTGAAGAAGCGATCAAAAACAATTCGAAATAAGGGCAGGACACGCACAATAAGCGAAACGTCAGCCGGGGCCGTGGTTTTCTGCATCGAGAACAACGGGATAGAGGTGCTGGCTCTGGTGCAAAACAACGATAGGGGAGAGGAGTGGTTCGACATGCCGAAGGGCCACGTCGAGAAAGGCGAGACTCTGGTCCAGGCAGCCAACCGTGAAATCCGCGAGGAGATAGGCCTGCCGCTTCCTCTGGATACGAATTTCCAAGAAGAGAATGTCTACACGCTTGCAAATAGGGACGTCAAGAACCGACACTACACAAGAATCAACAAGCGCGTGGTCTTTTTCCTGGCGTTCATGCACAAGAACGAAAGGAAACAGATAGTTCTGTCTCCGGAGCACAAAAGATACTACTTCATGCCCATTGAAGAGGCTGTGAAGAGGTCAAGGTTTGAAAACCAGAGGCAGCTGCTAAAGGATGCCAAAGCCTACATAACCGAGAAGTACCTCACATGAAGTTCACAAGGTTGAACTGCCCCTTATTCTCCTCTACGTTGAGCTCAAGACTTCCGAACAGGTTGTCTATCTCGTCCTTTATCAGCTCAAGCCTCTGCTTCGTGTAGATATCAAGGTTGTATCTGTCAGCGAGCTTGATGGAGGTCGCCAGATACTTCTCTATGCTACCCTTGGATATTGTGAGTAGCAACTTGCCTCCGCAGTTAGGCCTTGTGCACTTCCCGCTCAGCGGAACTCTCCTGTACTTTGCATTGCAGCTAGCGCAACGGAACTGCTGCCTCGAGAACGAGTGCAGGTTGCCTATTAGGTCGCGTATGAAGTGCCCGTTTATCAGCCTCCTTGCGGCATCACGCTTGTCTATCGACTCGAGCATGTCCATTATCCTGAACTCCTCGTCTATCTTCTCGTCCATTGTCTTCAGCACGGTGTAGATGCTCTTCTTCGGCGAGTTCTTAATTACATTCACTGATGATGCATGCGTGAATCCTAGACCCTCGAACGCCCCCTCGGTCCTCAGCCTGCTCTCGACCTGCTCGACCTTCGCCTCTGAAGGCGCAGCGCCTGCAAAGGTTTTGTTGTAGAAGTCAAGATCGTACGCGGAGCACACATCCATAGCGTGCACCTCATCATCCACCTCTTCCGGCCTTACCCTTGTCATCAGCAGAAGCGGCTCGTCCATGGTGCCACCTATGCTTACCGGCAGGTACTCGCGCGAGAAGTTGATGAGCGCGTCAAGTAGCAGCATTATGGTGTCCTCGTCACCATCCGCATTTCTCCTCCTTGCCGATATCGTGTACGGATGCGCGAAACCGACGTTCGCGTCCGTGAAACCGATAAGCCTGTTCAGCACTGCGCACGATGTGTGCGGCGATAGCGTGAGCATAAGCTGGCCCACAAGATCCTGCGCGCTGTTCGCGTTGTAGAACGGAGGCATGCCGTAAAGCCGTTGAAGCATCTCGTCCACAAACCTCGATATGCTGAGCAGGTAGTCTCCCCCTCGCCTATTGACTATCACGTCCTGGTGCTTCAGCTCGAGCAACTGGTCGTCGTTCTCCAGCTTCCCGCCTTCGTAGTCCTTCTCATATCCGAGTTCCCTGAGCTTGTCAACGCTCACCCCTATCTCTCTGGGATAAAAGTGCGTTATCGGCATGTCAGTTGCGTCGAACCTTGCAGTTCCGTCTTTGAATATCGGCACATTGAACATCGAACGCAGTATGCCCTTCTCCACAGGTTCCGCAACCTTGTTCTTGTTCATCAGGCCCTTGACGCCCTTGATGGTTTTCGGAAGCTTCGGCGAACCCAGCCTCGCGACAGCGTTCGAGACGAGCTTTGGAAAATCTATCTCGCGCTGCTCGTACGCCTGCGTCTCGCTTCCGCATCTCACGCACGTCTCACTTTCCTGCCTGGTTCCGCACTTCGGGCAGACCCTCTCTATGCTCGCACGCTTCTTACACGCGTAGCAATATGGCGAATCGAGCCTGTTCCCGCAGGATTTGCAAACGTATCTGGCGATCTCTATGCGCACCGCGGGCTTTCCGAACCTCTTCGACTCCGAAGCGTACGTGCTCGCTATGTTTCTTTCCTTGCCGCCCTCGTATCCCACTGGAAACAGCACGTTCGGGGATGGCGTCATCAGCCTCTCGCCCGCCTTCTCAGGCCTGCCTATCCTAGCCCCGATGAATGTGCTTCTTTTCATGAGCTTCACCGTGGACACTGAATTGACCAATGCCAGGGCCCCATCCTGCTGCTTCTCATATTTGTCCATGATTTCCGCATTCAGGTGCCCCTCACCGTCTTGCACGAATCCGAAGGACACGAGCAGGCTCTGTGCGAATTCCCTGCCTATCTTTATGTTTTCGTTTTCCGGAACAGCAGGCACCATGAGCTGCTCGAGAGTCTTGTTCAGTCCCTCATTTCCGGCGGCATCGGAAAGCACCAGCCCGTCGATTTCGAAAAGCGTTTTCTTCATGTCTACGCTTGTAGCTATTCGCTGTGCAAGAAGCTTGATTTGCTCCTCGCTCACAGCCTGGAATTCCATCAGGAATCTGGGATGCAACGGCACTCCGTATTTCTTTGACATGACGAACGCATCCTCAAAGGTCAGTGTCTCGTGCTTCAGGTTTGCCATGCTTCCGCCCGCAGCCCTTAGTTCCGCTTCCCACAGCTCTTCCACGTAGCTGCTTGGCTGGAGCGGCGTGTTCGTCTTCTTGAAGTCGCCGTACGTGACGAGTATGTCGCCCAGGGCTATTATCTTTACAACATCCTTCTTGACCCTGGCGGCGGTTTCAGCGTCGTTGATCCGCAGAGTCTCTCCCGATCTCAGCTTGACAAAGGGTCCCTCTATCGAGTCCACTGGCGCCGCCACGCATCCCTTGCCTGGCAGCTCTATCATCAACTGCGTGCCTATGCTTATGAAATCGTCGAGTAATATCATCGTCGCTGGGCTGAAGCCCTTTGCCGCTATGCCTGTCATCCGGCTCCTGCCGTACCTGAGCCTGAAGCCTCCGAAATGTTTCGGATAGGCCAGCACAGGCCTGCCAGCAACAAGTTTTTCCAGGAAAACTGCTGTCTCGCTCTTCGAACCTTCGTCGCTCTTCTTGCCCTTGTCTATGGTGATTATGCTGTCGAGCCAGCTCCAGTCCATGCCAGCCTTCTTCACCTCCCTCGAAACGCTCTTCGCCTTTTGGGCGATGCTGCTCACCACCAGCGGTACGCCTCCCCTTATCCTGTTGGTGACAGGCACCTCCTTGCCCACGAACCCCATTCTGGACATGTTCGAGTGCACGCTTATCTCAGTGTCTTCGGTGGGCACGCCCTCCACGCACACCGGGCAGTTGCCTACTATCGTGCGTATCTCGTCTGGGTGCGGCTTGTATTGCAGCGGCACCACTCTCTCGTGGTATATCTCGACCTCCTCCACATACCTCTCAACCTCGTCCTTCGTCGCCTTGTAGTCGCCTATGTTGAAGAACTTCCTGGCATAGTCGGCGTATGCCACAGACATCGCAACAGAGGTTCCGCCGGCGCTTCTTATCGGCCCCGCATAGAAGACAGCTATGTAATCGGAATTGTCAGCGTTCTTGTAGTGCGCGACGTACTGCATTCCTTCAGTGGGAGCCACCAGAACACCGTCTGTCTTTATGGCAAGCGCCACTCTCACCGCGAGCTCTATGCGCTTTATTGTTTCGTAGCCCGCGAACTCGTCGCTGGTGCAAATCTCCTTTATGGCTTCGAATATCAGCTCGCTCTGCGTCTTCCCTTTCTGGTTTCTTGAAATTATTTCAGCAATTCCCTGCACGCCAAGGAGCCCCTCCACCCTTTCGGGCAGGCCGGGCGCGACCTTGATCTCCACGTAGGGCTTGGGATCGAAACCCGCCTCCTTCGCCTTATTGGCGACTTCGTAAGCAGCGTCGAAAGTCTTCTCCAAGCCGTTAAAGTATTCATCAACGCTCAACCAATCGCCTACAAACCATTGAAATCCATCACGCTCAGTCTTGCGCTCTTCGTCTCGTATATCGGGAGAAGGCCTGGGGACGGAACGTGACCCTGCTTTACCTGGTACCCTGTCCTTCCCTGCCAGGTGCCGCTGTTCACGAGCAGGGTTCCGTGATATGCATCATATCCGTTCTTGTGTATGTGGCCCATGTGAAGTATGTCGGGCACCTCGTTGATCACAAGCGCGTCGTCCTTGCTCGGCACAACTATGTTGCCTCCGTATATCGGGGACAGGTGCCTGCGCCTGAGTATCTCTTTCATCGCGTCTGTGGGCGCACTGTACGTGCACCCCGGTATGCTTCTTATCACCGAATCCAGTGACGTGCCGTGATATGCGAGTATCTTGACCCCGTGGAGGTTCAGATAGCAGGGATTGGTCATCATGTGGACGTTCTCGCGCTTGAAGTCCTTCATGAAGCCGTTGCCAACCTTAGGCTGCGGCTCAGCGCGCTGCACCGCATCGTGGTTTCCTGGTATGACAAACACCTCCATGTAATCAGGGATGTGCTCCAGGAAGCTGAAGAAGACGGAGTACTGCTTGTAGATGTCGTCTATGGCAAGCTCCCTGTCCTGCTCCGGATA
Organism: Microcaldota archaeon; assembly: GCA_028867025.1. Lineage (GTDB taxonomy): Archaea > Micrarchaeota > Micrarchaeia > Micrarchaeales > CABMGC01 > JAJYVH01. Next base: position 369,055 of record JAGWHC010000001.1, read on the forward strand.
CACACCTATGCCGTCCACCAGGTCTCCGGCCACGACAACATATTTTATCTTCTCCGCAAGGTCTTTCCTGTTGTCTACCCCCCCGTTGATCCATTCCAGGAACTTCCCGAATTCCTTCTCCATGAAAAGCTTGTGGCCCACATGCACGTCAGACACCATTGCTATCGCCACATCGTCGTCGCTTACGTTCGGCTGGTGTATCGGCACGTCGGGCCAGAGTATGCGGCTCGCGATTACGAAGGTGTTCCAGGTTTTGCCCTTCACAGCCACCACATCGTCCTTCACCAGCTTCGAAGCCGCGTCAAAAACCTCGTTCTGCTCGTCCTTCTGCCTTCGCGCCGGTCTCATGAACAGTACCCTCACAGTTCCGCTCTCGTCCTCGAGCGTGATCATTATGTTGCCCTTTGCGGTGATGACCTTGTCGTACACCATGCCCACCGCGGCGAGCTCGCGGCCGTTCATGTACTGCTTTATGCTCTCTATGCTTCCTATTATCCCGCTGAAGCCGTTGCCGTATGACCTTATTATCTCCCGGATCCTCGTGAACCTGTCTTGGAAATAGTTCACGAAGTCGCTGACGTTCGAAGATGTCCTTTCTATTTTCACATCCCTCGCCCTGAACTCAGGGTCTATGTCCTTCGCAACAGGCTTGAAGTCGCTCGGCCTTATCACCTCGACCTGCACCGGTGCATTCTTCTCCGCCTTCGCATCCGTCAATATCTCCTGGAGCTCCTTCTTCCCCAGAACCTTACTGCCAGAGCTCTGGTAACGTTCAATCACTTCAGCAACAAGCGCTTCCATATCTACGTTTTCAAAATCAGAATCGGAGAGTTCAGAGCTTATTATCACCCTGCCGCTCAATCGCGACACGAGTTCCAACAAAGCCCCCTTCCCCACAAAAACGCCCAAAACAATTAGTGTAGCACTTTTCTCATCAGCGTTATATAAACCTTTACGAGTTTTGTGGTGCTAGCACATACAAGAAAACAAAAATCTGCTAAATCAGTCAGTCCTTTACCGATTCCAGCAGGCTGAGTATGTTCCAGATCACTGTCCTTGCATAGGGAGGGAGATTGATGTCGTTGCTCACCTCGTCTATTTTGTAGGTTGCGGTAGAGGACCTCATGGAGTAGTTGCCCTCTCCCTGCGACAGCGCCTTCTTCGCCTCCTCGAGCGCAGCCTTCACGTTCCTCGGCACGCTGTTGTCGTTCAGCAAAATATCGATCTGCTGCTTTACCTGAGTGATTGTCTCTTCGTGCTTCTTGTCGTCCTTCATATGAACACCACGGGCCCGGCGGGATTTGAACCCGCGACCTTCAGCTTGCCTTGCACATGCATAGAAGGCTGTTGCTCTATCCAAGCTGAGCTACGAGCCCAGCTTATCATATATAAAACAGACTTCTTATGTTTTCTGTTGTTTTTGTCGCGACTTCTTCCAGAGAAATGCCCTTCAGAACTGCGATTGTCTCGCAGACGCCTATCACGTCCGCGGGCGTTTTCCCAACAATTGGGGAATCTGTCTCAACGACTATGCTATTAAGCCCAACCTCATTTATAATCCTTTTCCTCTTTCCTGTCATTGCCGGAGGTATCGAGATAAAATAGCCTTTTTTCGATAGTTCAAGTGCCTGCTTCTCGTCACCTTCAAAAAAGTGAAATAACGCCTTTCTTATTCCGTTTTCTGCCAAAATGTTGGCAATTTCGTCAAGCGCACCGCGCGAGTGTATCACCACCGGCATGTTCAGGTCCTTTGCGAGCTGCACCTGCTTCACGAAAATGTCCTTTTGCAGCTCCAGGTTGTTTTTGTCAGCCACTTTCGTATCGATTCCAACCTCCCCTATGCCAACAATCTTCATGCTGTTTTTTATGAGCCCGCCGATTTCCAGTACAGAGTTCGCGTCAGAGGCGGCAAAATCCGGGCCTATGCCCACTACAGCAAAAACTTGCTCGCGCTCGGCTATCCTAGCGCATTCAAAATTGTCCTTCGCGCTGCCTCCCGCGGTTATGATTGTGCCCACGCCTTTTGCGCGCGCTTCGTGAACCGCCTCAGCAGGATCATCAAACAAGTTGAGGTGGCAATGAGCGTCAGAGAATTCTCCGATTGCTTCCTGCTTGACCCGCTCTATAGCAAGGGTCTGGCCGTACTGCAAAAGAGCACCGGATTCAATCCGAATCTTAGCTATTTATGAGTTCTGATTCGCGGGATTAAACCATGGCTTTTGCCATGATGACTTCCTTGCGCTTCCTCACATGCATACGCGCATACTCCTCTTTCTGCCTCCTCGCATCCTTTAGGCATTCTATCAGAGCAAGCTCCGCCACGCTGCCATGGCCGTCTTCTTTTAACACAAGCCTGTCAAGCTCTCTTCTTGTTATCTCCTTTACTTTGCTCAGGTTATCAGAGTCTAGCCCGTCCAGAGCGGTCACGACCCTGTCAGCGATTTTGGCGTTTTGTTTCTCCAGCCTGTTCTGGAAACTTGCGGAGTTGTTCACGAAGAAGGTAATTTCGAAAGTGGATCCGAAACGCGAATAGAAGCCGCTGTACTTTCTCGCCTCTGCATCTCTTATGCTTCCGTGCGGATTCCATAGTGGAAGGCGTACGCCATCCTTAGCATTAACAGTATACACTTTTCCAGTATTCTTGTCCGTTTTTCCAAGTATTATGAAGTCAGGCAGGTGAAGTGTCAGGACGCCTGTGCTCTCATTCAGTTTGCAAGGAAATTCCACTATCTGGTAAACCGCTTTGTATCCCTGATCAAGAAGCTCCTCTCTGATCCCCTTTTCTCTGCCTCCTATAAAGCCCGTACACTCTAGCGTGTGTGACTCTATTAGCTTGCGATATGTGCCGTCCGGGTCTGCGGCTCCGATCGCCTGTTGAATCTGCTCCGGTTGCAAACTCTCCCCAACGCCGAAATATCTCAAAATCCTTTTATATATGTTCTTGTACTAATAGTTACCACAACAACAAGGTTAGTATTTTTCATGACACACAGCGGCTGGTTTTCGGGGACAACTAACAAGCTTCTAGCAGCTGCGATACTGATAGGGCTTGTCGCAATAGCGATGTCATCGTATGTCATACTCAATCCACAGGTCAAGACAGTCGTGGTGTACAGAAATGTAACTGTAAACGCCACGTCTAGCATCAAAGGCTACAACATAACCAGCGTACTCCTCGAACCCTCAACAAGCTTTTCCGATGCACCCGTAATCACGCAGAACGAGTCCTTCGGAAACAGGCTTACTAACATAAACGCCCCATTGAACGTTAGCGAGCTGGGCGTAATCAACAATGCGCCAAACTCATACTACGAAACCGCTGCGGAGATGCTCCTCAACGGCACGATAAACAACACTGTTGGCACAGGAGTCGCCAAGCTGCCGCTCTTCATAGTCAACGGCAAGCCCACAGTGATATACCTGGGTTCCGTGACATGCATATTCTGCGGCGAAAACAGATGGGCTATGGCAATGGCGCTTTCAAGGTTCGGCAGCTTTTCGTACCTGTTCAAGGGCTACAGCTCAATAGGTGACGGTGATATCCCGACGCTCTACTGGGCTCCAACGCACTACAACACCTCCTCCACTGTGTTTGGTGACTTCTATCAGAGTAGCTTCATCAACTTCCTAGCAATAGAGGACACAAACCCAATAAGCGGTGGTTTCGATCTTAATCCTCTAAATGTGATCCAGCTGCGGGCAAATTCAACAAGCAACACAGCGTACATAGACGCAATGAACTACATAGTCAGCACCAAAGGATTCTCCGGAACGCCTTACACAGTATGGGGTTCATATGAGGTCGGAGGTGCAGACGCAATCATATTCGCCAACAACACGAACAAGCAGGGCACCACTCCGCTACAGCACATGACGCACGAGCAGGTGCTCAACCAGCTCTCAAGCTTCAACGACCAGTTCTCATGGTCGGAGTACGCCGCTGCAGATCTCTACATAGCTATGCTTTGTAAGACGTTCAACAACACAGCTAGCGTGTGCACCGCAATCCCTTCAATTGCCAAGATAGAAACGAAACTGGGGCTCTAGATGCAGGCCAGAAACAAGAGGCTACACAAGGTCGACGTCCTCAAGAAGGTATTCGCTTCTCCATTCTACATTTTTCTGGCCATCGCAGCTGTGGTGGCGTACTACTGGCTTTTCTATTACCTGATAACAGTCAGCAACAAGGGCCTTTTCTTCGTGACGGTGCCCATGTACCTGATCTATGCGCTCATACTGAGCGCGTCTGTTCTAGTGACGCTCAGCGTCTATGCAGTAAGCAACTCGCTAAAGACTAAGTACTCCGGAGCAGAAGGCGGATTGCTAAGCGTAGCCACTTCGGCATTCGGCGGTTTCATAGTAGGCTGCAACTGCTACGCCCCCATCTTCTCTTCAGTTCTTTATGCAATAGGCTTCGGCACACTGCAGGTGAGCAGCGCAATCTCATTTCTAGGCGCCTACCAGCTCTGGTTCGTGGTCCTCCTCATCGCCGCAAATCTAATCTTTATATACTATCAGCTCGGAAGAATAACACGTATAGGCGGTCCACACCGCCGCTGACGCAAAGCGGGCGTGTCATCTAGTATGCGGACTAAGAAATCGAAAAAATCCAAACCAAGCAGGAAAACCGCAGCCAGAGTCAGGCAGCACAGAGCAAAACGCAAAATAATGCATGTGGAACTGTCCCAAAGCCACAAGGGCATGCTTCTGAAAAAGCTGACTGCGGCCCCGAAATCTGCGATGCCGCGAGGCCTTGAGCTTCAGGACATAATATACAACTCCGCGCCCGAGATGCGTTCGCTGGCGTTCAAATCAGGTTACGCTCTTGGAACTGAAGTTTACAGAAGCGCAAACAACGGAGGCATTGCAACTCTCGAGCACGTGCTGGTTCACGCAGGTTTCGGCAAGGTAATCTACCATCCGTTCGAGTTGATGAGCACTTTCACCTCTTACGCCCCGCGCTCGGGAGGCCAAAACCTCGGGCTTAATGTCCATGTTTTCGAAACTGGACTGATAGCAGGCTATCTTTCCGCTCATACAGGACAGCGTATAGGCGTTCAGGAAACGGCTTGCGTCTTCAATGGCGCAAACCATTGCATGTTCGTCGCGAAAGTGGGAAGCACTGTTAATGCAGAGGCATACAAGAGACTTGGCCTGCAGGAGGTGATACTGGCGCTAAGGCACGCGCTGCTTCACGCTGAAAGGCGCAAGGCAAACGAAAGCTACTACATCCTGTCGATAAAGCCCCTCCTCAACGAACCTGTGTTAAGCGAGGCTACAAAGTTCCTTTACGTTGTCGGTAAGATGCTGGTATCGCAGTTCCCCTCAGAACCAGCAAAGACAATAGAGCAGTCATCGAGCTTGCTGAACATTTCAAGCTCCAGGCTTAAATCGAACAGAAAGAAAGGCGTGAGCCTCAGCCTCTCCTACGATCATGAGACCTCATCCGGCAGTTTCGTGGACCTGAGCACCGCGCTCATATCGGGCCTGATGAAGGGAGCCTACGGGAAGAACGTAAGGATAAAGCGGGGCATCAGCAGCAAAGGAGTTTATAATGTTAAGCTGGAAGTATTGTAAAGCCCCAGCAGAGTGAAACGATGAACCTGAGTTTTCTTGACGGCATACTCAAGTACGTGCCCGGCATAAACAAGCCGACCACGCCGCTCAGCTTCAGGGAAAAACTGAAGTGGACCGCGATAATAATGGGCGTCTACTTCCTCATGTTCAGCACGCCAGCCTTCGGGGTGAGCACGTCAACGATAAACCAGCCGCTCATACAGCTGATAAGCATAATATTCGCCTCGAGGATAGGAAGCCTCATAACTGTTGGCATAGGCCCGATAGTGCTGTCGAGCATAGTGCTCCAGCTCATAATGGGAGCGGGACTCTTCGATATAGACCTGAACGACCCTGAGCAGAAGGGCAGGTTCCAGTCGATACAGAAGCTGGCGGCCATGGCAATAGCAGCGGTAGAGGCATACATATTCGTCGCTACAGGCTACGTGCCATTGGTTAGCAGTGCGTATGTGGGAATAGTCGTGCTGCAGCTGGCGCTGAGTGCGATATTCATCATCTTCCTTGACGAGTCGATGACCAAGTGGGGCATCACTTCCGGCATAAACCTGTTCATAGCCGGAGGGGTCGCCTATGCTATAATCGCAGGAACAAGCACTATACTTCTGGGCGAGGCGATACAGGCGATACAGAGTGGAGGTGCTACCGCTATCCCAAATGCGATACTTGCATTCGGCCCTCTGTTCTTCGCGATCATAGTGTTCCTGGTCAGCATCTATGCCTATGACATGAAGGTGGAGATACCGCTCGTGTTCAGCCAGCTCAGGGGAGTCGGCGGCAGGCTGCCCATACCCTTCCTCTATGTGAGCGTGCTTCCGGTCATACTCGCAACCTCGTTCGAACTCAGCATGACAGTGTGGTTCAGGTTCCTCGCCGGAGTCACTGGCACATTCGCTAGCTTAGTAAAGTTCATAGCCCTGTACCAGGCGACGCCTACCGGAACTGGCGCGACGCAGCTCAACCTTGTCGGAGGGCTCATATACCTGATATCCCCGAACTTCCCGCTCCCGTACTCAACAGCATACGGAGGCATAGGCGGCTACAGCGCATACTTCTCATATCTTGCCACAGGCACAAGCCAGCTCTACTTGCCGTGGGGCGGCATAGTAGCAGTGCCGGAGTTCATCCACATAATAATCTACACGCTTGTGCTTGTCGCCTTGGCGGTGGTCTTCGGAAGGTTCTGGATCGAGATGACCGGCCAGAGCCCCAAGCACGTCGCGGAGCAGCTGCAGGACGTGGGCTGGCAGGTTCCCGGCTTTAGGCGTGACCCGAGGATAGTGGAGAGCATACTCAACAAATACATACCCACGATAACCGTGCTGGGCAGCGTATTCGTGGCGTTGCTTGCTGCGGTGGCGACGCTCACAGGGGCTGTAGGAACGGGGATGGGCATACTGCTGACCGTTGGCATAATGTACATGATCTACCAGCAGCTCGAGCAGGAGCACGCGCTCGACACTTACCCACAGCTCAACAAGTTGCTTTCATGAAATCAGGCCCCCTCTATAAAATCGAAGCTCAGGATGGAGGAAGCAGCAGGGAAATAACAATCGATGTCACCAGGTCGGCATCATCCTTCCCTGTCCTCGGCGAAGGGCTCAGGAAGGTTCTCGGCACAGTGCTCAGAGACACAAGGCTGGGTATAAAAGACGTTGTCGAATTCGGAGCTGGGAAACTAAAGAATGTGCCCTTCATTCTTGAAATGGGCAAGAACGTATGCGCCGTAGAGTTTGAAGAGCTAAACTCCAATCCGATAGCGCAAAGCAACTACACGATATGTAGAGGCTACGACGGGCACTTCAGGAGACTCGATCCTGAAGAGTTTGTAAAGGATTCGCAGAAGTTTGATCTTGCCCTCATCATAAACGTGATTCCAACTATGCCCATCGCCTCTGAACGTGACGCAGCCCTGAAGCTCCTGAATCATAAGTTAAGGAACGGGAAATTCGCGTTATGGTTTGCGTTGAAGGGAGACGACGTGTACAAGGAAAGGCAAGAACTGGATAAGACATGTCTTGACGGCGTGTGGCTCGGCGAAGGAAAGCACCTGCAGACCTTCTACAAGAATTACACGGTCGATGATGTGATGTCACTCATGCACAACGCAGGCTTTATGCCGTTCAACAGGTTCCACGTAGAGACAAACCACGCGTTGCTTTTCAGGAAAGGCTAGTACATCGCCTGCAATCTCTTGATTCTTTCCTCTATCGGTGGGTGCGTCGAGAAGAGATTTGCAAAGCTGCTTGCCTTGAATGGATTTGCGAAGTAGAGCGGAGCCGTTACCTCATTCGCGTGCATCACTGGCGGCGAGTTTGGGTTTTTCTCATACGCCTGTATCTTCTTCAGCGCGCTGGCCAGCTCCGCGGGGTTTCTCGTTACCCTGGCGCCGTTAGCATCGGCCATGTACTCCCTCCTCCTCGATATCGCCAACCTTATCAAAAGAGCGAACAGCGGGGCAAGCAGGCCTATGGCAAATGCGACCAGGAGCAACACGCCCAGGTTGCCCCTTCCCCTGCCTCCGAACCCGAAGCCCCAGAATATCATGTTCCTGAAGTACGCCGCAATCAGCCCGATGGCGCCTGCAAAGGCTATGGCTATGGTCATGACCAGTATGTCGTTGTCTGCTACGTGCGAGAGCTCGTGCGAGATGACGCCCTCAAGCTCGTCCCTGTTCATCATCGATAGAAGCCCGCTAGTGAATGCGATGGAAGGCTTGCTCCTCCTGCCGGTCGCAAATGCGTTTGGGTTCGGGTCGTTTATTATGTAGATCTTCGGCATCTTGATCTGCATCGCGGAGGAAAGCCCCTCTACAGACGCATAAAGGTTCGCGTACTGCTTCTCGTCCGCTTCCTTCGCACGCGAGACTGCTAGAACGAGCTTGTCACCAGCGTAGTACGTGAATGCCGCATAGGCCAACACAAGCACTGCGCCTATGAAGAAGGCGAACAGGCCGCCGCCCAGCAGATACACTACGAAGTATATTATGCCTATGAAAAGCATCGCGAAAATTCCCAGAAGTACGAATGATCTCAGGTTGTTGCGCGCTATTTCGTCAAAGAAACTGGCCATGCAGCATCACAATATTACTTTTTCTGAGTTTTCGGGTTCACTGTCGTCGATCCGGTGCCGCTGTCGCTCGTCAGGTCCACCTTTATTGCGCCTGTCTCCTCCTCAGGCGCCTGGAAGAAGTCCTGGCGCTTGAAGCCCATAGGTCCCGCAAGCAGGTTGCCCGGGAACTGCTGTATAGCATTGTTGTAATCAAGAACGTAGTCATTGTAAGAGGTGCGCACGAAGGAGATCTTGTTCTCCGTATTCTCAAGCTCTTCCTGCAGGTTCTGGTAGGTCTGCGACGCCTTGAGGTCCGGATAGTTCTCCGCCACCGCGAAGAGGCTCTTGAGCGCCTGGCTCAGCATGTTGTTGGCCTGCGCCTTGTCCTGAACGCTGCCGGAAACTATTGAGCTGCGCAGTTGCGTTATCTGCGTCAGCACGCTCTTCTCGTACTTCATGTAGCCCTTCACCGTTTCGACGAGATTTGGGATAAGGTCGTACCTTCGCTTGAGTTGCACATCTATCTGCGCCCACGCGTCCTGGACGCGGTTGCGCTTGCCAATAAGTCCGTTGAAAACGAGTATTACAACAGCGATAATTACTACAATCACTGCGGCCACTATAGTTAGCAAATCTACCATAGGAACAGTATGGAAATGCGTCTATAGGTATAAAAACGCTCGCTATCTAAGCGGTTTCAGAAGCGGATCTCCCTTCGAATCCGACCTCACCATGACATACCGCAGGGGTATGTTGTATCGCTCTCCCTCATCGTAATCCTGCTTTGCCCCCGGCAGTTCGACCCTGAGCACGAACCTGTACCCTATATTGTCCAGCTCCCTGAGCTGAGGGCTCATCTCCTCTATGTCCTTGTAGGCCTTATCCACGTCTTTCGGGACGAAAAGAGATGCGTGTCCGAGAATCAGCAGCTCGCTGTCGGCAACAGCGGTCACCTTCGTCCTGCCGTCTTCAGTCTGCTCAAAATCCTTTATCGGCCCGTGCCAGACCCTCCAGTGCGTCCTTGCATACAGCTCCCTAGCGTGCAGCTTCTCCATCCAGTCGGCCGTTATCCTCGCGCCAAACGGCTCGTGTTCGGGATGCGGGTTTGGGATAAAACCTTCCGGTAAGTCCTTTATCTCGGCAACGTCTGTGTCTATCTCGTACCGCAGCATGTAGAATATGTACCACCCACGCTCCTTTCCGCTCTTCCAATCAATATCGGTCTCAACGAGAGGTGTCACGTACTCGGGTCCCCACTTCGGCTTTCCCTCCTTGAAGTAGCTTATTACCTTCGCCTTGAAGTCGTAGGGCCACGCCTCTCCGAGCAACCCCACATCATCTTTGTAACTCTCTATCGCCTTCCTAGGGTCCTCGGAAACAAGCAGGTTCCTGACGAGATCAGGCGAAATCCTCAGCCCGACATTTGGTTCCCTGAACGTCAGCGCAAGCGCTACCCATTCCCTGCCCTTGAGGTTTTCGGTTACGAACTCAACGCAAGCGTCTGCTATCTCTTTGTCCCCGACTGTCATCGCGTTCGCTTCCGAGAACTTGTTGAGCTTCGCGATCCTCGCAGTCACCCATAAATCAGTCTCTTTCTCCGCTTCCATCCCTGCCGCGTCAACGCCCGCGAGCCGCGCAGCATATCCTAACCTTGCCTCCCTGTCTATCTCGGTTCCAGAAATGCCTTTTCCTAGCCTGATTATCTCCTTCAGGTCCTCCTCCAGTCTGTTCGCGCCAAAGTTTCTCGTCACTCCTATTTTTGAAGTATGAGAGGCTCCATGAGCGATAGTTTGCAATTTCTCCCCATTTTGCTAGGCTTCCCGCATTTAAATCAGTTGACTTTATCGTTAGCAGAATCGCCGCAGCACACCTCGTTCCGCTGCCTCAGGTTTCCCGCGAGCGCGTCATTCCCGTTCGGCACTTTCTGCAGAACCATGGTCTTCGGCACTCTTTCATGCTTGTCACCTTCCTTGTACCATGCGCCCGCCTGTTGCATCTCTATCCTCAGGTACTCGCCCTGGCCCAGATGGGTCAGTTTGTGAAGCTCAGGGTTGAGCTTTAGCATTGTCTCGTATGCTGAAGCTGGGTGGCTGGTTACGAAGACAAAACCGTGACCGTAGATCACGGTGCTGGTGTCTGGCATGCATGTGACCTTGAGCCTGCCGTCGTGTGTTGTCTCTATGAGCTCGATCGGCAAGATGTACGGTATCCAATGAACCCTGCTGAGGCCCGCTACGAGCTTCAGCCTGCCCACCATGTCCTGCCTGAGTTTTGCCCCAAGGGGCTCGTATTCGGGTCCAGGCCTCAGCACAAGGTTTGCAAAATCAAGCACCTTGCCGTTGACCTGCGTATCGGTCTCGTACCTTGCCATCATGAAAAGATACTTGCCGCGCATGCTCCCTGTCTCCCAATCGATATCGCTCTCGACGAAAGGCACAAAGTGCTCAGGGCCTTTCCTCTCCTTTCCGTTCTCGATGCTGCTTATCGCCTTGGCCTTGAAGGAGAACTGCGCCGCTTTCACAGCCTTTTCCGCCTCCTTCCTGTACTTCTTCATTGCGTCATCAGCATTCTCCTCTGTGAGCAGCAGTCTTGCAAGATCCGGCGCCACGCGCAATCCAGGGCGCGGCTGGTCAAGCGTAAGGACGAGGGCCTCCCACTCCTTCTTCGCAAGGCCGTCAAGCACATACTCGGAGAGCGCAACCACCGCCTCCTTCGTCTCCTCGTCTTTTATGACTCCGCGCGTGACAAGCAGCTCAAGGCGCGTCACCTTCAGTATCACCTTCTTGTTGAGCTCCTCCACGTCCTCCGCATGCATCAGCCTCTTCGCATAGTGCAGCCTGTCGAGAACGTCGCTCACGCTGTTGCTGTCTTTCTTCCTCAGTTCCCCTTTCAGCACGTCGAAGGCTTCCCTGCTAAGCAGCTCAGTCTTGAGTTCAGCTATCTGCCTGTGCTGAGCCTCCTGTGTGCCATACTCCCCAATAGACACACCTCCCCGAAAACTTTAATATCTTCCCCATTCCACAATCGGCATCCCATATTTATACGCCTTGTGTTCAACTACGTTGATTGCTTTACTTTTTTGCAAAATCAGCCTCTAGTGACGTATGCCCTTTCGTCCCTCACTGATATACGCAGGGTCGCATTTACGCCGTCAGGGCAGAAGACCGAAGGCGAAGCATTGACGTCCATAACGAAGTACAACAGACCGCCGCCCACGGCGATCCTGTCCCCTGAAATTTCGGAATCGCACAGTCCGCGCGGCACGTAGAAATTGCCAGAAAAAGAGCCCGTCTCCAGCATGGCGGTGTTCAGCGCATCTACAAACTGCCCCGTTTCGAAAGAAACGACGCTGCCGCCGAGCTTCGCGCTTGAGGTTTCCACTGCAGATGCTGCAAAAGCGAAGGAAAGCCCAGCTAGCGCCACGTACAGCAGAAGCTCGAGTGAGAGCTGGGCCCTCAAGTCTACACTCCGTTGCTTGTCAGCGAACCGAGCTCCTTTCCTATCGCGGTGGCTATCCCCACGCTGCTTCCGTTGACAGTTACGTTGCTCACAACTGCGCCCCTCAGTTTCACGATCATGGCCAGCGCCAGCACTATGACTATGCTAGCAGCAGCTACCATCATTATGTACTCGAGGGAGCTCTGCGCCTTTCTGCTCCTTGCTAGCGCAAACAAAGCAACAGCGCTTGCCGGCAGAAGACCGTATGCCAATCTTCCTATTCTTCTCATTTTCACACCTACAGCATTCCTGAAAGATAATTGCTGGTAGCGAGAGTTATGACAGATGCAAGAGCAAAGTACGGCGCGGCAGAAAGCAGGTTCCTTGAAATGCGCCTCTCCGGATGCAAAAATGCTGACGAGATGCAAAGTATGATAAGCGGGTACAGCATCGAGACTGCGAGAAAACCCCGAGTGAGCTCGCCATCGCCCACGGAGCTGCCAAGTATGACAGAGCTTATCCCGGAGAACAGCGGGAAGAAGATGCACATTCCCATGTACGTAAGCGCCATCGAGCTTCCCGCCTTTGCTCTGAACCTGTTCTTGGATGAAATCTCTCTTTCCAACCTGTCTCTGAAGAGTTCCAGCGCGCGTCTCACTCCCGCGCCATTCCTAACCCCAGAAGATACAATCCTCACCAGCTCAACTAGGTGCCCGTTATCAATTTTCTGGAGCTCCGAATAATCGGCAGATCCTGACATCCTCAAAGCCCTGGCGGTCTTCTCAAGAAACTTGTTGCTTCTTGCGGCATTTTCAAAGGCTCTTAGCAGCGGCGCATCGTCCAGGTTCTCCGCGAGCAGCGCCGAAGCAAAGGATGCGACCTTCTCGTCGCCTGTTTTCGCGTCCCTGCGCAGAAAATCAAGCAAGCAGGCACCTCCACATAAGCAGATTTCCAAAGGAATAGGAAAGCGGCAGCGCGAAAAGCAGGATCGAGGAGAAAAGCAGCAGGCCGAAAGAGCCCCTGGAAAGAATGCTGCTTCCGATGAATGCAAAAACCATGAACGACGGCAGAACAGTGGAAACGAACATGTTGAGCGTCGCATATCTTTGCGCAGATTCGTCTATCTTCGCTTGGCTTGCAGCCTCAAGCTGTAACTCTTTCCTTAGTTCCGCTGCGGCCCATTTCCCGTCCCCTATGTCCGTGGGATTCCCTCCATGATCGCCCTGCATGAACCGTCTTCTCAGCGCAAGAAGAACCCTTTCCTTCAGCGGCGCATAGCCTATCATCTGCGCCGCATGCGCGAGCGCCTTCGCATACGGCATGCCAGCACGCCTGCGGTACAGGACTCCGTGCAGGTAGTCCGTGAACTCCTGCTGCGCGCATTTCCTGCGGTAGGCTTCCGCGTTTGCAGCGATGAGCGCCTGCATGCACGCTAGCGACAGAGAGCCCAACACCACGAGCACGCAGAGCGCAAGGAAATCGTTGACCCCACTCGCACTGTATATGAACAGGGCAAAGCCGAGCGCGACAGCCCCAGTCAAAGCCGCGCGCGCCGCGCCTTCGATTCTCATGCGCATTCGTATCCCTGGATTTTGTCCAGCATCTCCCTCGGGCTCTTGCAGCCCTCAAAGACAACCTTGAGGAATTCGGCGCGTCGTTCCATCTCCCTCAGCGCCATCTTTTGCGACTTGCCGCTTTTCCTCGAATAAGCGTCGATGACCTTCGAGCTTCTCATCACTCCTGAGTCGAGTACGCCCTCATTCACCATGCTTACCATGTCTACCGAGTCGCTCTCCTCGATTACAGTCCCGAGTCTGTCGGTCTCCGCCCTGCTGAGCCACTTGTACTCGTACAGACCCCCGAGCACCCTTTTCGATATGCCGATGTGCTTCATGTACAGTGCTAGATCCAAACAGTTGAGCGAGCGAACGTCAACGTTCATCGGCTTCACCATGAGCTTCTTTATTATCTCCATGCCGCCTTCGTTGCTGTGCATCGTTGTCATGAACGGAACTCCGAGGTTCGCCCCGGCGAAGAGCTCCCTCGTCTCATCGCCCCGCACCTCCCCGATGACCAGCCTGTCTGGGCGCATCCTCAACGCGTTCGTCACCTGATTCCGCGTGTTTGTCTTGCCTCCTATTCCCGAGCCGTAGAGGGCGACGCTGTTGTTCACATCAAGCCTTATCTTCAGCTCGTTCACTTCCTCCTCCACGATCAGCACCTTCTCCACCCGCGACACGAACCCGAACAGCGCACTCATCATCGTCGTCTTGCCGCTTGCAGGAGCTCCGGCAACGATTACGTTCAAGCCGGAATCCATGGCAAGCCACAGGTAAGCAAGCGCGTCGAATCCTACAGTGCCCCGCCTCAACAGGTAATCAAATCCGACAAGCCTGTTGTCTGTGAGCCTTATGGACGCAACAGCGCCGCTCTGAGCGTAAGGTGCTATCTGGGCGTGGATTCTGGCATCGCCTACCTGCGCGTCTATTATAGGCGTGTCTTCGTCAAGCTCCTTGTCTGTTTCATAGATCAGTTTGTTCAGGCTGTGCCTGAATGCGCCTTCGTTAACGAACCTGAGGTTTGTGGCGCACCTCCCATAGTCTGCGTGGAATACAGCTAGCGGAGCCGCAGGAGCGTTCACCTCAATCTCCTCTATCCTTTTCCTGTCCTCCATGAGCATGCTTATCGGCCCGTAGCCGACGGTGTCGTGAGCTACCATGTATGAGATGAAATCTGCGCGTTCATCGCTCATGTGCGCTGAGAGGCTGCCTTTCGCTATTTTCCTCGCGGTGTCAAGCAGCCCTATTCCTATCTCGTCTTCCGTATTAGCAAGCGCGTCAACCACAGCGCTTTTTGCCGCCTCTGCGTATCCCTTCTCCAATCCCGTGATGTTCCTGAGCCCTGCAGCAACCAGGTACCTGTACGCCTGGCCGTCTTTCACTATGGCTTTCGGCACCAGGCCGCCAAGGTTCTCCACAGCCTCATATCCGCCTTCGAAATCTATGTCAAGACCGAGTTGCAGCCGTTTCATTTCAGTTTTCTGCGCTCCCCGCGCTCCCCATCTATTTACTAAATTCCCTAATCTTTTACTTAAGTAAAACATATGCTACTTTGTGTGCCTCAACCTTCTTATACTTTTCTCCCAGTGAGCTTTTTACTTCACTCCAACCGCTTAGCCCAAGGGTAAACTTTACATTTATATAGTTTGGTATCGAATTTATTGCGTATGG
Organism: Microcaldota archaeon; assembly: GCA_028867025.1. Taxonomy (GTDB): domain Archaea; phylum Micrarchaeota; class Micrarchaeia; order Micrarchaeales; family CABMGC01; genus JAJYVH01. Next base: position 384,348 of record JAGWHC010000001.1, read on the forward strand.
CCAGAAGAGAAAGGGGCGAGGACGGCATCTGGATGATAAGAAAGGTCATGAGCAAGCCGAACTTCGCTGTGCTCAAGCTGCTGATGGAGAAATCTCCAAGGACCACGAGAGAGCTCTACCAGATGCTAGGAAAGAGCTTCACCAGGAAAACGCTGATTATAACGCTCAGGAACCTGTCTATGAACCTGAACGTGCTCCAGCCGACTCATATACGCACGGAGCGCGGCTACGACCTCGGCTACGGGATAAACCCAAAACTGAAGGACGTGGTCAAGCTTGTGGAAAAATGCGAAGGCATAGTTGAAAACGTGTCTTCGGGCCAGAAGAGCACCTAAGTTTTCCTAGGAGCGTCTTGCATGGGCGACAAGAAAAAATACAAGGTAACCCTCAACGGAGAAGGGTTCAGCTACACAGTTGTCGTGGAAGCGGGGGAAAAGGCGACTATGCTGGAGTTCAAGGAGCTGGCGATAAAGAAGATAAAGGAGCAGTACAAGGTCGACGTCCCCAGCGATATAGTAGTAGACCTCGAGTTCGAGATAGCTAACGATTAGCCCCATACGTCAGCGCTGATCCTGTTCGCAGGCACTCCAAGAGCGGCGAGCGCATCCTTCACTGCCTTGACAAAGGGCAGAGGACCGCATACGTATGTCATTCTCTCGGGGAAGTCCGGCGCATATTTTTGTATCATCGCAGAATCCACGTGTCCAGTCTGCCCCGTCCACCCGTCCCCCTGGGCCGGTCTTGTCACGGTAACAGTGAGTTTGAGGTTCAGCGCCTGCTCCATCTGCCCAAGTTCCTGCTTTCTGATTACCTCTCCCGGGTACTTGACGCTGTAAAGCATTTTCACATCGGTCTTGTCTCTGCGGATGCGCATGTGCCTGAGCATAGACATGAATGGCGCAAGGCCCGTTCCCCCTGCTATGAAAAGAACCTTGCTGTCCTTCGCCGGGTCAAAACGGAACTGGCCGCTGGGCCCCCTGAGTACGAACTGGTCGTTCATTTCCACATCATTGAAATGACTCCTGCCGATGTGTTCCCCGTGCGTGGGATTCTTTATCACAAAGAATTCCATGTTCTCTGAAGATGGGTCCGAGGCTATGGAGAACGCCCTGCCCACGTGCCTTTCTCCAGTCTGCTTGTCAAACCCAATGATCATCATGAACATGCCAGGGTCGAAGTCGTTCCGCATGCCATCGTCTGGGCGCATGCGGATTATGAGCACCTCCTGAGTCTCGTCAATCTTCTCGCTTATCAGGTATTTTCTCTCCACTACCGGATAGTCAGTCATTTGGCTGTCACCAATTCAACGTAATATGGAATTAAAGCGAATAAATAAATACCGCTCAAACAAATGGCTCGTCATGGGGGAACTTGATTCAATACAAAGGGACGGTGCTTCCGGCAACGCCGAGCTTTTAGACGCTGACGATACGCTGTTTCCAAACACCAACAGGTACGAGGAAGCCAAGGTAAAAATGAAGGCGATTTTCGAAAAGGTCGGATTCGACCCGAACTACGCGGTAGCAAAGTTTGAGGAGATAGATCATAACGGCGTCAAGAAATTCGGATTCTCTTCCAAACGCTTCCCAACTTCAATGGTAGACACCTACAAGCAACTTTGCGGCGAAAGGGACATGATCCCGAATCCCGTGATAGAGAAGCAGTTGTTCGAAATAGGCAGCGAGGTGTTCGAGGGCCCGTGGGAGCTGTTCCCGTGGGTGCGCGAAACGCTCGATGCGCTCAAGGAGAGGGGCGACAAGCTGATAATTCTCACGGCGGGGGACAGAAAGGTGCAGAAGAAAAAGATCATGTCATTGGGCCTAGACGAACTGGTGGACGCTTATGAGATAGTGGGCATGAAGGACGCAAACACATTCGCAGAAGTGATTTCCAAGTATAAGCTCGACAGGGACTCGACCACGATGATCGGGAACAGCCTCAAGAGCGACATACTTCCCGCACGACAGGCTGGAATAAAAGCAGTGCTGATCCACGTTGATACCTGGAGCTTCGAAAGGCTGAACGAGGACCAGACAAAGGAACTGGCAAGGCTTGGCTACAAGGAAGTAAGCAGCTTCGCCGAGATACTCAGGGTTTTGCCCCCAAACGGTCACAAGAAGATTGAGCCAGCAGAGCGGGTTAAGAACTAGCCTCTACATGCTTTTTTCAGACAGGTACATAATGATAGCCTGCTCGAGCAGCAGCTTGTTCTTTGCCTGCTCCCACACTATGCTCCTGGAACCCTCAAGCACATCCGCGGTTATCTCCTGTCCTCTGAATGCCGGAAGCGGGTGCATGACAAGCGCATCCTTGTCAGCGTACTTGAGCGCATTCGCGTTTACCTGATATTTTGCAAACGCTTTTCTCCTCTTCTCTGCCTCGTCTTCGTTGCCCATGCTCACGAATGTGTCGGTGTAGACTATGTCAACGTTCGCAAGTCCGTCCTCCATAGTGTCGTATATGTCCACCACCCCGTACTCCCTCGACCTTGTGAGATACTCAGGATTGGCCGGATAGTCCTTCGGGCCTACGAGCGCCATCTCCGCGCCGAGCTTGACAGCTGCAAGCATGAGTGAATTGCAGGTGTTCTGCGCTATGTCCCCTACGAACGCTATGCGCACACCCTTAATCCTCCTTTTCGCATTCGAGACGGTGTAGAGGTCAGCCATCGCCTGTGTCGGGTGCTCCAGATCAGTGAGCGCGTTCACTACAGGGATTGTTGACGCATTCGCGAACTCGACAAGATCCTCGTGATGATACATCCTCGCGGCTACGAAATCAACATAAAGGCTGAGCATCCTGGCGGTGTCGGACACCGGCTCGCCCCTTGACATCTGCGAGGTCTTGGCGTCTATGTAGATAGACCTGCCCCCGAGTCTGCCCATGGCCACCTCGAACGAGACGCGTGTCCTAGTGGAAGGTTTCTCAAACAGGAGCGCGAGCGTGGAGCCCTCTTTAAGCGAGACTGTGGACTTGCCGAGGCTTATCTCGTCGGCTATGTCGAATACCTCATTCATCTGGTCCCTTGAAAAATCGTTTACGCTAAGGAAGTGCATGTTCTCACGATCCAAATATGAAGCCCAGGCCCTGGTCTGATTTCTGCCTCTCGTGCTCTATGCCGTCGATGATCTGGTTCTCTATCTCCTTGGGCGCGCGCTGCAATGACGTTATGCTCTTCTTCAGCTTGGCCTCCCCCGCCTCCAAGAAGGCGTCGTCTGCGCTAAGGTACAGGTAGCTCTTCTCCCTGTCGAGCCCGAGCGACACGCCGTCCTTTATCTGATAGTCCTGCCTGGCGAATATGATGTTGAGCTCCTTGTCGTTCTTGAGCTTGTCCATGGCAGCCTCCGCTGCCTTCTTCTTCTCCGATGCCTCCTGCGCGAGCTCCGGATGCTTCTTCATGTACTCGGCATCGTCCCACTCCTTCGGCATCTTGGGTATGAAGTTCGGGTCTAGGTATGGGTCGTACTCAAGTAGTTTTTTCAGTGTAGTAACATCAGACGAGTTGAGAACGTAGACTCTTGCGGGTATCAAATTCACCCTTCTATGAGCATGGCGTTTATGCTGCCTTCCTGTCCGGGTCTGTTTGTCACCCTCGCCTTTCCAAGCTCCGTGTTTATCACCGCGCCCTTGGTTATTATGCCAAGCCTCGCGAAGTTCCTGTTGTCCCTAGACTCCATCACTCCGGTTATCTTCGTTTTCTTATAGCCCTGCTTGGTAAGCACGTTCGCAAAAGCCGCGTACTTTACCGCGTCCTTAATCCTGCCTCCCCTCGCGCGCACCCTGAAGAGCGTGTCCTTCTCTCCTGCCTTTGAGGCAGCGAAATATCCGCCCGACTCGCTCCTTCGCTTGTCCCTTATCTTGCTCTTCTGCTTGCCGCTGCCTGAAGAGGCACGGTCTGACTTTCCATGCAATTGTGCACCGAACTGACTCATGATACCACAAACAAAGAATATGTTATATAGATTAACGCGGAAAGGGTTTTTATTGATTCTGGTGTCGAGGTTGCAGAGAGAAATTGTCGAGTTCAAAGTAAAGCCAGTTCTGTACCTTTGCAGCAGCAAAAAGGAGATAGCCGCATTGGTTGAAGCCTCGAAGCGCATCTCAAAAGGCTCAAGTATAGTTTTGCTCCTTGACAACAGCGAACGCGCAGCGGCAAGGGTGCTTCCTGCCTACGCGAACGCGGCCATCAGGCTCAGCGAGGGCATTGCGAGATCGAACAGCATGCAGACAGAGATGCTGCTTCTCACGTGCGGCACTATGAACATAGGCAAAGCGCTAAGAGAGTGCGGCGCAAAGAGGAGTAGCGGATTTTTTGTCTTTGCCTCAAGCCAAAAACTGTTTGAAAAATTCTCCAAAGCAAACAAAATAGCCGACGCAAAGGGTGTTGACCTAAAAATGGATCTGAAAATTGCAGGCGATGTCACTTTAACGGAATTATCAAACGGTTAGCAAAGCTTTTTACGCAATCCGTCAAAAAATAAAACTTTTTATGCTTTTATAAGCAAAAGATTTCAGGGGCAGTGAACAAAAAGCCTGCTTACGGTTCTCCCCGATCCAGGTCATTTTTATTGTCCGCTACCCCACCCTTACCTATTCCTCGCTGAACTCAGCGTTCAGTATTTCGTATATTTTTCCTGCCTTCTTTTCTCCTATCTTCTCAACTTCCATTAGTTCGTCCGGCTCAGCTGAGACGACGTTTTTTATCGTCTTGAAGTGGCTGATCAGGGCCTTTGCGAGCTTCGGGCCTATGCCGGGGATTGAGCTGAGTATGAGCAGCTGCCACTGCGCATTGCTGAACGCTCTCTTCGAGCCGAGCATTCTTGGCACGCGCTTCTCATCCTGCTCGCGCTCTGCAAGCCTGGCGAGAGTGCTCACAGTTTCCGCGGCATCCCTCGACCTTATCACCTGAACGTTGTAGTCGCTGTAGAGGCTGATTATCGCGCCCAGCACAACATTGGGATTCATCGTGAAATCAGATTCTTCGCCCTCGAGCAGCAGTATCGGCTTCTTGTATGTGCCGCTGAGCCTTTCTATCTGGTCGAAGAGCCTCGCGTTTATTACGGAGCTCTCGAAATCATGCACCGTCTTGCGCTCAACGCACATCCTCTCTGAGAGGATGTAGTCGCCCACCGGAAGCTGTGCGAAGTTGAGGAGTACGCCAGATCCGGAGAGGCCTTCAAGTATGTCGAGGTTCCTCTCCCTCTTGTCAACTATTATCTTCACTTCCCCCATCAAACCAGCAGAAGCGTGCGCTATATTGTTAATAGCTTGCTCAGGAATAAATACGTATGGCACGACGCAGGAGCAGGGAAAAAGAGCCGAGCAAGGAGGACTACCAGCTCAAGGAGCAGCTGAAGATAGAGGAGGGCATATTCGACAACAGGACTGTGCTGCGCATAGGAAAGATGTTCAGCAAGGGCGTCGTAGCGAGCATGGAGTTCATAATAGCGCGTGGCAAGGAGGCCGACGTCTACCTTGCTGATGCGGGGGAGAAGGTAGGCAAGAACTTTGTGGCACTGAAGATATTCAGGCTTGAGAATGCCAGGTTCCAGAACCGCATAAAGTACATCGAGGGCGATCCCAGGTTCGGCAGAGTGAAGAATGACGTGTTCTCAATAGTCGCCACATGGTGCAAGAAGGAGTACGGAAACCTGCTTGTTGCAGAGGCGGCGGAGGTGCACGCGCCCAGGCCCTACGCGTTCAACGGCAACGTGCTCGCGATGGAGTTCATAGGCAGGGAAGGCAAGCCGTCAAAGAGGATGCGTGAGGAAACACTGGACGAACCGGAAAAGGTACTCGATATCATACTCGAAGACACACGCAAGCTCTACGCCAGCGAGCTGGTGCATGCTGACCTGAGCGAATACAACATACTCATGCTCGACGGCATGCCGTACATGATAGACTTCGGCCAGGCCGTGCACATCAAGCATCCCGATTCGATGAGGTTTTTGGAGAGGGACGTGGCAAACATACTCCACTACTTCAGCAAAAAGTACGGGATAGAAAGAGACGGGCAGGAAACGCTGAGTGCGATCACTAAGTAGGTACCTGTATGCCCCTTTCCTTAAGCCTGTCCCTGTCGCCTATGCTATAGCGCCATACTATGTCTCCGCGCTCGTTGCTCTGCACCACCCAGGGCTTGACGAGCACCAGGTCGTTCTCCTTTATCCAGAACCTGCGCCTGAGCCTGCCCGGTATGCTGCACACGCGCTCGAAGCTGTCTGTGCATCTTATCTTGAATTTCGAGGCGCCCATTGCCTGCACCACAACTCCAACGATCTCGCCAGGTTGCGGTATCTTCAGCTCGTAGACCGGCGCCGGCCTCTTCCCTCCCCTTCCTCTTCCCCTGTAGAACGCCAAATCAAGACCTCTTCACAGTGTACCTCGCTCCGCAAGCCTCGCAGACAAGTGTTTCATAGCCGCGCTCCGTGCCCTCTATGTGCGTGTCTGGCTTGTGGCACTCCTTGCATACCACGTACGTCTCGAAGTATTTCTTCACCTTCTCGTTCAGCGCGGCGTTCTGCACCTTTGCGTTTATCGTTAGCTTCTGTTCGCCCACGCTGGCCGGAGCAGCAAGCTCCCTGCTAAGGTACTTTGCGATGTCGCTCTCCTCACGCCTTGCAGTATCCGCTATCTGGGAGAAGTTCCTGATTATTGTCTTGCTTCCCTGTATTATAGAGTCAACCTCCGGCACCTTGAAGTCCGACTTCTCTGCAGCAAGGCTCGGCAGCTGGGCGAAAGCCCTGTCGAGCAGTTGCTCATAGTTGGAATCCAAAAGGATCACGTGTATGATATGTTTTAGTGCTTATTAAGCTATTCGCCCAATGTGTAATCGCAGTAGGGAGGCGGGAAGCTAGGGGTTTCCCATTCCGCAAATCCCCTTCGGCGGGCCGCATGCCAGTCGGTTGCATTCGCGCATGTAGGGCCTACGCCAAAGCGTCGAGGTCTTGCCTCCAGTGGCGGTCTCACGCATGAACCGGGCCAGGCCGGAAGGAGCAACCCTAAGTGTGCGCGGCTGTGCTCTGGAGATACAGGGCTGAGCAGAGGCGTAGCCAACCTTCCATGCGTAAATGTGGCTACTCTGGCTCCTGCTGCACGTGAGCCTGATGGTAAGAATCATTAAAGCAAGCGCAGCTGCGGTAAGCGAATGTGCCCGCGCACTGTCGGAGGGAAAGATGATAGCATACCCTACGGAAACGGTGTACGGGTTGGGAGTCGATGCCACGAACAGGGAGGCGCTCAGGAGGCTCTTTCAGGTAAAGAAAAGGGACGAGGGCAAACCATCTTCTGTGGCTGTCGCTGACGTGGAGAAAGCCAAGGAAATCGCAGTGTTCAATAGCATAGCCGAAAGGCTCGCGAGAAAATTTCTTCCAGGCCCCCTTACTCTGGTCGTGAAGGCGATAGCGCCGATGCCCCTCATATCGCTGAACGGTAAAATCGGGATAAGGGTGCCCAGCAGCAGCTTTTCGCAGGAACTCCTGAGGCACTTCCCAAATCCCATAACAGCAACATCAGCCAACATCTCAGGAATCGAGAGCATAACACGCGCATCAGATCTTGACAAGAAACTTGCTGAATCCGTAGACATAATTGTGGACAGCGTAGAGTCGAAATACAGACAAGGTTCTACCGTAGTCGAAACTCTTGATTCGAGCTATAGGATTTTAAGGGAGGGCGCCATCTCCTCTAAAGATCTAGAGGCGGCGCTTTACTGAAAAGTTTCACATCAACACTTAAAAAGGCCCGGACAAAACACCTACCGTGCAAGCATGCAGATGAAACTGGCTAAGAAACTCAAGCCTGAAGAAAAGCTGTTACTTGATGCGGCTGAGCTGGCGATGAGGAAGGCCTACAATCCGTATTCGAAGTTCTCAGTGGGATCTTCGGTTCTAACAAAGGACGGTACCATATTTACCGGAGCGAACGTCGAAAACGCGTCCTACGGAAACACTATCTGCGCTGAGCGTGCCGCAATCTTCAATGCGAACGCAGCGGGCCACAGGGACATAGTGGCGCTTGCTACAATTGCCGGAGGCACGAAGCCAAATACGGGCATGCCATCTTTCTCATGTGGCGCCTGCAGGCAGGCGGAATTCGAGGTATCGCAACTGTCAGGGGTCGACATCAGGATAATAACCTCGAATACAGACAGGAGCAAGGTTTCTATAATGAAGATAAGCGAGTTGCTCCCATTCGGCTTCGGTCCCAAAGACCTTCACGTCGATCTTAATAAGTTCAAGCGATGAGCTGGCCTATTTCTGGTTCGGCGGGCATGCATAGCTTTTAATTGCTGAATTCCTATTCCTCATTGTGCTGGGTTCGCCTAGTGGTAGGGCGGCAGCCTGCTAAGCTGTTTGGCTAGTAATGGCCTTCGCGAGTTCGATTCTCGCACCCAGCGCTTTCTAATCAAAAATGCAAATTTCTTATTCAAAACCTAACCATACGACAATAATTATAAATCCTAGGATAACAAATTAGCAAGGGATCAAATGAACAAAGCAGTTCCAATTATTGTGGTGCTGGCATTGGCGGTGATAGCAGCCTTCGTCATACTGCTGCCCTCGAGTTCAGCGGGCGGGAACAGCGGCATGGTTGCCTTGCAGATAACTGATCCGGCGCAGGTGCCCGCGGGCACGTCAGCGCTAGTCATCGCCTATTCCTCTCTTGCGGTCCAGCTCAGCAATGCGGGAAGCGAGTCGGGCTGGGTATCGGCAAACGGGAGCGGCAGCATAAACCTGCTCGCAGTACTCAACCTGAGCCAAACAATAGGGACAGTCTCTGTGCCTGCGAACGCAAGCATTGAGATGGTGAGGTTCAACGTCACATCAGCCAGCATAACCGTCAACGGCACGACGCACAACGTCACAGTGCCCAGCGGGTCGGTCACGGCGCATATAATAGGTAGAACCACGCTCAACCGCAACGCAAGCGTGCTTGTGGACCTTTCGCCCGTTGTCGCTAGCATTATAACAAACACAAGCACTGTCTTCGTTCTCGTGCCCTCGGTGAGGGCGGTGGTGGTGGGTGGCGGAAGCAATTCCGCAACACTTCACGTAGGTGCGAGAGCAGACCTTACTGAAAACGACAGCACAGAGCTTGAGATGGCAAGGGCCAACGTATCGGTAACATCAGCGTCGCTTTCGACATCTCCAGGGAACGTTACCAACTTCTCCATAACGCTCAGGGACAACTCTAACACAAGCGTCGTGATAAAGCACGTAGGCTTCAAGGGCAACCTCAGCATTCAGTACAATTCAAGCGCGCTTGTCGCCATGGCCAATGCCTTCATAGCAAACATGACCAGGCGCATAAGCAACAGCACCTTCTGCACGCTGCTGAACGGCAACGCAAGCTCGCATGCAAACCTCTCTTCCAGCCAGATGGATAACATAATGATGGAACTGCAGGACAGCTCCTTCGGCAGTCAGATACCCAACTTCGGAATCAGCGTCGGAGAGGGCGAGACGGTGCGCATCAACGCCTCCATCTGCACGCCCGCCGGCCTTGCCAACTTCACATCTCGCCTGCAGCAGTTCGTGCTCAATCACAGCACAGAAATTCAGGCTGAGCAGCAACAGAGGCAGATCATGATCTTCTCCGTGCAGAGCAACGGTACGCTTTCGGTGCCGCTCGGCACTGAGGACTTCGAGAACTCGAGCCAGAGCTATACACTGCAGCCTGGCAAGTCGGCAACCCTGAGCTTCAGTGGCGTCATATCGTTCGGGCATGGCATGTTCAAGATTACGCCTGTGGCAGGGTCTGTATATGAAGTGGGTGCGCAGATAGAAGAGACAGGCATAGTGTTCACGAACGTGACCGCGACATAGGACTACGCCTTCCACGACGCGACTCTGGGAATGAGGAAATCGTAGCTGTCGCGCCTCCCTTTTTCCTTTTTGATAGCATCTGAGTGCCTTTCGCACAGGTATATGTGCGCCCCGTTTCTCAGAGTTATCAGCATGTTTGCCAGCGCATAGGTGCGCTCTTCACGCAGGCAGAAATCGCAGCACGTATAGGCGAGCGTGACTTCCTGCCGTTTTGTGACGCCTGTTATGTCCTTGTTGATCTGCGGTATGGCACCCTGCACTACGTAGGCATTGCCGCACTCCCTGCATTCCGCAATGCCATACCATTCGAACGGCATCCTTCCCTGATATTCAAGCGCGAACTCCCTCCCCTCCAAGGCCGCAATTATTCTCAGATCTGGCCTGTGCGCGTAGTATGCGTTCTGTTCGGTGTCCTTGAGGCAGAACGGGCAACGCCTTATGACCAGCATCGTCCTCTGGAGGTCCATCTGCTTCTTCTCAGAAACTAACGCCATGCCCATCGCTTACGCTAACCAGCAATACTTTTCTTAGAAACAAGAAAAGCTATGTCTATGCTGAAGCCGCTGGCGCCTCTGTCGTGGGTTCGCCTATTGCGAACCTCGTTCGGACGTCGGTTACCTTGACGGTCAGCTTGTCTCCGGGCTTCGCGCCCTTGACAAAGATGACAAAGCCATCCTTCTTTGCTATTCCGTCTCCTCTTGAGGCAGACCCTTCTATGGTCACCTCCAGTACGTCTCCGACTTTGACAGGCTTAGGCAGGAAATAGTTGGGGTTCATTCCCCTCCTTTCTCCTCTGTCTCCTCCGCCACGTCTTCCTTCATTTTCTTCTCCGTATGCCATTTTATTTTCCTCTGCAGAATTAGCTCCTGCAAACGTAGCCTATTTGGTTTGCGCTTATATAAATCTATGTTTTGACGGCTACTTTCCCGATTCTATGGCGTCAAGAAACGAGCCCAGTTGCGGAAAAACATAGTCAGGCTTCTCGTTTCGCAGCCTCTCTGGTGAGTCTATGCCATCGCAGATGGCGCACGAGTCGATTCCCGCTAGCTTGGCTGTGAGCACGTCCCCGGCCATGTCGCCTATGTAAAGGCTCCTTTCCTTTGGCACGTGAAACCTATCAATGAGCAGCAGCAGGCCAGTAGGGTCCGGCTTGTAGTAGCCTATGGACTCCGCGCTGAGCACCTTGCCCACGTACCTCAGCACTCCGAGATACTCTGTCTCCTTCAGCAACCTGTATGTCTTCGAATCGCTGAATATTGCAATCCTCTTGCGCCTCTTCCTCAGCATCGCCAGCAGCCGTATCGCATCCGGCTTCAACTTCGGCTTGAAAACAACACCGTAGAGGTCGTCGAAAGCTGAATAGATCTTGCTGACCTCCTCCTTGATCTCAACGTTTTTCGCAGAGAAATCAGAAGGGTGCTTTTTGCGCATTCCCTCCGTGCTTTTGTGCTTGCTTCTTTTGACGAGGTAGTAAAGCAGCGTTACGAAGAGCGTCGATGTCGTCAGCGTGTGATCCCAATCGAAGATAAACAGGTCGTATTTCGAGAGAAGCCGCATAGGGCTTATAATCCTATTCAACTTATAAAAACGCATATGATGACAAAGGTGATCGCTGAGCTTCGGCGATGACGAGAGATAGGCGGTCTGATCATTTGTGGTTGTCATGAAAGCAGGGGGAAGCGATGTACTGAAGAGGCTCGGAAAGAGCTCGATACTAGTCACCGACATCGCCAACCAGTTCTGGTGCGAGAGGCAGATGGAGTACAACTACCTCTATGGAAAGAAGTACACCAAGTTCATGGAGCGCGGCAAGCAGCTGCACGAGGAGCTGCAGGGCGAAGTATACGTGCCGCTCACCATAGAGCCCGTGTCCTACGCAGACCTGATGTACAAGATCGCGTACGAGAACTATCGCTCGCTGCTTTCGCTCAGGGACAAAGGAATATGCAGGGAGCTGAGGGTATACGGCTCAATCAACGGTTACAGGCTCTCCGGCCAGATAGACGAGATGAAGATAGTCGGCGGGAAAGCCAAGGTGATTGAGCGCAAGACCACTGACGCGAACAGGAAGCTGACCGAGGTGTACTCGCGGCCCCATCTCATGCAAGTGAGGCTGTACAGGAAGATGCTAGGCGACATAAAGGCGGGGAGGTACACCCACGAGAACTTTACGAAGACATACGGGCTCACGAAGGACGGGCTCTCGGAAGTGTTCAAGCGCGAGCTGCACGCCATGGGGATAAAGGACGAGCTGATCAACCCCTACTCGATATCCGAGAAGATGTTCAGCGAGCTTCACTCCCTCCCCGAGCTCAGCGACAGGCTAGAGGTGGTGTACGTTGACAGGTTCAGCGGAAAGCAGATAAGCAGCACAGAGATAGATTACAACGAGAACGAGGTAATGGATAGCATAAGCTACGCCATGAAGTTCTGGAACGGAGAACGCGAATCAGCTCCGGTCGTCGAGGCCGAGAACTGGAAGTGCAGGTTCTGCAAGTTCTTCGGAAGCGAGTGCAAGGCGTGGTGGACAGGGAGGTAGCATGCTCAAGATAGACACAAAAAAGATAAGCAAGGACGCGCTTCGCGCCGAGTTCGGCAAGAATCCCAAGGAGTACTACTCGACCAAGCTCTTTGAGGAGAAGGGTTTCAAGAGGCAGAGGTGCAGCATCTGCAGAAAGTGGTTCTGGGGCATAGCGGAAACGAACAACTGCGGCGACTCTTCGCACACTCCTTACTCCTTCTTCAAGGAAAAGCCCAACAGGATAAGCTATACTGATTTCTGGAAAAAATTCTCAGATTTCTTCCGCAGGAACGGCCACTCCATAGTCAAGAGGTATCCTGTCGTGAGCAGATGGAGGCAGGACCTCTACTTCACCATAGCAGGCATACAGGACTTTCAGCGGATAGAGAATGGCACGATGAGCTTCGAATACAGTGCAAATCCCCTGATGGTTCCCCAACCCTGCCTGAGGTTCAAGGACATAGAGAATGTCGGTGTGACAGGCAACCACTTCACAACGTTCATAATGGCCAACCAAACCTCATTCGATTATCCTAAGCACGGCTATTGGAGGGACAAAACGATAGAGCTGAACTTCAATTTCCTCACTAAGGTCCTTGGTGCCGAGCCCGAGGAAATAAGGTACAGTGAGGACGTGTGGGGCATGCCCGACTTCTCAGAGTTCGGTCCGAGCGTAGAGTTCTTCTCGAAAGGCGGCGAGCTCGGAAACAACGTCTTCACACAGTTCGAATTGACAAACGGTAGGATACGCGAGCTCGAGGGCAAGGTGGTCGACACAGGCTGGGGATTCGAGCGAAACTTCTGGTACTATACCGGCCTCAACACCGCCTACGAGGCGGTTTTCGGAAACGTGCTCGACAAGGTCCAGAACGAGCTGAACATAGAGCTAGATACTGGGTTCTACTCAAAGTTTGCAAGATACGGCGGTGCGCTTAACAGGGACGAGGTGAAGAACATAGCAGACGCGGAAAAGAGGATACTGAGCGAAGCGAAAATCTCGCCGCGCGACTATGAGACAAAGATAAAGCCGATGCAGGCCGTCTATGCGCTGCTCGACCACACGAGAACGCTGCTCTTCGCGATAACCGACGGTTCGCTGCCTTCTAACGTTGGAGGCGGATACAACCTCAGGGTGCTGCTCAGGAGGTCCTTCGACTTCATCGATGAGTACGGCTTCAGGGTCGATATGAGAACGCTCGCGGAACTGATAGCAGCGGACCTCAAACCGATGTTCCCCGAGCTCTCCACGAAGCACGATATTTTCGCAAAGGTAATAGATGTCGAGAGAACAAGATACGAGCGCGCACGCGACGGAGCGAAGAAGGCGGTAGAGATGCTTCTGGAAAAGGGCAAGAGCATAAGCATAGAGCAAATGCGAACGCTGTACGAAAGCCAGGGTGCCACGCCCGAACTGATTGCAAAAGTGGCCGAGACAAAGAAGATAAAACTCGAGCTTCCGGAAGGTGCACTGACAGAAATAGTCAAGGGGGACATGGCAAAGAGGGAAAAGCAGGATGCCGTTCAGGTCTCTCTTCCAAGAGAGCTGCCTCCGACAAAGAAGCTGTACTACGACTTCGCAACGCGCTCAAGATCTAAGGTTATCTTTGCAAAAGGAAACCACTTCATACTTGACAAAACACCTTTCTACCCTGAGGGCGGAGGGCAGGTCGCGGATACAGGCACAGTTGACGGCGTGAAGATAGTGGATGTGCAAAAGATCGGGGAAGCGATAGTGCATTTCACAGAAAAGAATTCTGGCATGAAGAAGGGCGAGATCGTAGACGCGGTGGTCGATGAGGAACGCAGGAATGCGATAATCGCGCACCACACCGCGACTCATCTTATAAGTGCTGCAGCAAGGAGGGTGCTTGGCGACCACGCGTGGCAGGAAGGGGCAAAGAAGGAGGCGCACAAGGCGCACATAGACATAGCCCACTACGACAAGCTGTCCGAGCAGGACGTCAATGCCATAGAGACGATGGTCAACGCATGGCTCTTCAACGGCATAAAGGTCAATGCGCAGGAGATGAGCAGGGGCAAAGCCGAGGAGAAGTACGGCTTCTCCATCTACCAGGGGCACGGCGCACCAGCAAAGAGGATGCGCATAGTCACTATAAGGGACAGGGAGGGCAAGCTCATCGATGCCGAGGCATGCGGCGGCATACACGCGGTGGGAAGAGAAAACCTGCTGGGAATAGTGAGCATAATAAGCACGTCAAGGATACACGACGGCATAGACAGGATAGAGTTCGTGGCTGGGCCCGCTGCGCTGAAGAGGTTCGAGCAGATGCACAAACAGCTTGACACTCTTTCAAAGACCTTCAACGTAGACCCTCTCCTTGTTGGAAAGAGAATAGAGGAGCAGCAGGAGGAGCTGAGATCCCTGCACAAGCAGGTAGAGAAGAACAACGAACTGCTCGCAGACAGCATAGCGGAATCACTTCCAGACTCCGCGGTAATAGAGCGGGATTTGGAGGTCGACAGAAAGATGATGATAAAGATTGCAGACCTGCTGGTAAAGAGGAATAGCAGCGCAGTGGTCCTGCTCAAGAACAAGGAGGGGATAGTGATATGCGTTGCGGGCAGCGCCTCAAACAAAAATGCGGCGGAGTTCCTCGACTCGAAACTCAAAGGACAGAAATTCAGCGGCGGAGGTTCGAAGAGGTTCGCAGAGGCAAGGATTGATCCGAAGCAGGCGCGTTGAGCATGGCCGACCTTTTGTACGCTTTCCTTTTCTACCCAATACTGTTCATACTGCCAGCCTGGATAGCAAACGGCGCACCAGTGGTATTCGGCGGCGGAGCTCCGCTGGACTTCAACAAAAAACTAAATGGCAGACCGATATTCGGAAAACACAAGACCATAAGAGGCACAGTGGCAGGTCTACTATGCGGATTCCTAGCAGCAACAGCGATATCGCTTTTCTTTCCGTATCTATTGGCTGCCGGCCTTGCGCTCAGCATCGGCACAATAGCCGGTGACCTAGCCGGGAGTTTCATAAAGAGGCAGACAGGTTTGAAGGAGGGGGCAAGCGTCATGCTCCTTGACCAGTACTCTTTCTTCGTAGTGGCGCTGCTATTCTCGCTCCCTTTTGGCAATACGCCTAGCATAATAGGGCTTGTCGTGCTCGCCGTCCTTACAGGTGTGCTTCACAAGGGCACAAACATGCTGGCGCACAAGGCAAGAATCAAGCAGGTGCCCTGGTAACGCGGCCCATCAGCCCTTGACAACATGATTGCACTCATCGCATGTCGAGCCGCCCAGGAACTCTGATGGACTCAGGTCCTGTTCTGCGCACGGGCACGCGCATGTTACGCTAACGTATCCCTCAGCTTCATCATCGTATACAGTGCAGCTACCGCACATCCCACTCACCTACAACGCATATCAAGCAAGCCTTATAATTCTCTCGAAACAGAAAGGGCGTTCTCCATTATGCTTCTTTCGTCATCGGAGAACACGCCGCCTTCGATGATCGACTTGTCTTTCAGGACATGTTTCAGTATCTCGCCCCTCAGCCTCGTGTCCTTCTTAATCGTCTTCGCGAGCAGCACGTCGGGCGCCTCCTCCTTCAGCTCCTTCTCGGCGTCTGCCATCCACGATTCGCATGCCTTGCTGTAGTCGTTGAGCATCACGATCTGCCTCAGTTCAAGCAGGAACTTCTGGAGTTCGTCAATTCTCTGCAGTGAGTCCTTGCCCACGTGCGCCTGATCTATGTACTCGCTGAACCGCCTCTCGATGTTCTCGTGCTCCTTGACGATTTGAGAGAGCAGGAAAGCATCCTTCTCCTTCTCGCCTCCCTCCTCGCTCATCGCGGGCAGTTGGCCTTCGAGCGAGATGCGCTTCCTGTCAAGCTGATCGCGCATCACAGAAACCGCCTGCGAGAGGAGCTCGTCACGCATCTTCGATATTATGGCGTCGCATACCATCCATGCTGGCGTCCCATCGTCGTCGATAATTACAAGCACCAATTTAACTTTGCAATTACTCTGTTATAAACTTCGGCGTGTGTCGTAGTAATCTATATAAACCTTTCAGGCTTATTTGTCACTCACGTGTTAAGGTGCCTTATATTTTATCCCCACCCACCACACCTTAACACCTCTTTCTTTTTACCTTCTGACGAGTGGTTTCACAGCCTGGGGCTCAAGGGTGTCCCTGAACTTTTCCAAACGCAAAGTGCGTGTTTTTAGTGCGGCGTGCAGCATCTGCTCAAGCCCCTCGTCTACTTCCTTCAGGCCCACGCTGCGCCCCGCTATACCTGGTATGTGGTTCAGCACATTCCTGCTAGGGAAATTGGTCGGCAGGTTCCTGTTTGCACGCTCTGCGGCCTTCTCGTACTTGTTTCTGTAATCTACAAGGGCCCTGAAGTAGCCTCTTGCATTAATGTGCATGAACGTCTCGAACATCCGCTTCTCTTTTTCATCAGACTGGTACCTCTGAAGTAGGGTCTGCTTCGTCTGGTTCTCCACCGTTCAATCACTGGTCGCGGAAATAGATGAAAAGGATAGGTTTATACGCTTGGCGTCCTGATTTGGCGTTTGCCTATTTTCCTTTGAAGGGCTTGATGACCCGTCTTTCCCTCACAACAAGCGCCTTTGCCCTCTCGACTTCTTTCGGGAACTCCTTGCCACGGCTCAGCAGGTTCGTCTCTATCTTCTTCGCTTTGAACTTGCCGGATATGTACCTTATTGCCCTCTCCGTGTCGAAGGCCTTGCATGAAAATATGTCAACAGAGGCGTACTTCTGCGCCACAAATGTGTGTATGCTTATGTGCGATGTCGCGATTATCACAAACGCGGATATTCCGCCCTTGTCAAAGGTGCCCGCGCTGCCCTCGTAAGGCATGACCTGCGGTTTGCTTATCTTCTTCATGTCCAGCAGACCGGGCATCTCGTCGAGTATGCGGTAAACGTGAGCCATGTCGCTGAGGAGCTTGGCGTCGCAGCCATACAGGTCTACGGTCAGATGGGGTCCGAACATTTCCTGCCCTTATCTCCCCGAAACCACAGTAACCTTGTGGCAAACAGTTGCAGAATCAGCATTTGTCGATCTTGCAGTATCGAACAGTTCCACGAGCGAAACCATCCCTATCCTTTTGTTGTTAGGAGAAGTTTGCGGTAATAAGCTTTTAAGCTTAAGTATGCGCGCATGTGTAACGGCTGTTAGGTTCGGGACGCTCCTGCTCTCAGCATGCCAGCTATTTTAAACAGTTCTCGCCAACTATGAAGGCGTGGAAGGAGGCGATTAATGGCAAGGATAATAGTGACGTCAGCGTTGCCTTACGTATACTCCGTGCCCCACCTCGGCAATTTCGTAGGCTCGGTGCTACCAGCTGATGTCTACTTCAAATATCTCAAGATGAAGGGCGATGACGCCATATTCATCTGCGGTTCAGACCAGCACGGCACTCCCGTAGAGCTCGCGGCGATAAAGAAGGGCGTGGAGCCGGAAAAGCTCGCGGATGAACTTCACACCACGGTAAAGGCGCTTTTCGAGAAGTACCATTGCACGTTCACGTATTACGGCAAGACGCACACGGAGGAGAACAGGGAGGTGACCTACGGCGTGTTCAACGAGCTCTACAACAACGGCTACCTGCTCGAAAGGGAAGACATGCAGGCATACTGCAACATAGACAAGAGGTTCCTCACAGACAGGTTCATACAAGGCACATGCCCCTACTGCCACAAGAGAAGCGCCCGCGGAGACCAATGCGACAACTGCGGCAGGCTGCTGGAGCCGACGCAGATAATAGACCCGTTCTGCGCAATATGCGGCAAGAGCGACATCACATTCAAGAAGACAAAGAATCTCGCCTTCGAGCTGAACAAGCTTCAGGGCGAGCTCAAGGAGTTCATAAAGAAGAACGGCAAACACAACTGGAGCAAGGACGCGGTCAACAAGTCATTGAGCATGATAAAGGAGGGCCTCAAGCCCAGGGACATAACTAGGAACATGAAGTGGGGATTCCCGGTGCCGCTCGCTGGCTATGAGAACTACGTGATCTACGTGTGGTTCGACGCGCCTCTGGGCTACATCGGAATAACCAAAGAATGGGACTCGAAGAAGTGGCGCGACTACTGGCAGAACGAGCACACGCAGCTTGTGCAGTTCCTGGGCAAGGATAACACTACGTTCCACACAATATTCTGGCCTGCGGAACTGATCGGCTCGAGGCTGGGCTTCGTGCTGCCGTACACAATAAAGGAATCGCAGTTTCTGGTTTCGAAAACGCTGAAATTCTCGAAGAGCCAGGGTGTGGGACTCAACATGAGGACAGCGCTAGAGATCCTAGGCGCCGATTACTGGAGGTTCGCGCTGATGTATATGTATCCGGAGAGCGCGGACAGCGAGTTCACAGAGCATGGGCTTGTGGAGATAGTCAACACTGTCATGAACGACAAGATAGGCAACCTCGCGCAGCGCGTCCTCAAGCTGTCGAAGAGCAACAAGTTCCTGGCTGAAGGCGACGTGCTTGCCGCGGACAACGCAAACGTGAAGAAGGCGGTGAAGGAATATGGAGACGCCTTCGACAAGCTTCATCTGAAGAAGGCGATAGGTACAGTGGTCAGGCTCGCGGACATAGGAAACGGCATAATGAGCAGGAAAGAGCCGTGGATCCTTGCGAAGAAGGCGAAGGACGACGAAAAAGCAGAGAAGCAGGCGAAGAGGATATTCGTTGAACTGCTAGAAATAACGTACGCGATGGGCATTCTGCTATATCCCTTCTCGCCGAAGGCGAGCGGCGAACTCCTTTCCTACTTCGGGGTCAGGTCGGCGCCCACGCTGAAGATGCTCGAGGACAAGGTAAGGCCTGACCTTGAGAAAGAGCCAAAGCCGATCTTCCAGAAGATGACGAACAGCGAGATCGAGAAGCTGAAGAAGTACGCCTAATTACGTGTACCTCACGTCGATGCTCGCAACTTCCTGTATCGTGTTGCCGAAGTTGGGCACGGTGTAGTTCAGCCAAACGAATCCAGTAAACCCATTGCCAAGGCTTCCAGTCGCCACGCCCGTGCTTGAATAACAGTAGATGTTCAGCGTGTTGCTTGAGCCGCTGTAAACAGGTATGCCGAATCCCGGAGTGTTCGTGCCAACATAGTACGTTACAGTGTTTGTCACGTACAGGTTGCCGTACGCGGGCAGGTTTCCGTTCGTGGAAGGCAGCGAGGAACACGCGGCGCCGTTTATGGATATGGTGCCGCCGGTGGCCTGCGAGAGCTGCAGTGTCAGTATGCCGTTTGTGTTGAGCACATAGGCCTCGCATGCGAATCCCGGCGAAGCTGTGCAGGACGATACCGCCAGCGCCGGGGAGAGGATGCTTACCTTGTATATGACGGCTACTGCGATGAATATGATTATCAGCGCCAGACCGTATGACATCATGAAGTCAACAGCCGCCTGCGCCCTGAGAAGCTGCATGAATAGGTATCAGAATTCGAGTTTATTTAACTAATGCTACGCCTTCCTGAAGCCTACCTTTATCAGCATGGCCACAGTCTCCTCACGGGACAGGTACTCAGGAACCTTTTTCACCTCCGCGATTCCGGTTTCGGAGAGCTCATGGGCGGGAATCCCCTTCTTTATCGCTTCTTCAATCTCCTTTCCTACTCCGCCCATCACTACACCGTGGAACCTTGTGAACACGATATCGTCGCACTCATCCACGACCCCTAGGTAGAAATCCATATCCCTTATGTGATAATCTTTGACTGCGGCTGGGTTCACTATGAAATAGTTCTCGAACCTCTGGCCTATTGCAACAAGGTTTATCCTTTCTTCTTCAGTTCCGTAGACCGGCTGTGCGTGAGCGAAATAGATTTTCTTCTGTGCGGTGTTAGGCAGGAGAGTGGCGCGCGCTTCTGCAACGAACTTTGGGTCAGCTTGCAGTTTTGCCGCCTCGCCGTTCTGTAGCACGTACTCTGTGAAATGGCCATCGACCTTGCGGTCATAATAGCCAAGCACCGGCTCCTTCGCCACACCATCTGCACGCACAATCTGGCGAATCGATGAGCGGAAAGATTCAACTTCCTTGTAATCTAGTCCTTCTGGTAGGTAAATTCTAGAGGGGGCGCCATGTACAGTGCTAACGATTAATTCCCAATTCAACCTGCGCGCATCGAATGGCACGCGCGTTTTATCAGCGAATTCTGCAGCACTTATGACTTCGTACTTTGTACTAACAACTCCGCCGATAGCGGACCATGAAAAGTGAGGTGATGATTCAGGGTTGCAGACAGGGCAAGGTATGAATCCTAGCTTAACAAGTGCGGTTAGCCCCTCGTCTCCTACCCCAAGGACGACTTCGCCTGCGTTCTTTGGCGCCCTCGGTGAGTTTCCTGAAGGGCAGGAAGTCAGCCCGAACACTCCCGTCGAGAGGCGTGCGGACCACAAGATCGGATGCGACCCGAAGAAGGCACTGTTAATTTCTGTTTCTTCGAATTTGCCCTCGCTAAAAACATAATAGTTCTTGGATCTTTCTGGTGCTGATTTTTCCACTCTTTCTGATGTGACTCTTTCTGCTGGCATAAAGCCCCCTAATCAATCTGCAGTCAGGTCCTTTTTATAGATTCCTTTGAAAGTAGTAACGCGATTCGAAACTTACTTTACCTTTATCTCGACCTTGGCCTCAAAGTCAGAAACGCTGTGCTTAAACTCGTCGTTGCCCTTGATCAGACCCTTCGTCTTCATGAACTCGCGCGCCAGCAGCCAGTAGACGAGCGCAATGGAGCGCCTGCTCTTGTTGTTGCAAGGTATTATCAGGTCGACAAACTTTATCCAGTTGTCAGTGTCGCAGAGTGCCACTATAGGCACGTTTATCTTGCTTGCTT
Organism: Microcaldota archaeon; assembly: GCA_028867025.1. Taxonomy (GTDB): domain Archaea; phylum Micrarchaeota; class Micrarchaeia; order Micrarchaeales; family CABMGC01; genus JAJYVH01. Next base: position 405,533 of record JAGWHC010000001.1, read on the forward strand.
CCTTCACCGCCTGTCTCTCGTTCCTGGTGTCGCTCACGAGAACTATCTCGGGCTCGAAGAAGTCGTTCCTGTTCGGGTTCGTGAACACACCGGGCATGACCCTGCCCTCCACAAGGTGAGTGCCGGTTATCTCAGCGAACTTTTTAGCAGGAGTTATGGCGTAGATCCTCGAGGCGGTGACAACAACAGACTTGGGCTCGTATCCAGCAAGCATCTTTGCGGCAGCTGCAATTCTCTTGTCTATTGTGCCGAGATCCAGCATGTACAAACCGTCGCCCCTCCTCTTGCTTATGAACCTGCTCATCCTTGGCGTTCGCACCATCGTTCCCGCCTGTATGTGCGAGTACACGTACTCGTTCTCGTCCACAAGCATCTCTTCTGCCATAAATATCATCTAAGTCTTTTCAGGTTGATTCCCAAGGAAGGCGTAAACGGCTTCCACCCCTCTTCTGTCAGTACCTCGTTGCCCCGGCTTTCGCTGTGACGCGTTGCCGCGACTACCGGCGGGCATCTGCCCCTGAATTCCTTTATCGTTATCTTTCCTGCCGCCAGGTCGTCCCAAGCCCTTTTCCTCTTGGCGAGTATGCTTTTGATGCTCTCTGGCTCCTTGCCATGCGTTTCTTTTGCCATTGGTTTACCTTTGTACGGGGTCGCCGCGATTTCCAGGCAAACGATTGCCCTTTGAACGCGGGTCTTGTGCGCCCTAGGCACAAAGCCTAACCAAGCTAGCCGACGACCCCGCAGCTAGTTTATCGCGCACGATGTTCTTATTCCTATTGCTCACTTCCTGCCGTAGTTTATTATCTCGTCAATCAGGTCTACGTGGCTTATCAACATGCGCCTGCAACAATAGCGTTTGACTCCAAGGTCATCAAGGACCTTGCCCGCGTCTTCGCCATTCTTGTTCACACGTTTGTCGTACTCTTCCCATTTATCCGCAATCACCTGACCGCACGAGAAACATCTTACCGGAACCATCATTTCATTTACCTCTCTTTTCTACGTACCTTCTCCATCTCAATCTTATGTTCTGCCCTTATTCTTCCAGCCTCCGCGCGAAGTCTTGCGGCCGCGGGCCCAATGCCTTCATCATGTTCTTTTCTTTTCTTGTCAACCACGCGCATCATCTATACGACTTCTGGAACCTGGCCCTAGCCTTGGGTCCCTTGTACTTCTTCGGCTCCACCTGTCTCACGTCGTCGACCAGAAGCGTCCTGTCATAATCCATGTACATCTTCTTTATCACGTCGCTGCTCGCCGCCCTCGCTATCACTTTCGCGAGCGCGCTTCTTGCCGCCTGAGCCTGTCCGCTGGATCCGCCGCCATACACGTTTATGCTTATGTTAGACTTCGCGGCGATGTCCTTGGTCAGGCTGCTCATGTTCACTGGTTCAAGTATCATCTCCCTCAGCTCCGTAGGTTTGAGCGTGCTTATGTCGAAGTTGTTGAACGTTATCACGGGCGTCCCTGGCATCAGCCTGGCCCTAGCCACAGCCATCTTCCTCCTCGCCTTCTCAATGACCGGCTTGTTTTTCTTCGATACTGGCTTCCTCTTCACCGGTGCCTTCTTCACAGCCGTCTTCTGCTGCGGCTCAGGTTGCTGTATAACTCCGGCGAGCTCCTTGTTCAGGTTGTCAAGTCCGGTTTCATTGGCCATCAGTTCACCTTGTACCCGAGCTTCTCGGACAGCTCTCCCACAGTTATCGTGCTTTCATAGGCTGCGCTCCTGTTCTTTGCCACTTCCTTTGCGATCTTCTCCTTGCCCAGCTCGGAAGGCGTGCCTACGTACACCCTGAGGCGCTTGAATGCCTCCCTGCCCTTGGGCTTTTTCCAAGGGAGCATACCTCTCACTACCCTTTTCACAAGGAGGTCCGGCCTTCTCGACCAATAAGGTGAGTGCTCCGGGTTTGCCTTGTCTATAAATTCGAGCTTCTGCTTATAGTTCGCGACTATGTCGCTCACGTGGCCGCTTATTGCCGCCTTCTCCGCGTTAACCAATTTGACGCTGGCTCCGCTGAGCAGCAGCTTGGCAGTGTGGCTCGCCAGCCTGCCGAGTACCTGCGAGTCGCAGTCTATCACATATTCCTTCTCAGGCATTGAAATTCAGGCCTCAAAAAGAGCGTATATAGATTGTTTTTATGTTATTTAAACCCTACGCCAAAAGGCTCATTTCCTCTGCAGCTCCAGAATATCATCAAGCGACGGGTAGTTCTTGCCCGCAAGTCCGTGCAGTATTGATCCGCCGCCCTGCATTATCTCCCCACCGGCACTTTTAATGAGGCTCTCCAATCCGCTTTGTGCCAGCTCATGCGCCGTGTCGCCCCCGAGAAACGCAAGCCGCGGGCCCACGATCCTCTTGGTCAGCTCCACCCCATTTCTGAATCTCGGGTCCTCGGCCCTTCCCAGCGGTCCAGCCCTCCACCGTATCTCTTTCTCCTCAGACCGCCTTGCGTATTCCTCTACAGTCATCGGCCCTATGTCGCAGATTAGCCCCTTGCTGAATCTCAAGTCCCCGAGCTCAACAGTTCTTGTTTCACCATTTTCAAGTATCACAAAATCCAAAGGATGGGAAACATTGTCCAGGGATGCAAGCATCTTGGCAGCTTCTATGTCATCTTGCGAGTAGGTTAGCTCTATATATGCGTTGTTGCTCTCGCCCATGTCATGCCCTCTCATTCGCGCTATCGCTTGTCCGACCACTCCTCCTGTTAAACCTTCAATGCCAGACATGTGAATCGCCTTTAGGTTGTCCGCCTTTTCAGGTTTCTTTCCTCCGGAAATGAGCACCTTCTTCTCTTTGCTGTTTCGCACGCTCTCCATTATCCATATCTCGCTCATCGTTGGCATTCCGACAAACGTGGGTGCGATGTACGGCAGCGCACGCATGCTTGCATCCTTCCTGTGCAACACTCCGATCGCATCATTTACGCATGTGTTTATGACGCCCTTGAAGAAGTTTATGTATGGACACGTCTTGGCATCAAACTTGGTTTCGAAATCAAACTCCCTGACGTTTTCATACAGCATTATGTGTCCCGGTGCAAGTTTTGCTATTTTTGCCCGTGTTTCCAGGGCAAATGCCGCATCGTGAGGTATGAATTCGATTTCTATATCTCTTGGCAGCATCCCGAGCAGGAGTCTATGCTGCTCTTTGAGTGAACCGAAATCGTCGTCGCCCTTCCTTCCCTGATGAGCCAGCACGACGAGGCCCGCATGCTGTGCGTAAAGTCCCATCATGTCCGCATTGATTCTGAGCCGCAGCGAATTTGCCACTATCATGCCCTCGTTGTCTTTAGGTGAATTGAGGTCGACTCTCAACAACACTGGACCTTTGAGCTGCGAATAGAGGTTCACAAGCTTGTGGCCCTTCATCTCCTGAAGGTATTCCATGCTCTAGCCCTGCCGGCTTGCATTTTTATAAATTGGCTTACAGAACCTTTAGCTGCCTCCACCACGCAGCCCCAGATGTCCGACTTTCCCCACTAACGTCGCCCAAGCATCTTCCAAACTTCAACAACATCACCGCCAAACATCTTCGATGGTGTTCGTTTGTATATTCTCGCTTCCGCAAATGCTCCAGAAGTGTGTCTTGCCGGGTTTTCGATGCTTTGGTAGCTCACCACGCCTCCCGGCTCAACTACCTTTTCAAGATCCGCCCTATTTTCATAGATAAAGCCGCTAACCAGGCCGTACTGTATGGAAGCAACGTCCGTGAAAATTCTTTCATAAAACGCATACTTGTCTTTAGCGTTTAGCATCAGCTCTGTCGAAAAAAGACTCACAAATGCATTCGGCTTAAAAGGCAGGCGCTCGAAGAAATCAAGCTTGGTGTAATCAGCTTGTACGAAGTTCCTCTTCCTCGAAGTGGCATTGTTCAGATCAATCCCAGTGTATCCGGCATAATGACCGTGCAACTCGTATTCTCCCAGGCCGCACCCAAGGTCGACAACGTAAAGGGGTTCCTGCTGCGTAAACCTACCGAACCCTGCAAAAATGTTGTCATGGTTCTTTCTGACCAGTCCTTCCCGAAGGTAATCCGCATACATCCTATAGAAATCGCTACTGTATGACACCTCTTCCGGATTCCCAAGCGATTTTTTAATCATGTTAGCCTCTCAGATTTCCGATTATTTAAAGATATGTAGAAGTTTTGGCTTAGGCGTTGAACATAATGCGGGGGAAGGGATTTGAACCCTTGCAGGTTCTAGACCACAAGAGCCTCAGTCTTGCGCATTTGGCCAAGCTCTGCCACCCCCGCGCCTATTTCAGCTCCTTGTGCACATCTTTCAATCCAGAAGCTATTATATCCAGCGCCCTTCTCATTATCTCGTTCGCGGGCATCTGCCCGAACGACTCGAAGTAGAACTCGAAGTCCTTGCCGTTCTTCGTCTTGTAGCTCACTATGCCGGGCTGGAACTTTGCGCTCCTGTTCCCTCTGCCGAGCACGGCCTTGCAGTCCACGCGCAGCCTCTGATTCTCGGCGAGCTTTATGATCGGAATATCTGCGTTAGCAACCTTCACGCTCTTGTCGCTGCTCTTGAGCTCCTTCGAGTACACCGTGGCCGGCCCCTCTGCTTCGAGCGAGAAAACGATCTCATCCTTCTCATCATAGTCCTTTGGGGTCAGGATGGGCACGAGGCCGAGCCTGTGCGCAAGGTACTCGTCGAACAGCGCGCTGGAGTTCTCGTAGAACGTGACCGTCTCTATGGCGAAGCAGCCCACGAGCCCTATCGCCGACCTGCGTACCGCGTTGGCTACCCCGTAGCTTATCCCGTTGATGTCTACCCGCATCACCTTCGGTGAGTTTTCGATTACGCTAACCTTCATCAGATCAATCAAGAATGAGGCAAAAGCCTTATTTATATCAGTCTCAAGAGTATTTAAAAGTAACGCCGAGTGAGAGTGGATGGACTTCTGGCATGTTTATGAGGCTGAGAAGGCGAAGCCCGAGTTCGGAAACGGCAGACTGTACATAACCTCCAGGGACCGCATACACCTCTCGCTTTCAAGCGTAGAAAAGTACAGCGTGCTGCTGGGCATGAACCAGGGCATGTCGAAGAGGTTCACGGAGGAGGCAAGGTACATAATCACCAAGGACCTGACCCACGATCTCCTCGTTTCTGTGTTCGACGTGAACACGACGCAGTCCACGCTACTGCGCATGTCTGAGGCACTTGGTGAGGAAACGCTCCGAAAGGCGGAGTCGGCGCTCAAGATGCTATCCCGCCCGAACCTCGAGATGCGCATGATAGGCTTGCAGGACAAGGACATAGAACTGCTCAGCACCACAGAAAGGCTACGCGCGGCGCTGAAGCCCGCGCTGGTGGAGGCAGATCTTTTCGGCGTCGAGACCAGGCATATCGCCTTCGACCTGAAGCTTGGCATGCCATTCGACCTCCTCCTGCTCAACAGGATATACAGGCCGCATGAGCTGGCCACTGCAATAAGCGCCGAGGACTACGGCAAGAGTAAATCAGAGCTTAAGTTCGTATAGCGTCCTGTACACGGGACCTTCAGGAGTAAGCGTGCTTTCCTTCAGTGCAATCGAGGCCGCTTTGAAAGACCCAAGCTCCGCCTTCGAGTTCTTAGCCAGCGCCTCCCTGAGCCTGCGCATGTCGCCAACCCGCTTCACCCTCGCAATAGTGAAATGCGGCGTGTAATCATTTTCCTGCTCGAATGCAATGCCTTTTGCGGACAGCACCTTGCTAAGCTTGCCGTAAAGTTCCTTCACTTCCTTGCCGCCCTCGTTCAGCTCGACGAATATCACCCTTATCAGTCTTGGGGTGAAGTAGGAGAGCCCGGACAGGCTTATCTTAAACGGCGCATGCCTCACCTCCTTCATCGCCTCAACCGCTTTCTCGCCCTGGGCAGCGTCGATCTCACCAAGAAACTGCAACGTGATGTGCATAGCGTCCCCTTTAACCAGCGTGATGCCGTCCATTCGGAACTCGTCTCCGAGCGCCTCGGCCCGCTGTCTTATCTCCTCCGGAACATCCAAGGCTATGAACGCGCGCATAATCAATCTAATAAACTTAAGTCGAGCATTCTTTTTGATTCTATGGTTACCATCGAGGAATTCAAGAACATAGACATACGCATTGGTAAGATACTCGAGGCGAACGTGCACGAGACAGCAAGGAACCCTATGTACATACTCAAGATAGATTTCGGGAGCGAGATAGGTGTGCGCACCATAGCCGCAGGGATAAGGGACAGATATACTAAAGAGGAGCTTGAGGGGAGGAAGCTTGCATGCATCGTAAATCTGAACCCGAAGCGCGTAGCAAACGTTGAGTCCAACGGCATGATACTCGCCGCGGAGAGTGGCGACGGCAAGCTTGCGTTGCTTGTCCCAGACAGGGACATAGAGCAGGGAAGCAGAGTGCATTAGCATGATAATATGCATAACCGGACTGCCTGGCGCTGGAAAGAGCGCCGCTGGCAAGATCCTGGGAAGGATGGGATACAAGATCTACGAGCTGGGCGACATAGTGAGAGAAATGATGAAAAGGCAGGGAATAAAGCTTACTCCAGAGTCTGATAGGCAGTTCACCATAAACCTGAGGAAAAGGCACGGCAATCTTGTCACTGTTAGGTACCTTCTCAAAAGAGTCAGGCTCAGGAGCGGAAGCAACATCGCGATAGTAGGGATAAGAAGCAAGGCGGAGCTGGACTACATAAGGAAAAGAGCCAAGGTTGTGACGATAGCGGTTGTGGCTCCGGTAAAGCTCAGGTTCGAACGCATAAAGAGGCGCCACAGGCCCGATGCACCAAGGACAATCGCGGAATTCGTCAGGGACAGGGACGAAAAGGAGGCCAAATGGGGCGAACTGGCCGCAATTAAAAGCGCGGACTACATAGTTTCCGGAGCCGGCAACATAGTAGGGCTCAGACACGCCGTCAGGGCCATAGTGAAAGCGGAATCGCGTCGTGGAAAAGCATTTTAAGTTTAATATGCAACCTTTCATCATGGCGAACAGCTTCTCCAAACTGCTGATTTTCATGACAGCTTTCGCAATTGCGACGTTAAGCGTTAACGCCATGTACCTTACTGTCGAAGGCCCCGTCTCTGGCCTGCTGTTCAACAACGGAACCATCAACCTCGGCCGGATCGGACCCGGGGAGAGCTTCTACATACTTGCGTCTGCAGCCACGTCCAACCAGTCAGGCGCCACAATAAACATAGGCTGGGACACTTTAGAAGCGGTGCGGCTCCCTGCAGGCTGGTCTTCCGAGGCGTCTCCGCTCTACCAGAACCCGATGAAGATGAAAATAACAGTGGCTCCCTATGCGGCGAACGGCACATACAATCTTACCCTTGTGGCTGTGAACGTGGGCAACTACTCAAAACTGGGCAACCTTACCTTCACCGCCTCGATAAACGTCACCCCTTCAGTTTTTGCGCCAAGCGTAACGCCCACAAGCCTCGCGACTGGCGTGGGCCAGCCCACAAACATCAAGGTGGCGATCAACAACACCGGCGCATCTGACGACCCATTCCTGATTAACGTCCAGGGGCTTCCAGCGTGGAACGTGCCTACCGAGGTCATATCAAAGCACGACAGCGCCAACAGCTATCTATACCCTGTGTTCATCGACGAACCCGGAGTCTACCATTTCAACCTCACTATAAACTCCACCACCAGCCCGCTGCTTCACGAGTCGTTCCCGATCACTATGGTCGCCCGCTCAAGCCTTGTAAACGACTTCAGCGCCACAGGTCAGGGCGTAGTGCTCTCTCCAATCATATACGAGCCAGCATACGCCGTCATGCTTCTGCTAAGCGACATTTACCATCTAGTTTTCAAGTAACGGGATTTCATGGAAGAGGGGAAGAAGGAAAAGAAGGAGAAGAAGGACAAGGAGGAGAGTAAGATATTCTATCTGCGCGCCGTCTCCGTCGAGGACCTGTGCCGCTACGCATGCAAGTTCGATTTCACCTCGGACACCCTCCTGCTCTCAAACAGCAGGCTGATAGCGCTGGGAGAGCGCATAGGTGAGACGCAGATAGCCTACTACGCGGCAACCAAGGAAAGCGGCAGCGTCCTTCTCTATGAGCCTGCGGGCTATGAAACGAAGGAGCGCGCGTCATTCACCACAAACACGGACCTGCCCAACAAGCAGTACATCAATGTCATGCGCGTCGACCTGGGCAAGTTCGCAACCACAAGCACCATAGCGTCCAAGGGCGTGCAGCTGATAGCCGTCGAGGACCCTGTGGATCTGGTCAGGGCCGTTATAAGGAACGCGTCGCATGATGAGAAGCTCGCGCACGTATATTCGTTCAGCGTAGGAGCCAAAAGAGCTCTCGGTGCGTTCGACGTTATCGACGGGCTTTCCAATGACAGGCTTGCGTTCTTTTACGCTTACACCGGCTCTTCGAAGAACGGCAACTTTGCAAGATACGACTACAGGAACAACGTGCTCGATTTCGTTAACAGCATGGAGGGCCATTCGTACATGTACGCAAAAATAATCAACCTTGCGGAGCCATTTCCCTTCCTGGAAAAAACGAACAAGTAGCAAGGCTTATTACCTGTTGCGGAAGAACCTATATCGTGCCCGAATAGCTCAGTGGTAGAGCGAGCGGCTGTTAACCGCTAGGTCGCAGGTCCAATCCCTGCTTCGGGCGCCGTGCTCAAAGACCGCGTATCAAAATACAGATGGGGTTGTATGGGAAAAGCAAAAGGGCTATCGAAAGGAGAGATATCCGCGATGAAGGAGTATCTCAAAGAGAAGAATGCAAAGGTCAACGGTGAAGAGGCTGTGCTTGCTGCAATCGCCAAGATGAAGGAACCCGACCGTTCAATGGCCAAGCGGGTCCATGCTATTGTCAAAGCTAGCGCATCGGAACTTTCCCCTAGAACGTGGTACGGAATGCCAGCATATGCAAAAGGCGATAAGGTTATCTGCTTCTTCCAGGACGCAGGCAAGTTCAAGGCGAGGTACGCTACGCTCGGCTTCACGGACAAGGCGAAGCTTGATGAAGGTGCCATGTGGCCTACCTCATTCGCGCTGGCGAAGTTGACTGCCGCTGAAGAGGCGAAAATCTCATTGCTCGTGAAGAAAGCGACGAGCTGATGGGCGCCGCTGAGCATTGGGTTTCCGCATCAAAGGACGAACGAGACAAGACATTCAGTGAGATAAATCACTGATAGAGCAGCGGACTACTTGCCTCCGATCTTGAACATCTTCGTGCCGCAGACAGGACAAGTGCCGGTCATGGCCTTCTTTCCGTTCTTCATCGTCACTTCCTTAGCGTCCTTCATCTCTCTCTTCTGCTTGCACTTAACGCAATACGCCTCTACCATAATCTCACGAGATTCTATGTCGCATATACTAATAAAAAGCCTCGTTTACGCGTCGCCTCCGCCTCTCTAAACATTTATCTATATTGCAACGTATTATCTTTCTTGGGCCCGTAACTCAGCTTGGCCAGAGTAACGGCCTTTTAAGCCGATAGTCGCGGGTTCAAATCCCGCCGGGCCCACGTGATTGGATGCAGGAAAAGAGCAAGGAAGAACTCAAGGACAAGCACTGGTCAGAGATACTTGTAGATAGGCTCATGGCCGAGAAAAAGCCGCCGTACGTTCTTACAGGCGGCATATCCACGAGCGGTCCGGCGCACCTTGGAACGATATGCGAATTCCTTTACTCCGGCACTTTGCTCGAGGTTCTGCAGAAACGCGGAGTTGACGCCGCATTCTACTTCATCGGAGACATCCTCGACAACTTCGACGGGGTTCCGGCCGAGCTCAAGGACCGCGAAAGCGAGTTCACACAATATCTTGGTATGCCGCTATCCAAGGTGCCCGATCCTTTCAAGTGCCACGGCTCCTTCGGCGAACACTATCTCGCCCAGGCCGAGGAGGCGATCAAGATTCTCGGCACAAAGGCGAAGGTGGTCAAGGTGAACGAGCTCTACGAAAGCGGCGGCTTCGACCCGTACACGCGAATATACCTGAAGAACGAGGCGAAGGTCAAGGAGGTCGTCGCAAGAACATCGCTGAGGAAGATTGAAGACCTGAAGGACTGGAGCCCAATAATGCCCATCTGCCAGAAATGCGGAAAGGTGATAACGACAAGGGTAACCTGGCATGATGATGAGGAGTACGAATACGTTTGCGACAAGAACGTGAACAGCGCACAGAGTTGTGGCTTCACTGGTAGGGACAGGATAAGCAACCACCATTACAAGCTGCAGTGGCGCCTGCATTGGCCTACGTGGCAGGCGTACTATGATTCCAGGATTGAGGGCAGCGGCGTCGACCATATGACCCGCGGGGGAAGCGCAGATACAGCCGTAGCGATACACAGGGAGATACTGAACAGGGAACCCCCGATCCTCTACAGGTTCGGCTGGTTCTTCCTGCAGGGCGGAAAGAAATTCTCGAAATCAACAGGCACAGGGATAGGCGCTCTGGAGATACTCGGCCTCGTGCCCCCGGAAGTAGTGAAGTACGTGCTCATCATGCCGAACGTGCAGCAGAACAAGATGCTAGACCCCAAGGGCGAGAGCATGATTCGCATATACGACGACGTAGAAAGGATCAACAAGCTATCCAATCCGGAGAGCCGCGCTGACCAGAAGAAGCTTCTCGCGCTGAACCTCGCGGGCAGGCTGCACTGGAAGGCGCAGTTCCTCGACATCCTGCTAAACTACCAGATATACAAGGACTGGAAGAGGGTCGGCGAACTGCTCAACGACAGGGACGGTGTCTCCTATCTGTCGCCTTTCATAACAGAATGGCTGAAGCGGGATTTCGAGCCTGAGCAGTACAACTTCGCTGTCAGGCCGCAGAAGATAAGCGCAGACAAGGAACTAGTGGCGAAGTTCGCTTCAGAGCTCAAGCCAGGTATGAGTGATCTTGACGTGCACAATCTTGTGTATGGCGTTGTCGGGGACGACAAGCCGCAGGCGGAGAGGCTCTTCGCCGCCGTCTACTCCGCGATAATAGGGAAGGACAAGGGCCCCAGGCTAGGCAAACTGATAGCTGCGATCGGGATAGCGAAGGCGAAGGAGATGCTTGTCTCAGCCACAAGCGATTAGTTATCTTTTTATAATGCCGAAGCGTAGCCATTAGCGTGCCAGGGTGGCGGAACCCGGTAACGCGTGCGCCTGGAAAGCATACCATAAAGCGCATGGCTCCTCGGAGCCTTTTGGGTTCAAATCCCAACCCTGGCGTTCCAAAAAACCTTTAAATACGTAATCATGGCAATAGTATTGCTATTTGTGTCATCGGGATTTTCGAATCCTGATGATGTGGTATAATGGCACAAGAGCAGAAGCAAAGCGCACCGAAGGCCCCGGAGGGCAAGCCAAAGGCTAGCGAAGCCATCAACATAGTCAGGATCGCAGGCAGGGACATCAACGGCAAGTACAGCATAGGCGACGCGCTGCGACACATAAAGGGCATAGGAAGCAACATGGCGAAGGCGATCACGCTTCTCGCCGAAAAGAATTTCGGAATTGCGCCATCGACCCCGATAGGCTCACTTGATGAGGCAACGGTGGAGAAGCTGGAGACGATAATAAAAGAGCCGGGCAAGTTCGGAGTACCGCACTACCTGCTCAACAGGAGGGAGGACGCCGAAACAGGAGCCGACGGGAACTTCGTGGGCACCGACCTCATCGTAAAGACAAAGCAGGACATGGACTCAACCATCAAGCTTCAGACATGGATCGGATACAGAAGGCAGTACGGCCAACGCGTCCGAGGGCAGCACACCCGTTCCACGGGAAGGACCGGCGAGACGGTGGGAGTCACAAAGAAGAAGATTCAAGAAGAGGCAAAGAAGTCAAGGGCGTCAGGCGGAGGCGGAGCTCCGGGAGCGGCGGGAGCTGCTGCTGAAGGAGCAACGCCTGCAGCGGGAGCGGCGTCCACGGCAGCGGCTCCGGCAGCGGGCCAGCCTGCGGCAGCGGCGCCGCAGGCAAAGACGGAGAAGCAGGAGAAATGATTGAATGGGCGCGCCTAAGAGAATAAGGAAAAAATACGAAACCCCATCTCAGATGTGGGATTCAGCGAGAATCCAGCGCGAACACGAGCTCAAAAACAAGTACGGACTCAGGAACCTGCGCGAGCTTTGGATACTCAGCAGCGAGCTTCGAAGGATAAAGCAGAACGTCAGGACTGTCCTATCTGGAAAGGCAAGCGAGGCAACCGGCAAGGACATAATAGCCAGGCTCAACAGATACAACATAGTCAAAAGCGACGCGACCCCAGACGATCTTCTGGTCATCAACGTCGAAGCGCTTCTCGATCGCAGGCTGCAGACAGTTGTGCTTCGAAAGGGTTTAGCGAAGACAAGCGCGCAGGCAAGGCAGCTTATAGCCCACGGATTAATCTCGATAAACGGCAGGAGAGTTACGTCTCCAGGGCACCTAGTTCTAGCGAGTGAGGAGACAGGCATAGCATACTACAAACCTTTCAAGTTGCAGACGGAGCAGGTTCAGGCTCCGCCATTAGCGGTTCCAGCGCCTCCTGAAGCAACTCCGGCGGCGCCTGAGAAAACAGGGGAATGAGCATGGCCAAAGACACGAAGCAGAAGCAAGCAACCGAGGAGAAGACCCAGGAGAAAAAGAAGAAGGGTGAGGTTTCATTCGAGCAGGCAGCAATAGAGGCAACGCAGAAGTACAAGCCAAAGGGAATACGCTGGGGCGTTGCGCACATATACTCGTCCAAGAACGACACCATAATCACGCTTACGGATCTTTCAGGAGCCGAGACGATAGCTATAGGCAGCGGCGGCATGATTGTCGATGCGGATCGAGAGGAAGGTTCGCCATACGCGGCGATGCAGGCGGCCTACAAGGTATCTGCCACAGCGATAGAAAAGGGCATAACACACATCAATATCAAAATCAGGGCTCCTGGCGGCCACGGGCCCAAGACTCCTGGACCGGGAGCGCAGGCAGTGGTGAGGGCTCTTGCAAGAAGCGGTTTCAAAATCGGGAGCATAGAAGACGTGACTCCCATTCCAACCGACACCACGCGAAGGCCTGGCGGAAGAAGGGGAAGGAGGGTCTAACCCTACAGAGCTATCGAAGCGTATCCTAAAAGCGCAAGCAATCCGGTCAGCACAATCGCGGTATCAAGATTGTCGTCTATGTGCCTTGGCACGCTCTCAACAATCGCAGCCACAAAGGCAGTCAGAAGCGCGGGGTAGCCTATTATAGGGAAGGAAATCACAGCAGTCACTATAAAGTACGCTAAGGTTCCCGATAGGCTTTTGGCTTTGTTGTACGGCAAACGAGGTTTCTGCACAGTAGTGCCAACAAGCGTGGCAACAGCGTCTCCAAGGAAAATGGCGGTAAGCACTGCAGCAAGCCCTCGATTGTTAAGGAAAGCAAGCGCTACCAGTGCGCCCGCGGCAAGCCACATTGCCCCCTGCCCAAGTATCGCGTCCCTGCGCTCAAACGAGTACAGCATTTTTGAGAGAGGGCTCTTTTTGTTGCTCGCGCTGTAGTTGCCGAACAGCGAAAAGGCAAGTATCGCAAGCATCAGGGTAAGGCGCACATAAGCAGATGGCACAAAGACGAACGATACTATGAATCCGAACCCGAGGATAACCTGCGCGATATCCCTTTTTCTCTCCACTATCAGGTTCACGCGCGCAGAATGCTTCGTGAAGAAATACGCGGCACTGAGGAATCCGAACAGCATCGTCTGAGCAAGAAGTTGTGGAGCTGTGTACGTGATTGAAAAGAAGAACAGGGCAAGCAGGAAGAAAGCGTAGTTTTCCTTTGAGTGATATGTTGATGCTAGACCGTTGAACACGAGTATGCCGAGAAGCATTATTAGCACGTCGGTTCCGACGTAAACGGCAAGCGCGGCTCCGGCAGCCAGCGCCACAGCAAGAAACGCTATCTCTTTTTTCTTGGCGCACATGACCCTGTACACCAAAAGCAGCAACGCAATTATGTACAGTACAAGCGGATCCATCATATCACGTAGATTACCCAGGCGGCTATCACAAACGCCGCAACCACGAAAAGCGGGGCAATGTATTTCAGCAGTCTCCTGACCTCGGCACCCGTGCGTTCTATTAGCATGTCAGCCTTCTCGCCCCACACATAGAAGTCCTTTACTCTTACCTTCTTGTATGCGTAGCTGGCCGGCTTCATTTCGCCCAGCGCGCTTCTTATCATCGAATCCACTATTGGTGTTATGCTGTTCACTCCAGTCTGTCTGCCCAGCGACATACTGGCAGATGAGGATATTGTGTTGAGAGAGTGCGTGTCCGAGGTGCACACCTCTGCCTCGAGCCTGAACCTGCTGCGCACGTGTTCCAGAAGCTTGTCCCTGAATCCAGGCAGCATGTTGTTTGCATCGAAGTAGATGAAGCAGAGCTTTCTGCCACCGAACTTGAACACGCAAACGCTCGTATAGCCTTCGCCAAGGTCTCTGGGGTTTCCAAGTGCGCGCGCTATCCTGCGGTGCGCAGCTCCGAACTCCATCCTCTTGTTGGAGCGTTTACGCGTCGATTCCCTTATGGCCCTCTCGTATTTGCTTACGTACGCACTGTCAATCTGTATGCCATCGAGTTCGCTTGCGCTCGCAGTTTCAAACCGTGAGTTGTGAGCGTCTACAATCAGAGCGTTTCCTCCTGACATGTATTCCGCGGTGCTCTGCAGGCGCGTGCCAACCTCCCTGCTCATGTCCTCGGTGACCTCCGGGGCCTTGGTGAGCAGGAATATTCCCGTGTCACCTATCTTCACGTTCAGCGACTTGCAATCACCAGCCTGCCCAAGAGAAAAACTCCCGTAGGCCTTGCTGAAGTGCCTCATGCTTCTTACGCTTTGTTCTACCAAGCCGCCAAGGGAGTAAGCCCGAGAGGTGCTTACCGGATTATCCTGTATGTCCAATGGTGCATGCAGAACGAAGGGAGTTGTATGGAACTTGTCAGCGAGTATCTTCCCCATGCTCAGCGGCACAACGCTGCCTCCCACTCCGTGGAACGGCCCGAAATGCACGTCAGGGTTTACGAATATTCCCTTGTAGCCCTCGGCGTCTTTCAGAGCCAAGATCCCCATGGACAGGTCGCGCCTCACTCCCACTCCCTGTCCAACCACGTTAACATCGTTGCTTATCTCAAATAGCCACTGGCTTACCATGGAGATGACCACGTTCATGCCGCTCGCTTCGAGTATCTTCTTCGACGGCCTGTCAATCACGTAGATCAGCGCGTAGCCTGCAAGGAGGAAGACCACCATTCCGGAGACAAGTTTTGCCAGCGTTATGTCCAACGGCACTCTGAAACTGAGTATGTACTGGCCGAGCGACAGGTAGAGCAGCACGTTGAGCAGCGGCTGCGTAGCCGCGACGAGCGCCATCTTCCTGAGCTTGCCTATCAGAAACTTGCCCATTATCAGCCAGTAGCCATATACGCCGGCATTGATCAGTATGAGGAAAAGCGAAGACACAAGCGCATTCCTTGTCACAACGTAAGACGCCGAGCCGACGAAAAAGAGTATTGCGTAAACCGCCGTTATGAGCAGCGTCGAGAGCATAGCGTGCTTTAGCATCATCTTCCTCCTGAGGATTTTTATCACAGCGGTGGTGAGTATGGCGGGGAGGCTGACAACGAGTATTCCGGAGCTTACCCCCAGAAGAATTATCTGAAGCAGGCCGCTGTTGATTGAATGCATCTGTATAATCAGCGCAGCGAAGCATCCGGCAGCAGCGCCGAGAAGAAGCAGGATTATCACCTGCACGTTTACACTAGGCGCTTGCAGGTTGAAGTACTTCACATAATGCGTTATATAGCTTCTCGAATCAGGCATGCGAAACACGGAGGCAAACGCTAGAATCCGAACCTTCGCCGCCTCCTCTCGTATTCGACCAGCGCAAGTTCAAGATCTCTGCGTGTGAAATCAGGCCAGAGCTTCTTGCTAAAGTAGAGTTCTGAATAGCCGCTTTGCCAGGGCATGAAGCCTGAAAGTCTCTCCTCTCCCGACGTCCTTATCACAAGATCTATGTCAGGCACTGTCCTAGATATCATGTAGCTCCTGAAGAGCGTCTCGTTCACGTTGCTCACCCCGCGCCTGACGGCGTTCCTGACAAGCAGTCTTGCAGCATGAAGTATGTCGTCCTTGCCCCCGTAGGCCACAAGCATGTTGATCACCCTGTCCTTGTAGGCTCCGGTCTCCACCTCGACCTTCTTCAGCGCCCTCGCGAGGTCCTTCGGCAGCATGGTGATGTCGCCCACAACGTTGAACCGTGTCTCGGTCTCGTGCAGGCGCGAAAGCATCTTCTTGTCTGCGGCTACCTTCTTGTAAAGCCCGAAGAGCGCGTCCCTTTCGGGCCCAGGTCTCCTGAAATTTTCCGTGGAGAACGCCCACACAGTGATGTTGTCGACCCCATAGTCCTTGCACCACTCGGCGAAGTCTATGAATTTCTCCACTCCCCTCCTGTAGCCGTTGAAAAAGTCTAGCCTGTGGCTTCTCGCCCAGCGCCTGTTTCCGTCTGGTATCAGTGCGAGAGTGGAGGGTGCTTTGCTAATGCGCATACGAACGAACCAAATTGGATTTGCATATTTATTAAGCATTTCTATTAAAAGGATTTGTGGGGAAGATGCCGGAGTTCGAAGCGCTGCTGAAGGAGAAGATAAGGAGCATACCAGACTATCCCAAAAAAGGCGTGATTTTCCGCGATATAACGCCCCTGCTCAAGGACTACTACTCATTTTCGATGTGCATAGACGAGCTCGCCAGCGAGTTCGAGGGCGAGAAAATCGACTACGTCGTAGGTATAGAGGCCAGGGGCTTCATAATAGGTGGCGCTCTGGCAGAGAAGCTTGGCGTGGGCTTCATCCCAATAAGGAAGAAAGGCAAGTTGCCGTACAAGAAAGTAAGCATTGACTACGAGCTCGAGTACGGAAAGGAGACGATTGAAGTTCACGAGGACGCGGTGGAGAAGGGCAGCAGGGTGCTCATCGTTGATGACCTTCTCGCCACCGGTGGTACCGCAAAAGCGGCAGCGGACCTGATGCAGAAGGTGGGCGCAAGAGTGGTCGGTTTAGGATTTCTTGTGGAGCTTGGCGACATGAAGGGAAAGAAGAAACTGGACGGGGCGAGGATCGTGAGCCTAGCAAAATATTAGCGTCACCTGATTCCAGTATCTATGCTCACATTGAGCGCCGTTGTTCTTCCCGCGTATATTACTACAGTGGTTGGGAAAACGCGCGAGCAACCAACATATGTGCAGTTTGTGAGTGTGACGGAATAAGATCCATACGGTACATACGCGCTGAAACCGCCGTTGCTCGTAAGCGGAGCAAAGGTCGCGGCTCCAAAGACGCCAGTAAGTACAATGCTTCGAGAAGAGTAGATGTTTGCGGGGCAGCACGAATAGCCGACACGCTCTACCGGACAGCAAGGGCCTATGCTTACGTTGCCGTCCAGCGTACCGAAACTCTGGGTTGTGTTTCCGCCGAGCACTCCGGAGTTGCTTGCGAGCTGAAAGGCTGCTACCGCTGCAATTGCCACTATCGCTACCGCAAGCACAGCAATGGACCTCCGTGCGGATTTTGGAAATGCCATGCCTAACAATCGGATTGCAGGCTAAAATAGGCTATCTTTAGCTTCGGTTTATGCCGTGCTGCAAGACTGGACAGCCTAAGAGGCCCTTTTGATTATGTGATAGCCGAACTCCGTCTTCACGATTCCGGATATCTCCCCTGGCTTGAGCGCGAAGGCAGCGTCCTCAAAAGGTTTCACCATCATGCCCCTCCCGAACTCGCCAAGATCACCGCCCCTCTTCCTTGAGCCGTCGATCGAGTACTGCTGCGCAAGCGCGGCGAAGCTCTCGCCCTTCTTCAGCCTTTCGAGTATCTGCTGCGCGACCGAGAACTTCTCGACCAGTATATGCGAGCATCTTATCTTGTCTGCCATTAAACCCCAGGATATTCATCGGACGAACCTAATATAAACTTTAATATTATTTTGATTTGATGGGTTTCGAGTCGGGGAGAGGTTGGCAGTAGCTAACAAAAGATTGGCGGATGCTACATTCGAGCAGATATTCAGCGAGATGGGGGAGGGGAAGGTGGGAATTGCGGGAGAGCTGCGCGCAAGCATCAAAAGAAGGTACCCGAAGCAGTATCAGAAATACGAGTCAGAGGCCAGCGAGATGGGCAGGCTCGCATCCAAGATAGGAGTGAGGTGCGCTGACCTTATAGAGGATTTCACCCTCATAGAGAATCCGCGTGCGGTTTACAAGAGCGCGATGATGGGCTTCGGGCTCTTCGGGGCGATGAGGCTTTCCCAGGAGCAAAACGAAATCAGGATATCCGCGGGTACAACTCAACTTGAGGAGCTCGAAGAGCGCGGTGACGTGAAGAGGATGATCTTCGGCGGGTCAAACTACAAGCGCATCTTCATAGAAAAGGCTAGGAAGACCTTCGCCGAGGAGACGGAGAGCATAGGCAGATTCGGCAGGATGTACGTTCTCGCCGCAGTAGTGAGCGAACTGCACCGCGAAGGTCGGGAGTGGCTGCCGGAATCCGGCTACTTCATCGACCTGATGGTGCGAGGCCTCATGCAGGAGGCAGATTCGGATGTTGCAAGGGCGGCCTGGAGGAATGCAAAGATGGAAAAGAGGGCACGCTCGGACCTTAAGGTTCTGGTCCGCGACATTGTGGCGCCGCAGAAGCATCCAAAAACGGTCTAGGTTGTTGGAATGAGCTCGATAAGAAAGCAGGTTGCAGAGCTGAAGATAGTTTCCGATCCTGTTTTCGAGATTGTGACCGAGCGCAAGAAAACTAATTCGGGGAAGCTGCAGTTCGAGGACATGCGCGAAGCGGTAGAATTTTGCAGGCAGGAGCTTACGATCAAAAAAAGGGGCCAGGATGCTGCGGATGCGGCGCGCGAGGCAGTAAACAAATACGTCCTGCTCGAAGCCAGCGGCCAGAAGATGATTGACGCAAGGCGCGACATGGAGCAGGCCGTAGATATAATAGCGGCGCTGAAGCTGATGTACCGCAAGAGCCCAGCGGCTGTTTCGTTTCTGGAAATCCAAAAGGCGGAGATGCTCAAGCGGTCTGACGTTATGCTTGATGCCCTAAGCGACGAGGCAGATAAGTGGCGCCTGATTTACGGGAAACGAGACGGCAGGGCGGCTGCAGGCGACTTGCTTGAGGAGCTTGGCAAGGCGATGGGCGAGGCGACAATGAACCTGGGGAAGCACGGCAGGACATTCGTCTACTTATCCACGATAAGGCTTCTCGAAGGCCTGAAATCGAACTGGATATACAAGGAATCTGAGCCTTTCATATCCCTGGCAGCCAGAAGCGTGCTTTTCGGGGAAGGCGATGCAAAAGTGAGGAAGACATCGTGGGCCGAGGCGCACGGCGCCAATGTGTAAAAGGCGACGCAAACGGGAACAAAAAACAAAACAGTCCTGGATCCTACCTACGAAGAGCTGATGAACCGCGGAGGCCCAAGTATACTCGAGGCGCAGGTGTTCAACCCGGGCAAGTTCGCTACGTACCTTACCGAAGCAGACTTCCTGAACAGGCTCGCCGCTTCTGTGGCGTCGCAGCTGAACCTGCACGTGCTTGAGTACACTGTGCTGGAAGGCCCCGAGACGCTCTTCAAGTTGCTGCGCGAAGCCGGCAAGCAGGATACAATTGAGCGCCTGAGGGACTACAGGGAGCGCGTCTCGCTAAAGCATATCGGCGAGGATAGCCGCACGTATACCAAGGCATTCCTGGACGACTCTGTCGAAAGGGCGAAGAAGGCTGTGGAGCGCGTTGGCCGCCATGGAAGAGTCGAGATATATACGCACATAGTCGGCAAGCTCAACACGGACAGCAGGCAGAAGTACCCCGGCAGCTCGCTGTTCATAGACCTCGTGATAAAGGACATGCTGCTGAGCGAGCGCGACATGAGGGTGAGAGAAGAGGTGTGGGAGAACGCCGGACTTGCAGAATCGCCGGTGCTGCAGCGGCAGGACATGCGCATGTTCAGCAATGCGAAGCGCGGCAAATCTATATAAACCTTCTAGGGCATATTATAGGCTGGTGCTTTGATGAGCACACCGAGCTTCTAAAGGTTTCTTTTGAGAGCGAGCTCTCTGCTTTTGCTTGATGAAAATGAAGGTGTTAGACTATTCTAACTACCGCGCCTTTTGCTTGGTACGTGAGATTGCATTTATGCAATTGATTTGAGGAGAAGTAGACTTGCAATAATTTAAGCCATCTAGGGAATGACTAGGCTCTGGCAGCGAGGAAGGTCGTGGCAAGCTGCGATAAGCCCAGGGTAGGCGCATGTCAGCCCTTGAACCTGGGATAACCGAATTGTGCACGCGCAAGCGTGCGAGCCTCACGCGGGGAATTGAAGCATCTTAGTACCCGCAGGAAAAGAAAACAACTGTGATGCCGTGAGTAACAGCGAGTGAAAGCGGCGCAGGGCAAGCTGAATCCGGATTTGCAAAAGTTCGGAGATGTGGTGCAGCAAGGACCGTTCCATTAGCCGAACGCTCTGGAAAGAGCGGTCATAGAGAGTGACAACCTCGTAGGCGGAAGCGGAATGGTATTAGCTGTGAAAAGAGTAGCACGGCCTGAGTACGTCGTGCGAATACGGGGGCATTAAACCCCAACCCTAAATATTGACCAGAGACCGATAGCGAACAAGTAGTGCGAACGAAAGTTGAAAAGAACCCACACGTGTGGGTGTGAAAAGATCTGAAACTAGGTGGTTACAAGAAGGTAAGGCGTGAAGAGATGAACCGCAAGGGAATCAGCGTTTTACCCTTCTTCTTGAAGCAAGAGCCAGGGAGTGTAAGGTAGTGGCAAGTATAAAAGCGAAGCGAAAGCGAGTCTCTCGCAAGAGAGCGGGTGTGAAAACGCCTTAGCCACTATTCTACGACCCGAAGCCATTGTGAACTACTCGTGGGCAGGGCGAAGTCGAATTGATGTTCGATGGAGGCCCGCAACCTGTCATGGTATATCCTGTTGGGTGACCTACGAGTAGGGGCGATAGACCGTTCGAACATGGCAATAACGGGTCCCCTTCGAAGTATCTTTAGGATAGCCTTGGGCAGCTTGCGCGCGTGGTAGAGCGACCGATTTTTTGGTGCGTTCCGAAAGGATCGGCCATCGAGTCAAACTCCGAATATGCGCGCTGCGTAACCCGGGAGTCGGCGGCATTGGGTAAGCTAGTGCGGCGAGACTTGAAAGCGAGTGACTGAGGTTAAGGTCCCCAAATCGTAGTTAAGTGTATCGAAGGAGGCTCGTGTCTTAGACAGTCGGGAGGTAGGCTTAGAAGCAGCCATCCTTCAAAAAACGCGTAACAGCGTACCGATTGAGACATGGGTCTCTGAAGATGGACGGGGCTAAACTACGTACCGAGACCCCAGAGGCGTCAGCAATGACGTTATGGTAGGAGGGCGTGCTGTATGGCAAGAAGTTCCGCTTTGAGGCGGGATGGACCGTGCAGCAGAGAAGATCCTGGTGTAAGTAACAGCAAATACTGGAAAGAATCCAGTACGCCGGAAGCACAAGGTTTTCCCCGACATAATCTTTAGCGGGGAGTTAGCCGATCCTAAGCTGGGAGCCAATCACTACCCAGCAAAAGGGAAGCATGTTAAAATTCATGCGCCCATTGCGTAGGTGTGGCAACACAAGGCACATTTCTGACGCTTGGGGATAGTCCACTTGTAACGTGCAAATGGCCGCGGAGTCTCATTATGAGGAGAAGCGGCTAAATGAACTTTGGACAAATTCCTGAGCCAGTGAAAAGGGAATGCGCAACGATCGCGATGGTTCGTACCTAGAACCAGTACAGGTGCTGCTGGACGAAAAGTCCAAGGCGTGCCGGGGTTAAATCAGGTTAGGGAAATCGGCAAGTTAGTGGCGTAAGTTTTCGATAAGCCATGTCTGTGCTTAGTAAGCGCAGATTGCAATAAAACGGGGGAGGCAACTGTTTCATTAAAACACAACTCACCGCAAAGCCGTAAGGCCTAGTATAGTGGGTGACGCCTGCTCACCGCTAGTACGCGAAACCCTGTTTCAACGGGACTAAGCGCTAGCAAAGAGCGGGGGTAACTCTGACCCTCTTTAGGTAGCGTAATACCTCGTCGCTTAATAGGCGACTTGCATGAAGGGCGTAATGACCCCCCCACTGTCCCAACCTGGTGCCCGGTGAACTCACTGCGCGGTGAACATGCCGCGTACTCTCAGTGGGAAATGAAGTCTCCATGAAGCTTGACTATAGTCTGTTGTTGTCGTGTGACGGGTGCTGCAGAGCGTAAGTGGGAGCGTCGATGTCACGGTTTCGGCCGTGGCGGAGCGAAAGTGTAACACCACTCTACACCTGTTACGCGGCTAACCTCGCAAGGGGAACAGCGGCAGATGGATAGTTAGACTGGGCGGTTGCTTTCGATAAGGAAACGAAAGTGACCAATGCTCTGCTTAGCTGCGTTGGAAACGCAGCGTGAAGCTAAAAGGCAAATGCAGGGCTGACTGTGCAGCGAAAAGCGGGCTGCGCAGACTAGAAATAGGGGCTTACCGAGCTTTGGAGGTCCTTTTAATGGGACCCCAAACTGTCAGAAAAGTTACTCTGGAGGTAACCGGTTCGTGGCTGGTGAGAGTTCACATCGACCCAGCCGTTTGATACACCGATATGGGCTTGTCTCATCCTGGTGGTGCAGGAGCCACCAAGGGCCGGGCTGCTCGCCCGTTAAAGAGACACATGAGCTGAGTTAAGTCCGCCGCGAGGCAGGACGGTAATATCTACTGGGAGTGTAGGTGTCAGAGGATAAGGTGCAGTTAGTACGAGAGGAATATTGCACCGGTGCCACTAGTTTACCAGTTGTGATGAGCATGGCTGGGTAGCCACGCACTTAGGGATAAGACCTGAAAGCATCTAAGGTCGAAGCCCGATCCGAAACGAGACATCAGGGCGGTTCTAATACAGAACTTTGATAGGATGGGCGTGTAAGCGGAAAGCGCAAGCGATCCGTGAGCGCACCATTACTAAAGCCTAATTTGCAAGCTACTTCTCTATCTTTTTCTTTTTGTTTTTTGAACAGATGGCAGGAAGGCCGTTCCGCGAAAGCTTTTATTCCTCTCCTTCCAATACGGAAGCGGCGCAGCAATCAAAATCCAGATCAGAAGTCACGGTGATAAAATGTCACAAACACAGCAAAAAGCAGAAAGCAGGAGCGCAAAACGCCTGAACAAGCGGCAGTGGGACAGCCTGGTCACTCGGATAACAAGTGACCAAGACAGAGAGGTTGTCAAAGAAGCCGCCAAAGCGCTTCCTGAGAAAGAAGCACAGTATCTCCTTGCCCTCATAAGGGGCTCGGAGTCTGGGGCAGTTCAGGCTGCTAATATTTCTACCAATCTTTTCGGAACCTCTTTCTAGGCCAGCCGCTTTTTTGGGAAGAAGGTAAGCACGAAACCAGGGGTTTTTGTAAAGTCGTTTCTTTTCAGCAGGCTGATCGTGTCTGCATCGTGGTCCACGACGCTTTCGTTTTTGACAAGTATCCCCTCGCCAGCATACCTGTCTGCAAGTTCCGGCCTATGTGACTCAAGCCACTTGAAATCGCCACTGCTGGCGGAGCCGAAATCTCTGGCAATTGGCGAAAGCACCGCCTCGAGAGATTTAGTTTGGGAAATTATTTGCTCGTAGATATCTATTTCCTCGTCGTACATCGCGCCGCCGTTGCGCTCAAGCCGCCTCTCAACTTCCTTCCTCAGCCTGACAATCCGCTGAAGGTAGTTTTCCACTTCTGCCGCATTCATGACCTCAAGCCCTTTCTTCTGTTTGCCCGCCGCAGATCGTATCCGCTCCCCGAATCCCATGTCGCCCAGAACAACTACCACGCTTTTGTTTAAGAATTTTCCGTGCAGGGCAAACAACTATCGAAGAGAACGAATCAAGAGAAAAAGCAGATTAAATGAACGTTTCCTAACAATTTTGTGTCAGAAGCGGAAGGCAAGTATTCGTATGCTAAGACTTTCAAAGCCTCAGGCACCGACATGATGGAGGCCATACACGATATGGAGAGACAGATGGGATTTGCCGGAGTGATAACGGACAAGGCACTAATAGAAATGAGGAAACGCCCTCTGGACAAGAAATTGAAAAAAGAGCTCAGGTAGGTCACAGCTCACGCATTTTCTTGTAGGCGTCGAGGAGTGCCGCGGTTTCTTCGCTTCTTTTAATCTTCACTCTCCCGAGCAACTCCCCCTTTCCAAGACTTTTCGAGCAGAGTATGACTTGTGTGTCTCCAAGAGAAGTGGTTTTAATGCTGAAAACCCTGAAGAACTCCTTCAGCAACTTCCTGTAGCCCACAAAACGCAGTATCCCTGATGGATGCATGGCATAATTTATCGCCATTACACCGTCTTTCTTCAGCACTCTCGAGGCGTTTTCGGCGAATTCCCTAAGGAAGAACTGCTTGGGAATCAGCGCGCCTTTGCCGTAGGCGTCAAGCACCAGCAGGTCGTACTTCCTTCCGGATTTTTTCACGTACTCAAGGCCATCTGCGTGGATTATCCTCGCATCTATCCTGCCCTGCGAGTATTTCTTCGCAAGCCTTATCACGTTCTCGTCAAGCTCCACCACGTCTATGCTGACTTTGCCGCCCAAAAGCCCGCGGAATTGGTAAATGCTCGTGCCCAACCCAAGCCCGATTATCAGGACCTTCGGCCTCCTGTACGCGTATAGAAGCGGTAGGAGATAGTCCCAGTAACCTCCCGTATAAATGGATTTCTTGTTTATTATCGAGTTAGTCGCGCCGTCGAGCTTGAACATGCGAACATCGTCATCCTCCACAACCTGGAGCTTGACGCCCTTCGAGTATACCTCCTCGTGCTTGACCCTAAAAGCGTCGGCAAGTTTCTTCAGGCTCCGCATCCAAACCTAATCTATGTCCCCGTTCTCCTTTATTTTACCTTCTTCATACGGTGCCACATACCTTCGGTAGAACTCCTGCTTCACCGACTCAAGCACGCCCATGGCCCTGTTGTAGCTGAAGTACTTTGCTGGATAAACGTCCTTCAGTAATCTGCTCATGATGTAATTGATCTGGCCGTCCACCTCTTCGGTCTTCTGAGTCTTGAGGTGCCCTATCAGCGGCTGCAGGAGTGCGTCTATCTCAGGCCGGTCGTTTTTCTTTATGTAAGGCATCAGGTCACCAATCTGACTGTCGTTGGAGCGTATAAAAAGACTGGGTAACAACGCGTTTATGGAGGTAGCAGACTACGGGTATAGGCGGTTGCTCATCCTTGGAAACGGTATCGCGTCGCGTATATGGTCAAGGTTCAGCAGCCACTTGATCAGCCGCTCCATCCCCATGCCGAATCCGGAATGCGGAACAGAGCCGTACCTGCGCAGCTCAAGCCACCAGTCGTAGTTCTTCATGTTGAACTTAACGTGCTTTGCCTTCTCTATTTCGCGCATGCGCTCCAGAACCTTGTCAAGCCTCCACTCCCTCTCCGTTCCTCCTATTATCTCTCCGTGCCCGTTGGGAGCCTGCATGTCAGCGGATAGGACGGTCTTCGGGTTCTTGGGGTCGACCATTGCCGAGAACGCCTTTATCTCCTTCGGCCAGCTCGTTATGAATATCGGCTGCTTTTCACCTTCGGTGAGCATCTTCTCTTCCGGCACGCCGAAATCGTCACCCCACTTGAGCTTCGCTCCCTTCTCATTCAGCGTATCCAAAGCCTTCTCGTAGGTTATCTTCTTGAAAGGAGGTCTTATCTTGAGCAGCGAGTCGCTGTCTACATTGAGTTCCTTGAGCATGTCCTCATCCTCTTTCGCGAGCCTGTTGGCTATGTAGCTCACGAGCTTCTCCTGCAGCTCCATGTTCATCTTCCAGTCGTAGAACGCCATCTCAGGCTCGACCATCCACAGCTCCGCTATGTGCTTCGTCGTCCTCGATTTCTCGGCCCTGAATGCAGGGGTCATCGAATAGACCTTCTCAAGCGAGAAGACCATCGCCTCAGCGTAGAGCTGCGAGGATTCGGTAAGGTATGCCTTGTGGCCGAAGAAGTTCACGTCGAAAAGATCGGCTCCTGTCTCGCCTCCGGCGAGAGTTATCACAGGCGAGGTTATCTCATAGAAGCCGTCGTTGTCAAGGAACTCGCGGAGATACTTGAATACGTGGGAGCGCGCCTTCATTATGTTGGTCATCCTCCTGCTCCTCAACCAGAGATGCCTTTTGTCGAGCAGCAGTTCTGCGCTCTGGTACTCTGTAATGGGAAACGGCTCGGATACGTGTATGTTCTCGAAACTCGAGGCTTCAAGCTCATAGCCACCCGGGGCTCGGGCGTCCTTCTTCACCTTGCCGCTTACCTTGATGCTTGACTCTACTGTGGTCTCCTGCGCCGCCTTCCACGACTTGGCGTCAACTCCGTCCTTTTTCACAGCGGTCTGGATTATGCCTGTCGTGTCGCGTAGCACTATGAAGAGTATGCCGCCGCTTTCCCTCTTCCTGTGGACCCAGCCCACGAGGCTGACGCCCTTGCCGGTGCCTTTTATCGCATCCGTAACGTGCATAAATAGTCAAACACTCTTTCCCTCCTCAAGCTTTAATTAATTGCGTGTATCTGATCCGCCTATACCCTTATCTCCTCTCCCGGCACCCGCCTGAACATCTGCACATCGCCCACATGTTCCGACCTGGTAAGGAACCTGACAAGCCTCTCTACCCCAAAGCCTGCGCCCGCAGAGGGCACGAAGCCTTCCCTCGCCTCGTCCAGATAGGCCTGGTATACTTTCATCTCCAGCTTGTCCTTTCCCATCCTTCCTGTTATGCGGTCATAGGCATGCTCCCGCTCCGCGCCAGAAAGCGCCTCTCCGAATCCAAGCGGGTATATCAGGTCGTAGTTGAGATAGTGGCCAGGCTCGCGTTCATCTTCCTTGTCATAAAACTCCCTCTTGTGGCAGAGCGCCCAGAAAGGCTGCGAATGGTCCCTTGATGCGGGTATCTCCCAATCCTTGCCATACTTCTCCTCCAGCTCGTGTGTGGTATACTTTGCGAACGGTGTTTTGAACTCGAAAGGTTCCACGCCCAGTTCTGCAAACAGTTCCCTGTGCTTTGCGAGTCCTTTGCTAAGGGAAGCGAAGTATTTCTCGACAAGCGACATGACGTCCTCCTTGCTTGCACCAGATATCTCGAAGTCGAGCTGCGTGAACTCGAACAGGTGCTTGCCCGTAGCCCTCCTCTCAGGCTTCTCAAGCCTTATGTTCGGCGAGAGTATGAATATCCTGCCCAGCCTCTTCACCGCAACCTGCTTGTGGAGTATCATCGAGTTCATAGTGTACAGCAGCGTGCCGTTGTACTCAACCTCCGGCGTTTTGACTATCATCGATCCCGGATCTGGGCCCAGCGGATCCGTGCTCCTGCCCAGCATTACCGGCAGCAGCTGTATGAAGCCCTCGTCGTGGAAGAAATCTGTGCTCAGCCTGAGCACCTCGCTGCCTATCCTCAGCCTGGTTTTTAGGCTTTCAGCTTCACGCGCATCCATGTTATCACACGCTATTTGCATCCACGACTATATAAGAATTTATACAATAATTAGGTATATTTTCCAATAAAATAGGTAATATTTATATCTTTTATTGTATAAAATACAAACATGGACGAGATAGACGAGGAACTTGTGCATGAGGTGGACGCTGGCGTGATAAAGTACACCGCGCTCGCAAAACGGCTCAATGCTCCGCTCTCAACAGTGCATTTCCGCATGAAGAGGCTGGAGAAGGAAGGAGTAATCAAGCATTACAAGGGCGAGATAGACTGGAAGAAAGCGGGCTTTCCGCTTACAGCGTTCATCTTCGTAAATACCGACGTCAACCTTCTGAAGAAAATAGGCAAGAGTCAGGAGAAGCTGCTCAAGGAGCTGCTGAGCACCGCGTACGTGCGAGAGGGTTACATAATCACCGGTGATGAGGATATGCTCCTCAAGGTAATCGCCAAGGACTCGGCACACCTTAAGGACACGCTCCTGAACCACATAGATGCGAAGGAAGGCGTAGTCAAGACAAAGACAGTGATAGTGCTCAACTGACCGCAATTCACGTCGTACATAAGAGGTAAGAGGCTTTCCATGTCAATAAAAAAGGGGGTGCGGGATGAGCGATGATGAGCTCACAAAAAAGTACAATGCCCTTTACCTAGAGATGATAATGCGCTACAGGGAGAAGATAGAGGAGGGCGAGAAGCTGCACCTCGCGGAGCTCCCGAAGCTTGTCACACCCGGCGACGAATCCGTGATGGCCGCTGCAAACAAGATAAGAGAGGCATTTCCTTCCTACACGGCCGAGAAGGACTTTCCTGACGCTGCAAGGAAATCATATGATTTTGTCAGCGAGAGCATAGTCAGGATATCGCCCCCTCTGCAGTTCTGGCTCAAGCCCAGCGAGGTGATCAGCATAGGAGCAGGCGACGTCTTCGACCAGGCCGTCCTCCTTTGCAGCATGCTCATAAGCTTGGGTAACCTGTCTGCGAAGGTGATAGCGTCTGTGAAGAACGACGAGAAGAACTTTGCCGTGTACTATGAGCTGAACGGCAAGCTGATTGTGATGGAGTTCGGGAAGGGAGTCAGGGAACTCAAGGACAGGAACGAGCTGCTGGCTAACATGGGCATTTACATGGGCAGCGAAGCCACTGGCTACGAGTTCAACGACAAGATGTACAGCAACCTTGCGTGAGGGGCTCAGGCGAAGCCGTATGGGGATACTGGAATGATGAACGGATACACTGGGAAGAACCACAGGAACCAGATCACGCATAGGGCAACGAAGAGAAGCTTAAGCTTCGTGCTTTTCAAATTGCAGATAAAAAGGGAATCAGCTATCGCGAGGAACGGCGAAAATTCAACAAAGTAGTAGGGAAATGTGCCGTGGCCGAGCAGAAAGAACAGCACATACCCGCCGTAAATCAGGAAGAACGCAAGGAGCACGAAAATCACGCTCTCTTTCCCAAACCTTGAGTCCTGTTTCCTGAACAGGTAGTAGAGAAACAGCGGGACCCAGATGAAAATGAGCCAGACCTCCACCATATTGGAGATCACGCCGTAGTGTGTCGTTCCGTAGCGGTGTATGATGTAGGTCGTTGTCGTGTTCCCGACGGTTTGCGTGTAGTTTATTATGCTCAATTGCGGAAAGCCGTAGTACAGGTTCGGGGAATAAAGCGTTATCCAATTTAAAGGCGTTATTTGCGGTCCTAGAAGACTAGTAATGCCGCTCAGGGGCCATGCAGTTTCGTTCCAGAGAGGCGGACTGAAGGCCAAATGGAATTGGATCAGTCCATCTATGTTGGTTACAGCACTGATATTGACAAATAAAGAGTCAAACAGCTGCAAACCTATGAACGAAAATGCAAGCGTAAATACGATAGTGAGAGCCAAGAACCCTAACTGCTTCTTCTTGTTGATTATGATGTCGTACAGAACGATGAATGCCAGTATGACGATTCCAGTCTCCTTTGAGAGTATGGAAAGCGCGAGAGGCACGGAAACGTACAAAGTATTGGCGTAAGAAAGTCGTTGTCCCCTGAACTTCAGGTAAAGGAATACGCCAATCAGCCCGAAGAAGATCGAAGGCACGTCAAGAAGCGCGCCCGAAGATTGCACGAAGAACAAGCTTTCCACTCCCAAAAGACCCGCGGACAGCAACGCAATATCTTCCCGTTTCGTCAATTCCCTCGCTATGTTGAACACTAGAATGATAGAAAGCGCGCCCGCAATCACGTCGAATATCCTCCAAGCGAAGGGATCGTTTCCGAAGATCGCAATGCTTCCCGCAACAACCAGCTTGACCAGAGGCGGGTGAACCAGGTTGCAGCCGGTCTGGTACTTGCTTATGTTATACGTGCTGTATGATGTGCATCCGCTGGAGTTGAGCATGCGCAGCGCAGCGGGCACGTAAATCGACTCGTCCCCGATTTGAGGGATGCTTGGCCTGTTTATTATTGCCAAATGCAGAATCGCTACTGCTAGAACGATTCCCCAAAGAATGTAGCGGGTTTTCATTCTGTCAAACCCAAGAGCTTATTCCCTTCTGCCCTGCTGCTGATTTGTAGCCCACCAGCATGTCGGCGAACTTGTCGATCCGCTCCTGCGAAAAATCATGCGTGTCGCACATGAACTTTATTATCTTCTCCTTGTTCGCCTTTGCGGAGTTCAGCGTCGAGCTGAACTCGCTTCTGCTTATCTCACTCGTTTCTGGCTTGAGGAATATGCCCTCCACCTCTTCAGGATCTACCTCAAATCCGTTCTTGTACTTCTCATTAACGTAGCTTACCACTTCCTTCAGGCTTTTCCTTTCCTTGACTATCTTGAGCGCCGTCTTCGGCCCTACGCCGTCTATTCCTTCGTTGAAGTCAGTGCCCATGAGTATGCCGAGCCATATGAGTTGTTTTTGATTAAGTTCCAAGTTTGCCAGTAGCCGCTTGAGCTCCACGCGCTCCGGGGTTATGTCAACGAACACGTTCTTCCTGGGGAGCTTCCTCCTTCCGCTGATCGTGAGATTCCTGACCGCGACGTCGGCGCCGAAAAGGAAGATGTCGTAGTCTTGGGTGGCGCTCGCATAGACGAGCCCTTCCCTTGTGAGCCTCGCCGCCTGGGCTTCGCCCTCGCTCGGGGCCTGTATGTAGGCTATACCCATGTACTCCAGAAGCTCCTTTCCGCTCTGCACTATCTCCTTGGTTATGCGCGTGCTCGCCATCGCATGCGCTCTCGCCTCCTCAACCATGCCCTCCTTCAGCGCCTTCTCCCACTGCTCCTGCGCCTCCTTCCTCCTGCTCATCCTCGCCTCTATGGTTCTCCGCTTCAGCGCCGGCGGTATGCCGTCGAAGACAAAAACCGGCGTTATCTTGTGCTCTAGCAGGTTTATCGTCCTGTAGAACAAGCCTGATAGGTGGCTCGTCACCATGCCGTGCGAGTCCTTCAGCGGCGTGCCGTCGGGTCCTCGTATTATCGAAAGGAACTGGTAGATCGTGTTGTATGCGTCAACAGCTATGATTTTGTTTGAGATGTCATCGAGCGAGATAGGCTCCTTTACCTCTGAAACAAGAGGCCCCAGTTCTACTGCCAATCATTCACCATCCTTCTCGTCCTTATTCGCGAGATCCCAGAGGGTCACGGGCTCACTCTTCTTTGAAGCAATAAACTGCTTGCTTTCCTGCGACTTTGCCAGAAGTTTTATCCCCAGCTCCTTTTCGAGTTTCTGCCTTGTCTTCTCGCTCGGCAGCGTTTCCTGCTTCTCCACCCTCGTCAACGTGCTCTCCTTCTCGCTTATCCTCTCAGCCAGGACCTTCACCGGTATGCCCAGCGCCTCCCTCGCCTTCCTTATCTTCTCACCATAGTTCTCTATCAGCTCTTCCTGCATGGGTGCCTTTGCAGGCTCCGGAGGCTTGCTTCTTTCTTCACTGGATTTAGGACCGAACGTATTGATGACATCCCTGCCTCTCGCGTCCTTCCCGCACACAAGGATTCTTGTGCCTTCGAAATTTATTTCGTAGACTGTGTCAACCCTCTTCCCGCATATTTCGCACTCCGGCATGTGCCCACCTAACAGATATAACTATTTGCGCAAAGCAAGGTATTAAAGATTTCATGCCTTCACGTTCATCAATACGCGGCAAGCGCACAGGCAGCAGCAAATTCTACAAGACAGCTGTGACTACTACAGTGGCCGCGGCTGCGCTTCTGTCAATAGCCTTCCTGCTTATTGTCAACGGCGACGTGCTGCTTCGTTTTGCGCTTGCGATAGTCGTGCTGATAGTTTCGGGGCGCATGATTGCAACAGCGAACGGAATAAGCAACTCCTACGGCGCCTATCTGCTCGGTGGCAAACGCGGCATAAAGCTGATAGACAAGCTCGCGACAAAGAACCCCAAGATGTGGTCCGGGTTTGCGGACTGGGGACTCGCGTTCAGCTTCGGCATTCTCTCGTACTTCGTCTTCAGGAATCAGGTCAGCAAGAGGATGGTCGTCCTCGGGGTCGCCACCATCTGCGCGGTGCTGCTGCTCGCATTTCCATATCTTCCGCTCGTCCTAAGCTTCATAAACATACCGCAGATCTCGGCCAGCGTGGCCGCATCTGCACAGGCACCGCAGGGCCTGAGCGCCTTCTTCTACATCTTCCTGGCGATAAGCGTAATCGGAGGCTTCAGCCTCTCGACCATATTCCTGATACTGTACAGCGGTGGCAGCATACTATACACCACCTTCCTCTTCCTGTCCGGGCTCCTCAGCTCGCACCCAAACTACTCCATACTTACGCAGCAGGTTCCGGGAGTGGCGCCGCTGATACCCGGGCTAACGATCCCGCTCTTCGCCGGCATCATATCGCTCTTCATACTTCTCGTTGTACATGAGTTTTCGCATGGTGTACTTGCGCGCATAGTCAGGGTCCGCATAAAATCCATAGGCGCCATATTCTTCGGCATAATACCAATGGGCGCCTTCGTGGAGCCCGACGAGAAAGAGGTTAAAAGGCTGAAGAGCCACAGCCAGAACCGCATCTCTATAGCCGGCGTATCTGCAAACATGCTCACGTGCATTGTCTTCTTCGCCTTCACACTGGTGCTGCTCTACCTCGTGCTGCCCAACATAAGCACAGGCGGAGTGCTCGTCACGCAGGTGGTGAAGGGCTACCCTGCCTATGGGGTAATCGCCCCGAATACAACCATACTGAAGTGGGACAACACTACAATAAGCAACTCCTACGACTTGACAAAGGCCGAAGCAGTCTACACGCCCAACACGCTGGTCACGCTTGTTACGGACAAGGGCGCATACCAGCTGACACCCACAGCTTCAGGCAAGCTTGGGATAAGCGGAGCCCCTGCGCAGGCAACCTACGCCTACCAGGCTTCCAACTTCCTTTACGCCGTAGCCGCACTCTCGTTCGGCCTCAACTTCTTCGTCGCGATATTCAACCTGCTTCCCATACCGGGCTTCGACGGCTGGCGCATCTACGAGAACAAGATCAGGAACAAGCGCACCATGAAGGTGATAGCGATGGTGCTGGTCATCGCCATACTGCTCAACGTGCTGCCCTGGTTCTGGACCATAAGCTAGAGCTTTCTCGTCGCAATATCTTTTTATGTTTTGTTGCTAATACTAAATCAGGCGACTGGGTATCTTGATGGCAGAGAGTTTCGTCTCTCCGGACGATGAGGAGCTGCTGAAATTCATAGAGTCAGCCAAGCCCAAGATCTACATCGTCGGCTCCGGAGGTTCCGGATCCAACACGATCTCGAGGATGCTGGAGTCAAATATCGATGGTGCAACGCTAGTTGCAATGAACACGGACGCGCAGCACCTTGTCAGGGTAAAGGCGCAGCGCAAGCTGCTTCTTGGCAAGAAGGTGACAAGGGGCCTCGGCGCTGGCAGCGATCCGAAACTGGGCGAGGAGGCCACTCACGAGAGCAAGGAGGACATAAGGCACATGCTCAGCGATGCGCAGCTCGTATTCGTGACCTGCGGGCTTGGAGGAGGTACAGGCACCGGCTCTGTGCCCATAATAGCCCATGAGGCGAAGGAGGCCGGCGCTCTCACCGTAGGCATAGTCACGCTGCCTTTTTCCACCGAGGGCAGGGCAAGGATGCGCTCAGCGCTTGACGGGCTGCAGAGGCTGAAACGCGCGACTGACACGACGATAATCATACCCAACGACAAGCTGCTCAACATAGCTCCTGACCTGCCGCTCAACATGGCGTTCAAGGTGAGCGACGAGGTGCTGGCGAACGCGACAAAGGGCATAGTGGAGATGGTAACGAAGCCGGGAATGGTGAACATAGACTTCGCCGACCTGAAGAGCGTGCTCAAGGATTCTGGCTACGCGGTCATAGGGCTCGGAGAGAGCAACGGGACATCAGCAACGAAAGACAGGGCGATAGTGGCTGTGGAAAACACGCTGAAGAGCCCGCTGCTTGATGTCGACCTCGCAACAGCGAAGAAGGCGCTTGTTAACATAGTCGGAGGCCAGGACCTCACACTGCGCGAGGCCGAGAGCATCTTCCAAGAGGTGTCGAGCAGGATAAGCGACGAGGCGATGCTCAAGTGGGGAGCGAGGATAGAGCCGGAGATGCAGAAGAACGCGCTCAAGGTGATGGTGGTCATGGGAGGCGTGGAGTACGCCAACTACACCGACGAGGGCGTAAAGAACAAGTCGCCGCTCTCGGGCACAGGTCCCAACGAGGACCTGGATGAGATCTTCGGGGACTAGAACACTTTAATACCTATTCTGAGAAACGAAATTATGAACCTGAATCCGATTCCCAAGCTGAAGCAGTTCTCTGCAGATGCAAACCGCATGCTCAGCATAAGCTACAAGCCCGGCATGAATGAGTTCAAGCGCACGCTCAAGATAGTCCTGCTGGGCACAATAGTGCTCGGCATAATGGGCTACATAATTTCTATAGTCGTAGGTATCATTGTATAGCATGGAGGCGGAGCTCGACTACACCAAGTCGGCGCAGCAGAATGCAGAGGCGTATTTTGAGAAGTCAAAGGAGGCGAAGCGCAAGCTCGAGGGCGCGCAGCAGGCGCTGAAGAAGCTGGAGCAGCGGGCCAGGGAGGCCGAGAAGGAGAAGACGGTCAGCAAGGAGCTCCAGAAGAAGGAGGAGAGGGAATGGTATGAGAAATTCTACTGGTTCTTCACAAGCGACGGCAAGCTGGCGATAGGGGGCAGGAGCGCGCAGCAGAACGAGGAAGTGGTGGCGAAGTATTTCGAGGCAGGCGACCTGTTCTTCCACGCCAACATCTTCGGGGCATCTGTAGTCATCCTCAAGAATGGGGCGAAGGCAGGCGAGGAGGCCAAGGAAGAGGCGGCGCAGTTCGCAGCGTGCTTCTCCAAGGCGTGGGAGGAGGGGCTTGCCGCTGTGGACGCATTCTCCGCAGGCAAGGGCCAGGTATCCAAGTCCAGGGAGAAGGGCTCTCTCGGCACTGGGAGCTTCCTCATATCTGGAGAGCGCGAGTGGCACAGGAACGTGAAGCTTGAGCTCGCCGCGCTGGTCAGCGAGAACAGGATAGAGGTGCAGAAGCAGTTCGAGGATACGAACGCCTACGTGAAGGTTCTGCCGCTTTCAATAATCGTAAACGCCAAGAAGCTGAACGTAATCCCCTACCTCACCTACTCAAGGTCGGCGCAAGCCGTCGGCATGAGGCTCACCCCCGGAAAGGTAAAGAAGTCAGACGCAGCGAAGGCGATAGCGAAGAAGCTTGGCTACAAGGACCTCGATTACATAATGCAGCACCTGCCGCCCGGCGGGTTCTCGCTATGATTTAAATACCTTTTATCTCTACTAGTCTGGGGCTTCTTATGGTGCTCTACTACTATAGCCTAGCATTCGGAATCGTGGCTCTTGCGTTCTCGCTGATTGCAGCTGTAATCACGCTAAAGAAGGATCCCGGAACCAAGAAGATGCAAGAACTTTCCGATGCGATCAGGAGCGGCGCCACCGCCTACCTGAACAGGCAGGCGATGACAATAGGCGTATTCGTTATCATACTCTCCATCCTCTTGTATTTCCTGCAGAACGGAGGGCAGATAGTGATTGCATTCGTAACCGGCGCTGTGACATCGTACCTCACTGCATACCTAGGGATGAACGTCGCCGTGAGAGCCAATGTAAGGACCGCGAAAGCGGCTGAAAAAGGAGTCAAGGACGCATTCTACACTGCGATACTGGGAGGCGCAGTAACAGGCTTTGCAGCAATCGGATTCGGCCTGATAGGGATAAGCCTGCTGCTGAGCTATCTCACAATAAGCAACGTAGGCATACTCATCGGCTTCGGTTTTGGAGCCTCGCTCGTTTCGCTATTTGCGCGAGTCGGAGGAGGCATCTACACCAAATCCGCAGACGTGGGTGCTGACCTAGTAGGCAAAACAGAGCTCAACATGCCAGAGGACGACCCGAGAAACCCAGCGGTAATCGCCGACAACGTCGGCGACAACGTCGGCGACTGCGCAGGCATGGCGGCAGACGTTTATGAAAGCTATGTGGTGACGCTTGTCGCAGCACTCCTGATCGCGGCAGCTGGCGTATCCCAGGGCATACATGCATTTACGTATCCGCTCTATATCGCTGCGGCTGGAGTCGTTGGAAGCCTGGCAAGCATGTTCTTCATAAAGACAAAAGGCAAGAACGCGACTCCGGCGCTCTACAAGGGAATCGGCTCAGCAATCGTAGTTTCAGCGATCCTCGACCTCTTCATCACGTACCATGTCAATTTTCCAATCACATACTTTGTGGCTGTCCTTTCGGGCTTGGTGCTCGCTATGCTCCTCTTCGCGATAACAGACTACTACACAGGCCCTGGGAAGAGGGCGGTGCTTAAGATTGCAGAGGCAGCGCGCGGCGGAGCCGGAACCGGTGTCATAATGGGCCTCTCGGTAGGTCTTCGAACAACATTCTTCCCCGTAATCTTCGTTGTTATCGCGATACTCGTCAGCTACTTCTCAGCCGGCGTGTACGGAATCGGAATCGCAGCAGTCGGCATGCTCTCGCTGACAGCTACAATACTCACCATTGACTCATTCGGCCCGATAACCGACAACGCAGGAGGCATAGCAGAGATGGCCAATCTGCCCAGCAGGGTAAGAAACGTCACCGACGCGCTCGATGCGCTCGGGAACACAACAAAGGCCACGACCAAGGGGTTTGCAATAGGCGGCGCGGCGCTTTCCGCAACCGCGCTCTTCGTCGCTTTCTCAGCTGCTCTCGGACTGAAGACGATAGACGCCTTGAACCCGCTTGTCGCAGCCGGAATATTCATCGGAGCGATGCTGCCGTTCATCTTCTCCTCGTTCCTTATGGAGGCGGTGGGCAAGACAGCTACTATAATGGTTGAAGAGGTAAGGAGGCAGGTCAGAACGATTAAGGGCATACTCACAGGCAAGGCGAAGCCAGATTACGCCAGGGCTGTTGACATAGTGACGGTAAACGCGCTGAAAGCGCTTGTGGTGCCAGAGTTGCTTGCAATAGCCACCCCCATAATCGTCGGCTTGGTTCTCGGCAAGGCGGCGCTCGGCGGTCTGCTTGTAGGCATGATACCTGCTAGCTTCGTGATGGCGCTCTTCATGGCCAACGGTGGGGCCGCTATGGACAACGCGAAGAAGTACATAGAGTCAGGCAAGTTCGGCGGCAAGGGCAGCGACGCGCACAAGGCGGCAGTGGTCGGCGACACAGTCGGCGATCCGCTCAAGGACACAGCCGGTCCCGCGCTCAACTCGATGATAAAGGTTGTGAGCACTATCTCGATACTCCTCGCTCCTGTTTTCCTGGCCTACGCGCTGTTCTGACTAGCTGAAAAACGATTGCAGCAGCGCTATTCCCTGCTCGAAGCTTGCCTTAGAGCTACCGAAGTGCCTGATGTTGAAGACAAAAGGCACGTTCCCTATCCTCAGGGTGCCCCTGTCCACGCACTTGAGGAAATCGAAGAGCACCTTGTATCCGTCGCCTACGAACCTGTTCCTGTTCTTCTTGTAAACTGATATGAAGAGATCTCTCCTGACTCCGAAAAATCCGGAGAAGATATCAACGCAAGTCTCCTTCGCTTCAGCGAAAAGTATGATCTTGCCCGCGTACATGAATGCCCGTGAGATAATCTTCCTGTATGCGGCCCAGTTCGTGACCTTCGCCCTGTTCGCCACTACCAGATCGTAGCCTGCCCTGAGCT
This sequence comes from Microcaldota archaeon, assembly GCA_028867025.1. Classification (GTDB taxonomy): domain Archaea; phylum Micrarchaeota; class Micrarchaeia; order Micrarchaeales; family CABMGC01; genus JAJYVH01. Next base: position 443,180 of record JAGWHC010000001.1, read on the forward strand.
TGCGCATTACATCCTTTATCTTCTCCGGAGGGTGCTGCAGGTCCGCATCTATAGCAACAACATATTTTGTCTTGCTTTTCTGTATGCCATAAACCACGCTCGCAGTAAGCCCTCTCTCAAGCCCCATCACAGACCTGTCGAAGAGCCTTACTCTGTTGTTCTGCTTGGTGAAACCTTTGACAATGTCTTTCGTGAGGTCGTCAGAGCCGTCATCAACCACTATCACGCTGCATCCAGGATAGCTTCTCAGGATGCGCCTGAGCAGCTCACCAACTGTCTTCTCCTCATTGAAGGTTGGCGTTATCACTGTAAAGTTTGAGTAATCATTTTTGTTCATAGCACCTACCTATTGCAGATGATTAACCCAGAATCTCACGTAGGAAAGCGCAGGGCTCAGCGCGAAGCGTAGAGCCGGCAGCTTTTCAGTAGCGTCATGGAGTATTGACATGTCGTCCTTGTTTATCGAGCCGAACAGCGCAAGGAAGAGTGGATACACGAATACCAATATGGCAACGCCGTAAACGAGTTGCAGCGCATAGTTGGAGAAGTAAAAGCCGAGGGCGAAGGCTACGCCCAAGGCAATATTGCTGGCGAACGCCCGCGCCAATTTGTTATAATCTGTATTCAGCCCGAGCACTGTTCTCGCGCCCCTCAAGAACAGATAGTCGCAGACAACGCTCTCCACGAAGAACAGCGACACTATGGCTCCCAGCACTCCCCATGTCGGCACCAATATCGCAAGTGAGATCAGCTGGACTATCGTGCACATGCCCGTATAGGCAAGCAGCTTCGTGGTTCTGCCCTTTGCTATGAACATGCTTGTAGCGTATACCCCCACCACCCCGATTACGGTGCCGAGCGCTATCAGGCTGAGATACAGGGGAGCTGACCCGAAGTTCTGCGAGATCAACAGGTATATGAGCGGTGTGGAGTACACTCCTAGGTACGAGATTATGGGAACGCTTGCAAGCACAGAGTACTCCATCGACTTGTTGTAGACCACCTCGAGCTTTCCGCGTTCCTTCTTCGTTTCCCTTGCAATCGCTATCGTAAGCGTAGGTATCAGGGTCACCGCAGCTGTGATGTAAAACGTTGACAGTATCGTCCTGGCTCTCATCGCTATGCCGAAGTTGCCGAGCTGGTAGGCTGAGACGAAGAAACCAAGCACAAGAGTGGCAAAACTTGGCATGCTGTTGTTCAGGAAGTTGTTGCCGCCTATGGGAAGGGCGAACTTGAACGCGCTTTTCATATCTGATGCGCTTGGCACGTTTACCTTCACGCGCATGTTCCTGCGCGCGAACCTGAGTATCAGGAAAGTACCAACCGCTCCGGCTGTCATGTAGCTTACCAGTATGCCTGCCATAGCGCCTGCGGCTCCGTATCCGAGAAGAATCAGAGCCACACCTGCAACAAGCAGTACTATGTTCTCGAAAACCTCGACGAATACTGCTGTAGAGTTCTTGCCTGCGCCTATCAGAGCGTAGTCGGTGCTACCGTACATCATGGAGAAGAACACAGTAGCAGCAGCAACTATCAGTATCGTGGGCGTCACGCCTGGAAGGTGAAGAAGTGAAGCCACAATCCCGCTTATCGCTATCCCGAAAAGCGAAAGCAGCAAGCCCACAACAACAACTGACGCGAGCCCGGCAGCGAGGACCCTAGCGAAAGCTTCCCTGTCGCCTCTGTCCTCTGACTCCGATATGTGCTTTATCAGGTACTGTCCGAACCCGAAGTTGCTGGCGGCGCTGACAAGCGAGAAGAACGCGAATGCTATAGTAAATATGCCGTAGCCGTTGGGCCCGAGCAATCTTGCTATTATGATTATGCTCAGTATTCCGATAAGCAGGCTGAGCGTTCTGCCAACGGTAAGCACAGAGAAAGTCCTAGCGCTCCTGCTGCCTAGCGATTCCCTTTTCGAGGCCATTCCTCTCTCCAACGAATTGTTGAGGTGGAAAGCTTATTAACCTACTTTGCAATTTATCCACGTTTTTCATGCTTGGTCTGAATTTAGATGCGAGCGACAGGAGACAGTACGCGCTTATTGCGCTTGCGTACCTTGTAGCTTCGCTAATTATCTTCTGGCCCATAATGGCTGGCATAGCGTCCGCGGTGCCCGGAACCGGAGGGGACATATTCCAGAGCATGTGGGAGCTCTGGTGGGTACCCTACTCGATGTTCACGCTTCATGCGACACCATACTACACCAACTACATCTTCTATCCGGTGGGCGCCAACCTCGCCACGCAGACGCTTGCGCCCATAGCAGGACTGGTCAGCATGCTCTTCCAGCCCGCGGGCCTAGCATTCGCCTACAACGCAATATTCCTTATAGGCTTCGTGCTTGCGGGACTGTTCGCATACTTGCTCGCGTTCCACGTTACGCATCACAGGACGGCATCGTTCATAGCAGGTTTCATCTACGCGTTCAGCCCGATACACACGGTGCAGGCGTTCGGCCACCTGCAGTTCACAAACATAGAATTCATACCCCTCTTCCTGCTCATGCTGCTCAAGCTGATGGACGAGAGGAAGCAGGTGTACGCATTCGGCGCTGGCATCTCGCTGGTGCTGCTTACGTTCATGGGTGACATAGAGCAGGGGCTCATGGCAGTGATGCTTGCTGTCTTCGTTCTCGCATACATGGGCATCAGGAAGAGCGAGCGGCACAAACTGTTTAACAGGAAATTCCTGCTTATGCTTTCGGAGGTTGCGGGCATAGCGTTCCTGGTCGGTTCACCTTTCATAATAGGCGTGCTGTCGCACCTCAACTCAAGCATTCTCGCTACTGTGAACGCGCAGGGCACGACCACCTACAACGAGCTCTACAGCCCTGACCTGCTTACCTACTTCGTGCCCAGCCAATTCAACGGCCTGCTCAGCTTCATCAGCAGTCCCTTCGCACCCCTGACCGCCCCGGCACCCGCGGAGCGCACAGCATACATAGGGTACAGCGTCATACTGCTTGCGCTTGTAGGACTAGCGCATGAGTACAAGGAGAAGTTCGCCGCCACCGGCGTTTATCTTGTCCCGCTCGTGATATTCGGTTTGCTGTCAATAGGTCCGTACTTGCAGGTGAACGGAAACGTGACCGGAATACCAGGCATCTACCAGTTGTACCATCTCATACCGGTGTTCAACGCGCTCAGGGAACCAGGCAGGTTTGACATGCTCGTGGAGCTATTCCTTGCGATCTTCGCTGCGATAGGCATAGCGGAACTGGAGAAGAAGTACGCAGCTTCAAACATGAAACGATACATTCCATTCGTCTTTCTCGCGCTGATAATCGTCGAGTACAACGCGTGGCCTACCAGCAGCGGCATGCTCAACAGCATGTACACTCTCAACACCACGATACCGAGGGCGTACCACGAGATCGGCAGCCTCACTGCCAACTTCTCCGTCCTGGTGCTTCCGGCCCTGCCAAACTACACGAGCCAGCAGCCTGAGCTCTACCCCGGCCTGGCGCTGTACTACCAGACCGCATTCAAGAAACCGCTCGTCGGCGGCTATGCGACGCGAAGCAATACAACGCAGTCGTTCCTGCTTGTCAACATGCCTCTCGCTGTGTCGGCGTACTACCTGCAGACCCATCAGGGCCTGGTCTACGGCTCGCCGCTGAAGGAGAACTACAGCAACGTTACTGACTTCTTCCTCGGGGCTTACAACGTGGGCTTCGTTTCGATCATAAGGCAGGCCTACAACCAAACCGAGCTGCAGCAGCTCGCCTCGTATCTCGCCGTGAACCTCGGATATCCTGTATACCAGAGCAACGACACCATAGTCTTCTCAACCAGCAACATCACCCGAACCGCTGGGACAAGCATGCTTGAGTACACGCCTGTGCTCTTCAACAACCCGAACAGCGTGTGGCAGCCCGGCTGGATCCTGTGCGGCAACTCCCAGCTGTGCAACAGCGATTACCTCAACACCTGGTTCGGTGCTGATCCCGCGTACATAAACCTCTACACTCCGAACTACACGAAGGTCAACGTTTACATGCGCGCCTTCTCCCCGTTCAACCCCAAGACATCGTACATATACCTGAACAACCAGCTGATAAACGAGCTCAACCTCAGCACCACGCCGCAGAACTACTCGTTCACAATAGGCCTCAACCCGGGGATAAACTACATGGTATTCGTCTCGTCAAGCAGCAACAGGAGCACATACTCGAATATCGGAATCGAGAACATCACTTTTTTAAGATAGCCTAACGGTAAGTCGCCTGACTTATTGGTGCATTTTACACGAAGCAGCACACAAGACATATATAGCTTCCACGGCACTTCCTTTCTGGTACCAGTTCATTGGGTACGAGTGGGTATAGAAAAAGGCGAGGAGAGTCTATGGTGGGCGAATTGCAACAAGGCGAGTTGTACAGTGTGGACATCAAGGGAAAGAGTCCAAGAGGAGAGGGAATAGGAAGCGTGAACGGCTACGTGGTTTTCGTGAAGAACGCAAAGACCAGGATAGGCAAGGCCTACAGGGTCAAGGTAACTGACGTTCACAGGACCTTCGCGTACGCTGAGATTGTAGACGAAAATAGCAAGTATTTTATAGGTAATGGTAGTCTAATAATACGTTAAGGGCGTCTGCTTTTAGCGTTTCTTGCTTTACTTTTAGCTATACTGAATATTTGGTGAATTGATGGATTTTAAGCAGGTTTCCGAATCTGCAATGAAAGGAACTACTGTGGTCGGGGTGGTCTGCAGCGACGGCATAGTGCTCGGCGCTGACAGCAGGGCGACAGCCGGGGATTTCATAGCCTCTGACGTGAGCGTAAAGCTGCAGAAGATAAACGACACAACGGGCATACTCTTCGCCGGAGTCATGGGCTACGCGCAGTACGTTGTAAAGGTTCTGAAGGTTCAGAGCGAGCTCTACAGCATGACTGAGAGCAAGCCGATGTCACCGTCCGCCGCGGCTTCACTGCTTGGATTCATACTCAGGGAGAGCGTATCGGACATGGGCTATGCTGCGCTTGTTGTAGGTGGGCTCAGCAGCAAGGGCGTGCCAGAGCTGTTCAACCTGGATCCCATAGGAGGCACTGAGAAGGAGGCGAAGTACACATCCACGGGGATAGGCATGGCGTCCGCGCTCGGCTACCTTGACGGCGTATACGCTGCTGGCATAAGCACGCAGGAAGGCGTGAAGCACGCGGCGAAGGCGCTGCAGCTTGCAATGAAGAGGAGCTCCGGAACGGGAGGGAACATGAGGATAGCGTCTATAACAAAGAAGGGCTTCAAGGAGTACAGCAAGGAGGAAGTCGACAAGCTGGTCAAGGCTCAGGCTTAGGTTTGTTTGTCTTTTTGTGCGTTTGCGGAAAAGGCGAAATCCAGTACGGATTTTAAGTTGATCGATTGGCTGAAGAAGAAAAGCATGAAACAAAGGGCATACTGGAAACAGTGAAGGAACTGGTGCCAAAGGAAGCGGGCCTGAGCAAGGCAGATTTCGAAGGTCCTGACGTTGTAATCTACGTGAAGAAGGTCGCCGCGATATACGGAGACGAGAACGTCATACGCAACGTCTCCACCACGATAAAGAAGAAGCTCATTGTCAGGAGCGACACGGAAAGCCTCATGGAACCGGAGCAGGCTACGAAGAAGATACTCGAGATAGTGATGCCTGAGGCGGGGGTGAAGGAGGAGGGCATAAGGTACGTGCCAGAGTTCAACGAGGTGCAGATAGAGGCGATGAAGCCCGGGCTTGTCATAGGCAAGGGCGGATCCACGCTCATAAAGATAGTCACCGAAACGGGCTGGGTGCCAAAGGTGCTTCGCATACCCACGATGAACAGCGACGTGATCAAGGGCGTAAGGCAGATGATGATAAAAGAGGCCGATTTCAGGAAGAAGTTCCTGACAACGATAGGCAAGAAGATAAACACGCCGATAATGAAGAGCGAGTGGATAAAGGCCACTGCGCTCGGAGGCTTCAGGGAGGTCGGAAGGAGCAGCCTGCTTCTCGAAACAAACCACTCAAAGCTCATAATCGACTGTGGCGTGAGCCCCGAACCTGCGATAAAGGGCCTCGACGCGGTAACCGGAGACAGCAACAAGGCGTTCCCGTACCTGGACAGCGCGAACATAACGATAAACGACCTCGACGCTGTCATACTGACGCACGGCCACATGGACCACATAGGGTTCGTGCCCTACCTCTTCAAGTTCGGATACGAGGGACCCGTCTACTGCACCCCCCCGACGAGAGACCTCGCGGCGCTGCTGCTCTACGACTACACGAAGCTGGTGCAGAGGAGCGGTGGCACGCCTCTGTACGAGGAAAAGGACATCAGGAAGATGCTCTCGCACATGATAACAAGGGACTACGGCGAGGTGACCAACGTCACCGACGAGATAAAGCTCACGTACCACAACGCAGGCCACATACTCGGCAGCGGGCTGGTGCACCTGCACATAGGCGAGGGGCTGTACAACGTGGTTCACAGCGGCGACATGAAGTTCGGTTTCACAAGGCTGCTCGATCAGTCTGACATAAGGTACCCGAGAATAGACGCGCTCTTCCTGGAGAGCACATACGGCGGCCCCAGGGACATAACCGCGAACAGGCAGGACCAGGAGATACAGCTCATGGAACTAATCAAGGCTGTAATTGAGAACAAGGGCAAGGTACTGATTCCGGTCTTCGCCGTGGGAAGGGCTCAGGAGGTCATGCTTGTGCTGGAGAGCTACATAACCAACAACCCCAGGTACAAGCTCGACGTGCCCATATACCTGGACGGCATGATCCTGGAGGCGAGCGCGATACACACCGCTTATCCCGAATACCTGAAGGCCGGGCTGCAGCACCGCATACTGAGCAACAACTCGCCGTTCGAGAGCGAGATCTTCGAGGTTGCGAAGGGAGAGCGAAGGGAGATAGTGGACAAAGGGCCCGCTGTCATAATCGCGAGCGGCGGCATGCTCAACGGCGGCACGGCGCTCGAGTACTTCAAGGCACTCGCGGAGGACGAGAAGAACGCCATAGTGTTCGTAGGCTACAACAGCATCAATTCGCTTGGCAGGAAGATACAGAACGGATTCAAGGAGATCGCGCTGCCTGGCGAGGACGGCAAGCTTGTGCCAGTGCAGATAAGGATGCAGGTGCGCACCATAGAGGGCTTCTCCGGCCACAGCGACCGCAGGCAGCTGATGAACTTCGTGCAGAGCCTGAGGCCGGGCCAGCCGAAGAAGATATACACGATGCACGGAGAGGAGGCAAAGTGCGAAGACCTCGCAAGGACGCTGGCGATGAGGTTCCACGTCGAGGGCCGTGCTCCGATGAACCTCGACTCCATCAGGTTCAAGTGATTCCACGACGAACTACGCAACGCTGTTCGGGTTCGGACTGTTCGAAGTCTCAAACCTGAAGTACAAAGGTTATCTCGATAGGTTTGCGGCATTGGTCAAGAAGAAAAAGGTGGATGTCGTCGTGCTGTGCGGCGGTCTCACAAACATCAAGTTCCCTGAAAAGTCAGAGGCAGGAACAATGTCCGACTACCTAAAACCGCTTTTGGGTGAGCACGTCAAGATAATACTCGAAGAGAAATCACGAACAACTCCCGAGAACATCCAATTCTCTAAAGAATTCATAGATCTATCTTCTGAGAATAAGATCTTTGTCACAACAGACAGCGTCAGATACTTCAAAGTTTATTGGGAGGTTCTTCATTATTGGTTCGGCCTAAGTAAAGAAGAGATAAGCGCAGACTGGCTGAATGCAACAAAACAGATCTACAGCAATCCGAAGAAAAAGGAAATAGACATACAGATAAAGGACCTGAAGAAGTACTTGGTCTACAAGAATGTAAAGATAGTGATAGATAATTTTCACAAAAGCTACAAAAATGCGGTTCAACAACTCGCCGCAAGTGCCATAGAAATCGAAGGTCTGTACGATCAGAAGGTAATGGAAAATCTTCTCGAGCAAATGAGAGTCAAAGAAGAAGGCAGGGCGAAATTCGGCTGGAAGTAGCTAGAACGTCTCTATCCTCGGCCAGCTTATCTCCTGCTGCGCCGGCAAAGCCTCGGTCTCCTCCTCCATCACGCTTATGGCGCTCATCCTCGCGTATGCGAGCGATGCCACCCCAGCGAAAGTAAGTACCGATACGATTAGAAGGTAGAAGGCGCTGCTGTTGAGGTACTCGAAGCTTACAGCGAGAAGTATTATCGAGCCCGTGGCCCCCGTAACGAGATGGCCCTTGCTCACGTTGGCGAGCATGAGAGCGCCGCTGATGACGCTGAGCAGTATGAGTATTATGTTTATTAGAGATGTCCCGAGCTCGTAGTTCCACGTGCCAAATGAGCCTATCCCGTTCTGCGCTATGTAGCCGAGCACGAATGCAGCCTGCGGATAGACGAAGTAGCCGAAGACAATGGCGTCTACCACGAAGATCATGCCGGTTATCGTAGAGAACGCATTTCTCATCGTTTTGGTCTCTGCAGTGCCGAGGGCCTCGGCTTCCTCCGCCTCAAGGCCTTCAGGCGGGCGTTCATACAGCGCGGCTGCCTGCTCCAGCGCCTCGAGCTCGCGCAATCGGGATTCCTCATTCTGGAGATACCCTGGGGTATTCTCCATCTCCTCAGGCAGCAGGTGTTCCTCTTCCTTCGGAGCAGGTTTGGGCTTTGCGGCAAACAGCGGTTTCTTCTGCTTCACCTCTGCGGGCCTGGGCTGCGCTGGCTTCTCAACAATCCTTGGCGCAGGTTTGGGCTTCGGAGCGAAAAATGAGTGTTTCTGCTGCATTTCCGTTGGTCTTTCAGCCGTAGGTTTCGGCCTTGGCGCAAAGAACGGCTTTCTTTCCTTCGCCTCTTCTGGCATTGCGTTTATCTGAGGCTGAGCTGCGGCCTGCGCCTGAGGTTGTGGTTGCGGAGCAGTAGCGATTTCCGCCTTCTCCTCCGGCTTCTTCTGCGCGCTCTTCACTCCTCGCATCTTGAAGATCAGCAACTCGTCCGGATCGACGGCCACTTTAATACGCCTAGAAGTGTTTGCCTCTCGCTGCCAGTTCCTTCTTCTTCTCGAATATGCCCCTGTGCTTCGCGCAGCTTATGCAGTAGTAGACCTTCCTCCTTTCGAAGAAGCGCACGTCATTGACGTTGTGCAGGTCGGTGGAGAAGCTTATCGCCTTCTCGAATGCCACTGCCTTGTTCCTGGGAACCTTTCTCCCGCATGAGTCGCACGTTACAGCGGTCTCTTTTCCTCTCAATCAAAGCACCAAGTCGCTAACTCTTTAGGCATAATCACTATATTAATACTTTGGCTACCCATTAGGAAAAGAGGGGGATAGTGAGACTGCTCGTGCTCAGCAACGTCGCAGGAAGCATGGACAAGGTAGTGGACATACTGCAAAGCAGGCACAACGTTGTCGCAAAGGAGGCCAACATATCCGAAAGCACAATAGCTGCGAACGCAGAGAGCCAGCTCAGCAGCAAGGCATTCGATGTTATCATAGTGGTCGCGCGCGACCCGATACAGGCGGGCATGCTGCTGAACAAGAAGGAGGGCATAGATGCTGCGGTTTGCAGCTCTGTGGAAGATGTCCAGCTCGCAAGGAACAACGGTGCGAACGCAATAGTCATAAGGGACATAAACTCGGACCTGCTTCACGACATACTCTCAGAGGTGACGGGCGGCGGCCTGCCCCGGCTGAAAATCCCGCAGATACGTGTCCAGCAGAACGCAGCAGCCCCGCAGCAGAGGGCAAGACAAGCGCAGGAGCCTGAGGAAGAGAGAGCCCAGCTTTTCAAGATACCGTCTTTCAAGATGCCACAGCTGATTCCAAAACAGCAACCTGTGGGAAAGCGCGCAATGCCTTCCCAGAAAAAGGCAAAGCAGATTGCGGAACCTGAAGAGGAAGAGCGCCCGCGCACGCCGCGTTCCGGCTCGCTTGTGGACAAGATAAAGGACTACCTGGGAATAGTCTAGCTCTGTATGTTTTCAACTTAATTGAAGCGATGCGTTATGGAGAAACCTGAGTGCAAGGAAATAGTAAGGTCGGTGCTTCCGGCGGTGAGGGCTTCGGTGGCCTCCACAATGCACGACAGGTACGGTTACAGCCAGGAGGCGATAGCAGACAAGCTCGGAGTGGTTCAGGTGGCGGTCAGCAAGTACCTTCGCAGCAAGTACTCTAGAGAAATATCCCACCTGAAGGGCTACATTATTAAGAACAAGCTCAGTGATTCGATAGTAGAGAAGATAGTGAGGGGAGGGACAAGGCAGCAGATAGACAGCGCGATAGACGCGCTGTGCGACAAGCTCATAGCTCTGAATGTCGCTTGATTTTTAGAGGGAAGAAAATGCAAGAAGAATTGGATCCTTTCAAGATAGCCCAGAAACAGCTTGACACGGCAGCCGAGGTAATGAACCTGGACAGGCAGGCGCACGCGATACTCCGCGAACCAATGCAGACTGTGATAGTGAACATACCGGCGAGGATGCGCAACGGGGAGACAAAGCGGTTCACTGGTTTTAGGGTTCTGTACAGCAACGCACGCGGTCCCGGAAAGGGAGGCATAAGGTACCACCCGCAGGAGAGTCTGGAAACAGTGAAGGCCCTCGCAGCATGGATGACCTGGAAATGCTCGCTCGCCAACATACCCTACGGCGGGGCGAAGGGCGGCATCATCTGCGACCCCAAGTCGATGAATCCGCAGGAGTTGGAGAGCATTTCAAGAGGCTACATACGCGCGGTGGGGCAGTTCATAGGCCCAGACAAGGACGTGCCGGCCCCTGACGTGTACACCACGCCGCAGATAATGGCGTGGATGATGGACGAGTACTCGAAGATGCACGGCAAGAACGAGTTCGGAGTAATAACAGGCAAGCCGCTCGAGGTGTGGGGATCGGAGGGTAGGTTCGACTCCACTGCAATGGGAGGCATGTACGTAATGAGGGAGGCCGCAAAGCTGCTGAAGATAAACGTCAAGAAGGCAAGGATAGCGATCCAGGGATTCGGGAATGCAGGATCATTCGCTTTCGAGCTCGCGACGAAGCTGGGCGCGAAGGTTGTCGCGATAAGCGACTCGCACGGCGGCGTTTACTCGGGCAAGGGCCTCGATTTCCAGAAGCTTACCGAGACCAAGGAGAAGACGGGAAGCGTGGTGACCTACAAGGGCGCAGAGAAGATAACCAACGAGGAGCTCCTCAAGCTCGACGACATAGACGTGCTCATACCAGCAGCGCTCGAGAACCAGATAACGGCTGCGAACGCTGACAAGATCAACGCGAAGCTCGTGCTTGAGCTGGCCAACGGGCCAGTGACCCCGGAGGCGGACCAGATACTGTTCGAGAGGAAGGTGCTCGACATGCCAGACTTCCTTGTCAACTCCGGCGGCGTGATAGTATCCTACTTCGAATGGGCGCAGAACCGCCAGGGCTACTACTGGACACAGGACGAGGTCTACAAGAGGCTTGACACGATAATCACGAAGTCCTTCGCTGACACGCTGGACACGCAGAAGAAGTACGCACAGGCGGGCAAGAAGATAAGCCCGAGGACAGCGGCATACGTGATCGCGGTCAGCAGGGTGGCTAGCGCGATGAAGGCGAGGGGCTGGTACTGATTACCTGCTGAACAGCTTCAGCAGTGCATCGACACCCATTGTGTTTATCACATCCTCCTTACTCAGCCAGGCCCTTTTCGCAACACCGACCCCGTAGCGCATGTACTTGAAGTGGGAGATGCGGTGGGCGTCGCTGTCTATAGAAAACTTTAATCCGTACTTCTTGGCCTTCATCGCATTCTCGTCGTTGAGATCAAGCCTAGAGGGCTGCGCGTTTATCTCCATGACAACGCCGTTGTCCTTCGCGGCTTCGAACACCTTGTCCATGTCCGCCTGTATTGGTTCCCTTTCGTTTATCAGCCTGCCTGTGGGATGGCCCAAAATGTCAATCTGTCCGCTGTTGAGCGCGTCCACTATCCTTTTAGTCATCTTTTCCTTGGGGTCCTTCAGGCCGCTATGCACCGAAGCGAGCACGTAGTCCATCTCGTCGAGCGTTTTCTTGTTTATATCAAGCGATCCGTCCTTGAGGATGTCCACTTCCCCGCTCTTGAGAAGCCGGAAGCCGTCTAACCTCCTGTTTGCCTTGTCTATCTCGTCGAATACCTTCATGTACCCCTTCTCGTCAAGCCCCCGGTTCATGTACTCGCTCTTCGAGTGGTCGGTGACCCCGACGTATCCCTTGCCCAGGCGCTTGGCTTCCGCTGCTATGTCCTCAAACGAGTTCGAGCTGTCGCCGCTGTGCTTGCTGTGCACGTGCAGATCGCCCCTTATGTCGTCCAGCCTGACGAGCTTCGGGAGCTTGTGGTGAAGCGCAAGATCGATCTCGCCCCTGTTCTCGCGCATCTCTGGCTCCATCCAGTCGAGGCCCAGGGTCTTGTACACCTGCTCCTCGTCCTCGCCCGCAGCGACGTTCTTGTTCTTCCTGTCAAAAAGCCCGTACTCGTTAAGCTTCAGGCCTTTCTTTATCGCTATCTCCCTGAGCTTGACGTTGTGGTCCTTGTTGCCCGTGAAGTACTGGAGCGCTGCTCCGAAGCTTGTCCTTTCAACGAGCCTGAAATCGCAGTTCAGCCCGATTTTCAGCCTAACCGAGGTCTTTGTGGGACCCTTGGCGATTACGCTGTCAACCTCCTGCATTGAGGTGATGAAGTCCATCACCTTCTGGCCCCTGCTTGAGATCAGGAGTATGTCCAGGTCGCCCACCGTCTCCCTCATCCTCCTCGTTGACCCGCCTATTATCGCCTTCTCCACGAGGTTCGACTTGAGGAGCTTGTCACTTATCGCCTCGGCCTCTGGCAGAGCAGTTCCCAGGAGCATCCTCCCGCCGCTGCTCTCCATGAACTCTATGCCTTTCTGTATCTGCGCCTCGCTTTGCTCGCCGAAACCCTCAAGATCCCTTATCTTGTGCTGCGCCAGCGCCTTCTTCAGGCCCTGTACGTCCTTCACTCCCAGGCTCTTGTAGAGCTTGAACGCCTTCTTGGCCCCCATCCCCTGTATCTTGGTGAGGTTAGTTATGTCCAGCGGGTACTTTTTCTTCAGCTTCTCGTACTTCGCTATCTTCCCGGTCTTTACGTACTCCTCGATGTGGCCCGCCATCGATTTGCCTATGCCCGGCAGTTCCATCAGCGCATCGGTGCCGCCCTTCTTGTATATCTCCGCAGCGTCCTCCTGAAGTCCGCCTATCGTTATCGCCGCCTTCCTGTAAGCAAGCACCTCGAACCTGCTGTACTTCTCGCCCTCGAGCTCGAGCATGTCGGCTATCTCGTCGAACATCTCAGCAAGCGTCGAGTTAATCATGTATAAAATTGCGCAGAGAACTATTAAAAGATTTGACAGTCAGAGGATTTCCTTCGCCTAGGGGGTTAAATCCTGAACCAGAAGAAGATTGCAGACACAGGCTCTGGAATTGATGGCGTATTCGGCAACAGGCGCTCTGGAATAATGAGGGAGCCGGCGTTTGAGCAGAAACCGGTTCTGGAAAAAAGGGGAAGCATACCTGCCGACCTTTTCGAGGCAACGGAACAGGTACTCCGAGAGGCCGGGGGTCGCGGAATCACTGTCAAGCTAATAGGCGGCATCGCCTTCAGATACGTTTGCCCAAGTTCGAGAGAGGGCAGCCTTGCCAGAAATAACAACGACATGGATCTCGTCGTGAAGAGAAAAGACGTCGGGAAACTTAGAAAGCTGATGGACTCGTTGGGCTACGAATACCCTCCGAGGGCCAACGTTCTCCACCCTGACCAGATTCTATATGAAGACAACAGAAACAGAAGACAGGTCGACATATTCGTCGATGGTTTCCAGATGTGCCACAGGTTCGACTTCCGCAAGGGGCTCGAGGAGATGGGACCAACGCTTCCCATAACGGAACTTATAATGACGAAGCTTCAGATCGCTGAGATAACCCGCAAGGACATGCAGGATCTCGGGGCAGCATTCTACGATTTCAGGCTGAGCCAGGACAAAGGAAGCATACGCTACGACCAGATCGCAGGCATCACCTCCAGGAACTGGGGCATCTGGAAAGACTTTACAGACAATCTTGAGAGATTAAAGACTCAGATAGGCGAGATAGCCCCGGAGAAGGCAGACGCTGTTATCAAAAGGGCCAACGCCCTTCTTGGAGACATAGAGAAGCATCCAAAGAGCGTGAGCTGGAGGATAAGGGCGCAAATCGGGACGAGGCTGCCGTGGCACGAGTTGCCAGCAAGGCGATGAGAAAGTATTTTTATCCTTCTTCTCGTGTATAATACGTGGTAAAATGTACGGAGGCGTCCCAGTTGAACCAACAGTAGGCACAATCCCTCAAGAGTTCGAGTTTTTCAAGCCCAAGATAGCCGTAGTCGGCGTCGGCGGCGGCGGAAACAACACCGTGCAGAGGCTGAGCCTCATGGACATCAAGGGCGCTGGACTGTTCGCCTTCAACACCGACGCGAAGCACCTAGGAATGCTTAACCCAAACATAACAAAGCTCATACTCGGCAAGGAGATAACACATGGTCTCGGAGCAGGAGGCTTCCCCGATATAGGTGAAAAGTCAGCAGAGTTGTCAAGAAACGAGATAGAGTTCCTGCTCAAAGATGCAAATCTTGTTTTCATCACTGCGGGAATGGGAGGCGGAACCGGAACCGGCGCGATGCCAGTGGTCTCAAGGATAGCGAAGGAAGCCGGAGCGATAGTGATAGGAATAGTGACACTGCCCTTCTCCCTGGAGAGGGTAAGACTCGAGACAGCAAGGAAAGGGGTGGAAAAGCTCAAGCAGAACCTTGACACAGTTGTCGTGATTGACAACCAGAAACTCGTGACCCTGTTCCCAAACCTGCCGATAGAGAAGACGTTTGCGCTTGCCGATGAGATAACCGCAAAGGCTGTGCGCGGCATAACAGAGACAATAACCCAGCCAAGCCTGATTAACCTCGATTTCGCTGATGTGCGCACCATAATGTCTGCCGGAGGACTCGCCATGATAAGCGTCGGCATGGGGCAGGGATCAAACAAAGTCGATGATTCAGTGAACTCAACTCTGAAGAACAAGCTTCTAGATGTTGACTACTCAAAGGCGAGCGGAGTACTGCTGCACATAATCGGCGGACCAGACCTCACACTTGGTGAGGCGAACGAGATAGCCACAAAGCTCACTGACAGAGTGGCGACAAACGCGAACGTCACATGGGGAGCAAGGCTTGATCAAGACTACATGGGCAAGGTCGAGATAATAGGAATATTCACTGGCGTGGGCGGATCATCCGTAATCGGAAGGGAGCCAAAAGACGAGAGCAGCTTTGGATTGGGAATGCTCTGATTTTTAGCTAGTAGGCCTCAACCAACGTGCCCCCGCTTTCCTCCTTGTTTCTCGAAAGTACGTAGATTCTGGCGTTGACAGCCTGCTTCAGCATCTCGTCGTGCGTTATTATGAAAACCTGCTCCACCAGCCTGGGCAGCACCTCGTTTATCGCCTTCACGAACTTGCTCAGGCCCTGCTGGTCTATGTTGTGCGTCGGCTCATCGAGTATTATCCACCTGAGGTTTGGCACTAGCACAAGCGCGAAGGCGACCCGCATCGCAAGGCATGCGACGCTCTTCTCTCCACCGCTTGCTATGGTGTCGACGCTCGCCCAGCCGCTGTTCTCCTCTCGAGCTGTCTTCACTTTCAGCACGTAATCCTCGGCCGTCGGCTCCAACAGCAGTCCCTGGTAGTCTCCATAAGGGTAAAGCTCCGGCCATATCTCCTGCATTATCTCGTTTATCGAGCCTATGAGCCTCGTGCGCAGTACCGTCTGCGTTTCGGCCAAAGCCTCCTTGAACTTGACCAGGTTTTCAGCAGTTTTCTTCTTGTTCTTGACGTCATCCTGCATGCTGTCTATGGTTTCTATCTCCTTCTTCTTCTCCTCAACCCGTGCCATCTTTTCCTTCTCGGAAGCCTCACTCATGTCGAGCTTGGTGGTAAGCTCCTTAACCTTTACGTTCAGTTGCGTGAACTCTTTCTGCAGTTTGTCTATGCTTTTCTCATCGATTTCTATCCTGCCTAATTCCTGCTCTTTCTCTTTGAGCACCTTCCCTGATCTCTCCTTGTCGGAAACATAACCTTCAAGTCGCTGGACAGTTTCCCTCTCCGTCTCCAACTTTGCCAGTGATTCTCTCGCTTTAGAGACAGCGTCGCTCATCTCCTCTTTCTTCCTCTTCAGTTTGAGGTTCTCATCCTTCGCGTTCTTAGCCTGCTCTTCAATCTTGCTTATCAGCGAGATCTTTTCTTCAACTATCCTCTTCCTAATCTCCTCGGACAGTTCCCTTTCGCATACTGGGCACCTGCTGAGATGCTTCTCCAGCTCAGCAAGCCATTTCTGCTGTTCATTCCTGCCTGCTACAAAGTGGGCCATTTCTTCGAATGCCTTCTTCTCTTGCTCCTCAGCCTTTTTTTCCTCAGCAACGAGGGATTCGAGACCCTTCTTCTTCCCAGATAGCGTCTTTTCCAGAGTCGCCATGTCTGCGACTCCCTTTTTCTTTATCTTATCAATCTCTTTTTCTACGGTTTCGATCTTGCTTTTCAGTTCAGCAATCTCCCTGGCAAGGGAGATTCTCTTATTGTATAATTCCTTTGTTTTTGACAGCTCTTTCTCAAAATTTTCTTTCTTCGTCTCTTGAACTTCGAGCTCCTTCATGAACTCTTTTCTTTCATTGGCCACCTTTTCGACTTCTTCGAGGAGCGCCTTGTGCTGTTCCCTGAGCTTCTTCACATCAAACGCAGCTATTGCCCTCTCGCTTTCCGAGACAATGTCCTTTATCCTGTTTATCAGCGAAGTAGCATTCTCCTGTGCTGTGGCGAACTTGTCGAGGCCAAGGAGCTCGTCGATCTGCTTCTTACGCTCCGCTGGCCTCAGTTCCAGGAAATAGGTGAGCCTGTTCTGCTCCGAGTAGATTGCCCTGGAGAATAGGTCGTAGTCTACCTTCAGTATGCGCTCCACCTCCTCGTTAACCCTTTGAGGCTGCGATTGCAGGTATGCCCCATCCTTTGATATGGTAGCCTTTGTAGAACCGCTTAGCTCCAGGCTTCTCTGTATAGCGTATGATGAGCCATCTATTCCGAACTCGAGATTCACGCTTGCGCTTTTTTCCTGCGCAGGTCTATTCATTATTATCTCATCGACAGCCACGCGTCTGTGCTGTATGGCCGGATACGTGCCGAAAAGCGCAAACGATATTGCGTCCATTATGCTGCTCTTGCCTGCGCCCATCTGGCCCAGCAGTATGTTCGTGCCGCGGGTAAAGCTAAGCTTCGTATTCTTGTGAGTCTTCCAGTTCCTGAGCTCAATGGAATCAATCATCAGACCCCCAAACTGACTTCAAGTAGACATCGCTTCTTAACTATATAACCCTTTCCAGAAAAGGAGCCTCACGTCAGGCTCTCCTCAACTATCTCGACCTCGTTCACTCCCGGTATTTTCTTGAGCTGCTCCTCAATCACCGAGCTGCCCATCGAGTCGTCATGTATGAAAAGCACCTTTATCGTCTTTATCCCGAAAGCAACGTCCTCGAGCTGCGAGCCCTTCGGCTTCAGCCTGTCAGTTATCTCCTTCCTCACCTGCTCCTCCTTGCCTTCCTGCGTGTAGACGCGGAAAAGCACGGCAACGTTGCCCATCAAGGTCCCTCAAATCCGCACTCCTTGCACCTGTACTTGTTGTACGTCTCCCTGCACTGCTTGCAGCGCACTATGGTGCTCTTCCCGCAGCTGGGGCACTTGAATTCTGTGTACGCCGAGGTGAGCCTGCCGCACGAGACGCATACTTTTCCTGCTAGTGGTGCTATTTTATCACTTCAAAGAAGCGAGAATCTTATTAATAAAGCAAGATATATAAAAGCACACGAGGGCACGTGGTGTAACTTGGATAGCACGGCAGCTTGCGGAGCTGTTGGTTGCGGGTTCAAATCCCGCCGTGCCCGTACTGGCATAAAATGAGAAACAAACAGAAGCCGAAATTCACTGTCAGGGACCCGAAAAGAAGCGATCTAAGGGACCTACTGTCAAATTACCTCCAGATGCAGAAGGAGATAAAAACAAATCCCTATATCGGCATACCTCTTTCTGGCCAAAGGCCAACACTGAAAAAAGAAAGGAAATGGCTGAATGAACTTCTCAAGAAGATTAAAAAGGGCAAAGCAGTGGTGACTGTGGCCGAGGTAGACGGGCATGTGGTTGGAATGTGCGACATAACCTCCGAAAGCAGCCCGGAGGCGAAACATACGGGGACCCTCGGGATACTCGTAAAGAAAGAATATAGGTCAATGGGAATAGGGACGGCTCTGATGGAAAGCTCATTGAAAAAGGCAAGGAAGAAGTACAGCATGATAAAACTTGATGTTTTCGGATTCAACAGGGGAGCGAAAAGGCTATACAAAAGGCTTGGGTTCAAGGTTTATGGCGTTCTCCCAGAAGCCTTCATCAGGGGCAAGAAACTCAAGATAGATAAAGTAATGATGTATTTGAAGTTTGATTGAGCGGTAACGTGTGTGAAGCCTCTGCCGTTCCTCGAATAAGTTCAATCTTGTCCTCGGACTCCTACAAAAGTCGAAGTGCTTCGTCAAAAACAAAAGCCGTTCGTCAAAACGCATCCCTGCCTCAAGCCTTTTAAAAGAGGCGTAGCTGCAAGTGTAAAAAGATGTTATGGCGCTAAGACAGATGAGAAGCGGGTCACCCAAGGTAGAAGACGGCAAGCAGAGGATCTTCCTTATAGGTGGAGCTTCTGCAGACGTGCCTCGTGAAATCCTAGAAAAAATCGCGAGAGATAGGAGGGAGTCCAAAGAAGTCGAGCGCGGGCGCAACGCTCCTGACGGTTTCAGACCAGGCACAGACTAATCCTTAACCTGCAGTAACCGCACGCTATATTATCTTGTTAAAGAAAAAAGAGGGGCATGAAGCCCCAAATAAATTTACCTCCTTCCTCTCCTGTTCATCTTTGCCCTGGCAACATAGCCGGACTTGTCGATGAAGTAGAGGTATCCCTCCGCCCTGCTTACTTTTTCTGTTCCTACTCTCGCCTTTCTTCCGCGCGAGTTGGTCTTCATGGGCGTCCTCCACACATAGCCATCCTTACCTAGATAGTAGAGATAGCCGTCTTCTCTGTCAACCCTTTCTCGGGTCATTCTTTCAGCCATTAGTTCACCGATGATAAAATGCGAGTGCATCCTTTTATATCTATCGTCGATTTGTCGAGAGCAAAATACACGATTGGCGCATCGTAGACCTCTCTTTTTATACTTTTCATGCATAAAGCGTCTGATTGGATGATCGAGATAGTTCTGCACGGCGACCAGAACCTGAAGGGTTACACGCTTATAGAGGGCTTTCCGGGAGCAGGGCTCGTGGGGCCGATGGCGGCAAGCTACATGATAGAGAAGCTTGGCATGAAAGGCATAGGGCACATAGAGAGCGACCTCTTCCCTCCAATCGCCGCTGTACACGACGGCGAGCCGATGCACACCGCCAGGATATACGCTGACACGAAAAACAAGCTGGTTGTCGTGCTGTCAGAGTTCACTATCCCGCAGAGCGTCGTTTACCAGCTGGCCAACGAACTGCTTTCGTTCGTCAGAAAGAACGGGATTAAGGAGATAGTGTCGATAGGCGGCATGCCTTCCCAGAAACCATCAGAAACGGCATATGTGATATCGTCAAACGCTGAGCTGTCGAAGAGGGCCGTGAAGCTGGGGCTGAAGCCTGTGAAGGAGGGCGTTATCGCAGGAGTGAGCGCGCTCCTCATAACTGGAGGGAAGGGATTCGACATACCGACCCTTGACGTCCTCGTGGAGGTGAACCCGGTCATAATGGACCCGAAGTACGCAGAAGTGGCGATAGGCGGCCTCAGCAAGCTGCTTGGCATCGAGATAGACACAAAGGAGCTCGAGAACGAGGCGAAGGAAGTGGAAGCCAGGGTGAGGGAGATGGTCAAGCAGGCAAAGTCGTCGCACGAGCACTACGACAAGGCAACAGAGGAAGTGGGTCCGCCTTCGTACGCATAATCCGCTGTCGTCTAGGATTATAAATAGTAGCGCCAATAATAGCGTTGTGCAGGGGTGGCAGAGTCTGGAATGGCGTCAGCCACGGAAAATGCGCGGGACTTAAGATCCCGTGGCCTAGTGCCTTCGAGAGTTCAAATCTCTCCCCCTGCAATCTGCGGTGAAGCAGTGAAAGTAATCATCTACATGGCTCCCACTCCGAACGGCATGATCGCCAAGGAGAACTACGACGAAAGCTACGTATCAGCGGGGAACTGGAGGCTGTTCGTTTCGAAGGTCAGGCAGGCCGGGAATGTGATAATAGGCAGGAAGACCTTCGAGGTCGCGCTCGCAAGCGGCGTGTTCCCGATTGGCGGAGTCCTGAACGTAGTTATGACAAGCAAAAAGATTGAGAACAGGTGGGGAGGCAAGGTGCTTTTCACTAGCAGGTCGCCCAGGGAGGTAATCGGACTGCTCAAGAAAAAGGGCTACGGGATGGCGATAGTGGCTGGCGGAAGCCTCGTGAACACAAGTTTCCTCAAGCAGAAGCTGGTGGACGAGCTGCACCTTGACCTCCAGCCTGAGGTGTTCGGCAAGGGCACCCCGCTCTTTGTCGAAGAAAGTTTTGATGCGAAGCTCAGGCTCCTCGGCACCACGAAGCTCTCGAAGAACGAGGTGCAGGTGAGGTATAGGGTGCTGAAGAAGTAATAAGAATTCTTCACAAATAACCCTATTGATGGCGACAAAGGGCTTCCACTTCAGGGTACCGTGGACAACAATATACATAGCTATACTCGTGCCGCTTCTCACCTACCTCTACGGCACGCTGCCCCAGGCGTGGAAGACGCCTTTGATGCTGTGGATCACCTCGCCTTTCAACATAACATACGATTCGAGCGGCCTGCTGCTGAACTACGTTCTTCTTGTGTTCATCTACCTAATGGTTGATATCTACACCAGGAACATAGCGCACCTCAAGCACAGAGTTTCGCTCATAAGGAATGCGGGCCTGATCAGCGTCTTCTCCTCTTACATCGTGTCCGCGCTTGTGTGGCACTACACCGGATATCCATCCAGCGGAACTTCGATACTGGCTTTCAACGTGCTTATCTTCTCCGCTTTCGAGACGTACGACGCAGAGCTGATAAAGCGCATGTCTGAACGAGGTGAAAGCTTCAGGAAAAGACTGGAGATAGTGTCAATCAGTTTCATCTTCCTTGTCCTGATACTCTCTGCAATACTCTTTATCTACCTCAACGGGAATACCTTCTGGTACGTACACATACTGGGCGGAGTTATTTTTGCACCCATCTACTACATCTATCTCAATCGCTGGGTCAGGCCAAGAATCGACAGGTTCGAAGAGGTAATCGAAAAGGACGTGGAGAAGGACCTGGAAAAAACTGGAGAAGAGATCGAAGAAGGAACCGAAAAGATAGAGAAAGACGTGATAAAGAGACCTGGCAAGAAGAAAAAGACCGGTGCCTGAAAAGCCCGCCTACTTTCCCTGGCCCTTTTTCTTGCGCCTTCTCTTACCAGCTATGATAAAGAAGATGGCTAGTGCGATGAGGGCAGCGGAGATGCCAACAATTGCTTCTATCTCAGCCGGAGTTATGTTAGCGAGCTGCGCCGCCTGCTGGGCTATTTGCGAGGTTGTAGGCGTAGCAACGCTGGTTGTGGTGATTGGAGCAATTGTAGTTGCTGCCGCAACAGCGGTCGTCTGAAGCGTGGTTGTGGAAGCCAATATGGTTGTTGTAGTGGCTGCAGTAGTCGTTGTTAAAGGCACACCTCCACCACTGTTAATCACCCCTCCTCCAGATGAAGGTGGTGCAAGTATGAAGAGTCCCACCGTAGGGTCCTCACTGAGCGTGAATGAAACGGTGCAAGCAGGGGCGTTTACAGTGAACGATATCGAGGTCCATGTTCCGTTAAGTTGTTCCTTGACAGCAAGAGAGGATGTGGATGTGTTGCACGTATACGGCAGCACGCCGGTGATGTTGATTATCGTCCCGGGTGTCTTGTTGAACGATATTCCCAGCACCTGCATAGCCGAAGATGTTCCTGAAGGCAGTGCGGTGTTGCCTGTGACGTTGGTAACCACCACGTTGCCTGTACTTGCAGAATTGCTGCTTAGGTAGAAGACCGAGTTTGTGTTCAGAAATGTTATGTTGGTTATAGAATTGGAGAGCGCAAAAGTGCGGAATATGCTTGTGTCCTGCGCAGGGCTGGTGAGGTTGGCGTTCAGGCTAATTTTCAGAGAGTTCGCAGTTGTACCAACAGAGTCGGTCACCTCAACGAAGTAATGGAATGTCCCTATTGCATTTGCGGTTAGTCGTAGAGAGTTAGAAGTCGCGCCGCTTATGGCAATGGGAGTAGATTGAGTTGCATTGTACCACTGGTAGCCGTAGGGTCCCACTCCCCCGCTGGCCACAGATGAGAGTGTGGCATTCTGGCCTGCTTGAAGTACCTGCGCGTTTATGCTTGCACTAACTGTAAGTGGTGAAATCGATGTAGCAGAGTTGGTCACCGCGTTTGTGACTGATGTTGCTGCATTCGTGACAGATGTGGCCGCATTGGTCACCGCGTTTGTGACAGCATTCGTCACTGCGTTGGTTATCGTAGTTGCAGAATTGGTAACTGCATTGGTTACAGCATTTGTTATCACAGTTACTGATGTCGCCGTATTAGTTACCGCATTCGTAACAGCGTTGGTGACTGCGGTGGCTGAGTTTGTCGCGGCGTTAGTCACGGCATTAGTGATTGAAGTAGCCGAGTTAGTGATTGATGTTGGGGCGTTGGTTACAGACGTGGCGGCGTTTGTCACTGACGTGGCCGCATTTGTTGCAGCGTTGGTTACAGACGTAGCCGCATTTGTGACCGAGGTAGGAGAATTCGTCACCGACGTAGGAGAATTCGTCACCGACGTAGCGGCATTGGTAACAGCATTAGTCACCGCATTGGTGACTGATGTGGCCGCATTCGTGATGGCTGTCGCTGCATTCGTAACAGATGTAGCAGAATTTGTGACCGATGTCGCTGCATTTGTAACCGCGTTAGTGACAGCATTGGTAAACGAAGTTACCGAGGTAGCAGCATTCGTGACAGCATTTGTTGCAGCATTCGTAACCTGTGTCACCGTCGTAGCTGCATTTGTAACAGCGTTGGTTACTGCATTTGTAACGGAGGTCGCTGAGTTAGTCACGGCATTGGTCACCGAGGTTGCAGCGTTGGTGACTGTAGTGGCCGCATTAGTAATACTGGTTGCGGCGTTTGTTACCGAAGTGCCTGCATTTGTGACAGCAGTGGCCGCATTGGTTATGATGGTTGTGGGAACTGTAGTGGTCGGGTTTACTGTGATAGTGATTGTGTTCGAGAATACTGGTTTGTTAGCGCCTCCGGTGTTCACAGCCGAAGCGCAGTAGTATGTCGGATTCACAGTGGGCGAGACAACAAACAATGCATTTGTGGTGCTAACTGTAACGGTAGCCACCACAGTATTCGTTCCTACGGGGCATGTGCTGGTTCCGCTGATCAGGTTTACTGTGAAAGGTGACTGCTGACTTTGCCATGTTGCATTCAGCGCCACATGCTGACCGCTAATAAGGCTCGTTCGGTTCGCAGTCAAATTCAGGTTCTTGATTGATCCAGAAGCAAAAACAGAGTTTAAAAGTAAAACTAACGAAGCCAAGAAAAAGAAGTAATGCCTAAATGGGCTTTTTGCCGCAGACTCACCGCTAACTGTTTATTAATTCCCCCTATCAAGCACACTTCAATTCAGGGGTTTATTAATATTTCTCACTGTTTCCTTCAGTCCAAGACTCAGTTATACTCATATTAGTCTTTGGTTTTGTAGCGTTATTTTATCTTTTTCAGGAACGCGCCAGCCTTCACGTCGCCGTAGAGCCATGCCAGCGTGCCGATTACAAGTAGCGCGGTCCCGCCCCACCAGTATGCTGACATGCCAGGCGAGTATAGCTCGCCATAGGCCCAACCAAACGCGCCTATGAGTATGAGTATTATGCCGAGCAATGAAAGCCTTCCAGCCAATGCCTGCTTAAAAGTCCCGCCCCCTATGTCTCCATAGATCCACGCGGCCGTACCCACAAGTATGCCTGCGAAACCGCCCCAGATGTAGCTCTGTATCCCACCCAAGTAGTCACCGTACAGCCAGGCGACTGTGCCTATCAGTATCAAGGCGGTGCCTATCACCACCAGCCTTGTCAGCATGCTCTTCCACATGAACAGGCCGTAGAGCGCTCCCAGTATTATGAGTATTATCAGCGCAGATGAGGCAAGCTGCGCAGTAGCGTTTCCGCTGCCGTAGTACGCGCCCGGCGAGTTGTAGTAGTTGGCGCTTGTTGTGGGCTGGCTTGCCGTGGTGGTCGGCTGCCTTATGGTTGTTGTCTGCTGCAGGCTGGTCGTCTGCTGCGCAGAGGAGGTTTTGTTCTGAGTGGCATTTGTAGTTGTGGTTTGCGCGCTAGTCGTTGCCGGTGCAAGAACAGTGAGCGCAAACGTTGCGTTGCTTGTCGACGGGTCGTCGCCTGTGGCCTGGAGCACTATCGTGTAGGTTCCCGCCTGCGCCGCGGCTCCCACCTTTATCGACATCGTGCCTGAGAACGTAGGATCTCCTGATGATGGGCTAAGCGTCACCGCTATACCTTGAGAATCAAGCTGCTGCGCGTTCACCACGTTTAGCGTGGTTCCCCATGTGCTGCCGCTCGCCAGGTTGACCGTGTAGGATACTGATGTGCCGTTGCCGCTCGTCAGGCGGGCGCTTCCGGAAGCGAGCGATATGCTTGACGTTCCGTAGCCGTATGCCGATGCTACGTTGACAACGAGCAATGAGAAAAGCAGCATCGAGAGTGCCGCAATATGTTTCCTCACCTTCCACACCCAATAACTGGGTTATGCCTTGCACATTTTTATATCCATGAGATGCGTGCAAAGGTAGTTAGTTTTTCCCTTCGGAAATAACAGCATGGTGGAAAGAAGCCTAGCGGGGAAGATAACTCACTTCTACGGGCGCATAGGCGTGGCCGTTGTCGAGCTTAAGGGTGCGCTCAAGGTTGGAGACAGCATCGAAATAGAGGGCGCGAGCACCAAGCTCTCGCAAAAAGTGGCGAGCATGCAGGTCAACCACAAGGAGGTTTCGGCATGCAAGTCCGGCGACGACATCGGCCTGAAGGTCGACGGGAAGGTGCACGAAGGAGATATGGTATATAAGGTTTGATAGCGACTAATCGCTCAAGCCGCCGTAGCTCAGTGGTAGAGCGTGTGCATGGTAAGCACAAGGTCGCGAGTTCAATCCTCGCCAGCGGCTTTCTTATTTGAATGCTACCCTGTCGTGCAGTTTTATGCCGAGCCTGCGCACGCTTCCGGCGTCGAGCTCAAGCACGTACTTTGCCGCTTGCCTCGGCCTGTAGGAGTCGAATATGGACATTGAGGGCTGCGCGTTCTCCGCTATGTCAACCACCCTTTTTCGGGTGTCGAGCCAGATTATGTCTATGCTGAACTTCATGTTCATCATCGTTATTGTCGATGCGAGCACTCCGGGCTCGGCGATTGGGAAGAGCATGCCCCTGCTCTTGCCTACGTTTTGCCTGTACATGAGCCCCACCATCTTCTTCATGAAGCTGTCGGCAACCTCGACCCTGAACCTGTTCCTCTTGTAGGTTATTGTCGTGGTCTTGTACGGCCTCTTCTTCAGAATCTCGTATATCGCCTGCGTAAGCACCAAGAGAACCACCAATCAACGAACTCTTACCGAAGGGAGCACTTCGCCTAGCCCTATCCCAAGCCTTCTTGCGCTCCCGGAGTTGAGCTCCAGCACGTACTTCGCCCCCTTTCCTGGGGCGTATGTTTTGCATGAAAAGAAACTTCTGCACGGCCTAAGATTCCTCTCCACGTGAACCACCACGCCCCTCCTGTCGAGCCAGATCACGTCGAGAGCGAAGCGCATGTTAAGCATCCAGATCTTCCATGTCCTCTCGAACGGGAATACGTAGAGCATGCCCCGATTTGCAGCCATGCTTTCCCTATACATGAGCCCGACCGCGCCCCTCGCAAGCGTGTCCGCTATCCACAGGCTAAACGCCCTGTTCTTCAGCCTTATCTTTCTCGATTTGAATTTTGTAGTTTCGTAAAGCAGTTTTGCCAGCGTACGATCACTCCATCATTTCGAAAGAGCCACGCTCTGCTCGTGCATGAACTGCGGCAGATAGTACCTGCTGCCGGTGCCCTTGCCCGTA
Organism: Microcaldota archaeon; assembly: GCA_028867025.1. GTDB lineage: Archaea > Micrarchaeota > Micrarchaeia > Micrarchaeales > CABMGC01 > JAJYVH01. The sequence continues at coordinate 469,413 of JAGWHC010000001.1, forward strand.
AGCCCGCTTCCCTTCCAGCCCCCGAAGGTGTGCATGCCCACTATCGCTCCGGTCGTCGCGCTCGTGCGCCTGTTGATGTACACTACGCCGGCTTGAATGTGCTTCGCGAACTCGTTTATCTCACCCCTGTTCTTGCTGTAGAGACCGGCGGTGAGTCCGAACTCTACGTCGTTGGCCTTCTGCAGCGCCTCGTCGAACTTCTTGAATGTGCCCAGAACAAGTATCGGCACGAAAAGCTCCTCGTGCACAAGCATGTTGTCCTGGCCCACCTCTACGAGTGCCGGCTCGACGTACGCGCCATGCAGGCCCGCGTTGACCTCGTTACCTCCGTAGAGCACCTTTCCGGACTGCTTCGCCCCCTCGATGCTGTCTTTGTATTTCTGCAAGGCCTTTCCGCTTATCAACGGACCCATGTACGTCTCTTTCTTCAACGGGTCTCCAATCCTGAAGCTCCTCATCTTGTCTATCAGCTTGCTCACGAACTCCTCCTTTATCGTCTCCTGCACGTAAACTCTCGAGCATGCGCTGCACTTCTGCCCGTCGAAGCCGAAGGCTGCGCTGGCTATGCCGTCTACTGCATCGTTGATGTCTGCCTTCTTGCTCACGATCGCCGGGTTCTTGCCTCCCATCTCGACTATGAACGTCTTCTGAAGCCCGAGTTCCAGGGCTTTCTTCATCATCGCCATTCCTGTCTCCCTGGAGCCGGTGAAGGCGATTCCATTGACATCCTTGCTTGCCACGAGCTCGTCCCCGACTTCAGAGCCAGGGCCGGTAATGTAGTTGAACGCCCCTGCCGGCACTCCGGCTTCCCTGAACATCTCGTATATCTTCAGCCCCGTCAGCATAGTCATGTTGTCAGTAGATGAGGGCTTGAACACTACAGTGTTGCCAGTTATCAGCGCCCCAGTGCTCATTCCGGTGGAAATCGATATCGGAAAGTTGAACGGCGCAATAACTCCGAAGACACCGTACGGCCTGAGGGGCAGCGTTATGCGTTCCTCGTTCCCTGGCGCGCCCTGGAATCCGGCGCTCACCTGCTTGCTGCTCGCCCCTATTCTGGTCTTCCTCACAAAGCCCTTGTTCCTGAGCATCTCGTCTGAGTAGTAGTTCAGGAAGTCGATGGCCTCGTCGACCTCTCCCACCGACTCGTACCTGCTCTTGCCGTTCTCTATGCTCAATATTGCTGCAATCTCGAACTTGTGCTTGCGGAAGAGCTCCGCCGCGTTCTGCATTATCTTCACGCGCTCCCTGTAGTCGGTTCCGGACCACGCGTCGAACGCCGCCCTTGCAGCGGCCACGGCCTGGGACGCATGCTCCCTTGTTCCTTTCTGGAACGTCCCGATGTGCGCGCCGTCTATCGGGGAGTTCTCCACGAGCTCCTCTGCGGCGAAGACCTCGCTTCCGCCTATGAACATTCCGTGCTTCCTGCCGAGCTCCTCCCTCCTTGCCCTTTCCACCGCCTCGTCAAAAAGCCTGTCGAATTCCTGCTCGTTTCCCTGCTCTACATATGTCTTGTATGTTGATTCGTTCTGAAAACTAGGCATTGTATCAATGAATTATAGTGCTAAAAAGATATTAACCTCGCTGTTCCCCTAATCGGAAAGTTTTTTATCCTATACCGACAGCATATATACGGCGACCCGGATGGAAGAAACAGAGAGCACTGTCAGCGTCAACAAGTTCGACATCGAGGGATTTGTGCAGGAGGCCACGTGGAAGGACATACTCATAGAGCTTGTGAAGAAGAACGAGCTCAACCCCTGGGACATAGACATCGTCGACATAGTCGAGAGGTACATCGACGCTGTCAAGAAGCTCAAGATTCTCGACCTTCGCATCCCGGCCAACATAATACTCGCAGCAGCGATACTGCTCAGGCTGAAGAGCGACATGCTTGAGATTGAGGAGAAGCCAGTGGAGGCAGCTGCGGAAGAAGAGACGCTGCCGCCCTACGTCCCCGCCGAGGGCCTTTCCGTCAGGCTCAGGCTGCCTCCCAAGAGGCGCGTATCGCTCAATGAGCTCATCGCTGCGCTCGAGGAGGCGATGAAGCTCAAGGAATACAGGGAGGCGCAGGCCAGCGCGTCGGCGCCGGAACCGGTGCAGGTCATCTTTGACCACGCCGATGTAGAGGCCGATGCGGAAAAGGTATTTGCGCTGGTGAAGAACAACCTTGACGGCAGCAGGATGGTCACCTATTCGCTGCTGTGCGGCGCTACGGACACGGATAGTCCGCTGCTCGAGATCTTCATACCGTTGCTCTTCCTCGCGAACAAGAACAAGGTGCTCCTGCTTCAGGAGACTTTCTTCGGTGAGATAATAGTCTCGCTCAACTAGGAATCGACATGGCTGAAGAGGCGCAGATAGATTACAAGAGGCTCATAGAGGCCGCGCTCTTCATGTCGCCCAACGCGCTCAGCGCGCAGGACCTGTCCGGAATAACTGGCATAAAGTCGGTCGGCCACATAGAGCAGATGCTCAACGAGCTGAAGGCGGAGTACGACTCCAGGGATACGTCGCTGGAGATAATAGAGATAGACAGGAAGTACATGCTCTCTCTCCGCGAGCCATACGCGAGCAGGATGAGTTCCCTGGCGAGCGGGCCGGACATAACAAAGGGCGCTCTCAAGGTGCTTGCGTACGTGAGCCAGAATGATAACACGATGCAGAGCTACCTGGTCAAGGTATTCGGCACATCAACATACGACCACATGAAGGAATTGATGGAGCACGGGTTCGTGGAAAGGAGGAAGCAGGGCAGGAGCTGGCGCATCAATGTGACCAACAAGTTCAGGGAGTACTTCAACGCGCCTCCGGCCAGCTGAGCCTTTTGATTTTCAAGCCCCGGACGTATTTTTTGAACCCATCGGTGCCGCAGCAGCCGTCACACCCGTGCAAGAGACCGTCGCTACCCATCTCTCTAGGGGCCCATATCGTATGGTTGATCTGGTGCTTGCAGACAACCTCAAGCCTACCGTCGTCCTTCCTGTTCAGCGAGAAATCCGCTTTCTGCACTCTGTTTGCCGGAATGGTTTTCGCTGGCATCCTATCAACATCAATACGTGGGGTGCGACTCCCTAATCCCCTCTATATAGTTAAGGTACAGCGCAGCCACGAAGAGGTAAGATGACAGCCTGTTGAGGTAGCCCTCTACCCTTGGGTCCACCTTGTGCTTCGCAGATGCAGCGACAACGCTCCGCTCAGCCCTTCTCGCGATCGCGCGTGCAAGATGCATGTGCACGGCGGCCTCACAGCCTCCGGGTATCACAAACTTCTTGAGTTGAGGCATGCGTCTGCCCATCTCTTCTATATCACTCTCTAGCTTGAGTGTAGACGCATCGTTGAATTTCGCCTTCGCTATCTTTCCGCTCTGAAGCGAGGCGAGGTTCGCGCCTATGACGAAGAGTTCGTTCTGTATTTCCCTCAGTCGCGGTCTTAGCATCTTGTCGTGAGTATAGTAAAGCGCGATGCCTATTGCACTGTTCAGTTCGTCAACTTCACCTATCGCGTGGAAAATCAGGTCGCTTTTCAGACTTCTGCATTCGCCTAGCAGGCCACTCGTACCGTCATCGCCCCTGCGCGTGTAGTAAGGCATGCCCCCACTTATCTGATTTAATATGTTGCGAACTTATTAAAAATGAGGGCTCGTGGTCCATCGGTAAGACGCCACTTTCACAGAGTGGAGAGCCGAGTTCGACTCTCGGCGGGCCCACTTTCTACTGAACGGATTTGTTTCTTGGTAAAAATTTCAGAGCGTCAGCGATAAAAACATTGGGCGAGGAAGGAGCAGCATGCCAACGTCACTTCAGGCTCTAAAAGCGGAAACACTGCGCAAGCTAGAGGGGATTCCCTCGGGAGACGTGGCTTCTGTATATAAGCAAAAAGCCGAACTGTTCAAGCAGTTGCAGAAACGTGACCCCAAAGTTGACCTTATCTGCGGCTTTTATGCTGACAAAGCGAACGGTCTTATGAGAGACAAGCCAAAGACCGGCGACGCTGCAGATTTCGCTCTGATGTACCTATTCTCCAATCCTCCAGGATATTACACGGACGTGGTGGACGGGATTGAGCAGTACCTCAGGACCGGGAAGCTGCCAAAAGAGGTGGCAGACATCCAGAAGCTTGCCAGGAAGTAGGTAACAGCCCGCTCACGCCTCGAAGAGCAGATTAACATCTTCATAAAGGAACCAAGGACGAGACTTCATCTGCAAAAAGAAGGCGCAAACGCTTTTGGTGATTGCTTTCCTTAATGCGGAAAAATAGACAAGATATAAATAAAGCAAAGTCGTTTATTCTATATTGAGTGGATGGCTCAGAACGGCGACCAGAAGGAGAAGCACAAGTTTCTTTTTGTTACGCAAGAGGCGCTTTCTGCAGACCTAGCATGGCAGCTCGTCAAGGAGGGACACGACGTCAAGTTCTATTGCCATGACCTGCCAGAGAAGGATGTAGGCGAAGGCTTTTTCGAAAAGGTGGATGAGTGGGAGAAGCACAAGGATTGGGCTGAAGTCATCATTTTCGATGATGTTGGGTTTGGAGCCAAGGCGGAACAGCTGAGAAAGGAAGGCAAGTTCGTGGTTGGAGGATCCACATACACAGACAAGCTCGAACTCGACAGGGAATTCGGTCAGTCAGAGCTGAAGGAGTCAGGGGTCAACATACTTCCAGGTCAGAGCTTTGTTGATTTTGACGAGGCAGTAAAATTCGTGAAGGCAAACCCGGACAGGTACGTCATCAAGCCGAGCGGCGAGATACAGGACGAGAAGGAACTGCTGTTTGTGGGCCAGGAAGCCGACGGCAAGGACGTGATACAGGTGCTCGATCACTACAAGGACACCTGGTCGAAGAAGATGAAGAGCTTTATGCTTCAGAAGTATGCGGACGGAGTGGAAGTCGCGGTCGGCGCTTTCTTCAACGGCAGGGAGTTCATCCTTCCCGTATGCGTCAACTTCGAGCACAAGAAACTTTTCCCCAATGAAATCGGCCCGAGCACAGGCGAGATGGGCACATTGATTTACTACACCAGGAACAACCCCATTTTCGAGGAAACTCTGCTCAAGACGAGAGAGAAGCTCGGCGAAAGCGGATACGTAGGCTACATAGACATAAACTGCATAGCAAACCCAAAGGGCATCTGGCCTCTTGAGTGGACTTCAAGATTCGGGTACCCGACCATAAGCATACAGATGGAAGGCATCACCAGCGAATGGGGCCAGTTCCTCTTCGACCTTGCCCACGGAAAGGGGGCGCAGCTAAAGGCAAAGAAGGGCTTCCAGGTTGGCGTTGTCGTCGCGATACCCCCGTTTCCTTTCGAGGACCAAAAGGCTTTCAAGAAATATTCGGAAGGTGCGGCAATACTTTTCAAGCGCCAGGATCTAGACGGAGTTCACATCGGCGAGGTGAAAAAGATAAAGGACGACTGGTATATCGCAGGGCAGTCGGGTTACGCGCTCATAGTTACGGGCTCCGGAGTCACGGTATCGGACGCCATAAAGAACGCGTATCAGTCGGTCAGCAACGTGATGATACCGAACATGTTCTACCGCTCCGATATAGGCCAGAGGTGGAGCAGGGACAGCGACATGCTCCTTAGCTGGGGCTACTTCTGATTAGTGTAGGACGTCCTATATGTTTATATATCTCATGAGGCATAATATACTGCATGTCATCTAGACAAAACGAAGCTGAATCTATGGTGTGGAACAAACTCGCAGACGATGCGACGGTCGACAGCGTGGCCAAAGCACTTGAGAAGCGCGGCATGGAGGTGTATGTAGTCGACAGCGGCGCCGAGGCAAAGAAAAAGTTCTTTGAGCTAATCCCTGATGGCGCGGAAGTGCTAGAAAGCTCATCAACAACGCTGAACACGATTGGGGTAACGAAGGAGCTCGAGCAGGACGGCAAATACGACTCGGTGAAGAGGAAACTGCACAGCATCAATAATCCCGAAGAGAGGAATAACGTACGCAGAAGGTCTCTAGGCGCAGCCTACGGGGTAGGCAGCGTGCAGGCGGTAACGGAAGACGGCCGGCTGGTAACAGCATCAGCAAGCGGGAGCCAAATAGCCACTTACGCCTTCAGCACGCAGAACGTGGTGCTAGTTGTGGGAACTCAGAAGATAGTCAAGAACCTCGATGAGGCATTCAAGCGCATATACGAGCACGCCCTTCCGCTGGAGAGCAAGCGCGTAAATGAGACCTATGGATGGACGGAAGGAAGCTATGTGGGCAAGCTGCTTGTGCTTGAGCGTGACAGGCCGGGAAGGACAAAGGTAATTCTTGTAAAGGAGAAGCTGGGATTCTGAGCCGCATTACCTCTGTGCACTTTTCCACGTAGAGGTTGTTCTCCTAACAGTGTCAGAATATGTGTTCCAGTCGACTCTTCGGACCTTGGCCCAAGCCTTCTCAAAGAACGTTGCTATCACGTGCTCGGGATGGTATGGCGCCCTGCGGTCGTCTCCCGGTTCCTCAGCGGGTCCTCTGTAATTCACGTCAAAGGCGACGGCCTTCTGGTCCGACCTTCTGAATATTCGGCAGAGTTCGTACTCTACGGTCTCATGGAGAGCAACTAGCTCTACGTATCTTTTGTCCTCCATGGAGCTTACGCGTATCTGAGCCGGCGCCCCCTTCCTAATGGGAGGCACCCAGTCGCCAATGGTGTTGTACCTCTGCTCCCCATGAGGGACTTCTATGACCCTCAATCCAGGTATGGTCAATGACATTTAATTTGGAGAGCATAAGAACTAGCCATTATTAAGCGTTTCTCCATATTACGTCGGATGCTGCACGGTCCTGTCTAGCCCACACCCAGCCCAAGTCTGCCCCTCGCCACCGCGGACATGTTCACCACGGCGCCCACGTTAGTGTTGATCGTGACGTTCGCGCTTGAATTGATCACTATCGCCCTGGCCGCTGGCACAAGCATGTAGGTCGTGTTCGCGCCTGCACCGCCTCTCACAGTGACAGTGGGCGAAAGCTGTATGAGCACCGACGCCGAGCTGGAGTTTATCTTCTGGCCTCCAACAACGGTCACGGTAATCTGGTTGTTTGGCGTTATCACGTTGTAAGTCTGGTTGCTTATCACTATGGTAGCGCTGCTTATGTTGAACCTCACTAGGTTGACTGTAGAGTTTGTGGTCACGTGTGCGGCTGCCAACGTCTGTGACGCGTTGAGCAGAGTCATCAGGTCCACAGTGCCGCTTCCCGACGCCGTTACCCAGCCTGACTGGTTGGTCGCGTTTGCATAGCCTGTGCTTGAAACGTGCACCTGCACAGAGGTGTATGTCACGAAGAGGTGCTGCGTGCCGCTGGGAACGTTTGGCGGGTCAGTGAGCTGTACCGCCACAGTAGAGCCTCCGAACAGGCCTCCTCCGGCCACGACGGCAACAACAGCAATAACCACTATCGCCGCCACCACGTAGTATAGTGTATTCGGTGCCATATCCATACCTCCGCAAACACTGCAATCTTCAGGTATTTATATCAGGCTTATGACGGCGGCTTTCTAGCCGCTCGCCACAGTAACGTTTGTCGAGGCCCTCGCACCCTCCTCACCCTGGACCACAAGCTCCCACTGGCTTCCCTGCACCGGCGTTATCCTGATGTGCCCGTTTGCGTATTCTATCTGACCAGTGAAGTTGAGCGTCACGGAGGCTCCGGGCTGCAACGTGTAGCCGAAGCTGCCGTTCCCACCGTCTTCTATGCAGGCTATGGACGCCTGGTCTTCCATAGGGCATACGTTGCTTGTGCAGTAGCAGCCTGATCCTATGAAAGGCAGCTCGAGCGTGCCGTTAGTGGTCACTATGAAGTTCAGCACTCTGAATGACCTCACGTCCGCCCCTATCCTGACAAGCGTGTCCAGCCTTGCATTGTCAGCTGCGCTCATCATCGGGAACTCGGCGCTAGAGTTGGAGGTCTCGTTCGCGTTTACAAGCACGTGTATGCCGTTGATCACGTCCTGCATCATTCCGGTGTGCATTCCAATGTCCGCATTTGCACTGGCGTTAGCGGAGGCGTTGAGCCCGAATGCGCCGGCGCCGGCATCGCCTTCTCCTCCCACTCCCATTCCGATATCACCCTGATACGAAGGAGGAGCGTCTATCTCGGCTCCTATGGCCGAGTTCGCGCTAAGCGGCGACACGAAGACGCTCGGCAGGCCGAAGAGTACTACGTGCCTCAGCGTTATGCTCTGGTTCGCGTTGTCCTTGACGGTAATGCTGAGCTTCGTTGTCGCGTTGTTTATGACCTTGAAGCTCTCAGAGGTTATGCTTATCGAGGGCACAGTGGCATTCAGCTCCTCGTGCTCAATCTCTGTAAGCTCGTGCCTTTCGCCTATGTGCGCCGTGACGTTGGCGCTGCCTACAAGCACCGCCTTGACTGAAGGCACCAGCACGAACACAGTGGAGTTGTCAGTGTATATGGTCGTCACTACGGGGCTCATGTCTATTAGCACGCTAGAATTGGCGCTTACCCTGCCGCCGGTTACCGGTACCGTTAGCTTGCCGCTGGGCACCGTTACGCTGTACCTTGTGCCGTTTATCACTATGTATGCAGAGGTTATTGTGAAGCTTATCAGGTTTATTGTGCTGTTTGCAGGCACCTTGCCTGTTCCTATGACCTGGCTGGCGTTCACCAGTGACATCAGATCAAGGTTCCCGCTGCCCGTGCCTGACACCCATGCTGAAGTATTGCCTGAGGTCACGTAGTGCGCCTGCAGCGATGAATAGCTTACGTTGAGTGCCTGTGTGCCGCTCGGTACGCTCGGAGGATCGGTCAGGGAGAACACAACAGAATTCCCAACTCCTACCGCGCTAAGCGCAGGTATTCCGAAAACGAAAAGCGCAACGACTCCCAGCAGTATTGCAAGGGCTCCGACAATCTGCGGTATATTGCTTATTCTCTTGAGCGCGGACAGGCTGCGCACGTCAAAATCGGGATTGTGCCTGTAGTACTTCCATTTCTTCACAAACGGATTGTCGACCTGCGTGATTGCTCCCATCTGCTCCAGTTCCTCTATGTGCTCGCTTACCGTGGAGGGTGCCAGGCCCAGTTCCTGACTTATCTCTCCCGGAGTCTTCTGGCCTTTTGAAACCAGTTTCAGTATTCTTTTCTTCGTTTCCCATGTTTTGCTCATTCACCACACCTTTGAGTGCAGATACTATGAACTAGCATTTTAAAATAGATTCTGGAAAGCTTCGGTTTCATTTCGGTTTTGACGTCATAAATCATCAAACCGAACTGTCGCTATGAGGAGGCAAGGCCGCTTATCTGGGAAGCGTTGAGCGCTATGTTGTAAATCCTCAAATCATCGATGCTACCGTTGAAATACGCAGCGCCGTTGGGCGCCGGGTTGCCCACAATGTTCGCGCCAGCGTACATTCTGCCGATGTTGACCGGCTTTGCGCTGCCGGTCTGTATCGGGCTCGTCGCAAATTGGCTCTCGCTTACAGTATCAAGCAGCTGTCCGTCCTCATAGACGAGTATGTTGACCAGCGCAGCGTTCTGCGGTATCACCATAGCGAGCTGATGCCACTTACCGTCACTTACGTTGGGTGCGCTGTACACTATGTATGACTCATAGGCCCGCAGCCCCACTCCGTTTCCCTCGATGCTCCACTCTATCCTGGCTCCAGACTCTTCGCTTCCGTATGTCAGTATGTCGCATACCGGATTGTAGCACGCTCCACTCACCTTCACCCACGCAATGAAGGTTCTTGCATGACCTCCCGAGACGCCGTAGTAGTTGGTCGAAACATACTGGTTCCTGCCGTTGAAGCTGAGCGCGTCCCCTAGCTTACCAGGCACCCACGCCGGCGAGTTGACCAGCGTGCCTGTATTGCCATTGCCGCTGCTGTCATACGCTGTGGATCCGCTCCCCTCGTCAAACTTCCAGTATGCCTGCAAACTACCAGTCAAAGTAACAGTGGTGGTCTGCGGTATAGTGGTAGAAGTGGAAACAGTAGTCCTCCCGCCTACTGTGCTTGTCTGCGCTGTTGTGGTGCTGGATCCGGTCGAGGTTCCTGCCCCGCTTCTCAGCGCAGCGTATCCTATCACCGCTACCACAACCAAAATGAGCACCGCTATATATGCTATACTATTCCTCATCCGAATCCTGGCTCCTCCAGAGGTAAAGCGAGGCTATCGTCCTGTACGGGCGCCACCTCTCTGACATCTCGAGCATTCTTTTCCTGTTCGGGACGCTGCGAAGGTTGTATACCTTTTTCATCCCGTTCTGTATGCCGAGGTCGTCAGCGGGGAAGACGTCAACGCGCTTAAGGCTGAACATCAGGAACATCTCCGCTGTCCACCTTCCTATGCCTCTGACATCATCAAGTATGGCTATCACCTCCTCGTCAGGCAGCCTGGAAAGCCCGTTCAGGTCAAGTTCCTTGTCTACAAGCCGTTGGCAGAGGTCCTTTATGTACGAGTATTTCTGTGGCGATATGCCCGCGCTCCTGACCTTCTTTTCTGATGTGCTGAGAAACTCCCGCGGCTTAGGCAGCCTCCCTCCGTAGAGCCCCTTGAACTTCTTCAGTATCGCGTCAGCGGCCGAGCCCGCGATCTGCTGGTAGATGAACGACTCAACAATCGCCTCATACGGGTCGGCAGGGCCCCAGTTGGAGCTTATGGCTCCACGCTTTGCTATCACTCTCCCGAGCTTTCCATCTTTCTCGCTGATGTGACGCATCGCTTTCTTCCACACTCTCTTGTCGGTAAGCGAACCGAACCCCACGCCGGTCATTGAACCTGGCTTAAATGGCAGTGCAACTAATTTAAGCGTTGGTTCTCATCGACAGCCTCAGCCTGCGCAGCATCCTCTCGAAGTCCTTCCTGGACAGGTGCCCCGCATTGATGGCAAGCCATCCAAAAGAAGCTGCGAGTATCAGCAACCCACCAACGATCAGCACAGCCCACCAATAGCTGACCACCAGAAAAACTGCCACGCCAGCAAGAACCAAAGCAACTCCTAGCGTGAAAGTCCTTTCCGGGCCCTTCAGTTCCCTGTTTAGTGCGTCATTCAGACGTCTCATGATTCCCATGCAGCTATTTTGCTGCAGAAATCTTAAAGCACTATCAAATCGATTCGGTTTTTCGACGTCATACCAATAGGCTGTCGAACCCTACACAAAAAGTTCTAATATCTGAGGCTGCAATTTCAGAAAGGGCGAGGCGAGAAAACGCAGTACAAGGAATTCATCAGGATAGAGAAAATAAAGAAGATTCTCGACATAGTGGCATACGGATCACTGGGCATAGACGTGGCCATAGCTGTGGTGACTCTAATATCGTTCAACATCTATTCTGCGGATCTCAGCTCAATACAGAGGTATCTCAACATAGCGCTTACAATAGAGGTGGTATTCACCTTCGTGCTGATTTTCGCGCTTGCCTACTTGTACCAGTACGAGAAGATTTTGGACAATCTTGCGCGTTTCAGCAGGGCCCTGACCGGCGGAAGGAAGGGCAAAAATCGATGAAAAGCGCACAGTATGTGCAGCTTTAAATACCACCTTTGACAAGGTTTACTTATATGTCCAAATCAAGGGGCGTCGAGAAGTCAGAACGCATACTAGTGCTTGCTGTTGATGTCGACAACGACCTCTACAGGAAGACAAGGATAGGCGGGCCCCTGGTCGGCAGGGTGCAGAATCTGAACGGCGCGACGCAGCTCGCGCTCGCGGACCCGGAGGACAGCGACTCGAACACAATGTTCCAGGCCGTCAAGCTCTACGATGAGCTCAAGGAGGACGGCTACTCAGTTAACGTAGCAACTATAACAGGCGCTGAGAGCGAGGGCTACAATGCTGACAGGGAGATAGCTACGCAGATCGAGCGCGCCCTTGACCAGACAAAATCAGACACGTGCCTTTTCGTCACGGACGGTGCGAGCGACGAACGCATACTTCCGATAATAGAATCGAGGATAAAGATAAGCAGCGTAAAGACGGTCACGGTGAAGCAGGCCAAGGCGCTGGAAAGCACCTACGTTGCGGTGCTGGAGAAGCTGAAGGAGCCGCACTACGCAAGAATAGTGTTCGGCATCCCTGCGGTCCTTTTCCTGCTCTTTGCAATCAGCTACGCTGCGGGACTCAGTTGGCAGGTCCCGATAGGTCTGATAGGTCTCTACCTGCTCATCAAGGGCTTCGGCCTCGAGGAGACGCTGATCGGCTCATTCCGCGGATTCGGGTTCAGCATAGAGAGGATGAGTTTCGTCTTCTACCTCAGCGCGCTTGTCTTCTTCGTAGCAAGCATATTCATCGGTGCGAGCAACTACCTGTCGCAGCTCAAGATAACTGGAGATGCAAGCTTCTCGACAGCATACGCCGTAGAGGGTTTCCTGCTTCTTCTTCCATTCATGCTAGGCCTCTACCTGCTCGGCAGGATAATAGACACAAAGACGAACAGGTACGTGTTCCGTAACTTCAGATACGGCGTATACATAGGCTCGTCAGTGATAGTCTGGGTCCTCGCATACTCATTCATGGCATGGCTCCTCGGCCAGATATACTTCAGCCAGTTCCTGGGATTCACTCTTGCTGCAATAGTCGGCGGCGTGGCGATCTCTACGGCAGCTAACACGCTCCGCTCACGCGCGCTGAAGACGAGGAAGCTCAAGAACAAGGTTGTTGTCAACGAGCTGGGCACGCTTATAGGTAAGGTCGCCGGCATAGACACGAAGAAGGGCGGGCTCATAGTCAACACCTCGTTCGGCAACCCGGTCAGGTACAGCGTCGATCGTGTGGTCGAGATATCCGACAAGATAATAGTCAAGTAGCCCAAGCACTATTTCAAGGCGTGCTATAGCCGTCCGTCCACTGGCTTGAGAAGACGACGTTGACCGCGATCCCCGTCTGGTTGTCACCGCTATAGTCGTTCGCATTGCCGTTGAGCGGCCACCACGCTACGAGGTTCTGCAGTACGAGCGGCGCGCCTCCTATACCTTCTAAATAGAGCGCGTTTACTTCAGGGGCTGCCAGAGACGCGTTGTATATCTGCACGTTTGAAATGTACCCTTGGAAATTGTCGCTGCATGTCGGGGAATACACTCCTATATCGAGAGCGCTTCCGGCAGGGCTCCAGCTCCCGCTCCAAGGACTCGTGCCGACCACGCTTGTGCCGCTGTAGACCGTCGCTGTACCTGCAGCACCGTTCAGTGTTAAAGTGAAAAAGCCGTATGAGGACGTGCTCATCGGCAGTACCGGAGACCAGCAGGTTCCTGTACCAGGATTATAGATGTACGTGGACGGATATCCGAGAGACACATCACCCCACCCTCCACTGCAGTGGTTTCCTCCGTGAATAACCACAACCGCACCATTATTTACAAGCGAGTTTGTTGACTTTGCCCAGAACGATATTGTAAGGGCAGACGTTGAACTCATTTTAAAGTTATTGACTTGCACATAGGGCGCGCCAATATTAGAGCAGTCGACTCCAGGACCAGCGAAGTACGGCACATACTGAGGAATTTCACCATTACAAAGCCCAGTAAGCTGCAAGTTGAATGTGCTTAATGGTCCACCCGGCCTGAAGACCTGGCATGCGCCAGGCTGGGCCCTTCCAGAAGTAGTGTTACCGCTGAATATCCCCAGTTCTATTAGGGCAACGAGCACTACCGCGATTATCACAATTGCCCAGGCGTAGGTCATCAGATACTCAAGCGCCGGCTGCGCCTTTTTTCCAGAGTTTTTTACCCGCATGAAGTGCACTATGCATCTGCACGGCAAAGGATATATCGCATTCGGAAGGCTCAGGATGCCGTGTAGCCTGAGATTGTGCCGGTGTAGGAGTTGCTGCTCGAGGTCGCGTTGTTCGCGTTGCCGCTGTAGTCGTTTACGTTCTGGTTGAGCGGCCACCAGCCAACGAGGTTCTGCAGTACGAGCGGCGCGCCACCCATGCCCTCGAGGTAGAGGGCGTTTATGTCGTTCGCCGAGAGCGAGGCGTTGTATACCTGTATGTTTGACATCTGACCGTTGAAGTAATCGACTCCGGTGAGGAACCTTCCTATGTCCAGCGGCTGCGCATTGTTGCCCATAGTTCCAGAGGCGGTTACAGGTCCTGCCTTTTGCACTCCGTCCACGTAAATGTAGAATTTCGATCCGTCCCAGGTTGCTGCAACCTGATGCCACGCGGCCGCACCGAAAAGGTTCGCGGATGTGCCCCCGGTTATCCATGAGGAAGTGTAAACCCCAAATACGACCACATAGCTGGGGTCTATCCACAGGAGCCATCCTCCCGAACTCTCGGCAGTGTTGCCGGCCACGATCTGGCTTCCAGATGGATTGCCTGCCATGTACACCCAAGCGGTGACAGTCACCGCGCTAGGATAAAACGTGCCGCTGTTGGGAATAGCAGCGTACTGGCTGCTCGCACTTGCAAAGGTGGCCACGAACTCAGGCAGTGCGCCGCTGCAGGTACCGGTCAACGCGATTCCGGCCGCGCTCAACGGCCCATCTGGCCTGTATATATAGCACGAGCCCGGCGTGGCCCTGGGAGCAAAATTGCTTGTGTTGAACACACCGAGAGCGAATAGCCCGGCCAGCGCCACCGCGATTATCACGAGCGCCCATGAATAGTTCATCAGCAGTTCCAGTGCGCTCTGCGCCCGCATGGACATACGTGTTGCACGCATCAGACTCAACAGGAGTGGAAATGATAAAAATATTAGCCTTGGCTCCGCTAGGGCACGGTGTAACCGGTCAGGGTGCCGGAGAAGATGACGTTGTTTCCGTATGCTGTCTTGTTGTTGCCAGAGTAGTCGTTTATATTTCCGTTCAGCGGCCACCACGCCACCAGGTTCTGAAGAACTGTCGGAGCCCCGCCTATTCCCTCAAGATAAATGTTGCCGAGCTCGTTGGAGGAAAGCGACGCGTTGTATATCTGTATGTTGGAAAGCTCGCCGTTGAACGGATAGGTGGCGAGGTTGCAGGCCCACGAACCTAAGCACCATGTGGAGGACGGCTGATAAACCGCTTGCCCGTAGCTCTGCGAAGCCGTGGTGGGTGTGGTTTTGCCAGGAGAATAAGCATAGTTCACAGTGTTTCCGTTCGAGTCAACCGTCTGTGCGAGCATGTACCAGGCGCCGTACTGCAGCCCCGATATGACTGCCGCGCCGATCGGCTGCGCTTGCAGTCCGTTCGAGGCGTATTTCAGGCCGCCGTTCGTGTCCATCTCCATCTCATATGTGTTGCCGTTCGGAACAAGATAAATGTTGCCCTGCGCGAGCGTGTGCCCGGATTCGCCGCTGGGCGGGTACTGGTTGTTTATCCATCCCACTACGGTATATTGCGTCAGCTTCGGAAGGGCGGTGTTTGTCTGTATGTAGCCGTATGTGGATTCCGCAACATACTGCGGCAGCGAACCTGTGCATACGCCAGTCAGCGCGACCAGAGACACGCTCCATGGACCGTAGGGTCTGTACACTTGGCACGAGCCTGTCTGCGCCCTTGGAGCCAGCGTGAAAGCGTTGAAAACTCCGAGATAAAACAGACCCGCAAGGACAACGCCTATTATGAGTATCGCCCAGCCATAGGTCATCAGGTACTCCATCGCGGACTGCGCCTTCTTGACCCGCTTCGCGTTGCGCATCTTGCTCAGTTAATGTAGCAGTGATAGAAATATTAGGGTTTCTCGATTTCAGGGTGATGAATAGCCATTGATCCAATTAGGTGTAAAAGTTACTCCTTGAACTGTGCTGGTGTGATTGTTTCCTGAGTAATCATTGGCGTTGCCGTTGAGCGGCCACCAGCCTACCAAATAGTTCAGGTCGATAGGCACGCCTCCTATCCCTTCCATGTAAAGGTTCTGTATGTCTGCTGGCGGAAGAGAGGCGTTGTACAGCTGCACGTCAGCTATTTTTCCAGTGAGCTGGCAACCTGTACCCCATGCGCCAATCGCTCCGCCCCCAAGGTTTGTGGACAATGCGCTGGCCAGGCTTCCTGTAACCGATTGCGAATTCATATAAATGGTCACCTGTGTGGAGCCGGATGTGTAAGTGGAGGCTATGAAAACCCACGTGTTCAAAGACGCCATCAACGAAGAATGGTAATCGTCTCCACAACCGGCAAAAGATATGTAACCGCTTCCATCAGGCCCAAGGCCGGTATATTCGCCGCTACATGTGCCGCTTCCATATCCGGTGGCCATCTCTTGCCCGCATCCGCCATTGGAGTAAGACGGAATGTTGATCCATGCCGTAAGCGTTCTCGGAGAAGAACCTGTGGGGAATCCAGCAGTGTTTACCGTTATGTACTGACTGCCTCCAAAAACTCCAGCAAACTGCGGCAGCTCATTGTTGCATGTCCCCCCAAGACTTGAAGGCAGGCCTGTCTGCTTGTATACCTGGCACCCTCCCGGCGGCGCCTTTGGAGTGAGACTACCGAAGTTGAAAACGCCGAATCCATACAGCGCTATGAGCACGACAGTTATAACTATCAAGGCCCACCCGTACGTCATGAGGTACTGCATCGCCGCCTGCGCCTTTTTATGTCTGTATCCCATGCCGTCTTCGCTCCCTGATAACTTTAAATATGTGTCCTTATTAAATTTAATAAGCAAATAACCACATGGCAGCTAGCGACTTCAGCGGCTACAACAACAGGAACATAGTGCTCAACGAGCTTATAGGGCTCCGCGTGCGCGTCATCAAATGCCGCGACAGGAAGCAGGTTGGTTTGCATGGTACCGTAGTTGACGAGAGCAAAAACACTCTCGTAGTAGACACGGGCAACCGGCTCGCAAGGCTGGTCAAAGCAACGTCTACCTTTCGCTTTTACGCGGGAAGGAAGTCGTTCATAGTCAGCGGAGTTGAGATAAACTTCCGTCCTGAGGACAGGATCGAGAAGGCAATGAAGTACTGGAAGAGAAGGGAAATGTGATGCAGGAAAAGCAAGCGCAAACGCAATGCAACGACCCGAGGTGCCCCGTACATGGGCAGCTCAAGACGAGGGGCACGCGCCTCTCCGGCCTAGTCGTAAGCAGCAAGGCGAAGAAGACAGCGATAGTCGAGGTAGACTACACCATATACCTCTACAAGTACGAGCGTTACCTGAGAAAGCATTCAAGGATAGCGGCACACAACCCGGAATGCATAAACGCGAAAATAGGCGACACCGTCAGCATCGCCGAATCGAGGAGGCTGAGCAAGACGAAGTCGTTCGCAATAACCGGCATAGTGAAGCCGAAGGCGGCGTGATTTAATGAAAGGAATTTCATCAAGGATTAGCAGGACGCTGGTGCCAATGTCCACTGTAACGTGCGCCGACAACAGCGGGCCCGTGGAGTTCAGAATAATCAACAAGCTTGGCAAGGGCCACGCCCACGGAAGGCTCGCGGCCGCGGGCCTCGGAGACATAGTTATCGCAAGCGTGATCAAGGGCACGCCCGCTTATCTCAAGAAGCCTGTTCGCGTGGTCATAATCAGGCAGAGGGCACCGATAAGGCGCCCGAACGGCATGCGCGTGAGGTTCGAGGACAACGCGGGCATAATGGTCGGCGATGACAACCTGCCAATAGGGACGGAGGTTAAGGGGGCGATGGCCAGGGAAGTGGTCGAAAGATACGCCAAGATAGCAGGCATAGCCTCGAGAATAGTGTAGTTGGTGCTCATGATGTTTATGATAGAAAGCGGCAAGCCCAGGAAGCAGAGGCTGTTCAGGTACACCGCAGCCAATCACCTTAGGCAGAAGTTCGTTCACGCGCACATAGCCAAGGAGCTCGCGTCAAAGCTGGGAGTGAAGAAGAGGAGCATAAGCGTGAGGAAGGGGGACACAGTAAGGGTCATGGCTGGCGCAAGCAGGGGGAAGAGCGGCAAGGTGACCGCGGTTGACCTGCGCAGCGCAGCCGTTTTCATAGAGGGCATAACGCGCAAGAACGCGAAGGGCAAGGAGTCGCTTGTCCCGGTAAGCGCCTCTAACGTTTACATAACAGACATGGACATGAGCGACAAGCTCAGGGCGGCGAAGCTGCAGGTTGCAAGACCGCAGGCTGCGAAGCCCGCTGCAAAGCAGCAGTGATCGCATGGCAAGACACGGCAACTCAAGGCACTTGAACAGGCTCGCTTCGAGCACATACGCGAGAGTGAGCAGGAAGACGACGAAGTACCTGGCGAAGCCGGCCCCGGGAAGGCACAGGCTCGCGAGGAGCGTGGCGCTGCTTGTTCTTCTGCGCGACAAGCTCGGCGTGTCTGCAAACGCAAGCGAAGCGAGGAAGATCATAAAGTCGGGAAACGTCGAGGTCAATGGCAGGAAGGTTTCGAAAGACAGGTATCCGATAGGTTTCGGCGACGTGCTGGTGCTCACGCAGACAAAGGAGGTATACACAGTGGGCGTGGGCAAGAACGGCGACATCAAGCTGGAAAAGGCAAAGGCCCACGACAGGACGCTCAAAGTGATCGGCAAGTATCTCGCACCGGGCAAGAAGGTGATGCTGAGGCTATACGACGGCTCAGTGGCCGCGGGAGAGGGCAGCACAAGGGTGAACGACTCAGTGGTCGTGTCTGAAGGCAAGGTCAAGGCGGTGCTGAAGATGGTTAGCGGCGCGAAGTGCCTTGTGATGGACGGCGCCCACGCTTCAGAGACAGGCATAATAAGGGAGATAAAGAATGGAAGCGCGACGAGCGTCGCCTCAGTGAAGGTAGAGTCGCAGGGAGCAACGTTCGAGACGCCTGTGCAGAACGTAATGGTTGTTGGTGCTTGATATGGTTAATCCGATGCAGAACATAAGGCTTGACAAGCTCGTTGTCAACGTGGGCATAGGCTCCACCGAGGACAAGATAGACAACGCAAGGGCGCTGCTGAAGAAGCTCACCGGCAGGGAGGCCGCGCATACGAAGGCGAAGAAGAGGTTTCCAGAGTTCGGCATAAGGAAGGGCCAGATAATAGGCGCCGTGGTGACGCTCAGGAACAAGCAAGCAGAAGACTTTCTGAGGAGCGCTCTCGACGCGAGCAACAACGCGCTCGGCAGGAACGCGATAGCAAACAACTCGGTCAACTTCGGGATCAAGGAGTACATAGAGTTCAGCGGCGTAAAGTACGATCCCAAGATAGGCATGCTCGGACTCAACGTGAACGCCTCGTTCTCGAGGCCCGGAGTACGGGTGGAGTTGAGGAAGAGGAAGAGCAGCAGCGTCGGCATAAAGCACAGGCGCATAACGAGGGAGGAGCTGCAGGCATATCTCGAGAAGAATTTCGGCGCGAAGATAACCGAGGAATGATCACGATGAAGATAAGTTACAACGAGAAGTACAAGGGCAAGGGGCTGAGGAGATGCCAGATATGCGGCAACTCCAGGGCGCTCATCAGGTCCTACAATCTCTACCTGTGCAGGAGGTGCTTCAGGGAGGTAGCAAAGGACCTCGGGTTCGAGAAGCTGTAGTGGTGTTTATGGCAGATTTGCTAGCTGAAAGTCTCAACAAGATAAAGACGTACGAAAACCTGGGAAGGGAGCAGTGCACGGTAGCCTCGACAAAGCTTGTGAGGAACGTGCTGATGACTCTTAAGCAGAACGGCTACGTGAATGAGATAGAGGAGGTGCAGGACGGCAAGTTCAAGTCGCTGAAGGTGTCGCTCGCGAACAAGATAAACAACATAGGCGCCGTGAAGCCGAGGCACGCTGTCAAGGTCAGCGACTACCGGAGATATGAGAACAGGTACATACCCAGCAAGGACTTCGGGCTGCTGATAATGTCCACTCCGGAGGGCATAATGAGCAACAGGGACGCGAAGGAAAAGCGCATGGGAGGCAGGCTCCTGGCGTATGTTTACTAGTGACGCTTATGCAAGAGATACAAGTACCAAGCGGAGTCAAGGTGGAGCTGGCCGAAGGCAAGGACGAGCTCGTGATCAGCGGAAAGCTGGGGTCCACCAGGAAGAAGGTCAACAGAAGGCTGCTCACAGTTTCCATAAGCGGCGACAAGATATTGCTCAGCGAGGTGAAGCACAAGAAGCTCGCGAAGAAGGCGGCGCTAGCATCCCAGGCACTGTCGAGCGAGATAAAGCGCGCAATTGCCGGAGTGGAAGGCGGCCTCGAAAGGCACATGAAGGTGGTATTCGCGCACTTCCCCATGGCAATAGAGGTGAAGGGCGATGGAGTGTTCGCCAAGAACGTATTCGGGGAGAAGAAGCCGAGAGTGGCGAAGATAGTGGGCACAACCAAGGTAGAGATAAAGGGCCAGGACATAACAGTCAAGGGCGTCGACCCGTATGACGTGGGCCAGACGGCGGCGAACATAAACAGGCTCTCGTTCGCGAGGCGAAAGGATTCGCGCGTGTTCCAGGACGGCATCTTCTTCGTCCAGGAGGAATGATCAATATGGCAGGCAAGAAATCACATCCAAAATTCAAGGTTCCTAACTTCGGCGCCAAGAAGAGGAAGGGCGTGCCCGAGAGATGGAGGAAGCAGAGGGGAATAGACAACAAGCTGAGGATCGACAAGAAGGGGTACGGCGCCACGCCGAAGATAGGCTACAAGAACTCCGCTGAAGTGAGGTTCGCAAGGAAGGAGGGCATGTTCGAGCTGCTCGTGCATAACGAGGCAGAGATGGCTGCGATGCAGAAGGACGAGAAGCACGTTGCCGTTTTCGCGCACGGCATATCGAGGAGGAAGAGGGCGCTTATGCAGAAGCTCGCTGACAGCAAGGGAATAAGAGTGGTCAACAGGTTGAGAAAATGAGCGTAAAGTTCACCAAGAGGATAGCAAGCCAGATACTCGGCAGGGGCGAGAACGCGCTCAAGATCAGGCCCGAGTCCATGGAGGACATAAGGAAGGCGATAACCAGGGACGACGTCAGAAAGCTTATAGAGAGCGGGGCTATCGTCGCGGTCAAGGAGAAAAGCGAGCTCCACAAGAAGGCAAAGATCGAGGGAAGGAAGAGGGGAACTGGCAAGAGGAGGGGAAGCTCCAAGGCAAGGCGCGGGAGGACGTGGGAGAAGAAGGTCAGGTCGCAGAGGCTGCTGCTGAAGAGGCTGAAGCTTATGAAGAAGGTCGACAACCCCACTTTCAAGAGATACTACCTGCTTGTCAAGGGCAACGCGTTCCCGGACAAGCGCTCGCTGCTGCTGCACCTCAGCGATGAGGGCATCAAGGTCAGCGACGACGAGATAAAGCAGATAAACGAGTACGCGAAGAGCATGCACACGTGAGCTTATGATGAAAACTGTCAAGGAGGTCAAGTTCAGGAGAAGGAGAGAGGGCGTGACAGACTACAGGAAGCGCCTTGCCTTGGTCAAGGGCGGCCTCGAACGGGTAGTGGTTAGGAAGACAAACAAGAGGGTAATGGGCCAGGTAGTGAAATACGACGAGAAGGGCGACAGGATAGTGGCAAGCGCAGAATCAGGAGAGCTTGCAGCGAAGTACGGCTGGCCAAGCAGGAGCAACAGGCCGACGGCCTACCTGACAGGGCTGCTTCTCGCAAAGAAGGCGAAGCACGGAGGCGAGCTGATACTCGACATAGGAATAACGACCCCGATAAAGGGCGCCGTGGCATTCGCGTTCGCGAAGGGATGCGTAGACGGCGGCATGAAGCTGAAGGGCAGCTTCGACATAAAGGAGGAGACGTACAACGCTAGCCAGACGGCAAAGTACGCGGAGCAGCTGAAGGCCAAGCCTGATCGGCTGAAGAAGCAGTTCGGCGGATACACGGCAGCAAACGTGCAGCCGGAGGCGCTGCCAAAGCTATTTAACGAGGTAAAGGAGAAGATATTGAAGGGTAGTTGATTTGTTCGGCGGAGGATTTTATAGAAGGAGAAGGGAAGACGAGGAGAAGCCCGTCTTTAGCATAGCGGCGTGGACGCCGAAGACAAAACTGGGCGAGCAGGTCAAGGCCGGCCAAATCACGAGCATCGAACAGATATTCGCGATGGGCAAGCCTATCAAGGAGGTCGAGATAGTAGAAGCACTGCTGCCTGGCCTCGAGACAAAGAACATCGAGACAGCGAGCGTGCAGCGCATGACAAAGGACGCGAGGAAGATGAAGTACCGCACCACTGTCATAGTTGGCGACAGGAAGGGACACGTCGGCCTGGGCGTGGGCAAGGCAGTGGAGGTAAGGCCCGCATTCGAAGAGGCGGTCAAGGACGCGAAACTGCACATAATCACTTTGGCCCTGGGTTGCGGGTCCTGGGAATGCAACTGCGGAACAGCGCACTCGCTGCCGATAACGCTAAGGGCGAAGGTAGGCACAGCAGAGATAATACTCAAGCCCGCCCCGAGGGGAGTCGGCGTGGTAGCAGGAGTAAACGCGAGGGCGGTACTGGAGCTCGCCGGCATAAAGGACGTGTGGACATTCGCAAGGGGAAGGACGAGGGACAAGTACAACATGGCACTCGCCACTTTCTGGGCGCTGAGAAGCCTCTCGGAAATGAAGAATGTGGAGAAGCTCAAAGCCTGACGTTAGGAATATATAGCTTATCCGCCTATTGTTTCTGTCAAACGGCCATAGGAGCAGTGTAACACCCGAACCCGTTCCGATCTCGGAAGTTAAGCCTGCTCACGACGCGAAATACTGCACATTGTGCGGGAAAGCGCGTTGCTGTTTGGCATGATTGCTATTCAGTACTTAACAATCGTGTCTATCCTATACTTTTCAAGCCCTTTCCTGGGCTGCAGCTTGCCCAGCTCGATGATTGAGAATATGCCCACTATCCTGCCACCAAGATGCTCCACCATCCTTGCCATGGTTCTCATCGTTTCGCCCGTGGCCATAATGTAGTCGATCATCAGCACCTTCTGCCCCCTTTTGATCGAGTTCTTCTGCAGGTGGACCAGGCGCTCCGGATTGTATTCGTGCGAGTAAACTGAAGATATCACCGGTCCGGCAAGGTCCTTCCTGAACATCGGCACAACGCCACAGTGAAGTTTCGATGCGATGGCACCGGCCCAGATGAGCGCCTGCATGTCCTTCGCCACGCAGAAATCGACCCCTTCGTCCTTGTAGAGCATCATCGCGTAATCCGTTATCTCATCGAACAGTTCTTTGTCCCTCAGCAGCGGCGTGGTGTCCCTGAACAGGATTCCCTTGACTGGAAAGTTCCTTACGCTGTTTATGCTGCCCTTTAACTTTTTCTCCAGCGCGCGCCTGTCTTTCATTGCCTTTCCTGTCTCTGCCGTTTCCTTTACGTTGCCGTTTCCCTTCCTGATCCAGAAATACTGATGGACAGCCTTCATGTAGCGTCTTCCGTTCCTGGCCACAGACAACTCCTTGAGTTTTTCTACCAGCGCACTCTTCCTTTTATCTGACAGCCGCGCCCATCTGTCTCCGAAAATGAACGAGAGCAGTTTGTAAGAGGCAGAATTGTACAGGAACTTTCCTCCTTTGCCGAAGCAGTCAGTAACGTCTATGCTTGATGCAACATCTTCCTTGTAATAAGAGATGTTGCACTTTCTCAGCGCCTTCTCGAGCACATCGCCGGTGGTGCGCCCTCCCCCTGCCATTTTCTTCAGTATTGTGTGGGGGCTTCTCACGCTTCGCACCACGAGCACCGCGACACCCCCTGGCCGCAGCAGGCCTAACATCTTCTTCAGCGGGTTGTTTCTGGTGCCTGTTTTCCAGTTTTTGATGAAGTAGAGCGAGTTAAGGGCCAGTATCACGTCCTGCGGTTCCGGCCTGCAGGAAACGTCTTCGAATCTCTTCAGATATACGTTTCCTATCCCACTGTCCAAACCAAGTTTCCTTGCCCTTTTCAGGAATTTTTCGTACATGGTGGCCGAGGGGTCGATATAATCTATGACAAACTTCCTTCCTCTCCTCCCGGAAAGGTTCTTTATCACCTGCAGGTCGCCTTCCCCGCTTCCACCGCCTATGCAGAGTATCCTTATCGGGCCCTGGGGCGCCATGCCCTCAAGCATTTGCGAGATGTACCTGCTCGCGACCTTCTTCTGGTCAGTGTGATTCAGGTAGTTTTCGTAGAAATCGGCCCTCTGGTTGAAGAATGAGGCCACGCTTCTCGATGGCGTTATCTCACTACCCTGGTGCATTCTCCTTTGCTCAACAGCATCTCCACCTTCAGGTTGTTGATTATGGATTCGCCGTTGACAATATATGTGGATATGCCTTTTTCAATGGCATACCTCGCCCTTCTTATCTTGTCCTTCATCCCGCCCTTGATGAACTTGAGCTTGTCGTACTCGCCCAGCCTCACCCTGCGCATAGTGCTTCCGGATTTGCCGAGCACCCCGTTCGTATTTGTGGCGATTATCAGTTCCGATGCCCTTCTCTTGTCTGCGATGAACGCCGCCACCGTGTCGCTTGATATGGTGCTGAAAAGAACCGTCCTGTCAAGCACACAGCCCGAGAGTATGACCGCGGGCAGGTCTTCGATGCAGTCGTCGAAAAGCAGAATTTCATGCTTTTTCTTGTTGCCAAGCGTTTTCTTCACGAATAGCGACATCGCAGGCAGCGGTTTTATTCCAGTAGATCTCTCGATTCCAGCAAGCCTCTGCTCAGTGAACTTGTTTACTAGCTTGAAGCCCTGGATTCTCTTCCTGAAGTCGTGCTCTTCGTTGAGTTTGCAGCTCTCAGCCACTTCGTGCAGCATCTTTCCCGAACCCAGTACGTAGATTACATTCTTTCCAAGCTGCTTTGAGAACGAGCGGAAAAGTTTTCCGAGCTTCGCCTCGTCAAGGACGCCGTTCTCGTCATAGAGGAGGGAGCCCCCGATTTTGACAACTTTTACCACTAAAACACTCTTCGTGCAGACTACTTGGAACGGTTTATTAAGAAATCAGCAAGCCCCTTTAACCTTTCCTTGGCGTTAGACGGTTGCAGGTGACTGTCAAGCTGGTCCCACGCATCTGTCACTATCTTCTTTTCCACCTGCCTGCAGTAGTCTCCGGCTCCAGATTTGTCTATTATGCCTATCGCCTCGTCCCTAAGCTGCTGCTCCTGAGTGTGCATCTTCAGTATCTCCAGCAGTCTGTTTCTGTCATTTTCATTCGAGTGCTGAAGCGCATAGATCACGGGCAGCGATATTTTGCCCTCGCTTATGTCCTCTCCAACTCCTCCTTTTGTCTTGGAGACTTCGCTTGGGTATATGTTGAGCAGGTCGTCCTGTATCTGGAAAGCCACACCTATGGTGGCCCCGAAATGCCCCATGACTTCCATCGTGTTTTCGTCAGTTCCGGCCAGAACTCCGGCGAGCTTGCAGGCCATCCTGGCGAGAACGCCCGTCTTGTCGTATGTCATCTGAAGGTAATGGTCCTCTGTAATCTTCATGGGGTCCACGAGGAACCTGTGCCAGGCTATGTCAGCGGCCTGACCTGTGGTCACGCGCAGCATCTCCTTCGCATACACGCTGAGAAACCGGGTCTTCTTCTCATCGGACAGTTTCTTGCTGTCCATAACCGCTACGAGCGGGAAGAAGTACATGAAGTCGCCAAGGTTGTTTGCCACGTCCAAACCGTACTTGATGTGCACGGCTGCAGCTCCCCTGCGGAATTGCGAGCCGTCTTCGAGATCGTCATGTATGAGGGTGGCGTTGTGTATCACTTCCGGCACAAGGCAGAATTCAAGGTAGTGGTCAGCGTCTCCACCCAGCGCCTCCATCATGAGATACATGAGCGTCGCCCTCCACCTTTTTCCACCCAGGCCTATGAGGTACCAGGCAGGGTCAAGAACAGACCTGCTAAGTGCCTCATGATGGTACTTGTAGCCGGCCTTGCCCAGAAGCTTGCCGATGAACTCGTCGGATGACTCCTTGACCAAGTATTCCTTGATCTTCTCGTTTATCACTTCGGCTCGGCTATCTAGATAATCTTCGAACTCCCCGTCGTTCATTTCGTATCACTTAGAGCCGGCGCCTACACCTCATTAGCCGCCCGTATCTCGTAGATAGTGGGATTTCCGGGGTATTTAAGCAATGGTGCTAACTTCGTCAATTGTGGAATTTAGGCTTCCTGGTTCGTCGATTGCGGAACAGTCTATACGATTAGATATCTTCTTAAATCCCCCAAATAGATGTAATACTGTGAGTTTTCCGATGGCAAAAGACAACCTTATAATAAGCTTTGAGGGCATCGGCAGCTCCGGAAAGACCACCCAGGCGGCCATGCTGGCGGGCAGTTTTTGGAGCAAGTATAACACCGCGGTTCACAAGATGATAAACCGCAAGATGCTCCAGACCACGCTCAAGCCGTTCTCACACAAGCCCGCAGAGAAACTGTGGGTCGCGCAGCTACCGCAGGTAGAGGAAGGCACCGACATGCTTGTGTACATGGCGCTGATGAAGCAGAGGTACGCTGAGATACTGGAGGAGCTGGGCGACAGGCCCCACATAGTGCTCTTGGGCAGGTACATAGACTCTGTGTTCGCACACGCGGCAACGAGGATAGTCCTTAATGCTATCGCGGCGAAGCGAAGGTCAGCGTCTAGTGGCCCCGAGTTCCTCGCGAAGCTCATCTATACGGACAGCCAACGTGAAGAGCTCCAATTCGAGCCTCTCGTTGATAAAATAATCGGTGCGGAGTTGAAGGCGTGTAACAAGAAAATAGAAACGCTGTATGCCGCGTTTTCGGGCTTGAGAAACGCAGTCAGGTGGCCTGACATGACAATAGTCCTTGACGTTCCAGTTTCAAAGATGAGCGAGAGAGAGGCGCGAAGGGAGAACCGCGCCTTCACCCAAGGCGACGTGCTCTACTTCACCATAACCTCACACGCATACCGTTTCCTAAAGAAGAAAGAGCCGAAGAGGATCTACCTCGTTGACGGCTACAGGGAGCGCGAGGCAATAGCGAAAGAGATCTTCGGCCTGGTCACGAAGAAATTCAATTTGTCTGCGTACAGGAAGAAAGCCAAGAGATAGGCGGCTTCGTCAATTGCGGAATCAGTCCTCTCGATTATATGTCTTATCGAAGCCAAATCTATCATGGGGATAAGCGCAAACGCGCACAGTTTCAATTATTTCGTAACAGCCTACAAGGAAGCGATCCATAGCAAGATTGTCTCGTACCTGCCCAGCTTCGAGAATGAGGATTTCGCAAAGGTTGTCAGGGAGTACATAGACCGGATGGGCCAGTACAGAAGGCCCGGGCTGGTCATGCTTTCGGGCAGGCTCTTCGGAGCTGGAGAGAAGGAGCTGCTGCTTCCCGCCGCGGCGCAGCAGGCGTCCGAGGACTGGATACTGATGCAGGACGACGCCTTCGACGGATCAGAATACAGGAGAGGAAAACCCGCAGCCCACAAACTGTACGGCTGGCAGAACGCGATAAATGCTTCAGACATCGGGCACATGGCGATGTGGCGCATACTCAAAGATTACGCGCTGCAGGTAGGTCCTGAAAAGGGCAACCTGATTTTCGAAAAGTTCTACGACATGCTCTCCTATACCGCCGAAGGGCAGCACATAGAGAACAATTTCATTCATTTTACAAAGAGCCTAAGGAATGCGAGCGAAGCACTGTATTTCAGGATTGCGGACAGCAAGACCTGCTACTACACTGTTTACGGACCAATGCAGATAGGCGCCATAGCCGCGGGCCAGCAGATCGGCGTCCTCAACGCGCTCAGGGAGATAGGGCAGAATGCCGGAATAGCATTCCAGATAGTCGATGATGTGCTTGACATGAACGCTGATGAAAGCAAATTCGGAAAAAAGAAATTCGGGGATCTCTACGAGGGGAAGCTCACCTTGATGATGCTGCACTCGTACCGGAGCGCAACGCCTGATGAGAAGGAGAAAATCGATGCGATATACTCTAAGGAAAGACAGGACAAGACATCCGAAGAGATAGACTTCTTGAAGGAGATGATAGAAAAATATAGGGGCATTGAATACGCTCAAAGAACAGCAAAAGCGTACGGCGAACGCGCAAAAACCGCGCTGAGCAGATACAAGAGCCTGATCCCCCAGAATGAGTTCACACCGATAATAATGTCTGCTATCGAAGAACTGTATGTTAGAAACAAGTAGACAACCGTAGAAGTTTTTAAACCCTAACCTTTCAGAAAGGCAAGTTTATGGGCGAGAAGAACTTCTGCACAAAGGTGCTCTTCTAGACGCGGTTTTCTCAAGTCAATCTTTATAAACGGAGCAAATCAAGGTTGCAAACATGGTGGAGATACGAGCGCCAGCAAACATAAAGATTGCTGGAGAGCACACTGTTGTAAAGCAGCCTGAGATACCCGGCACAGATTGCATCTCTGTCGCAGTAGGTAAGTTTGCATCAACTAGGGCAGAGCAAAGCAGTCCGGATCAAGTAACTATTGTGCTCGAAGACGGGGCTTTCAGATGCGCAAAAAGTTTCGTTCTCGAGGAACTCAAGGCGCTCAATCGTTCCTTAGAAAAGCCTGCAGACATAAAGGTTTTCATACAACAAAACGCAGGTATTTCAGGGACGGATTCCGAGGCAAAATCAGAGACCATCCTTGCATTCGGCCGTGTGCTGTCCAGACTGGAAGCAGAACATGGAGTCTCGGTAATGGGAAACGCTTTTTTCTCCAGTTCGAGAGTCCCGACGCAGAAAGGGTGGGGCAGTAGCACCGCCATAGGGGCATCGTTTGTTGGTGCAGTCCTTTCTCAGGCACAAGTCATTCTCGATGATGCTAAGGTTATAGATATGATGCGTGAAGTTGACAGAATCCTGCACAAGAATCCTGGAGCAGGCGGAGTGGACGTACCCCCAGTATACTACGGCGGCTACGTTATCGGCTCGCCAACCACAGGCTATTCAAACATAGCAGTTTCAGCCTTCCCTGACCTCCTGGCCGTAAGTGTTGGGCCAAAAGTGCCCACCGCCGACACCGTATTCGTAGTCAATGTTAAGGGAAGGACATATCCTACAAGAACAAAAGAAATCTTTAATGCAGTCCAACGAATCGTTATCGAAGAAAAGCAAGCTCTGCAATCAGGCGATAATGCAAAGCTTGGAGAACTGATGCTCTCTAATCATGCGCTGCTTATAGAGCTCGGCGTCTCCAGCGAGAAACTCGATGCAATGGTGACTCTTGCAAAAGAGAAAGGCGCTTATGGCGCGAAACTTTCAGGAGGCGGAGGAGGAGGCATGGGCGTTGTAAACTGTAATCCTGCACGATACTTCCTTACAGAAACCGCGATGCAAGATGCCGGTTTTGAGGTGGAAAGAATTGAGGTAACACAAACTGGAGTCAAAAAGCAGATAGAGGAAGCAGTCAGAATGTAAATCAGACCTTCAACTCTCCGCTTTCAATTTTAGCAATTGCCTCTCTGGCTGGCAAGCCCTCCACTGTTATGTTCATGCTCTTGCACGTGCCCGCGAGCTGCATTACCTTCTCCTTGAGCGAGTGTCCATATAGAGACTTCTCTTTCGCCTTGGCCACCTTCTTCAGCTGTTCTATCGTGGCGTTGCCCACAACCTCGTCCTTCGTCTTGGCACCCTTCTGTATGCCAAGCTCTTTGAGTATAAGTGCGCTGCTCGGTGGCGAACCTATCTCGACCCTGTATGCTTTCGTGCCTGGGTCTACCATTATCTTGACAGGTACCTTTATCCCGGCATATGCACCGGTCTGCTTGTTTATGTCCTCGATTATTTTCGCTACGTTGACTCCGAGAGGTCCAAGTGCAGGACCGAAAGGCGGCCCGCTCGTGGCCTTCCCTCCCTCCACCAATCCGCTTATTGTAACTTCAGGCACGCTTACACCTTTTCCGCTTTCTGGATTATCCTGGCGATGCTTGACTTCGTTGTCACAGGTATTGGCACCGCCACATCCATCAGCTCCACAGTTATCTCCTCCTTGGTCGGCTCTACCTTAATTACCTTGGCCTTGTAGCCCTTGAAAGGACCGCTCATGAACTCGATTATGTCGTTTACGTTTATCTCCTGCGCCACCTTCTTCACTTCCATCATGCGGTTCAGGTCCTCCTCGCTCAGGGGCTTCGGGAGTATGCCCTTCACGTGCGGCTCATCAAGTATGAGCTCCCTGGCGGCGTTCTCGTCCTGCGCTTCGAGTATCAGGTAGCCGCGCATGCCCTCGGCTAGTATTATCGCATAGACGGGAACAGTGCTCTTCTCTATTTTGTTCTGTAGAATGTCCGCAGTGATTCTCTCCTGGCTGGACGTTACCCTTACTATAAAGTACATATTTTCACCTGCTCTGCTGAGCCCCTGAATTCTGAAAAGAAGGCTTGCCCGAGAGCAATTATAGAATAATAAGTAGCAACCAATTTATATAACTTGCCCAGAAGGGAGTCAGTGATGAAGAAAACAGCAAGAACAGCGCGCGGCTACGACCTCTATGGAAACATAGCGGTCATAGATGCACCTCCGAAATCAGCGAAAACAGTAGCGCGCCGCATGCTTTCCGAGAACGGGAACATAGAGACTGTGCTCAGGAAGGGAGGCGCGGTGAAGGGCAGATACAGGACAAGGCGATTCGTCTATGTGGCGGGCAAGAAGAACTACATTGCAACATACAGAGAAAACGGCTGCGTGTTCAAGTTTGACATACGCAGGACATTCTTCTCCACCAGGCTCGCTTTCGAAAGGAAACGCATAAGCGACCTTGTTAAGGATGGGGAGCGTGTGGTTGTGATGTTCGGCGGAGTAGGCCCCTATTCAATCGAGATAGCGAAGCAGTACAGGAATTGCGAGGTTATTTCTATAGAGCTAAATCCAGCCGCGTGCGCATACGCAAGGGAAAATGCAAGATTAAACAAGACGCCCAACGTGGCGGTGGAACATGGCAGTGTGGAAAAATTTGAAGAGAAGTACGCGGGCTTTGCAGACAGGATAATAATGCCGCTTCCGAATGGCGCCGCCCGCTTCCTGACTTCGGCTCTCCTGATGTGCGGCAGAAGATGCACAATACACTACTACGCGTTCTGCAAGATAGGCGGCGTGAAACAGGAGATATCTGCGCTTAGGACTTTCTTTGCAAAAAGAAAGAAAAAGTTCAAGCTGCTCGGATACAGAACAGCGAGGCCGTACTCAGCCAGAGACGTTGAGGTTGCAGTTGACTTCATGGTCAGTTGAAAAAACTATAAACTTATTCATGGAAAGGTTCATAGCATGAGAGCGCAATCTGCAGTAGAGTTTCTCACCACCTACTCGTGGGCTTTTCTGGTAATTGGCATATTTGTTGTCTCTGTGCTGGCTGTGGTGTCGCTGCCAAGCAAGAATACACCCACCTATCTACCAGAATCGTGCTACATCTCACCATCATTTCCATGTTCTGAGGCTCTGATGGCCACGAATTCAGTCGGGACGGTGTTTCTTTTACTGTTCCAGAACAACCTCGGAACAGGAATCTATTTTCCCGAAAACGTGCTCACAACTTACAATGGCGTTGTCCTGACCCCATCATTCACTTCCAACTCTACATATGGCGGATTGTGCTTTCCGCAGAATGCAATCGCTGGATCCACGATAACATGCAGTGTCAACATGCCCACCTATAAAATTCCTACAGGCTCGCAGGCTAATCCCAGATTCACGCTCAGCTACCAGATATGCGCTCCCAGATGCACGAGGCAGGTGTACAACACAAGCGGAACTGCGATTACTGTCGTCAATCCGTACAAGTCTGTGGTGTTCACTGAGCAGTTGCTCACAAACCCTACTAACGGACTCATAGCCCTTGACGGCGTGTCGTACGCAAACGGAGCCAACGTAATCCTTGTCTTTGGAGCAACCTATTCGCTGTATGCCATACCCGGGGCCGGCAAGACTTTCTTTAGCTGGACTTCCAGCGGAGTTACGCTTAGCGGCACCTCCACCCAGTCTATTACAGCGAACGCGTTTGCCAACGGCAACATACTCGCCACGTTCCACTAGGAAGGACTATTTGTATATCGACCTGTAGACGTTGCCGCTGTCGTCGGTTATGACTATGTCCTCGCCCTCGCACTCTATCAGGCAGGCCTGGCAGAGTATGCACGCTGATCCATTCACAGCCACGGAGAGACCCCCGCTCGTGCCATTGTTATCCTGCGCGAAGTGCCTATGCCCGTCTTGCACATTGCTCCACTTCTGCACATTTTCAGGGTTGGACTTTCCCTTCCACTGGTGGTCCGGGGGTGCGCTATCCATGTTGGCCCCTTCGGCACCTGGGTTGTCTGGCGTGCCTCTTCCCTTCATCTCAAAAACAGCTACGGGGCAGACATCCTTGCAGTGCTGACAGCCAGTGCAGTGCTCCTTCTCTACGTAAACATCCATTCAAACCAACTATAGCTGTGTTGCTGCGTTAAAGTTTTTATAAGTTCCTCATTGCTTTGCCTTCATGTGGACAAGGACGTAGCTTTCCAGTTCCTCTAGCGTTTTCTCAAGCTTCTCGAGCTGCTTTTCAGACAGCTTGCTCAGGTCTACGTTCTTCAGCCTCTCCGCCATCTCCACGTGGTGCTTCAGCATGTTCCTTAGCTTCTCGTCTCTTCGCATCCACCCACAAAGTCTATCCTCATCTGAAAAATATAAATCCTGCCACTGAAAACGGGAAACCGCATAAATGCGCTAGGCCACGCTTACCGTCGCGCCCCTGACGAGTATGCTGGGCATGAAGAAGTAGTCGCCCTCCGTGTCCCAGTTGGAAGCCTGCTTCGTGTCCCTGGCCGCGCATTCAGTGTTCTTTAGCATGCGCACCATGTTGTCCGTAATCCTTATGCCCACCATCGAGCCCACGTCCCTCTGCTTGATCGCGAACTTGACCTCGCCGTTCTCCACGTACAGCGCGATGTCCCTTGGCACCGTCGAGAAGTCGCCAGTCAGATAGTTGCTGAACCTGGTGTACCACGTGTTCGTTATCACAATGCCTTTCTCAAGCCTTTCTATAAGTGCGTCGATGTCCTTTACCTTCTTCTTGTGCTCGAACAGCATCGTGTTCGCTCCGGGCTCCACGAGCCCCGCGTTTCCAGTGCTCTTCGTCTTGTACTTTTTCGCAGTGGAGTAGTTGTGCAGATAGCTGAGCAGTTTCCCGTTCTTGATCAACGCAGTCTTCTGCGTAGGATATCCTTCATCATCGTACGGAGACGCGGCTATTGCGCCGTCCATGTTCCCATCATCGTATATGTTGATGTCGGGGCTGGCTACGGGCTTGTTCAGCTTCCCGGTGAACCAGCTGCTTCCGGTCTCGACGTTGCCTATGCACGCCATTGCGTTTGTCATGTACACGAGCGATCCTCCAGGAGACTGCGCGTAGACAAGATCATAAATACCGCTTTCTATCCTGCCGGTCCTGTTAGCGCGCGAAGCTATCATGGCGGTCTCGTTTCCCAGTTTCTCGGGATTCAAGCCGCTTAGCTTCTGCGACGTATTCACGTCCTGCGCAGAAAAGTTGCTTCCCCTAAAGGTCCTTATCGAAAGCCTTACCTCGCTTCCAGCTCCGTTTGCGTGAACGCTCTTGCTCGTTGCGAGCTCGTTCTCGCTGTAGCGCACAAAAACCGTGCCGGCGACGTTGGTCGCCCCTCCGCCAGACGCGCCGTTTATCGCTGCGTATGCTATGTCGGCTATGCCCTCGTTGCTTATGCTCTCGATCTTCTTGTCCGGGGCGCTCGCCTTCTTGTACTTGAAGGGCCCCTCAGCCAAGCCAAAGTAGTCTTCCTTAGGCTGCACCATCTGTATGACTTTTTTCGATCTTGCTATAGCAGCGTCGACCTCCTTCTTCTCGAGCCTGTCTATGTTAGTGAAGAATATGCGCTTCTTGCTTGAAACGAAAAGCGATCCCGAGTTCTCGAACTTGGTGACTATTGAGTCGACTTTTGAGTTCGCTATCTTCAGGTAGCTGCGCCTAGAGAGGTAGGTATCTGCCACTACTTCGTCGAATCCCGCCTTGATTCCGAGCTTGACTATCGTTTCCGCATCCATCACGTGATCATCTCCTGAATGAGAGCAGCGTTGTCGGTCCGCCCATGGTCACGGGTACGCCCTGCATCGGCTCTCCCTTGCCGCAGTTGCCCACGAAGCGCTTGAGGTCGTTGCCCATCAGTTTCGCAGCGTGCCAGAAGTCGATCGTTCCAGATTCTATGACAAAATTCTTCACCGGCTTGTCTATCCTTCCGTTCTTTATCAGGTATGCCTCGTTGCCCTGATACCTTTCGAAGCTTCTCGTATCGTCTATGTTCCACTCCATGAAGTTCTTTATGTACACGCCGTCGCGCGCCTCGCTGATTATCTCATCGAACGTAGCTGTTCCGGGCTTCAGGTATGTGTTCGACATCCTAATTATGGGCTCGTTTGAGTATGAGTCGCTTCTTGCAGACCCGTTGCTGCGCGTTTTCATCACATGCGCGTACTCCCGGTTGAGCAGCAGTCCCGCCTGTTTTCCATGATCCACCAGCACCTTCGGCTCCGCCTTCACCCCTTCGTCGTCATACAGGTAGAAGCCGTAGCTGTTCCTTACCGTAGGGTCGTCAACGAGCGTTATGGCCTCACTGCCCACCTCCAATCCCAAGTTCTTCGATGTGAGGTAGCTTGTCCCGGCCTGTGCAGCTTCCCTTCCGAAAACCCTGTCTGCTTCGTGGGGATGGCCAACGCTCTCGTGTACAGCTATCCCGGCTATCTCCGGCGCCATGACCACATTCCTTATCTCCTTTAGCTGTTCGGGAGTCAGCGTAACCCCTTTATCGAGCACTTTCATCATGTTTGCCGAGTCTTCCAGCGCCTGTGCTTCCATGTCGCTGACCTTCATCATTTCGTAGCCTCCTGTCGCGCCGAACTGGAGCACGCGCTGCCTCGTTGCAGTGCCATTGCTCACTATTATGCTCATGAACGAGCTGACCATGGGGAGGTCGGCCATTATCCTGGCGCCTTCGGAATTGGTGAAATATGTCTTCGACCTGCCTCCGCCGCCGTAAAGGCTCCTGAACTTCACGTACTTCTTGCTGGCAATGGATTTGTCCATGTCAACGAGGTCCTTCAGGAAATCGTGGGTATCGACGCTGACCTTGTCTTCCACCTTGTAGCTGGCCTTCTCGGGTTTTTCCTGAGACAGGCGCGTGTCTGTGCCCCTGAAGCCCCTGAAGTTCTCTACGGCCTTGCGCAGGTTGCTCTTTTCCAGCACATTAGTTGAGAAAACGTAGAGCCTCGCGCCCCTGAGGATGCGCAGCCTGAGGCCGAGCTTCTCGTAGTAGGCGCTGCTGTTAAGCACGCCCTGCTCGAGCGCGTAGGAATTGCCGTAGCTGCTCTCGACGTAGGCTTCGGCGTACTCTGCTCCCAGCTTTTCCGCCAGCCTTACAGCGTAGTCTGCTTCCTCGACTCCTTTCATGAACTCAGCCGAAGAGGCTTGCGAGTCCGCTTGCCGCTTCTTCCTCGCTCTTCTTTTCCTCAGCTTCGCTCTTCTCCTCTTTCTTAGCCGCCGCCTGTGCCGGTGCCGCTGCTGGTGCAGCTGCCGCCTGCATTATCTGCGCGTTTTTTATCACGTCCTTTATGTTCACTCCCTTCAGGGCGTTCGCGACAGACTTTGCCATGGCATCGTCGGGCGTCTCGCCCGCCGCCTTGACAACACTCTTTATGCTGTCTTCCGTCACTTCCTTACCGGCTGCGTCTAGCAAAAGAGCAGCGTATATGTATTCCATTTTTTCACCTTAAGCGTTAACACCAGCCTTCTTTGCGAGCTCTCCGGCCTGCGCCGCTGCGCTCGCAGCAAGCATCTTGACTATCTCATCCTCGGGGACCTTCGCCTCCAGCCCCACGGCGATTGCTCCCTTGTATGCGCGCACTATGAATACGTTGGCGTTGTACTGCGTGACTATGCCCGCTTCGAGGCTGAGCGTGAATGCCTCTGCGAAGTTCCTCACGAGCTCGCTTGCAACGAAGTCCTCATCTATGCTTAGCGCAATGTCGTTGAACAGCATGTTGCCCTCAAGCGCCACGCTTAGCCTGGGTGCAACCTCAAAAGGCCTTATGTCGAGTATCTTCAGCGCGTTCGCTACGGCGCCGCTTATCCTCTTTCCTTTCTCAACGAGCACCTTCTTCTTCGATATCACGACCTTGCCCTTCTGTATCTGCACGTCTATTCCAGCGTTCTTCAGCTCAGTCACAGTCTGTCCAGGAGCCACGCTCGTCTCTCCGGGCTCTATCGTTATGTCATCGATGGCGGTCTGATTGGGCTTGGCCCCGAGCCTGAGCTTGTTCGAGTGTATCGTCTTGTAGAGCTCGAAGGGCTCCTTGTTCGAGAGCACAAGCGCGAAATTCTTGTCCATGCTCCTGCCCAGGTGGGCGAGCTTCTCCTTGCCGAGAGCCATCTCGAGCAGCGTCTTCCTTGCGATTATCATGTGCGAATCAGGCTTGAGGTCGTTCCTGACCTTCTGCAGCAGCCTGTCGGGCACGCCGTCTATCGGCATTACCGCAGCGGTCTTGTAGCTGGCTATGTCCTTCTGCAGCTTCTTCACGTATTCTACTTTTTGCGCTTTCAGCATTGTCATGATCACACCAGCTTGAGCGGCTTGCTCATTGTAAGCTTGACGAACACGGACCTTATCCTGTTGGAGCCCACGGCCTTGTCGACATCGCCCACCACCTCCTGTATGTTCTCGTAGATCTTCTTCGCTTCCATC
The DNA here is from genome assembly GCA_028867025.1 of Microcaldota archaeon. Lineage (GTDB taxonomy): Archaea > Micrarchaeota > Micrarchaeia > Micrarchaeales > CABMGC01 > JAJYVH01. The sequence goes on from JAGWHC010000001.1 coordinate 505,861, forward strand.
TTCTCGCTGCCCACGACGCAGTGCACCGTCGGCAGGAACTTGCCCTTGTTCTTTATAGATATCCTCTTGCTCGTCTCCCCGGCCATCCTGCCCATGTCCTGAAGGCTCATCACCGGCTTGGGCATCTTGTTCCTCGGTCCCAGGAACGGTCCGAGCTGCTTTGCGATGCTCGGCATCAGGTTGGGCTGAGCGAGAAGGTCGTAGCCCAGCAGCGAGTTGAGTCTTTCCTTGTCTGTCGCTATCGTGGGCAGTGAATTTCCGTCTATGATCTCTATGCCGTTCTTCCTTGCAGCCTCGACAACGTTCTTCTCCGTAGCGAAGATTGCAAGCTTGTTGGTCTTTCCGCGCCCGTTGGGCAACAGCACGTCCACGTTGAGCCTGTTTGACTGCTTGGAGAAGTCCACGCCCTTGAAGTTTATCGCAAGCTCTACGCTCTGCTCGAACTTCCTCTGGTTCTTGTTTTCGTCTATGAACTTCTCGAACTCACTGTACTTCTCTTCCAGCATCTGATCCCTCCTGCAAAATTGCAGTACTTGCGGGAGAACAAGTGCAAAATAGTTGCCTGGCAAATTATAAATACCTTATAGGTATGTGCCGCGTTGTTTGGTCAATTGCCGACGGCGTTTCACGCAAACATTTAAATACGTTCTCGACTTATTACTACTGTTTACGGGGGCGCTTTTCTCTCGAATTCTGCGCTCTACGTCAAGCAATAAATCACACTCAAATGGTAGATGAAAATGGCAGAAAAACCACACCTGAATCTGATCTTCATAGGTCACGTCGACCACGGTAAGTCGACCACGGTAGGAAGGCTTCTCTATGAAGCCGGAGCAGTCAGCGAGCAGGACCTCAACAAGCTGAAGGAGGAGGCAAAGGCGCTAGGCAAGGCAACCTTCGAGTTCGCCTTCGTAATGGACCAGCTCAAGGAAGAGAGGGAGCGAGGCGTAACTATAGACATAGCCCACAAGGACTTCCAGACGCAGAAGTACTACTTCACAATCATAGACGCGCCAGGCCACAGGGACTTCGTAAAGAACATGATTACAGGCGCAAGCCAGGCAGACGCAGCTGTGCTCGTATGCTCCGCCCAGGAAGGCGTGCAGACGCAGACTAGGGAGCACGCGCAGCTCGCCAAGATTCTGGGAATAAACCAGATCATAGTAGCGGTCAACAAGATGGACATGGTGGGCTACGATTCCAAGAAGTTCGACGACACGAAGGCACAGCTCACAAACTTCCTGAAGGCCATAGGCTATGACACCAGCAAGATACTCTTCATTCCATACTCTGCGCTGCAGGGTGACAACGTGAAGACGAAGTCGGACAAGCTGTCGTGGTTCAACGGACCCACGCTGCTAGCGGCGCTGGACACGTTCACCGTGCCCGCAAAGGAGACTGAAAAGCCGCTTAGGCTTCCAATACAGGACGTTTACAGCATATCGGGTTTCGGCACAGTGCCAGTAGGCAGGGTCGAGACAGGAGTCATGAAGCCAGGGGACAACGTGGTGATAATGCCAGCAGGCGTGAAGACCGACATAAAGAGCATAGAGATGCACCACCAGCAGCTGCAGAAGGCGGAGCCCGGAGACAACGTTGGCTTCAACATAAAGGGAGTGGACAAGAAGGACATACATCGCGGCGATGTAATAGGACCTTCAAGCAACCCGCCCACAGTCGCTGACGAGTTCACCGCGCAGATAGTTGTCATAAACCACCCGACTGCGATAGCCCCGGGATACTCTCCCGTGTTCCACATACACACTGCGCAGATCGCATGCACGATAACTGAGATAAGCGAGAAGAAGGACCCGAAGACAGGGCAGACGGCTCAGAAGAATCCGGAGTTCATCAAGACCGGAGACGTGGCGATAGTCAAGGTGAAGCCGAGCAAGCCTGTCTGCATCGAGAAGTTCAGCGACTTCAAGGCCCTTGGCAGGTTCGCGATAAGGGACATGGGCCAGACTGTGGCCGCAGGAGTGGTCCTTGACGTTGTCAAGAAGCAGGGTTGATGAATGCCGGTAGCGAGAATCAAGCTGATCAGCAGGAACATGAAGTCAGTGAGGGACATCGCTAAGCAGATCGTTGATATCGCGAAGAGCATAAACGTCAAGAGCAGGGGACCCATTCCATTGCCGACAAGGCGCATGATCATACCCACGCGCAAGACCCCGTGCGGCGACGGCTCGCACACATTTGACCACTGGGAGATGCGCATACACAAGTGGCTCGTCGAGATAGACGGCAGCGACCAGGCTCTGAGGCAGATAATGAGAATACCTGTCCCTGATGCTGTTCAGATAGAGATAACCCTATCTTGACCTCTTTGCCTCGTTCTTCAACAGCTCTGCCTTGTCAGTTTTTTCCCAGGTGAACTCAGGCCCCACCCTTCCAAAGTGCCCGTATGCAGCCGTTCTCTTGAATATCGGCTTGCGCAGATCAAGCTGTTTTATTATCGCCCCTGGCCTCATGTCAAAATTCTTCTCTATTATCGCCCTTAGTTTCTCATCGCTTATCTTTCCCGTCCCAAGCGTGTTGACATAGAAGGATACGGGCTTTGCAACCCCGATTGCGTATGCAATCTGTATCTCGCACCTCTCTGCCAGTCCGGCCGCAACTATGTTCTTGGCCATGTAGCGCGCGTAGTACGCGCCTGACCTGTCGACCTTTGTGGGATCCTTGCCCGAGAAGCAGCCTCCTCCTGATTTCCCTATGCTTCCGTAGCCATCCACCACCGTCTTCCTTCCAGTAAGCCCCGAATCTGCCAAAGTTCCACCGACAGTGAACTTTCCTGTTCCATTAATTATCATCTTCGTGTTTTTATCAAGCAGGTCCTTCGGTATAACGTTCTTTATCACCTTGTCAGTGATGTCTCGGCGCACCTGCTCTATGCTCGTTCCGTTGCTGTGCTGCGCCGCTATGATTACAGTGTCGACTCTCTTCGGTTTGCCATTTATGTACTCCACCGTCACCTGCGATTTCCCATCGGGCCTTAGATAGGGCAGTATGCCCTTCTTCCTGCACTCTGTCAAGCGCATGACCAGCTTGTGCGATAGCACTGTAGGCAGTGGCATGAGCTCCGGCGTTTCGTTGCACGCGTATCCGAATACAAAACCCTGGTCTCCGGCCCCTATGTCAAGGCCTTTCTTCTCGTCCACGCCGAGCGCTATGTCCGGCGACTGTTCCTCTATAGATGTAACAACCCCGCACGTGTCCCAGTCCAGACCGTCCTTTGCATTGTCGAGTCCTATCTCCTTAAGCGAGTTCCTTGCTATTTCAGGTATGTTGACATAGGAGCGCGTGGTTATCTGGCCTGTTATCACCACCATGCCCTGCATTATCAGCGTTTCGCAGTCCACGTGAGCCGCGGGATCCCTTGCTATTATTGCATCTAATACAGAATCTGAGATTATGTCAGCGACCTTGTCAGGATGTCCCTCGGTTACGCTCTCTGCTGCTATTAGGTATTTGTCCATTTCTTCCCCTTTTTGCACATAAGTGTATCAAATCGTTATATAGCGGTTTTTGTCATTTATATTCAAATAAGAATACTACACCACGTCAAGCGCAGCCAACATTACCGGAAGTATTATGGTTGCGTCACCATCGATGGTGACATACTTCGCCTTTTCCTTGACCTTGCCCCACGAAACAGCTTCTGTAAGTCGTGCACCAGACAAGCTACCATCATACTGTGTGGCTGTTGTGATGTACACTGCATAGTCCAATCCACCTTTAAATTGCGACCACCAGATGACATGGTGCTTGCTTATTCCTCCGCCAATCATCAGCGCGCCTGTTTTTTTATTGTCAAATGAGATATCGCTCAGCTTCAGCTCGTCTCTTATTAGGTTCAGCTTGAAGTTGTGCGTCTGCGAAAAGATGGACAGCTGCGTGCCGAACGCGCCGTCGAGTATTCCAGGGTTGAATATCGGCACTTTGTGCAGGTACGCCTGCCTGATTATGGAGCCGCTGTCCTTCATCCTCTTCCCGAACTCCCAGATTAGCTCGGATGCGCTGTATTCTCCCTTGTAGTCCTTTGATTTGTATATGTCATCCATTATCTCGTTGAAGTAGTTCTCAACAGCAAGCCCGTACTCCTTCTGCTCGATGAAGACGTTGCCAAGCCTGTATATCTTGCGCTTGTGCAGCTCCGCGTCATCCGCGTAGAAGCTTCCAAGGTTGTACCTGCCGCCATACGCCCGCGCGAGATCATGGTCAAGGGTGCCACCCGTGGTTATTATCGCATCGAAGTGCTTCACAGCCTGGGCAAGCGCGCCGCGCAGGCCCGTTGCAACTATGTCTGCAGGGAAGGAGAGGAAGTTGAACGAACCCTTGTCCTTGAGCATCTCGTCCAGTATGCCTATTCCATTCACCATGTGCTGTGCCGAGAAGCCGCCAACGCTTCTCATGCTTTCAATAAGCTGCCTCACGCTCATGCTCTTCTTGATCAATATGTCCCTGACCGGTCTGCCGAGCGACTGCATCTACGTTCCCTCCTTCCACGCGTTCATGTACTTTATCTGCTGGCCGCTAAGCTCGTCTATCCTTATCCCCATGCTCTCGAGCTTCAGCCTTGCCACCTCCCAGTCCTGCTCCTTGGGTATGTCGTAGACTCCGGGTCGCATGGAGCCGCCTTCCTTAGCCAGCCTTATCAGGGAGAGAAGCTGGTTCGCAAAGCTCATGTCCATCACTTCGCTAGGATGGCCCTCGGCCGCGGACAGATTGACGAGCCTGCCCTCCGCAAGCACGTATATCTTGTTGCCATTTCTGAGCGTGTATTCCTCGTTGTTCTCCCTGATCTGCCTGTGCCTCTTCGCCATCTTTTCTATGCCAGCAACGTCCACCTCCACGTTGAAGTGGCCGGCGTTCGCGACTATCGCGCCGTTCTTCATTCTCTGGAAATGCTTGCCTGTGATTATGTCCTTGACTCCCGTGGCTGTTATGAAGATGTCCCCGAGCCTTGCGGCATCGCTAATGGGCATAATGCTGAAGCCCTCCATCCTCGCGCGCAACGCGTTGACAGGGTTCACTTCCGTGACCACGACATTCGCCCCGAGCCCCCTGGCCCTGGAGGCGATGCCTCTTCCCACATGCCCGTATCCGCTCACAACAACATTCTTCCCTGCGAAAAGCACGTTCGTGGCCCTTATGATCCCGTCAATGGCGCTCTGCCCCGTGCCGAACACGTTGTCGAAATCCGACTTGGTCTCGGCGTCGTTCACCGCGATTATCGGATACTTGAGCTTGCCGTCCTTTGCCATGGCACGTATCCTGTGCACCCCGGTTGACGTTTCCTCGGTGCCTCCTATGACCCCCTTCAGGTACTCCGGCTTCTTCCCGTGTATGGTGAAAACAAGGTCTGCGCCGTCGTCCATCGTTATGTGAGGCTTCAGCTTGAGCGTCTGTTCGATACACCAGTAATACTCCTTTGGGGACAGCCCGCGCCATGCAAACACCTCTGTGCCCGCCGAGTCAAGCGCTGCAGCTATGTCGTCCTGCGTGGAAAGTGGATTGCATCCTGACCAGGCCACTTCAGCCCCGCACGCTTTTATCGTTTCCACAAGCACCGCGGTCTCTTTGGTGACATGAAGGCAGCCTGAGACTCTCATCCCTGCCAAGGTCTTTCTCTTAGAGTGCATTTCCCTGAGCTTCATCAAGACAGGCATCCTTGACTCTGCCCATTCGATTTTCTTCCTTCCTTGTCCTGCTAGTGAGCTATCCTTTATCCTGCTCAAAAAACCCCCAAAGAACTAGGGCGCCAGATTATTTATAACGTTCTCTAGGCGCCGCGTCTGCCGCGGTCCACCCTGCTCAGCAGCCCCTCAAGTCTTCTGCCCAGAAGGAATATCGCCATTCCCACCAAGATCGCCAGAACTCCGACTGGCAGGAAGCCGAACGCGTTGGGTCCGCACTGGCATATGCTTGCTATCTGCTGCGGCGTTGCGCCAGCGGGTATCGCGGGGCAGTTGCATACAGATACGCTCGTGAAGGCCCAGGCGGCGATGGAAACAAACCCTGTTCCTATCCATCCGCTACCGCAGAGGCGTAAGTGCCTCTTTATCCTCTTCGAGGCAAGAACCTTTCTTTTCATTTAGTGAACAGGCGAGCAAGCTTCCCATGAGATTTTTGTAACCTTTCTAGATTCGCAGAGGAAGGAGCTAATGCCCGATCCACGCTGCCAATAAGCATGTCTTTGTTCATCTCATGAACCACTTTGCAAGTTTCTCGAAAAGGCCAGGCTTCGTGTCTCTCTCAAACTGCATATCGCCGCCAGGAGAGCTCTGGCTCAGTTTCAGCGCGTAGTCCCTTGCAAGCTCGTCTATGGCGACGCAGAAATCTGCGTTCCTGTCTATCATGTACGCTGGCTTGTGCTTCATCAGGCTCTCCTCTATTATCTTGTCCTCAGGCACTGCCTGGAACGCCACATCGCCATATAGCCTCTCAACCTCTTCGCGCTCGAGGTCGAACTTGCTGTAGCCCATCCTGTTTATTATCAGCCTGTGCTCAAGCTTGAACCTCCGGCAGTACTCTGCCATCTTTGCGCTGCCACTGGATGACACAGAATCAGGAGTGGTGAGTATAGCTACGTCGTTGAAGTACCTTGCGACCTCCTCGCTGAACAGCCCCGGCGGGCTGTCTATTATGACAAAATCGAAATCAGCATGCGCCAGCTTGCTGTAGAGCTTCACAAGGCGTTCCGACTTCGGAGCTATCCTCTGCTCAGAAGGGCTTCCTGGAATGAGATAAAGGTCTATAGGCTCGTACGAGAAGAGCATGTCCTTCACTTCTGCATTGCTGTTCAGCATGTCTAGGTAGCCCCTTCCCTCGGGCCTCACCCCTAGCTGCTCGCTGAGGCTCGCCGATTCAGTATCGGTATCCACAAGCAGCACCTTGTACTTCTTGTACGTCAGCGCGACAGCAAGGTTCAGCGCTATTGTAGTCTTTCCCACACCGCCTTTTTGAGATGCGATAAGAATTGTATAAGGTTTTTTGGCCATTAAAGTCCCACTCCTTGCTGGTCAGAGTATTCTGTGCTTGTAAGAATTTAAATAGGTTGGCTAGCAGATTCGCCGGGGTAGGGATTTGAACCCTAAATCCCGCGAGGGAACCGGTTTTCTTCGCATCACGATTCAGCTCTTGAACCCTAAGATTCAAGACCGGCGCATTGACCAGATTCTGCCACCCCGGCACGAGCAGTATCGGAAATTAAGCTTAAAATAAGTAGTTGAAGGCCGCTAGCCGCCTTCCACGCATGCGTGGTTCTCCGCCAGATGCATATCACGGAGGAGATTTGCAAAATGTACCGCCATCCGGCTCGCGCCTTCGAGGTTGTGCTCCTTGATTTGCTCAACATTCACGCCCAAAGGGACATTCCTGATCCGGCGCAGCGTCGTCCCGAGAATCTTGTCTGCGTTGGCGATGGACCTGCCTATCCGTCCCTCCGCAGTTTTGTCTGAAAGTATGGCGCTGACCACTTCGCTTGGCAGCAGTTCCTCCCCGTCCCGCAGGAGCTTTCTGTACCGTTCCACGTCAGCATCCTGCAGCAGCGGGGCGAAGCTCAGGTATATTGGCTTTGGCTCTATCCCGTGGGCCTCGCATAGCCTGCGATAGCCGTGTATGGTTGTGATAGTGTATGACAGTTCGAATTGCAGCTGTGATATGAAGAAGTCGGCGCCCGCCCTTGTCTTCTTGTACAGCCTGACATCCTCGTCCTGCCTGTGGAATATGGATATGTTTCCGATGGTGGCTCCGTGATCTGTCATTTTCCTCCTTGCTATCTCGTCTGCTCTCTCAACTGAAGGGCCGGAATACTTGACATCGTGATAGCTGCCTCCTACAAAAACAAGACTTCTTATGTTCCGGTCGGGTATCGTCTCCTCAAGGTAGTCCCAGAACGCGCCCTCAGAGCCGAGATACGATACGTTTTTGCTCACAGTTGCTCCAACTCCTAGCCTCTCCGCAGTCAGCTTCGCAAGCACCCTGACGTCGCCGTTCAGATAAGTTACCTTTCCCTTGTCATATCTCACTATCTCCGGATTGCTTATTCCCTCAAGACCTCGCCTTGCAAGCGGTTTGAGCTTCTCTTCGTAAACATCTGCGATTTTGCGCAGTTCCTTTTCGCTGTGCTCACCAAAATGCGGCGCAAGCTCGTAGCTTAGCCTGAAAAGTGTTATTGCAGCCTTCTCGGGCATCTAGCCTTTCACCCTGCTGAGGTAGCTTTTCGTGAGGTGAGGCGCCGCGTCTATTCTGAAATCTCTTTCTAGCTGCTTCAGGGCGAGATCCCTGCCTCTGTGTATATTCACGTCAATTTCAAGCATGCGCTCGAGGCTAAGGTTCCTCTGCCCGCACGCCGGCGCAACTTCTATCTGTTCCGGTGCATAATCGAGCCTCAGTATAGGGTAGAGTATCCTGTCCCTCACGACCTCCGGGTCGGGAGGCTGCGCTCCTTCATAGGTTGATGCCACGTCTATTATCGCCTTTTGGTGCTTCCTCAAGCCGTACTGCTTGAGCTGCCTTATCGCCTCCCATCCCTGGCCGGTCCTCTGATCTGCGGTCAGGCCGCGCTTGTTTGTATCGTGAGTTGAAACCTCGTAGTGGAATCTGGTTATGCTTTTCAGTTCAGCCGCCACGTACGGGACGTAAAAATGGTAGGGTTGCAGGCAGTTGTGATTGCTGTATTCTATGTTCGGATATGAAGGCGTCGATTCCTTCATCAGTTCAATGTACGATGGTGCCTTCAGGCCCATCGCCCTTATGAAATCCTTGCTGAACTCCTTCCTTTCGCAGGCTACTATGAAATTGTCTAGTTGGATATCTGTAACCACTCCCTGAGGCGAGCTCTCAGATATGCTCTTTATTCTGTTCTTGGTGACCTTTCGCGCAAAATCCAAGCCGGCCTTATGGTCCCCTATCAAACCAGCAAGCGTCTCATCCCTCCCCCTGCTCAGCTCCAGACCGTAGTAGAAAAGGTTTGAGGTCGCGTGTATTACGCAGTGGGGATCGGTGAGAGGTACACGAACCTTTTCCTTTGCAAACTTCCTCACCCGCGCAACTTCCTTCACGTGCCTCTCAGATTTGCCCGAGTAGCTTATCTGTTGAACAATCTCAGCATCCTTCCAAAACCTGAACCCGTAAGAGTGCTGCCAGTGATCTGATTTGTTTGTCCCGCCCACGTCAGCGCGTTCCCACTCTACCATCTCTGTTCTTGTCCATTCAAGGTTCCACGATCTCGCAAAACCTAGATTATGAAGCGTCAAAACTCCCAGTTTTGTCACGAAGTCTGTTGCCGCTTCGAGCTTCTGTGAGAAAGGCTGTTTTGCTAAGGCAAAATATTCAGGTACCAGCGAGCTTTCTGATCTGACGCTCGCACCATAAGCGCTCTTGGGCAGAGCCTCCACTTTCTCTATGAATCCGCGTGCCCTCTCCATCTGTTCTGCAGTGAGGTCGCCTTGGCGGAGTAGTCCAAGTACTGCCGGATCTCGCGGTCCGCTTCCGATGTCCCTCGTGGATAATAGCTCATCAATCATCTTATATCACCGGTTAGGATTCTGAATGCCTTGGAAAGACTCTCATCACGCCTCACTGCTTGCGGATAGGTCTGTAAGCCATCAGATCCCTGGCTCTGCCCCAGGAATATTTCAACACCATCTGCAATTTTCAATTTATCAAGAACCTCATTGGTCCTTATCGCAAGGCGTTTTGGCTCCTCTGCGAGAAGGTTCTCAGGCAGCTTCCTCGTTATGTTCTGGAGCCCAAGTATGAGGTTCTTATCCAAGTGTTCTCCTATGCGCGTAAGATCCGTATTGAAATCAAATCCAATGTCTGTGACTTTTGAGTCGAGAACCCAAGGAATGAGGCGTCTTGCGTCCCCCGCATAGAAATGAACCGCCGATCTTATAGAGCGCCCCCTGAAAATCTTGTCAAGATTGCTCTTAAAGGCGGAGAGAAGGTCGGTGTTCACGTTGCCCGCAAACCGCTCGTCAGTGGCAAAGCCTTCATTCAAGTGTATGGAGTCGTAGTGCTCAGAAAATCTTTCAATCTCTTTTTTCTGAACTTCAGCAAAATCATACAGTAGATTAATTCGGCTCGAATAGGCCGAAGATTCAGATGCCAAAGCCAGCGACAGCGGAGAAGGCAGAATGAGTTTTCTCTTATACGTTCTAGGAATGGCGTCTGTCAGTGTGTAATCGCTGTATACCTCCCCATCAGCATGCAGCTTTCCGGTAACGAAAGGCCTGAAATAATACTGATTCCTTGTTCCTGGCTGTTGGTTTATCTGCCCCTCCCCTCCCTCCACGCCCTTTAGCCTCTCAATGTAGGGTATGAAATCGTCTTTGAGCGCGAAACCGCCCTCTGTAACATAAGAAAAGCCCAGTTCGTGCTGCAGAGCCACGAGGCCCTCGGCAGCTTTGCGCTGTTCCGACTTCAGCGTCTCCTGTTTTTCCGCATTAGGCTCTCTCGCGTAGGCTCTGGCGGCATTGGTTAGGGCGTCGGGCCATGCGTGCCTGCCAGTGAGCTGTATACCGTTTATTCTCTGTTCTCCATTGATTATATTCAACACCAAGTCTTGCAGTCTGGCGAAGACATACTAGTTAGCCCTCTTCATATACATGCACTTTATAGAAGCTTTCTGCCACAAATATTCAAAATTGAATAATTTATGGCAAGTTTTATATATGGCGAAAGGCAAGTAACCACATGCAATTTCCAAACCTCACTGACATACAGAGGAGAAGGAAGGTCCTCGGCTTGACGCAGAGCCAACTCGCCAAGCAGGTAGGAGTCAGCCAATCGCTTCTCACAAAAATAGAGAGAGGCCTCGTGGTTCCGAACTACAAGACAGCCACAGAAATCTTTGATTTCCTGGAAGGTGTTGAGAACGCTGACCAAAAGCTCGCGAAGGACGCCATGCATACGCACGTGATAACCCTCAAGCCTGCAGATACCGTACAAAAGGCTGTTGCGCTGGTAAAAAAGCACTCATTTTCTCAGTTCCCCGTTCTGGAGGGTCACAAACTTGTCGGCAGTATAGCGTCAGTTGACCTGATAGGCAGGCAAAAAAGTTCAAGCATAAGGGATATGCTGGAGGATCCGTTTCCTGCAGTCAACGAGACGACCCCACTCAGCATCGTAAAGAGCATACTGAAGAGCAGCAGGGCCGTAATTGTGCTCAACAAGGGAGAGATAAGGGGGATAATAACAGCAGAAGATCTTCTCTGATAACACATCTTTCAGTGTTCTCTGAGTTGTGTCCTTCTCTGTTTTATTTCAGAAAAATCATTCATTCTTCCTTTTATCGCGGGATAGAGCACAGTATCCCTTGCAACTATTCCAAGCGCCTTGCGATATTCAGCATTGAGGGCAGGATAGAGCCTCGTATCTTTTTCGAAGGCCTCGCGCGCATGAGGATAAATGCTCTTCGCCAACCGATATCCCTTCTCCATTGCTTTTATTCCTACGGTCCACATTACGTACTCGGATGCAACTCCCCCTCCGTATATTACAGGTCCCGAAATGTACGGCATGTTGAAGAAGGCATTCAGCATACCAAGCTCCTGGTCGCTTATTACAGATTTTAGGGTTGGTAGCTGCAGTAAAAGGTAGGTTGTCGGATCAACAAGGGAAACTACGAGGTCCGCGCTGCCTGCAGCGAGTATAAGTGTGTATAGATTTCGATGTTTTTTGACTTCATCAATTGAGAATGCTTTGGCTAGACCCTTCTTCACAGCCGAAAATACGTGCTTTAACTCGTATTTACTCTTAACAAGAATTTCGTCTTCTTGTTTTCCAATCTCTTCCGTTATAACTACCTACTACTCTCTCCAGATATTTCTGTCCTTATTTATGCATATGCGTTATTTTTTTTAAAACATAGGTTTTGTCTAGCAGAGAAGTCCGGTTTCAGGCAGACCGTAAAACCCGAACGAGACGTACGTGCAGTTCCCAGCGTACGGGTACACGGATGAGCCTCCGTACGCCCCTGTGCCAGTAAACACCACCAGGTTTGTTATGCCGTTAAAGTAGTACAGGCCGTTGGTGTTCGGATAGGTGATAAGGTACTGTCCCGAAGGCAGCAGGCCATAATTGTTCGTGGACAGAATCGAAAACCATTTTTGCGATATGGGAACTGAGGTAAGCACCAGGACGACTACAACAAGTATGGGCAAGAGAAGCGCTGCTCTCCCCCATCCCGCCCCCTTGAGCCTGTCGGAAGCTGATGCCAAGCCCACACCTATTGTCGCAACCAGGGGCACGGCTATGGGCATTAGGTACCTCCCGAGCCTTATGAGGAGCAGGTACATCGGCGGCTGCAGGCCAACGTTCTGGGGGCCTATCGACAGATAGAGGAACATCACACCCATCCACAAAAACGCATAATTCGCGCGTTTTTCCCGCGCAAGCACCAGGTATGTGATTGACAGCACCAAGGCATAGAAGTATAGGCCGACTGTATTGCTGAGCCTGAAGGCGTCAGAGGACTGGTATGGGAACGCCACGTTCAGGTAGAACGTCGGAGTCGCGTTGGCCCCCGGAGCAGAGTAGTTAGGCGGCGCTATCCTGCTGTAGAAATTGCCGTTTAGCACGAAAGTGTTCAAAGGATTCCCTGAAAGCGCGTAGTCTTTTATCGCGACGAGAAAGAATACCGCAAACAACCCATAGAGGAAAAATGCTGATTCCGAATCAAGCTTCAGGTTCTTCTTGTAGTATTCAAAGGCGAGGACCACTAGGGTGAATACGACGGACAGCACCCCCAGCGGATTGACAAGTATCGGAGCAAGGAGGAGCGCTCCGGAAGCCGCGAACCAGGAGCGCCTTCTTGTCCTTACCGCCTTCAGGAGGGCGAAGGCCTGCAGCGAAACAAAAAACATGAGCGGAACGTCCACATTCATTGTTCCTGTGAATTCTACGACAAGGGGGAAAAAGCTGAGTAGCAACGCAGATGCCACTCCGGCCGTCTTGCTGTAAAGCTCTTCGCCCAGAAGGTAGGCCAGGAAAACAGTGAGTATGAAAGTGATCGAGTTCCAGAGCGACCCGACGAACTTGCTGTAGCCAAACAGCTCGTAAAGCGCCACTATCGGATAAACCTGCAGCGCCCTGACAGTGTACGGGTTGCTTGTCTCGGAAAGAACGCCCATCGTTATGTTCCTTGCGAGGATTGCGTATTCCTGGTCGTCCCCAAAATACGGCAGGTTCCAGGCGCTGTACATGGCGTATATTGTCGCATAGGCCATTGTCGCGAAAAGCAGCACCAGCAATGCATTTCTTGCTGATATAATACCCGCAGTTGATTTGGACCTTTTGCGCGTTGCTCTCATCCTAGCCCAGACGGGGAGGCCGAGATTTGAACTCGGGTCTTCAGGACCCAAACCTGAAAGCCTACCAGGCTAGCCTACCTCCCCTCGCTAACCACTCTATATCCTAACTATATTAATCTCTCCGCCCACCACTCTGAATGTTTTGCTGTCCTTCTTCCTTTCTCCTAGCACGATGAGCTTGTAGCCGTTTCCATCAATGGTGCCCGTTACCGTAGCGCTTCCGCTGGCGTCGCTTTCGCAGTCGCACATCATTTCACCCACGTAGAATACCTGAAACCTTTCGCCCGCTTTGGGGTTGCCGTCCCTGTCTACTATTTTTATTGTAGTGTCTTTCCACCCTGAGCTGTTTTCGGAGACTTCCCTCTGAGCGCAATCATCAGCATGGGGTTCAACTTTTGGCAGTCTCACGAACCCCGCACACGCCCGTTCTCTTCCCTGCAGATAGTTTATTGCGCATATTCTCTGTTCCAGGCTCTTCAGTCTCTCTGTTAGCAGCTCCTTCTCCATCTCGCCGAAGAGCAAATCGTTCGCTGCAAACCTTGCCACGTCAGCGCTCTGCCTGAAGTAGAGCTTCATTTGGCACAGGCGTCTTATCTCAGGCTCTATGTCGATCACGCTGTGCGTCATTAGGATCAGTCCCACGCCCCTTTTCCTGAAGTCCTGTATCCTCTGCACCAGATCAGCAGCGGCCGCGGAGTTCCTGTCAGGACGGAACATTGATTGCGCTTCCTCTAGGCAGATAATCATCCTGAGTTCCCCATCTCCCCGTGTGTCAAACGTGTCAGCAACGCCATATGCTTGATTAAGAATCAGGGCAGAGTAGAATTGTTTCATTTTGTTGCTTATCCCGGAAAGATCAAAGACAACTCCGCTTTTTAGCAGCCCCGCGAAGTTTTCTCCCTCCCTCTTCGAAAATTCTGGCCTGTTCAGCATCGACCTCAGGTTTTCAAGCGCCGCTCTCGCGTTCTCCCCGTGTTTCGTGTATTTCGCTCCCACGCCCGTGCGCTTTCCATGCTGCTCTATTATCGCTTCCTCTATCTCGCCATAGGCGTTCACGGGGTCGGGAATGCCTCCTTTCGCGTATATTTTCCTGAAAGCCGAAAGCAGGCATCTCTCCAGCGTGTTCGTGTATGGGCCAGCATCAGAGGCGGCTGCGAGGAGCATCGCAAGATTCTCATAGAATTTTCCGATCTCGATGCCGCTGTCGCATTTGAAGAAGTTGAAATGCATCCCTGGTCGCTGTAGCTTGATGACCCTCAGACCATTCTCATGCCCGAATGAGTTCCACTCATCAGTCGGAGATATTATGACAGCCCGCAGGCCCCCTTTCCTCGTCAGCTGCCCGACAATGTGCATGGCCGCAAAGGTTTTCCCGGTTCCAGGCACGCCGCTTATCAGCATGCCAAGATTGAAGGAGCTGGAATCGGTCAGCACAGACTCCGCCGTCTCCCTGACTGATCCCTCCATGCTATAGCCCAGCGAAATTTCGCCTTCCGATACCGGAAGCGCTGCTCCTATAGAGTTGTTTATTCTGATGCTGCTTGAGAACCCGATCATCTTTGCTGCTCCTGCAGGATCAAAAGGCATAGCGTCCCGGCGTTTCGCCGCTTCGCAAAGCCCTTCTAGGCTTCGCGGCTTGACCTTGACCTTTTCAAGCACCGTAAGCGAAGAACTAAGATATCCCAATACGCTCGCGTACTCTCCAATTAGAAAAATGCCTATCTTGTAGGCGCTTCCATTGGTCATTGCGGCGCTTTTGAGCGTTTCTAGAAGGTTCATCAGGTAGTCTTTCTCATCAGAGCCCATGTACGAGTCCTTGTGCACCGCAGCTGTCTGCGATATCGTCTCGGCTCTTGTGCTCACACTCTCGGTGAATGCGGTTTCCTTGCTGCTTAGCATCCTTTCGGCCTTCAGCTTCGCACTCATTACCTCGTTTCGGCCCAAAGGGGTAAAGGTAACCAAGACTCTAGCTTCCAGGCCGCCAAACAGCCTGTAAAGATTGCCAATTACGTCTACGCCGCTTTGCGGCGCAGAGGCAACAAGATACATTATCTCTTCAGCACTTTCCGTATCCGCCACATCAGCACCGATCATTTCAAGTCCGGGAAACGCACCGGACAGGGATTCTGTTTCTCCTGATGTCAGCAGAAACGTCCTCCTGGCGCCCAGGTCATGGTACATCGCAAACTGCCTTTGCAGCATAATCTCCGAAAACATGCGCCTGTCAAGGCTTCCGGGTATCGCCGCTATGCTATATGTCCTCAATCTGCCACCAATGAAACCATTTACTTAAGTAATTGATAATTTACTTAGGTAAAAGTATTTAAGCCTTCCAAGGAAGCTGTTGCAGATCACTGAAGAAGCTTCCTGATTTCAGTTCCGTTTCTTAGGTCGCCAATCACCGATGCTGCTCCCGCCTCGGAGAGTGCGGCTGGCGTGAATTTTCCGTTCGCAATCCCCACAGCGGCTATTCCGTTTGCTTTCGCCGCCGAAACGAGGTTGGGGTAGCACGAAACAAGTACAACTTTTCCCGAGAATGAGAAATCGCTCTTCGCCTTATCAAGGGCTTTCGCCACTATACCGTCTGCGCCCTTCGCCTCGTTTCCAAAAGCCCCGAACTTGAAGTAGTCGAGCATTGCCGTCCTTTCAAGCCTGAACCTTGCCACCCTCTCAGTCTCACCAGTGACGATACCTATCAGAACCCCCTCCTTTGACAGGTCTCCCAGCAGTTCCTTGGCTCCGTCTAGCGCCAGCTGCCTGTCGTGGCCCGCCACATTGTAGTAGGAGTAGAACAGGTCCTCCGTGTACCGCACCAGCTTCTGCTCTATCTCGTCCTTTGGCATTCCGTTCTCGAGCAGCACGGCCTCTGCGGTCTCCTGCGTGGTCATGCCCTCGTACTTGGCGAGGTTAACATCAACAAGAACGCCGTAGATGTTCCTTATCGATTCCTGCACGTACTCGGAGACGTCCTTTGTATCCTTCGTCAGGGTGTTGTTTACGTCAAACAAAACAAGTTTGTCCATCGGATCAGCACAGTAGGGTTGTTGAATAACGATATTATACGCAAATGGTATTAAATATTTTGAATCGCAACTAGTTTTGTTGCTTTCGGCGCTATAATGCAAGCGTATTCTCTCGAGGAAGGGACGAGACTCGTCAAGGCCGCGAGACACGCTGTTGAGCTTTACATAACCACGAGGGAATTCCGAGGGGAGGCCGTCGAGCGAACGCTGGACGGTTTCACGCAGAAGCACGGAGTGTTCGTGACCATATACCACTACCCCACCAGGACTCTGCGAGGCTGCATAGGCTTCCCTGAAGGAATAGGCGAGATAAGGAAGCTGGTGGTCGAGGCCGCCGTCGCTGCTGCCGCAGAGGACCCGCGCTTTGTGCCTGTCTCGCACCTTGAGTTCGAGCACACGGTACTCGAAGTGAGCGTACTGTCAAAGCTCGAGAGGATACAGGGAAGCGCGGAGCAGCTCAAGAGACAGGTGAAGATAGGAAGGGACGGGCTTGTGATAGAGTACGGGTACCACAAGGGGCTGCTTCTTCCCATAGTCCCCGTCGAGGAGCGCTGGAGCGTGCCGCGATTCCTTGACGAGGTCTGCATAAAGGCGGGCCTGCCGGAGCACACGTGGACACACGGCACAGCCTCTCTCTACAGGTTCTCGAGCCAGGTGTTCAGGGAGATCGAGCCGCGCGGCGTGGTGGAGGAAGTAAACCTGGAGGAGCTATGAGGCTTATAGCGCTAATAGACATGGACTACTTCTTTGTGGCCTGCGAGGAACTCAGGCATCCAGAGATAAAAAGCAGGCCGGCGGTCGTGGGCTCCGACCCGAAGCAGGGCGAAGGCCGCGGCGTGGTGATGACCGCTAACTACGCGGCAAGGAAGTTCGGACTGAGGAGCGGAATGCCGATATACCTTGCATACCGCATCAAAAAGGATGCCATATACCTGCCCGTGGATTTCGACTACTACGAGGAGATGTCCAAGAAGGTGATGGCGCTGGTAAAGACCTACGCTGACAAGTTCGAGCAGGTAAGCATAGACGAGGCTTTCATAGACATATCAAGCAGGGCGAAGGACTATGATGCTGCTCTTGAGCAGATGAGAAAGCTCAAGCAGGAAGTCAAGGACAAGATAGGCCTACCGTGCTCCATAGGAATAAGCACCAACAAGCTTGTCGCAAAGATGGCGAGCGACGACGCAAAGCCCGACGGCATCAAGCTTGTCAAGGAGGACGAGGCAAAGGAGTTCCTCTCGAAGAAGCCGGTTGGCGACCTCTACGGCGTTGGCAGGAAGATGAGGAAGGTGCTCGAGGACTTCGGATACAAAAGCGTCGGAGACCTTGCCAAGGCCAACCCCGTCGTGCTTGTGGAGAGGTTCAAGTCCTACGGCGCAGAGCTTTACAACTACGCCAACGGAAGGGACGAGAGCGAGGTGCAGGAGAACTGGGAGGTCAAGTCGATAGGCAGGGAGAGGACGTTCGAAAGGGACACCAGCGACAGGTATGAGATAACAAAGGCGATAAGGGAGATGTCGAAAGAGGTGGGCGAAGAGATGAAGAGGCAGGGATTCGCCTTCAAGGTGGTCACGATCAAGCTGCGCTACTCAAATTTCGAGGAAAACCTGAAGAGCCGCAGCCTGACCCATAGGTCCGTGGACCCGGAGGAAATAGCGCAGGTAGCAACACAGCTGTTCGACAAGTATGCCGAGACCGGAGAGGAGCTGAGGAAAGTTGGCGTTAGGGTATCAAACTTTGCCAAGTACAAGGGGCAGAAAAGGATGGCAGAATACGCCTAGTGTTTTGCCTCCATCTCCTGCATGAAGGCTCTCACGCAAAGCGCCGCCTTTATCCCGCTGCCCGCAGCGGTTCCCGCCTGCCTGTAAACCTTGTCGGACACGTCTCCGGCGACATATACGCCATCGATATCGGTCCTTACCTCGTCCTTTGTTATCAAGTAGCCCTGCTCATCGGTTTTCAGCTGCCCCTGGAAAAGTTTCGTGTTCGGCTCATAGCCTATCGCAAGAAAGACGCCGTCTATCGGCATCTCCTGCATCTGGTTTGTAACCACGTTTTTCAAAACCGCAGACTTCACCACCTTGTCGCCCTTTATCTCCTCTATGGTTGTGTTCCAGATGACTTTTATCTTGGGATTGGAGAGCGCCCTTTCCTGCATTATCTTGCTCGCCCTGAAGGCATCGCGCCTGTGCACTATTGTCACCTCGCTTGCGAACCTTGTAAGGAAGAGCGAATCCTCCATCGCCGTGTCCCCACCACCCACAACTATCACCTTCTTCTCCTTGAAGAACGCAGCATCGCATGTCGCGCAGCTGGAGACCCCCCTGCCCATGAATTTCTTCTCGGACTGCAGCCCAAGATACTTGGCGTTTGCGCCGGTGGCTATTATGACCGACAGTGCCTCATACGCCTGATCCTCCACCTGCACCTTGAACGGCTTGGTTTGCAGATCTATCTTCGTCACATCCCTGTCTATGATTCTGGTTCCAAACTTCTTCGCCTGTTTCAACAGGAGAGTCATGTAATCGGGACCCATGATGCCCTCCGGGAATCCGGGTACGTTCTCCACCAAAGTTGTCAGCACAAGCTGGCCGCCGCCGCTGTAGCCCCCAATCACCAATGGCTCGAATCCCTCCCTCGCCGTGTATATGGCCGCTGAGAGCCCGGCGGGCCCCGAACCAAGAATTATTACCTTCTCTACCACATTTTCACCAACTTATGAAAGCATTCCGCACTTCTTCAGATAGCCACCATAGTAATTTATGTACTTCTTGGTCGAGCCGACAAGTTCCTTTGTGGCCGGGCTTAACCTGTAAATCCGTGTTCTTCCCTTCACATCGGCCTCCACAAACCTACAGTCAAGCAGGCACTTCAGGTGGTGCGACAGGTTGCTCTGCTCTATTCCAAGCTTCTCTGCCAGCGCGTTTACTGACATCGGCTTCTTCATTAGCAGCGTAAGTATCCTGTACCTGTAGTCGTTCCCTAGCGCCGTGAAGAACAGCTTCTCCGGAGTCTTCATCATTTAATTCTACCTGCTCATCTATTTATTCCTTGCTATTATATATGAATTTCTATTCAACATATGAATTGTTAATCATATATATTTAAATATTAGATCGTCCAAAGTATCTGTGTGGTAGAAATGGCAAAAAAATACAGTTTTGCGTGCAGTGACATAGGAATGAGCTGTGGCTTCAAGACAAATGCCGCCAGCGAGAACGAGCTGATGGGGAAGATTGCGTCGCATGCAAAGAGCGTACACAACATGGCCAGCATGGATGCGGCCACCATGGCAAAAGTGAAGGCAGCCGTAAAGGCTGAAGACTAGCCCGCGTCTCGGTAGAATAAATGATAAGAGACGTTAGTGCAGGCGCGTGGGACTCGCTGCTAAGCAGTTCTACAAAGCCTGTGGTTGTGGAGTTCTGGCACGATCAGTGCATATGGTGCAAGAGGCTCAGCCCGATATACGAAGAACTATCGAAAGAGATAGACACTGCTGTGTTTGCAAGGCTAAATGTGCTTTCGGATGAGAAGAACAACGAGATAGGCAGGAGGTACGGCATAAACGGCACACCTACTATAAAGGTATTCTGCAAAGGAAGGGAAGCCGGCGAGATAGTGGGCTACTTGGACAAGGAAAGCCTAAACAGCGAGCTAAATCGCATCATAGCGAAGGCAGAAGGCTGCGTTTCCAGCAGCACTGGGATGTAAGCTTGGTAAAAACACTATATGCGTGCAGCGTATGCGGCTACATATACGAGAAGAAGGAGGATGCGGAGAAGTGCGAGGCCTACTGCAGAAAGCACAATGCGTGCAGCCTTGCGATAACAAGCCTGGCTGTTGGCAACATTTCCAAATAGTGCAGCACATTGATAACTTTAAGTATGTTTTCAGCCCATGCTAGCTTGGCGACAGGGTGGCTATCTCATTGGGCGAGTACAGCATAGCTCTCGACTCGAGGGACGACGATGCTAACGTCAACTTCGTTTCGCACGCGCACACGGACCACATCTCGGGCTTGAGAAAGAATAAGAAGGCACTCGCAAGCGAGATCACAAAGGATATCGTCGAGAGCAGAAGCGGCCTCTCAATGGAGCTCATGGAAGAACCTGAGTGCGTGGAGCTTCTCAACGCGGGCCACATGCTCGGCTCAAGGCAGCTCTTTGTTCAGAATGATCTGCACGGCTATTCCATCCTGTATAGCGGCGACTATCAGATGGACGAGCCTGTACTGGCCGAAAAACTGGAGACGAAACGTGCCGACGTGCTGATTGTCGATTCGACATATCCGTATCCCGAAGTGAAGTTCGATGACAAAAATGAAGTAATAGACGCGATACAGTTCTATGCCAGAAAGAAAACTGAGAGAGGCCACGTGGTCTTCGGCGCATACACGGTTGGCAGAGCGCAGGAACTTGTCAAGATACTTAACGACGCAGGCATGGTGCCAGCGGTTGATGAGAAGATAGCCGCTGTTAATGAGGTTTACAGGAAGCACGGGGCACGATTGGAGTATGTTCCCATCGAGCGGCCTGAGGACAGCGCCATAGTCGTAGTCGGACAATCCAAACTGGCCGCTGTGCGCGAGGCGATAATGGCGAAGAGCATAAAGAAGGTATACACGGCGGTGGCATCCGGATGGTCCAAAATATTCAGATTCGACACAGATGTGCAATTCAACCTGAGCGACCACGCGGACTTCTCGCAGGCTCTTGATTACATAAATGCCTGCAGTCCCAGGATCGTTTTCACTTTTGGTTCCAATGCAAGGCTATTCGCTAAGCATCTTGCAATGCGCGGCTACGATGCCAGACCGCTCGTGTACACCTCTGAGGTCAATGCGCTCATGCTCAACTATATCTAATTTTAGATGCTGATAATAGCATGCACTCCGCGACGGTGCTGCCGCTTCATGGTGGGCGCGCTCCAAAATGGCTTTTCGGGCGTATGGTGAAGTTGAGCGAGCGCATATCCAATGTAATCATGGACGAGTTCGGGGCCGACGAGTTGCTTAGAAGGCTCAGCGACAAGGACTGGTTCCAGGCGCTTGCCTGCGCGATAGGCTACGACTGGCACAGCAGCGGCACAACCACTGTGACAATAGGCGCGCTAAAGGAGGCGCTCAACGAGAGCGGCGAGATATTCATAGCTGGAGGGAAGGGCAAGGCGGGCAACAACACGCCAGAGGACATAAGGGAAGGTGCTTCCAGGCTCTCTCTTTCTTCAAGGGCCGAGGGCTTCGTTGAGCACAGCAGGCTCGCAGCCAAGATAGACTCCGGAATGACATACGATAACATAGGAATATACCACCACTCGTTTCTCTTCACCAGGAGCGGCAAGTGGACGGTGGTGCAGCAGGCGATGCAGCACGAAGGTAGCAAGGCCATAAGGTTTCAGTGGTTCAGCGATTTCGTGGACGAGAGAGACATAGCAAATGAGCCGCACAGCGGCATTGAGACAGAAGTGAGGCAGCAAACTCTCGACCTGACCTCCGAGCCCAACTCTTTCGCGAGAAAGGGCATGCCTGACGCACTTGAAGAGTACAGCAGAGTGGTTGCAGGCGGCTATCCAGACAGGCACGACATCATTCCTCGGATAGACATCAGCAGGAGGGGCATTGAGGCAATACGCCAGGCAAATGAGATAGATCCGAAGGACTACAGGGAGTTGCTGCTTGTGAAAGGGTTCGGGAGATCAAGCATAAGATCCCTGGCCTTCGTTGCGAGCCTGATATACGGCAAGGAGCTGGCATACAGGGACCCGATCACCTACGCGTACAACCTCGGAGGAAAGGATGGCATACCCTTCCCGGTCAACAGAAAAACGTACGATTCCGTCATAAAAGGAATGGATTATATAATCGACAAGGCAAACCTTGAACAGGGGGATAAGTACAGAATATTGAAAAAGCTGAACGCTTATCTCAACTACAACGTTGCGTGAACAAATGTCCGCAGAAGAGGGGGAGGAAAGCAAGACCTACCAGTACGTCATACTGCTGCTGGGCCTCGCTTCGATTGTCATGGCGACAGCCGCAGTTTACCTGATGGAGATACTGAGCATAAACTACGGCGCGGGGCTGGCGATAATAGGTCTTGCAAACAGGACAAACTCAACCGCCATTCAGTCGAGCGTGACGCAGATTGCTGCCCAGATAGGCAACATACAGAGCGCGATAAGTGAGACCTACCTTGTAGCCATAATCTCGTTCGGACTCATCGCGTCAGCGCTAATCCTCTACATAACCAGATACAGGAGATTCACTCCGATGAGCAGGAGATACACGCTGCTTCACGGCACGCTTACGTTGGTTTATATTGCGCTCTTCTATCTCGCGCTCTCCAACCTTCAGATAAACTACGCAAGTCCCTACTTCCTGAGCGTGTTCTCTGCGATAGGGGCGGCGCTGCTCATTGACATATACCTGCAATTCACGATAAGCACCAAGGTGCCCTCA
This sequence comes from Microcaldota archaeon, assembly GCA_028867025.1. GTDB lineage: Archaea > Micrarchaeota > Micrarchaeia > Micrarchaeales > CABMGC01 > JAJYVH01. The sequence continues at coordinate 528,660 of JAGWHC010000001.1, forward strand.
GCTGCTCTTCCGAGAAGGGGCATGCGCATAGAGCCTGGTGCGCCATATACAAGCCTCCTGAACCTCAGGGACACAATATTCTCCAAACTGCAGGGCGATGTAAGAGTGGTAGACAAGCATTTCAACTCCGATGCCATCTCGAACCTCCACCGGCTGCTCGAGACGAACCTCTCCAACATAAGCAAGCTTGAGATAATCTCCTCAAAGGAAATGTTTGACGCAAAGTTCAACGACAACTACACAGATTTCAGGAACGAGCTTAGGAACAAGGGAGTGGAGCTGAACCTCATGCTGATGAGCGACGTGGACAGTGTCGAGCAGCACGAACGTTTTATCTTTGATGACAAAACGGCCTACAAGATACCTCCATTGAACATAATCAACAAGAAGAGCGAGCACATAGTCGGACTGCGTGTGGGCGAGGCGAGGAGCAGGTTCGAGACTCTTATGAGGAATGCGACGAAGTACGACAACTACGTTGTCAAGCAGGCGAGAGGGCCGAGCTGACTACGCCTTCGGCTTTCTTCCAGGCGGTTTCGGAACCTTGAGGTTCGGGAACGCCTTCTGCAGCATCTCAGGGTTCACGTCAAAATCGAACGTCAGGCCCTGCACCGTCTTTCTGAAAAGATAAGTGGAAGCTATCTCAGCAAGCTCAGGCTTGCCTCCTGTTGCACCGTTCACAACTTCCTTAACATCGCCGGCGCTGAGTTTCTGAATCACCTCGGCAAGGGACCCGTAACTCTTTCTCTTACCGCTAACAAGCTGGGTTGCGTAAGCATCAAGCTTTGCCACATCTATCCCAAGCAGCTCAAATGACTTCTTGTCCACGCTCTGCCTTATGCTTGATAGCTGCAGGACAATCTCCTCAGGCGCGGTCTTCTCATCGATATGGATCTTCTTTACAGCTAGCCAGTTCTTGTACTTCGCAAGAAACTCGATGGAGTCGCCTTCCGGCATCGAAGCAACCTACGCCTGCACTTGCTGCTGCACAAGGTAGTAGCCTGAGGCCTTCTCCCTGACTACCCTCTTGACAACGCCTTTGTTGGCAAGAATGATCAAGGCGTTGGTCACCATGCTCTTCGGCCTGTTGGTCTTCTTCGTTATGTCGTCTGCCGTCTTTAGGCCCTGCTCCTTCGTGGCGCCAAGTTCCTTCATTGCGTTCACAATGAGCTGCTCTATTGGGTTCAACTCAACCATTCAATCACTTTTGATAAGCATGCGCATGCTAATAAAATTTACTTCTTCACCCTGATTTCCTTGTGCTTCGGCCTCAGGTATATGGAGCCGCACTTCCTGCACTTCTCGCTGCCCTGCTTGTTCCTGGCCTTGCACTTCCTGCAAATCCAGACTCTCGTCAGGGCTTCGTCTGCTAGTGGAAATTTTCCCATTGACTTGCACCAGAATGAGCGATAACAATAGGCGAAAAAGGTATAATAAGCATGTGCTTGTCAGGCGAATTCGATATCGAGGCTCGGCTTCATGGGCATGGCCCTGCTGGCACGCTGCGACTTCGATTTCTCCTCCATTTCCACAGACACGTCGCATTCAAGCTGCTTCGAGATGTAGTCAGCGGCCTCCTCCACGCCGTCGAACTCCTCCAGCTGCGTGGTTTTGACTAGTTCCACTTCGTTCAGCCTCTTGGCGAGCACCCCCGCAAGCTTTGCGGCCTGTTCCTTGTCCACTTTAGTATCGCCCTGCAGGCTGTCCAGCGCCTTGCCAACGTCCTTCTCCTTGGCAAGCGCATTGACAAGCTTCCTTTTCCAGTCGGATGCGACAATGATGTGCAGCTTCGATGCCTTCTTGCCGCTCTTCTTCTGCATAAGTGCTATCACCTGCTTCGCGTCCTCGACAGTGCTGTCAACAAGCTCCTCCTCGGCCTCGACCTTTTCATTCCGCATCTCTCTGTTGTCCGCCGGCCACTTTTCAGCAGACGCGAAGGTGTAGTTTCCAAGCATGTGCCATATCTCCTCCGATACGTGCGGCGCGACAGGCTGCAGCATCAGCACCACCGCTGAGATGAAGTCCTTTACCGCAATTTCGCTGCTGCCCTTCCTCGCGAAATACCTCCTCAGCTCGAGCACCGAATCGTAGAGTATGCCGGTGTATGCAGATCTGAGCTCAAGCGTGTCCATGTACTTCGTGGCTAATTCTATCTTGCCGCTGAGCTTGGAGTAGAGCCAGTAGTCTATCCTCTTGAGCTCTCCTGATTCGAGCTTGTCCAGGCCAAGCACAGTGTTCATGAGGTACTCAAGCCTCTCCTGTATGCCTCGGATCGCCTTCTCGCTGTACTCCGAGTCGTTGAGCAGGTCCGCGCCAGCTATTATGTTGAGCCTTGACGGATCGGCGCCGTACTTGTTAATGGCATCCACGAGCGGAATTATGTTGCCCAGGCTCTTGCTCATCTTTTCGCCCTCGCTAAGCACGAAGCCGTTCACCGCTATCTGCTTCGGCCAGTATGCCCTGTCGAATACCGCGATGTGGTTGTAGACGTACATCGTTAGGTGGTTGTAGATTAGGTCGGGGCCAGAGTGCCTCGAGGTGTCCCTGTACCAGTACTCGAACGACTCCCTGCACTTCTTCACAAGTGAGTAGTCAATGTCTGTGGATTGGGCGACCTTTTCTGCGTCTCCCACGCCCCTGAAAACGAAATCGAAGAAATCTGGCTTCAGCTTCTCGGGAGGCACGTCCTTCACGAGATGGGATATGGTATAGAATGACATGTAGATTGTAGAGTCTGACAGGCTCTCTATTATCTTTGTCCTGTCAAGCGGGAATTTCGTCCCTAGGCCCTGCGCCCTCGCCACCGCGCGCAAATCTATCCAGTCAACAGCCGCCTCGAACGCATTCCTCGTCTTGTCCGGTAGGAGTCGCATCTGCTTGAGGAAAGCCCTGGTGCTGTCCTTCCATCCCTCGTTCCCATAGTCTATGAACCACTGGTCCTCGACGACCTTGACGACGACCTCGTAGCCGCACCTGCAGTACACAGGCGCGTTCTGCAGAACGTACATCTCCATCGCGTCGCCCTTCTCAAGCAGCTCTCCCTTCACCTTCTCTCTCGCCTCAGGCTCGCTCATCCCTTCGTAGCCCTTGACTATCATCTTGCCCCAGTGCGACTCCTCCCTGTACTCCAGCTTAGTCGCGAACTCGAGCATGTCGTCTATCGCATCAGCATTTGTGTGCAATATCTCAAGATAGGCGAATGCGGGCACGTCCATCTGGCTCGGCTTCGCCTCACCGGCGCTCACGTCGCTGAGCGACCTGCCTATCTGCACTTCGAGCACCTTTATCGGCTTTATCTCCTGCTTCAGCCTGCCCTCTTTCCGCAGCCTTTCCAGCGCCGCGTAGTCGAACGGCGCATGCGCCGGGACGCTCATCACAACGCCAGTGCCCACGTCCCCCTTCACGAAGAAGCCAGGCAGCACCGGGATCCTGTTTCCGCTAACAGGGTTTATGCAGTTCTTCTCCAGCAGCTTCTGCGCGCTCAGCTCCTCAATGACTTCTATCTTTGCCTGGTACTTCAGTACCTGCGCGCTCGCCTTGGATATGTAGTACCTCTTGCCGTCGTCACCTATGTTGCAGATCACGTAGGGCTCGCTGGAGTTGACGAATATGTTTGTCACGCCGAATATGGTTTCCGGCCTGTACGTGGTGCATAGCATGAAAGCATCTTCGCTGTCTACCTTGAACTTGATTGCGACCTCCTGCTCTATCTCCGGCTCGACATCGTGCTTTGTGTCGTGCATTCCCACGGCGTTGTTCTCATTTGGGCACCATCCGACTGGATGCTTTCCCTTTGTGAGGAAGCCCTTGCCATCAAGTATGCCGAACTGCCACTCAACCATCTTGCTGAACGTCGGGTCTATGGATACGAAGCTGCGCCTCGGATCCATGCTGAAACCAGACCTTCGGTAGAGTTGCCCGCTCTCCTTTATGAAATACGCTGCTATGTAAGAAGGATCTGTCATCTTCTTGATCTCTTCATCAGGCACGTGGAATACGTGCAGCTCGTCGACTATATCCTGGTCGTTGCTCTTTATCCTCTTCGCAAAAGCCAGTACCGGCGTGCCCGTCGCGTGGAATCCCATCGGATACAGCACGTTGAATCCGCGCATGCGCTTGTATCTCGCCAAAGCGTCAGCCGTTCCGAAAGCCCTGAGGTGACCTATGTGCAGCGGAGTGTTCACGTAGGGCCAGGCAGCGGTTACCATGTAGGCGGGCTTATCGCTAACCTCACCCTCGAAGATCTTGGCGTCATCCCACGCCTTCTGCCACTTTGCCTCTATTTCCTTGTAGTCTATCATTAAACACGACGAGCACATTTAGTTCTCAGATAATATTAATAGCGCTATTGTTCTCCAAAAGCGCAAATTTCCCAGCGTAAACAGCACCATATAGTAATATTTAAATAGTTTGAAACTAAACTATATCTGTGCTAAAGAAATACAAGACAGGACTGGAAACGTTCGGAATGATAGGTGACAAGATGCTCACCAACATTCACACCATGATCGTGCTTGTGCACATCGAGAAGAAGAGCACGTACCCATACGCGCTTCTGAAGAAATTCAAGAAAAGCAAGCACCCAATGCTGAATACAATTGACAAGAATGAGATGTACAACATACTCAGCTCCCTCGAGCACAGGGGCTACGTGAGGAGCAAAATTATCCTTTCAGGTTCAAAAGCGCAGAAGGTCTATTCCGTCACCCCGAAAGGCGACGAGATAGCAAGGTCGTTCAGGCATGCGTTCATCAGCTTCATCAAAAGCGCTTCTACAATAATGAGGGATGCCTTTGCAGAATGAGTACGCGATAGAGATAGAAAATTTAGTAAAGAAGTTTGGGGACCTCACCGCAGTCAACGGAATCAGCCTTAAGATAAAAAAGGGCGAAATATTCGGCCTTCTCGGACCAAACGGCGCAGGCAAGAGCACTACGATAAACATGCTTCTCGGTCTGCTTTCACCAACCTCGGGCAAAATATCTGTCAACGGCATAAACATGCTCAAGGAACCTGAAAAGGCCAAAGGTCAGATCGGAATAGTGACCCAAGAGACTGTTGTGGAGCCCGAGCTTACTGCAGAGGATAATCTCATGATTTTCGGCAGGCTTTACCAGATTCCTGCCGACGAGCTTCAGAAAGACATAGACTTCGCGCTCAAGCTCTCGGACCTTGAGAGCTTCAGGAAGGCATACGCTGGCACTTTCTCAGGGGGCATGAAGAGGAGGCTCGAGACCGCGAAGGCGCTCATGCACACGCCTCAGGTCCTTCTGCTTGACGAGCCCACTACCGGCCTTGACGTGCAGAACAGGTCAAAGATCTGGAATCTGCTCAGGAAGATCAACAAGGAGCAGAATGTGACAATACTCATGACCACGCAGTATCTGGAAGAGGCAGACCAGCTATGCAATCGGATAGCGATAATAGACCATGGCAAGCTCATCGCCCTTGGTACGCCTTCGGAGCTGAGGCAGAAGATAGGGATGAGCACTGTACTGGAGGTCGAGGCAGACAAGGACTCGCTCCAGAAGGTGGAGCAGATTTTCAGGAAGATCGGCCTTGATCCGCGGATATCCGGCAACAAGGTCTTTGCCGCAGGAGGCGCCAAGCCAGTGGAGAAGGTGGAGCGCATCCTCAAGCTGCTCTCAGCAGGCAAGATTGATGCTCACAATATCAGCATGCACGAACCAACAATAGACGACGTGTTCCTCAAGCTCACCGGATCTGCGGTCAGGGATGAAACTGGAGACTTCAAGGGCGGTAGGCAGTCCGCAATGCTTGGAAGGGGCAGATAGTATGGGACTGGCACGCGATACTTACACGCTGTTCCTGAGGGAGCTGCTCATCTTCAAGAAGAACCTCGGGGTGAACATAGCCAGGTCTCTCATCTTTCCCATACTTTTCATAATACTGCTTGGCGCTTTCGGCAGCTCGCCCAAGAACATACCGGTAGCGCTCGTTAACTACGACAACGGCCTCACATCGCTGCAGTTCATAAACCTGCTGCAATCCGGAGACAGCATAAAGATAGTTAGTTCCACTACGCAGCAGGCCGCCATGGGTATGCTCGCGCAGGGCAACGTAGCTGCGGTAATAGTCATACCCAACGGATTTTCAAGCTCACAACTGCCCAAGCCTGACATATACATGTATCTCGACAATTCCCAGCCCCAGTCAGCCTCGGTGATCAACATGGTCGTAAACCGGGTTGCTGCGCAGATGGGCACGCAGATCACATCCGCATCAACCGCTCTCGCAGATCCCGTTTCCACTCCGGTGCCTGTAGTTACCAACTACGCCTACGGAGCAGCGAGCAACTACGAGAGCTTCGTCGTAGGCGGCATAGTCATAATGGTCGCGGCTTTCGGCTCTGTCTTCAGTTCCGGTTTCACCGTGCTGAGCGACAGGGAGCTCGGGAACCTCAAGGCGTTCCTCACCACCCCGATAAACAAGTTCGCTATACTGCTGAGCAAGATAGGCTACGGAACGATGCAGTCGCTACTCAGCGCTTACATAGGATTGGCCATAGGCCTGGCTCTCGGAGCAACTGTGGCCGCTGGCTTTCTCGGAGTACTGGAGCTCATCTGGATAATCTTCCTGGTCGGACTGAGCTTCGGCTCCCTGTCGATAGCGCTGGCGATGAGGGCAAAGCAGCTGCAAACTTACGCCCTCATAGGCCAAAGCATAGTCATGCCGGCCGCATTCCTGGGTGGGGCATTCGTCCCAGTGTCGCTGCTTCCGCCCCTGCTCCAGACAGTGTCAATAGCAAACCCGCTAACGTACGCTGTCAACGCGGTCAGGGACATAATGATCAAGGGCTCGCTGCCTATCGGCGACCTTGTGCTCGATTCAGCGGTGCTGCTTGTCTTCGCGGGCCTGATGCTGGCTCTCGCCTTTGTGTTCTTCAAGAACACGAGCGAACAAATATCATGATTTGCTTCTAATGTTTGGTGAAATAAATGAATCCGAAAATTCTCTGGGTGTTTGCAGCCTTGATGGCGCTTAGCGGTGCTGTCGGTGCGGCGTCGCAGCTGGACAACGCGCTGTCCTTGGCGAACGTGTCGGTTTCCCCGAATCCGGTAGTGGCTGGCGGAACAGTTACGATCAGGTTCCAGCTGTACGACTCCTACGGCTCGTGGCTCAATACGGTGAATCTTGAAGCTGCAGCGAGTTATCCCATTGTCAACTCCTCTCCCGCAGCAACCACCGACATATCGCAGGTTAACCCTGGGCTTAATCCTGGCCACTACAACTACACCTTCACAATACCGGACACCACCCAATCCGGCCTGTATACTATACACTTCAATGCCAGCTACTATGGGCTCGGGGCCACAGAGGTAATCGCCTCCTCGTCGATGCCCGTGACATTCTACGTCCAGAACAAGCCCGAGATAAAGGTGCTTCTGTCCGGCCCGCAGCCATCGGCGCTGTACTCCGGGCACAACCAGACGGTAAATCTCGTGATTGAGAACACGGGCTACGGCACCGCAAGGAACATAAGCGTGACAGTAAGCGGGAATCAGGGCGTAACCATCCTCAGCTCTGTTACAACCTTCTTCATCTCCAACCTAACCGCAGGATCCAGCGTAAGCGAGCCGATACTGCTGTCCGCGCAGAATGTCGGCGGCACAGGACTTACCGCAAGCTCCACCTATTACTCATCCAATTTGGGTCAGCAGTTCAGCAGCGTGCAGGGCATGAGCCTTTCGGTTGCGCCGTCTGCGCAATTCAACCTGAGCTCGCAGCAGCAGGGCGTGAACCCCGGGGCGACAGACGTTCCGGTGAGGCTCACGATAACAAACACAGGCACGAGCGATGCATCGCAGATGCAGCTGACGCTGCAGTCTAACTATCCCATAACGCCGGTGGCAAGCACCGCATACATAGCAAACCTTCCCGTGGGTGCTTCTGCGAACGTCACCTTCCTGGTGAGCATCGACTCGCAGGGCGTGCCGGGCAACTATCCGGTCACTGTATACGAGCAATGGAAACAGCCAAACGGCGCAGTCAACCAGCAGTTCTCAGGCTCAGACAACTACTTCGTGGCCATCGGCAACCAGAGCAGCGCAGCAACGCTTGTTGCTCTTGCTGTGATCGTGGTTGTTGTGATAGGCATAGCGGCGTACAGGATGAGGTCGCGTTTCGCAAAGAAGCAGGCAAAGAAGAAGTGAGCGCATGAAACCTATTCACATACACGCAAAACCTGGGCACATAGCGGAGAGGGTGCTTGTTGCAGGAGACCCGGGGAGGATAAGGAAGCTTTCGAAGCTGCTCGAGGGCAGGGTCTTGGTGAACAGGAACAGGGGCTATCTAATATACACAGGCACGTACAACGGTGCCAGGATAACACTGGCCACCCACGGCATAGGGGGCCCCTCAGCTGCGATAGTCCTGGAGGAGCTTGCGATGCTCGGAGCGAAGACGTTCGTGAGGTTCGGGACAGCAGGCGCGTTGAGCCCCGAGGTGAAGATAGGCGACTATGTCATACCCACAGACGCGTCGCACGTGCCCGGAGGGAACGCCACAGCGCAGTACTTCGAGAAGGCAGACTTCGAAGCCACTCCAGACAGCGCGCTCTCTGAAAAGCTCGCAAAGGCATTTGCCGATAGGAACCTGAAGTTTCATAGGGGCAAGGTCTTCACAAGCGACGCGCTCTACGCAGAGGAGGAGGGCTTTGCCGAGAAGCATTTCAAAAACGGGAACATAGCCGTAGAGATGGAGTGCGCGATACTCTTCAAGCTCAGCAGGCTCAGGGGCTGGAGGAGCGCATCCGCGCTTGTGGTAAGCGACAGCCTCGTTGGCAAGGCAGTGGGCGAGCACTGGATATCGAAGAGGGAGCTGAACAACAGGGTGATGGAGGGTGCGAAGGTTGTTCTCGGCGTTCTTGCCGAGGCGTAGCTGCACTGCTTTATAAGATGTTACTTCTACAATACAATCGATGGTAGAAATGGGAATCGATGTGGTTGACGTTGTATCAAAGAGCTTCCGCACTCTGTTCGGGAACCAGACGGTGCTCATCTACGCGGCAATAGGCGGCATAATAAGCGCTTTGCTGTCAGCTGTCTTTCTGTCGCAGTTCAGCGCACTCTCTTTGACAACGGGTGGCATTACAGCAGCAATGATCCAGTCAGTCCTGTCCCTCATAGGGGCGGCCCTTGTGGCACTGATCCTTGTCATTCTAATAGACGTTTTCATAAGGGGATCAGTGATCAGCGCGGCTAACCTGGGCAAAGCGGCAGATATGGGCAAGGCCGCGGGCCAAGCGATGAACAGGTACCTTCCTTTTCTTTTCACGCTCATAGTCGTCGCCATAGCGGTGGGCATAGGCTACGTGCTTTTGATAATACCTGGCATATACCTCACAGTGAAACTCAGCCTTGCTCCGGTTGAGGCTGTAGTCGGCAGAAAGGGGGTTGTAGACTCGTTAAGCGCGAGCTGGCACGCGACAGACGGCAACTTCTGGAGCATATTCTTAGCAATACTACTCATGCTGGTAGTGGTTTTAGTCATCTCAGGAATACTTGGAATTGCACTCCGCATTGTAGGGCTGGCCCCTGCGGCAAACTTCGTCTCCACCTTCGTGGGCTACGCTTTCACAGTGATGATAGTGCTGATATACCAGCAGATAGGCGTGCCCGCAAAAAAAATGGGCAGAAGGGCAAAGTGAGCTCTTAATCAAGCTCTATCTGTATGCCTCCTATCCTGCCAGCGACAAGGTTGTAGACCCAGGCACCGATGCCCCCTCCTATGAAGCCCACTATGCCGTAGAAGATTGGGAATATGATTATCGACAGTGCGCCCAACGCTCCGACTGATGCACCCACTCCGCTTGCCACACTTCCGGCCGCAGCTCCAAGCGCGAAGATTATCAAGCCTATGATGAAGCCGATCACGACCCCGATCACGCCTTCAATCTTCGCTACTGACATCACGCCAAGTTTTTTTATCGTCTGCATGCAATCACGATTATCGCTCACACTCTATATTTAAATAACTTAATCTAGGAAAGCTATCATGGCGCTAAGCACACCGCAGCAGCAGGCTGGCATACTCAGCTTCTACGACGCGCCCGAGATGGGGCCAAAGATAGACGCGAAGATACTGCTCATTGCTGTCGCTCTCTTCACACTTTTCGTAATAATCTTCGATCACTTCGCCGCGTTGTAAAATCAGATAAGCGTGAACACATCTTTTCTTCTCTCGCTCACATCTCCCTGCTCCGAAAGCAGGTAGAGCATGGCGCGTATGCCGTCCTCGCTTAGGCTTGTGCTTTTCACCAACTCATCCACCTTCTTCGGCCCTTCCTTCAGCTCCTTTATCACCTTGCCGCTGTTCTTATCGAAGAAAGCACGCAACACGATGTAGAACTTCTTGTTGAACGCCCTTATTCCCAGCACCTTGCCCGACCTTATGCTGTCCTCCAGCGCAAGCGAGAGGCTTGATGCCTCCGATTCTGTGGGAAGCACGATGTAGCCGTCGGTCTCGAGCCTGATCACGTTCTCGTTCTTCTCTATCTTCGGCTGCGGAGGGACAGGTTTCGGAGGTGCCTCTACTATCTTCTTTGGCTGCTGCGGCACCGAGCCCGGCTTCTTTCTCATCAGGAACTTGTCGTATACTGCAGCCACTATCCCGTAAGACCCCTTCGCCTTTGAAAGATAAACTGCCCTCTTGTCCACAAGGCCCTGGAGCGTCTTCTTCTCCTGATCGTTGAGCAGCTTTGCCACGTTTGCCGAAGTCCTGTCCGCGTACCTGAGCGTATCGAGCTTCTTCAGCACATTTATCTCGCCGAGCGTGAGGTTCAGGGGCTTGAAGCTGTCGGCAGTGCTTGTCTTCTTCGCGAAAAGGAATGAGCTGTCGTTGTACTTCAGGAACTGGACCTCGTCCTCTTCCTTAAGCCCGAACTGCTTGATGACGTCATCCGGAAGGTAGACTATGTACTTATTGTTCCTGGTTTTGTACACCTTCAATAAACCGACCGCTACTCTTTTTTAAACCCCCTTGAGTATTACTAGCATGCAAGAATATAAAGAGCTTGCAGACTCGCCCAGCTCTCTCGTCAAGCGCGAGTTCATCCAGGCTCTGGATCAGACGGTCCGCGGGCTTTACGGAGACATCCGAAGAGAGGAGGGCGACCTTGAACTCTCGATATCGGTGCCAAGGGAGCTGACTCTGGGAGACATCAGTTCCTCCATAGCATTCAGGCTTGCAAAGTTTACGCACACCAACCCCGGGGGCATAGCAAAGGAGATAGCGAAGAAGATGCAACCAAGCGAGCACATAAGCAGATTTGAGGACGCGAACGGATACATAAACGCTTTCATAGACGAGAAGAAGTACGCGGCACTTGTTCTGCGTGACATACTGAAAAGGAAAAAGGGCTACGGGCACAGCGCCGTAGGCAAGCGCAGGAAGGTGATAGTAGAGTCGCCTAGCGCGAATCCGGCGCATCCGTGGCACGTCGGCACGCTGAGGAATGCGCTGCTAGGCAACGTGATATCCAACCTCCTTGAGGCATGCTCATACGAGGTGGAGCGCGAGGACTACATAGACGACCTGGGGCTGCAGGTGGCAACTGCGCTGTGGGGATGGCTTCACGTGAGCAACAAGCCGGACAAGAAGTTCGACCAGTGGCTCGGCGAGCTTTACGTGAATGTCAACAGGGAGATGCAGCAGAAGCCCGAGGTGAAGAAGCAGATAGAAGAGCTCAACAAGAAGATAGAGGATGGCAACTCCCAGGAAGCCGCGACAGGAAGGGAGGTTGCGGAAAGATGCGTGATGGCGCACCAGGAGACTGCGTTCGCCTACGGCATCTACCGCGACGTGATGATATGGGAGAGCGACATAGTGAGGAGCCACCTGCTCAGCAAGGCTCTCGACATATCTGCCAGCATCCTGGAGAAGCCCAACGACGGCAAGTACGCCGGGGCGATAATAATAAAACTTGACAAGATAACTCCGCTCGCAAAGGAGCTGGAGGGCAGCAGGGAAGACGCCAAGGTGATAATAAGAAGCAACGGCGCCGCGACGTACATAGGCAAGGATTTCGCTTTCCACGCATGGAAGTTCGGGCTGATCGACGCGGGCTTCAGCTACAAGAAATTCATGGACCAGCCGAACGGCAAGCCGATATACAGCACAGCGCCGCAGGGCTCGCCGATGAAATTCGGAAACGTGAAACGCGCGATAAACGTGATAGACGCGAGCCAGGCGTACGAACAGCAGATAATGCGCATAATGTTCGCGCTCATCGGACACGAGGAGATAACAAACAGCATTATACACCTGGCGTACGGCAGGGTCAATATAGAGGGCGAGAAGATTAGCGCGAGGTCGGGTAACTGGCTGGGAGAGGGGAGGAACTACACCGCTGACGACCTTCTCAGCGAGGCAACGAAGCGCGCCCTTGAGATAGCGCAGAAGAGCGAGAAGATAACCAACAGGCAGAACCTGGAGTCGATATCCAGGTCGATAGCCCTGAGCGCCATAAAGTTCGAGTACATGAGGATATCGCCGGAGAAGGAGATAGTCTTCTCGTGGCAGAACGCCCTCAATTTCGAGGGCAACAGCGGACCATATGTGATGTACACATATGCAAGATCGAAGAAGATACTAGCAAAGGCCGATTACACCGAGGCGAGCGCCTCCAAGCTTGAAGCGGAGCACGTAACGAGGGGCTACGACTTCGAACTCATAAAGAAGCTGGCCGAAGCGCAGGAAACGATAGAGAAGGCATGCGATGAGGCAAGGCCCAACGTCCTTACTGACTACCTGCTTGACCTGTCATCCCTTTTCAGCAAGTTCTACGAGAGCATGCCTGTCATAAAGGGCGAGGAGGCAAAGGGCTTCAGGCTTGCCCTTGTCCACTCCCTCACCATAGTCCTCGAAAACACGTTTGGGCTCCTAGGCATAGAGCCGATAAGCGAGATGTAGGTGTAAATAAAACTTCTTGCCAATTGATATCGAGGGCCCGTAGCTCAGCTTGGACAGAGCAGCACCGTCCTAAGGTGATGGTCGCGGGTTCAAATCCCGCCGGGCCCGCATGAAGAAGCGACCGAAACTTCAGTAAACAAATAAATAGCTTCTTCATCAACTGATAATCTGAATTCTGCCTAGAGCAAGGAGTTTGATGAAACAACAGACAAGGGTAAAGGAACCGAGCATAATAATAAAGCCGCTGGGCAGGTTTGGTGGCCTTGACAAACTGCACCTCACGCTTATAGTGCTTGTGGCGCTCCTGCTGGTGCTTCTTCTCGTGGTGTCGTACGGCAAGCCGATACTCGTGCTGCCAAGCAACAACACTACATCCACGGGCAACTTTAGCACCGTGCATACGCAGGCGCAGATAAAGACCCTGGCAGAGAGGATACTCGCGAGCTACGCAGGCCTTAACAGCTCGCTCTCGCTCATTCCGTTCATATCCAACGTCAGCAGCATGCAGGTCAGCTACGTGCCGCAGAGCAGGCAGTGGTACGTGCAGCTTACGGCAAAGAACATAGCGAACAGCGTCGCCTTCTCTATCGCTTTCGCAATAAACGACACAAACACATCTAGGGTGACGCCCCTCATCCAGACGGTGATACCCTCGCAGATATTGAACAACAGCGTTGTTTCTACGGGCGTGGTCTCGCTGGGCGGCAAATACACATGCGTGAACCCGAAACCGACGCAGGTGTACTGGTTCGTGGATCCTTACGCGGTCGGCTCTGTCGGCAGCCTGGTCAACGCGAGCGAGATAAGGCAGATGTACGGCGGCAGCGTTAATCTGACGCTCAAGATGTTCGTCGGCACAGACACCCAGCGCATAGGCTCACAGGTCGGTCTTTTCGACGCACTCTACCTCTCCAAGTACGCGCTCTGCGCTTCGCAGCAGAGCGGGTTTGGCTCGTTCGCATCCAAGCTCAACTCAGTCTACTCCGGAGCGTACGTATCGCAGAACACGCTTGCAATGATAGCGAACGAATCTGGATTGAACTACACGCAGCTGAACAGCTGCATAGGCACATCCTCTCCGCTGCTTAACTCCCAGGCGCTTCTGGCGCAGTATTACAACATAACCTCGACGCCTGTCGCGGTGGTTGACTGCCACTACCTGGCGCTGCCGCAGACAGTCCACGAAGCGCTCTGCTACGCAAACCCTTCGCTGTGCTGATTTGTTGAAACACCTAATAGTAGGTATAGACCCTGGAAAGACGGCCGCGCTAGCCTGCATCGACCTTGAAGGCCGCGTGGTCAAGCTTTCAACGCAGAGATTCGCAGGCATGCAGTGGTTCGTAGACGAGATAGTATCAACGGGCTCTCCGGTGATAATAGCCGGTGACAAGAGGAGGCCAGACTCGCTGGTGGAAAAGTTGGCAAGCATCTTTGACGCTGTGCTTTTCGTGCCAAGCACCGACATAAGCGTTGAGAAGAAACAGGGACTTGCGGACCGCGGCTTCTCAAACCTGCACGAGCGCGACGCACTCGCGGCCGCAAGAACAGCTTTCAGAGCTTACGCAGGCAAGCTCAGGCAGGTGGAACGGATTGCGAACGCTCGCAATGCAGAAGCTGACAAAATCAAGGCACTGGTGATAAAGAAGTATTCTGCTCATGAAGCGCTAGGAAACAGACACGCAGGAAGAAGACTCGTCAGAAGAATGCAGGGATAGAAAAGAAACGGAACATAAGCTATAAGAGCCAGAATCTGTTCAGTTTGCAACCAATCAATCGGTGTTTATCTGGATCGTGAAATAAAGCCGCTCAGCGAAATGAGCGCCAAAGAAGCCCTGAGAATAAAGATGGCTGTTTTCGATATCGATGGGGTAATAATCCCGAAGGGCACCGAAATACACGAGAACATTGACGGTACGGAATTCGAGATGAGGACACACAAGCTCTCGAAGAACTTCGTGGAAAACGTAAGGAAGCTCAAAAAATACGTGCGCGTTGACTTCTCTTCGGGCAGGAGCCTGCTGTATCTTCGGAGCCTTGTCAAGGACTTCTTCGACAGGGACGTAATACTGCAAACCGAGAACGGCGCGCTATCTTTTTTGGACGGTGAAATAATACATCCCGACTTCCCTAACGACTATTTTGAACTGGTGTACAAGCTCAAAGACCTTGTGCAGGAAAACAGGGACAAGTTGCAGGTCGAGGGTTTCGAGCCAAAACTCTTCATACTCACTGTTCACGCCGCCGAGGAGAACAGGCTTTTCTACGATCTTGTGAAAAAGGTGGATACGCACGGCATACTCTCTTGTGTATGGGGAGGTGAGGCGTATGACGTTAGCCTCAAAGGAGTGACCAAGGGTCAGATGCTTGCTGAAATTTCGCAGCGGCTCGGACTAAAGAGTGCAGAGGTGTTGACCACGGGCAATGCAATGAATGACAAAGAGATGCTCGAGTTTGGAGTCGGCGTCACCGCAGAACCAGATGTGGTATGGGGAAGGTACAAATCAAGCGGGAAAAAACTGTGCGGAGAGGAGGTTGCTGAATTCTTGGTCAAAAAGTTCGAAAACAAATAGCATGCTTTATATATTCTTTCGAACGATTAACATCAAGCAACACACTAGCAATGCTTTATCATACTAATTCGGTGAAACGATGGCTGAACAAATGGAAGAAGAGATTGGGGGAAACAGGGAAAGCACTATGCCTGAGAACGTGGTTTACATAGGCAAGAAGCCTGCGATGAACTACGTGCTCGCCGTGGTGACGCAGTTCAACAACGGTGCGAAAAGCGTCAAGATAAGGGCGAGGGGCAACACGATATCAAGAGCAGCGGATGTCGCGGAGATAGCCAAGAACAGGTTCATCCAGGACGCCAAGTACGGCAGCATAGCCATCAACTCCGAGGAGTTGCAGAACGAGGACGGCACAAAATCTAAGGTAAGCACCATAGAGATAGTTCTGGCCAAATAATCAGAACAGCTTTTTCTTATGCTTGCGTGCAATCTCTGTAGCGCTGATTGTGCCTATGCACCTCATGCTTGACGCTGAATCAACTACGGGCAGCCTGCTTATCTTGTTCGCTACCATCACCTTCGCCACGCTCTCCGGCTTGTCTTCCGCTTCAGCGAAGAACATCTTGAGCCTAAGTTCGCCTAGCCTCTTCTCCTCTCCCCACCTTCCGAGTTCGCGTTCGGCCTGCGCCGAGTCTATAACGCCAAACAGCCTTTCGCCGTCAAGCACCGGCAGCACAGACACGTGAGCGGCCTTCATCAGTTTGGCCGCGGATCCCAGGCGTGTGTCCTTGGTTGCCGAGACTATGTGGGACTGCATCAGGTCCCTTATCCTTGCCATTCCCTCACCTAGATTCGGAAATACTATTTTAATTCTTTTATTGGGAAAACAGTATAGGGGAAGAGAGGGGCTTCCTGGCGTTTTAATGGCAAGATTCGTGCTACTCGAGCGGAACAAGGCGAAGCGTGCAGTGGAACTCCTTGAGAACGAGTACAAGGACTCGAAATACTACCTCAACTTCAAGACCCCGATAGACCTGCTCGTGGCCGCAATACTGTCAGCGCAGACGAGGGATGAGGTGACCAATTCGGTAACTCCGGCACTCTTCAAAAAGTACAAGACCGCAAAGGACTACGCAAGCGCAAAGCCCGAAGAGCTGGCAAAGCAAATAAGCCGCGTTACATTCTTCGGCAACAAGGCGAAGAGCATAGTGAACGCTTGCAAGATTATCTACGAAAAATACAGGGGCAGGGTACCCAGCAAGATGGATGAGCTGCTGGAGCTTCCCGGTATAGGGAGGAAAACTGCAAACACCATACTCATAAACGCCTACGGCATAGTCGAGGGCATACCTGTAGACACGTGGGTTATCAAACTCTCCGGAAGGATAGGCCTCAGCACGGAGAGCGATCCAGACAAGATAGAGAGCGAACTTGAGTCGTACGTGGACAGGAAGTACTGGAAGAACATAACGTACGTGTTCAAGAACCACGGCAGGAAGATATGCCAATCGCAGGTGCCCATATGCAGCCAGTGCCTCATAGGCCCGAAAAGCAGGAACCAGCTGTGCCCACAGAACGGGGTCAATGCAAGCAAGTGATGATTTGGATTATATAGCGGAGTTGCACACACATTCCAGATATGCCGGAGCGTGCAGCGAGAAGCTCACGCTTCAGAACATGGATGCGAGCGCGCTCACCAAGGGAATCGGGATAATGGGCACTGGGGACTTTTCGCATCCGGAGTGGTTCAAGGAGATAAAGAAGAGCATGGTGCCTCAGGACAACGGCCTGTTCAGGTACGCGGGCTCCGACACAGGAACCAGCTTCATACTCAGCAACGAGATCTGCACCATCTATCCGAAGACCAAGGGCGGAACCGCAGGAATGTTCGACCGCAGCGGGAACGTAGCGAAGATACACCACGGAATCCTCGTGCCCGACATGGAAACAATAGAGCAGATAAGCGAGGCACTCTCGAAATTCGGCAGCCTGTCAATAGACGGCAGGCCCCAGCTCAGCATGAGCGCGGCAGAGCTTGTGGAGATAGTGCACGGGATAAATGACAAGAGCTTCGTCTTTCCGGCGCATGCGTGGACGCCCTGGTTCGGAGTGTTCGGCTCCATGTCTGGCTTCGACTCCATAGAGGCAGCATACGAAGACCAGGCGAAGCATATCCACGCGCTGGAGACGGGCCTTTCAGCAGATCCCGCCATGTTCTGGCGGATCTCCAAACTAGACAAGTACACAATAATATCGAACGGCGACGCGCACTCCCTTCCGAAGCTCGGCAGGGAGGCAACCGTCTTCAGTTTCGATGAAGGGAAACTGTCCTACGACGCGATAATAGGTGCAATGAAGAACAAGACGATAAAAGGCACAATAGAGTTCTATCCCGAAGAGGGCAAATACCACTATGACGGCCACAGGAAGTGCAACATCTCGCTGAGCCCGGATGAGACAAAGAGATACAACGGCATCTGCCCAGTGTGCAGGAAAAAGCTGACTCTTGGGGTGCTTAACAGGGTCAATAGCCTCGCGGACCGGGAGGAAGGGTTTGTGCTCAAAGGCGCGCCGCCCTTCGTGCACGCAATACCCCTGAATGAGGTTATAGCCTCTGTAAGCGGCAAGGGAGTGGCCACGGCATACGTCACCGATACATATTCGAAACTGGTGGAAAAGTTCGGCACCGAGTTCAATGTATTGCTTCATGCAAGCGTCGAAGAAATAAAAAAGCTTGACCAAAAGGTCGGAGAGGCGATAGAGAACATCAGGCATGACAGGGTCAGCATAAAGCCAGGCTATGACGGGGTTTTCGGGGTTATAGACGTGCTGAAAACCAAGCCGGCGGGCCCTGCACCGAAAACGCCATACGGCCAGAAGACGATAACCGCGTTCTGACGGAATCAATTTAAACATTGACTTGCAAGAATGTTTCAATGGCCGATTTTAAACTAGCCCTAGCACTACTAGTGCTTGGCTTATTGCCCCTGAGCTCCGGTGCCTACATAACAACAATACACGTCCCATCGGTGCTGCAAAACGAAAACATCGGCAATCTGACCGTGATCCATCTAAACCTTACTCCCGGACACGGAGGGGTGCAGGTTAGCGGCCCTACGGCTGTCGACGCCGACACTATCGCATCTGCGCAGACAGCGGCGGAATATGCTGCCTCGTTTCTTGGACTGCAGGAGAAGAACTACAACTTCAACTATACTATAAACGACTCAAATGTAAGTGTGTCGGGGCCGAGCGGTGGTCTCGCTTTTACGCTTTTGGCCGTAGCGGCGCTAGAGCACAGGCAGCTTGCCCAGAGCTTCACCGCCACAGGCACCATCTCATCCAACGGGACGATCGGTCTGATAGGTGGCATCACTGATAAAAGCAACGCCGCAAGCACAGGCGGCATGCGCTTCATACTCGTTCCTTACACTTCCAATGGCACTCTCGAATCACTGCTCTACTACATATCCCAGCAAACAAACAACATACCTGTCGTAGAGGTCGCAAACGTTTCGCAGGCGCTTCCATACGCATTCGGAGAGAAGAGCCCTACACCGCTTTACATAAACCTCACCCAGACATTCGACCTCGTAGCCGTAGGCAATGCGAACGTGAGCTGCACGGGCTGCAACCTCAGCGCATTCGGCCAGCTGGTCAACTATACGTTCAACATAACAAGATCCACCGTCGCGTCCCTGCCAAGCGGCTTCAGCTCGGTGAAGCAGCAGTTTACTACAAACCTGAATAACTACGGCGGCCTCAAAACAAACGGCTTCCTGTACACCTCTGCGGATTTCACATTCCTGAGCTTCATAAATGCATTCGCGCTTGCGAACTACAGGAACTACACGTTGGCAAACGCCACAAACCTGCTTGCGAATATCTCCAGCTACTGCAGTTCGCTCGTACCGCCTCCGCTCACCACCCAGAACTACGAGTTCGTTATAGGCGGGAGGATAAGGCAGTACTGGGCCAACATAACACTCGCGAACGCGGAACAGCAACTGACTTCTGAGCAAACCACTGACGACATAGTGACCAGCATATACACCGCTGCCTCCGCTCTCGGATGGTGCAAGGCGTCTGCGGAACTCTACTCAATAGCGCCTTTCATGGGGGGCTCATACGTTGACATATCTCCGAGCCTGAGAAGCGCCGCGGCAACTGCGGTGAACAAGGCGCGAAGCACGGGCAGCGGTATATACGTCCAGACAGCGGCGCAGGCGTATAACAATGGCGACTATGCAACAGCATTGTACGCTGCGGCGTACGCCAACGCCTTCGAGAGGCCGCTACCGAGCTACAGCACGTCCAAATTCTACTCCGAGACCCTTGGCAACATAGCAAATGCAACCAATGGCACCTGGCCGTCGCAGTTCGCCATACAGTCAGAGTTCTACTTCAGGCAGTCGTTTGTTTCCCACTCAGGCGCAAACGATAGCATGGATCAGGCGTATACAACCTCGGTGCTTGCGGCGGGCCTCCAAGCGGCAAACGGAGCAATAAGCAGCTCATTCACAATCACGAACCAGAGCGTTGCTGGGATGGCGCAGCAGATAAGCGGTATAGAGCAGCAGATATCGCAGATATACGAGATAATGCTGGTCAACGCGGGGCTGCTGTTCGCGGTGCTCATGGTGCTGCTCGTGCACATGCTTCCACGCGGCAAGAAGAGGAGAGGGTAATCGGTTGGGAGCTGATATATTCTGCACCCCGAAAATCTACGAGACAACATTTTTCGAGACGAGGCAGTTCCTGGCAGTTTACAACATAAGGCCTGTGATACGCGGCCACTCGCTTCTCATTCCGAAGAGGCATGTCGTTTACCTGACAGAGTTGACTTCCGGAGAGATCAACGGACTTAAGGAAATCATGGCCGCGGTTCTGCCAAGATGGCTCAAAGCCTTTGATTCTGACTCATACAACCTTTCGATAAACGCCGGCGAGCATGCGGGGATGGTGGTGAACCACCTGCATTTCCACATCGTCCCGAGGAGCGATAAGGATCCCTTGCAGGGCAAACTTATAGAGTTCTACCACATGCTCAACAACGACCGCGGGACGTGGTCGAAGGAAGTCCCGAAGGAGGTCGAGAGGCTGAGGAAGATATTCAAATATAAACCAACGCAGAAGCGATTATCCCAATGAGCGCCATGCCCATCGCTATTAGCGACACGCTCCTTGTTTTTTCATAGAATTTCTGCTTGTCAGTGTACATATATCCCAAGCCCACGTACAGCAGCATCAGGTCGCTTGCAAAGATTATTGTCCCGTAAACAATGTTAAGCGCAAAAGGCGCCACGTAAAGGAACAGGAAAGCGCTTATCGCTATGGCTAGGATGTAAAGGACAAGAGCCACGGTCGCCGAACCCCGCATCCCAATGACCCGCGGCAGTGTCTTGGCCTTCCTCACTTTCACGTCGCCTCTGAAGTCCCTTATAGTGCCGTGTATCTCGCGCGCTAACCCGCTCAGGAACACCATCGCGCTTATAAGCAGCACGTTTGCCTGGAGTGCGCTTGTGTTCACATAGTTGCCGAAGACAAACGGGATCACCATGGTCAGCGCAACATAGATATTTCCCATGAGGAACACTTCTTTCAGCACGTAGCTGTACATGTATGCAAGGGCGGCGAAGACAACAGCAATGACAAACGCATAGACGTTTATCAGCGCGGCCGCGGCTATGCCTATTCCGAAACAAACGATGGCTATGAGGATAGCATCGTCTGGTCTAAGTTCCCCAGTCACGAGCGGCCTGTTCTTCATGTTCAGCTTGTCCACCTTTATATCGAAGTAGTCGTTCACCGCGAACGACGCCATGCTGATGAATATCGGTGCTATGATGCTTAGTAGAAGCTTGCCGATGGCTGGAAATCCCCCCGAAAGCAGCTCGGCTGCAAGAACCGCAACCACCAGCATTGCGCTGTGCTCTATCCTCGTAAGCCGCAGAATTGCTGCAATCTTGCCCATGTGATTAACTCGCAGACAAAGTATAATAAATAACTAACGAAATAATAGCAGACATCTTTTTACGATGTAAAAGTGCTAGTGATGCCTGACAAGATGCCGCTCAGGGCGATGCCGAACTACAACCTCTTCGGGCTTGAGGACCAAAGCTACGAGAGCGCGAAGGTGGTTGTGCTTCCAGTGCCTTACGACTCAACAGTCACATACAAAGCCGGGACGCGCGAAGGCCCCCAAGCGATAATCAACGCAAGCAGGAACATAGAGCTCTACAGCTACGAGATCGGGGGGGATCCGAGCAAGGTTGGCATATACACGCTTCAGAGCATGGAGCCTGACATGAGCTCTCCGGAAAACATGGTTGCCGGAGTGAAGAAAGAGGTCGGCATGATACTTGATGATGGCAAAATACCGCTGGTACTTGGCGGAGAACACACGCTTACAATAGGCGCGCTGCAGGCTCTGAAGGCACGAAACAGCGACATCAGCATAATCCACTTCGATGCCCATTCTGACACGAGGCAGGAGCTTTTCGGAGCGAAATACATGCATGCAACGGTGATATCGAGGGCTATGGAGCTCTATCCGGACATTCTGCAGTTGGGCGTGAGGAGCATAGACGCGGAATATGCCAGCAGGCTGGACCGCGACAGAGTGATGTTCATAGACGACGTGAAGCGACTAGGCACCGACGAGCTCGTATCGAGGATACTGAGCTCCACCAAGGAAAAGATCTACCTCACTTTCGACTTCGACGTTCTTGATCCGGCAGAGATGCCGAGCGTCGGCACCCCAGAACCAAACGGAATGAGGTTCGGTGACGTTCTGAGCATAATGAAAGGCATAGGCAGCGAGAAGAAGCTTTGCGGGATAGACTTCGTCGAGTTCTGTCCCATCCCATACCTTCATGCACCAGACTTCCTTGCTGCAAAACTGATATACCTCACTCTCGGCTGCTTCCTGTCCAGAGGTACGCCCGAATGATTAAGGCCGCGCTTTTCCTAACACTTCTGTCTTTTTTTCTTGGACTTGTGTCAGCGGGCACTGTAGTGCTCACCGGAACCTGCAGCAATCTTAGCCCTCACAACACCACGCTTCTGTTTTCGCTTCGTAACAGCGGAAACGAGACCGCCTTCAACCTGACAGCGGTCCCCTTCATTAATGGCGCGGCCTCAACCAACTCATCATACACGATCAACAGCATGCCTCCCGGCGCAAACGATACCTTCGCAATAGGCATTTCCAATATAACGGAGGCCGGGGCTCATCCAGCCCGCATAGTTACGCTGTATACACAGGGACTTGACCATTTCACTGCCGTATTTCCCTGTCTCCTCTACTTCTTCAACATCACCGCGTCTGAGCTGGCTCTCGCCATATACTCGAGTCCTCTTCAGAATGGGAATGCTTTTGTAGGTGTCACCGCCACCAACCTTGGATCTAACACCTTGTACGCCAATATCTCCCTGGTCCTGCCTCCGGCATTCAGCAACACAATAACCTCCCAGTACCTTAACCTGACGCCTCACGGATCGGAGAACGTAACATTCGAGGCGCATCTGCTTCCCCTGTCCATGGGAGGCTCTTACTCATCTTATGGAGTGGCGGTATTCGGATCGTACTCCCATGACAATCTTTCATATGCCGCAATGAAAATCTTCTCGCTAAGCTCTTATGTGCCTTCCTCAACCACTGGTAACGCGCTCGTGCTGATATCGGCCATAGTTGCAGTTGTCGCAATAGTGGCGCTTATCCTGTACTCGCTTCTCAGAAAAAGGAGAAGGAGCTAGCTGTAGTTCAGTATCTTATAGAACGCCACCCTCGTGCCATTAGGTTGGGTCGGCGGATAGGTCAGATTCTCCAGCTTGTAGCTCGTAACGATGCTCTTGCATGTCGTATCTGCATAGGGAGCTGTCCTGCACCAGTAACCATAATCGAAAACGAAGCAGCTGTAGCCTGATAATATGCTCTTCACTGTCTGGTTGTTCGACCCAAATATAAAGCCTACCTGTGACGCGCTTCTATTTACCTCCTGCCAGATCTCCGGAGTGAAGCTAAACACAAGGCAGTTTTCTGGCACTACGCTGTAGTTCTCGTAGAAAGTAGTGATGGCGGGATAGATGATGCCCTGCTGCGGCATCGCGCTCTGCGGCAGTGTCACTAAGGGCATAAGGGTGTAAAACGGATAAAAGAGCAGCACAACAGAGGCAATTGACAATACAGCAAGAGAAACGGCCCTTGCATTTCGTCCCGCATTCCTGCCCCTTAGCATTTTTCTGGAGATTGCGCCTCCTGCGTCGCCGATGCTTACCAGCCCTAACGCCGCCAACACGCACGTAGGAGGCAATATCTGCAGCATAAACCTTGAGTCCACTCCGAAAAGCACCGAGCCTGCGTAAAAGCTTGTATAAAACACGAAATATGTAAGGAACCAAACAGAGAGGAGAATCAAAATACCGAACCTGTTCCTTATCCCTTTCCTAATGAGCAGCGCGGCAATTCCCATTATGGCGAGCGGAAATATCACGTAGTGAAACACGGTGGGATAGGAGCTGATTATGTCTGTTTCTCCAGTGAGGAAGAGAGAGTTCTGCGCAATGTTGGTCTCGAAGTTGGAGATAGAGAGAACCTGCTGCGATGCCGGTTGGCCATATGCTGGATTCTGCGCTTCTATTGATATGTAGTAGATCTCCGGCAGAAGAAGCACTATGAATGCAAGTAGGATGAGCAGCGCCCTTGTGTTGTCCTTTGCTGTTTTTGCCACCAGGCCAATCCTCATCCTCGCGGTCTCAAGCAATCCGCGGTCTCCGAAGACGATCATAAGCAACGCAAAGATGGGTACAAGGAGTATCGCTTCAAGCCTAATGTAGCTCACCAGTACCAAGCTGAAAGCAAATGCAGCAAGAGAGCTGATACTTTTTCTCCTGATGAACGCTACGAAAAGGAAGAAGCTGAGAACCGAAAGCGTCATGAAAGGAAGATCGAAGTCCGCCTGCGTCCTCGACCAGATCAGCAACCCCGGCATCACCGCCATTGCCAGGGCCGAAACAACGGCAAAATCCTTTCTTTGCAGCAGTATGCTGGCCAGAAGGAAGACGAACACTATCGAGAGCGCTCCGACCAGCAGTTCAAGCGCATAAGCAGTCTGCGTGCCTATCCCCGCGATTGCAAACGCTATGGCTATGAAGGCCGCCCAGCCCACCGGGTCGTGGTAGATTACATTCGCATAGCATGCTTTGAGGTATCCGGTTCCCAGCTGGCACCAGAGCGCGTTGCCGCTGTTCAATATGTTAAGCGCGATGCCCTGGTATATGTTCTCGTCGAAGTAAAGCTGCTCGGCTGGATGAACGTAGACAAGCTCGAAGATCAGGAAGAAGGCGACTATTGCAACAAGCGCGACGAGTGAGTATCTGTCAATACTCTCGCGCAGCATGCTTCCGAGATCCTTTCTGCCGAGCACAATGAAGGCAAGCATTAGCACGAACGAGGAGTAGACGGCCGCAGTTATTCCGTAGCCTATGAGCAGCAGCGTCAAGCACCCCTGTTCTGCACGTAGAAGCCGCCCAGGAACATGTGTCTTGTCCTCGTCTTCTTCATCGTAAGGAGCGCATCCTCAGGACTCATCACTATAGGCATGCCGTGTATGTTGAAGCTTGTGTTCAGCACAACGCCGTATCCTGTCTTTCTCTTTATCTTCTCAAGCAGCTTCCTGTAGTTCTTGTTCTCCCCGCCAACCATCTGCGGTCTTGCAGTGTTGTCTATGTGCGTCACCGACCTCATGAGCTCGTGCTTGTCGTCCCTGACCCGGTACGCCATCGTCATGAACCTGTCATTTCCCTTGACATTTTCAAAGATCCTGCGCGCGTCTTCCTGCAGGAGCGACGGGCAGAAGGGCTGGAACCACTCCCTCTGTTTCACGTAGAGGTTCAGTTTTTCCTTCACGCTTTCGGAGTCCGCCTTGGCAAGTATGCTCCTGTTGCCTAGCGCCCTTGGTCCGTATTCCATCCTGCCCTGGTACCAGAATACGTAGTTGTCCTTCGCTATGAGTTCCGCAGCATGCGCGCTCTTGTCGCTGTCCTCCTCAAAGCTTATCCCCTTCTCCTTCCTCAGCGTCTCCTCTATACTGTCGTCCCCGAACTCGTCGCCCAGATAAGCGTCGTCAAACCTGTAGTGGGTGATTCCGTTGAGCTTGTAGTTGACGTGCATCGCGGCGCCTAGCGCCGTGCCCCCGTCGCCCATGTGCGGGAATATGAACCATCTCTTAAGCGAGCGAAGGTTTCTCACCTGCATGTTGGCCTTGACGTTCGAGAAGAGGCCTCCGGCCATCGCCACATCCCCGATACCGTATTCCTCTATTGCATTGCTTGTGAATTCTGTAACCATTCGCTCCAGGAGCTGCTGGGCCATGTAAGAGAACTGTTCCCTGGGTATCGCCCAGGCCATGCGCGCCAGCAGGTCGTACTGCTTGAGATGGGAGTATTTGGAGATTATGTTCACCCCGTCCACCCTGAAGAAGTCCTTTAGCTTGTTCTCCTCCCACGGGAAGGGATACGAATAGCATGCCATGGCCATGACCTTGCCCTCGTCCTCAAGTTCGCGCATGCCCACTATGTTCGTCACCTGCTCGTAGAATATGCCGAGCGAGTTCCTGGCGCTTATCGCATGCTCACGTTCGAACTTCTTTTTCGACAGCGTGCTTACTGAGCCGCTTAATCCGTCTCCGAGCCCGTCAAGAGTTATCACCAACGCCTTGCCAAACCCCGATGCGAATGCTGCTGTGGCCGCATGAGAAACATGATGGTCCACATAGTGAAGTTTGAACCTATCGAATCCCATCTGCCTTAGATGACCCGATATGGCAGCCTTGCTGAGCGACACAAAGGAAGGCATTACCCCAATGTTGGTCTGGACTGTCTTCATGAACCTGCGGAGAAAATGAGTCCTGGGTCTCAGAGTCATCTTCCTTCTCCTGAACCTGTAGTAGACCTCCTGCTGGTAGGGCAGAAGCCTTGATGCCGTCTTCGCGAACTCGGCCGTTGGGAATGTGATCTCCTCAACGTCAGACGGCTTTATGCCGGCATACGAGAGGGCCGCTATTATCGAATTGTACGGAAACTTTATCTCGAGCTTCCGTTTTGTATACCTCTCCTCGTTGGACGCGAAGACTATCCTGTCGTCCTCGAGCAGGGCCGCTCCTGCATCATGACCGTCCCATAAACCTAGGATATACACTTGACCCCCAGTAAGAGCTATTTGTAGCTATACGTACGAGAAGCTTTTAAACAATACTTACCTTGACGGTGCTACGCCCTTGAGTACGTCGTCAAGCTCCTCCTTGCTCGCCTGCCGCTTTCCACTCATGCTGATTATATAGCCTCCATACCAATCTTTGTCGAGCATCTTAGTGAGCGTGTCGTAGGTTTCCTGCTCAACCGCTGTCTTGTTCACCTTCAGCACAGGGAAAAGCTTGACGTGTATGTGGTTGATTGCATATCCCTGTGCGACGAGCATGCACCTTTCCGCGCGGAGGCCCTTGTCAAGCACAACCGCCACCTTCTTCGCAAACACGAAAAGGCCCGCATAGACGTCGTCAGGCAGGTTGAAGTGGTAGCTGTTGTAGTGCTTCTTCGTTATCACGACAGTCTGGCCCTTCACCAGAGGGAAGGCATCGAGGAACGCAAGGTGTCGTTCGTCTTCGAGCACCTTCCATGATGGAAGCTCTCCCCTTACTATCTTGCAGAACACGCAAACCTTATCTTCCGGCATTGCAGCACTCCTCTTCTACATCTTGAAAAGCGAGCCGAGTATCGACTGGTAGCTCTCGCATGCTGTGAAATGGCTCTCCTTGTTGTCTCTCTTGCTGAGCCCATTCAGCATCGCTTTCATGCTGTATCCGCCTTCCCTTATGTTCCCAAGTTTCTCGGTGGTCATTATTGACGGATACACGTTGCCATAGCTGTCAAGGAACACGCTGAGCTCGCCGTCCCTGTTGGCTATCGGGCTCTGTTTTGTCGCAAGGAACGCCTTCAGGTTCTCCAAATACTTTGTCTCAAGGTAAGCTTTTGCATTCATGTCCAATCCCCTCTCTTTTTCTCCCTTCATTTTTCCTAGCAGGAAGTCGACGTCCTTCATCGCAAGTTCCGTGGGTGCAATTATCGGGTTGTTTCTATTTGCATAGTAGTTGTCGCTGACCTGTCCTATGTTGATGTGCATGTTCGAATATTTCAGCCCCGGTATGTCCTTCATCCACTCGCCAGCAGTCCTCTCGAATTGCCCAGCGTTAAGGCTTATCACAGTGAATCCAAGTGTCGACACTAAATTACTGTAGCGTTTTTGAAGTTCCTGCAGGCCTTTGAACATGCGTATCGCCTTGTCGTAGTTGCCCGGGATGCCCCTCACCTTGTCGTGCAGTTCCCTATAGCCGTCGAGTGAAATCGTTACAACCACGTTGGGTATGCCCAGCTTCAGCATCTCCTCTATCTTCTTTATCTCCATGTCATAGTTGCAGAGCGAGTTCGTGGGCATGGTCAGCAGATACAGGCCTTTGCATTCGTCCCTGAAAGTCCTCGCTATCTCTACTATGTCCTGCCTAAGGAACGGCTCCCCTCCGGTGAGCTCCACCCATTTGAAATAATTGTTTTGCCTTGCGAAGTTCCTGATCTCGTCGAGCGTCAGCTCGCCCTTAGGCCTTATCTGCCAGATGCTGCAGTGCGTGCACCTGCTCTGACACCAGTAGGTTATGGAGAAATTCAGCTTGTAGGGCCTCCCGAGCCTGGTGAAATTGCTCTTGAGTATCGTGCCTACTATGCTAATCATTTTCGCGCTCTTCATGTGTTGCTACCGTAGTTAATACTTCTCAATTCAGCTTTAAATACATAAGCGTAAAAGTATCCATATCATGCCCAGCAGGAAGAACGAACTGATATCAGTGATTATACCCACTTTTCGCGAAGAGAAGAACATAGCAAAGGTAATACAGGGGGTCAAGAAGCAGCTTAGCGGCTACAACTATGAGATAATAATCGTTGACGATGTCAGGAGTAGGGATAAAACCGCTGAGATAGCGCGGCATATGGGCGCAAAGGTCACATACGACAACGTGGGCAAAGGCGCGGCTCTAATAAAGGGGTTGAAAATGGCGAAGGGTGACGTGCTCATCGCCATGGATGCTGATCTTTCCAACGAGCCCAGGGAGCTCAAGCTGCTGATCGATGCGATTGACATAGGCTACGACATATGCACCGGCTCAAGGTTCATAATAGGCGGCGGATCTGAGGATATACCGCTGATAAGGGTCTTCGGAAATAAGTTTTTTGTATTTCTTGTCAATGTCATTTTCGGTTCAAACTACACGGACATGTGCTACGGCTACAGGAGCTTCAGAAAGGGCGTGCCTCAGAAACTCGGCCTGCATGAGAGGGGTTTCGGAATAGAGACCGAGATAAACATAAAAGCGATAAAGAAAGGTTTCAAGGTCGTCGAGGTGCCCAGCACAGAAAAGAGACGCGCGGCAGGAGAGGGCAAGCTGAGAACATTCAGGGACGGTTGGGTCATACTCAGCACGATAGTGAGGAACGTCTTCTAGCCCGTGCACAGGAATGCGAATGTTTTCGCATCCGCGACCATATGATCTATCTCAGCATATTCATTGGGCTGATGCGCAATGTCATGCTGCGTGCTCCACACGGCCACTTGCATTCCAAGCTTCCTTAGCGGCTTTGCCACAGTGCCGCCTCCTATGCCGACACACTTCGCCCGTATTCCGCGTTGTTTCTTCAGAGCGCGCTTCAGCATCCTCACAATCTCCGACTTCTCGCTCGTGGGTCTTGTGGCGTCCTCTCGCTCAAAAACATCCACGATTATCCTCGCCTTCCCGAATCTCTTCGCCTTCGCAATTCTGCGCATGTCGTTCAGTACCGAATCCACCCTGTAGCGGGGAAGTATTCTGCAGTCTATGTATGAGACTTCTTTGCCTGGTATGATGTTGGTGCTGTCCAGGTTCTTCTCGTGCTTCGTCATCTCGAACGTAGACGGCGTAATGAAGAGTTTGTCCCTCTTCTTGTACTTCTTGTGCATGTATTCGTCAATTTCATTCAGGAATCTTATCGCATACCTGTACGCATTCACTCCGTCCTGCGGGGTGCTGGCGTGAACTTGCTTGCCCAGAACCGTGACCCTGAGCCACAGTGTGCTCTTCTCACTTATCTCTATCTCGTCGCCCTTCGCGTTGCCCGAATCCGGAACTATAAACATATCGCGTTTTCCAAATATTCCCTTCCTGACCAGCGCTCCCATCCCATACTCGCTTCCCAGCTCTTCATCTGCAGCGAGAACCACACCAAGGTTGCGTTTCATTCCGCTCCCGGATTCTTTTAGCGCTCTGAGAGCGAAGATGCTTGCTATCACTTCCTGACCGTTGTCGTTGGTGCCCCTTCCGAACACCTTTCCGTTCTTAATGACGCCTTTAAACGGATCCGTTTTCCACGCTGACCTGTCACCCTCAGATACTGTGTCTGTATGCGTTATTATCCACAAAGTTCGTTTGTTGTTTCCTAGAACAGTTACCAGATTGGGTCTTTCCGTTCCCGTCTCGTCTATGTAAGTATACCTTTTAACTGCGAAACCCCACCCCTGAAGCATTCTTTGAAGGAAATCCGCTCTCTTACCCTCTCCAGCTCCCCCGCTGATTGGGGATATCGCCTTTATGCCAACCATCTTCGCGAGCGCGTTAGCCATCTCCATTCTGCTATCTTCTATGAAATGCTCCGCCCCTCCAAACTCCTTCTTCATATGTTCCTTATGCTTATCGCTTACGTATTTAAGCCTTAACTACGCCTTTCTAGCGATTGATGATTGCTTGGTGCGTCAATACTATGGAGACAAGCCGCCAGAGGACGAGGAGGAAGAGGCAAGGAAGAAGAGCAGCAGCATTGACATAGCAGGTCCCATCTCGGCATGGATGCTTCTTCTCTTTGTTGCGCTTGCGATAAGGTTCATCACCTCCAGCGGTTCAGTGAGCACGCAGGGGTTGGGAGGCGTCCTTTCCAGTGCATCAAATTTCATACTCTTCTCTCCAGGAGACATCATATTGCCGCTTGTGATAGGAGCAGCGATAGGCGCAGAGGTGGGCACGAGAGCCAACAGCCTCAAAAAAGCGGAGAGAGCAGGTGCCCTCAACGGCGTCTACGCCGCCATAGTGTATATAATAGGAATAGTGGTGATCTACGAGATTATCAGCTCCGTGTTCCCGTCGCTTGCCCCTTCATTCAGCTTCCTTCTCACTTCCTGGATTGCGATTCCGGTCCTGGTCTGCACTGCGCTATCAGTGGCGTTTGCAGTGCTTTCCTACTCCAGGAAGGTTGGCTCCTGATCCCAGCCAACATCCTATTTTAAGCTTTTAATGAGCCCCGAGTATCATGCTCTTGGCTGTTGTCTTCCTCATGCTTTCGGTGGCATTTGGGTTTGGCCTAGTAGAGCGGCTGAATTTCTTCGACTCAGTGCTCAAAAACTTCGCGTTCGGAGCACCCGTTGGTATATCAATCTCCTCATTCACGGTGCTCGTTCTGTATGCGCTGCAGCGTGGATTCAACGACAATGTCTTCTATGTCTCGATTCTCATTATCGCACTGTTTGTCTTCGTGCTCTACAGGAATGAGCTGTCCATGAAGGGACTGCGAAAGAGAAAAATAAAGCCGACATACCTGCCCAAAGCGGTGCTCTACACCATCATCCTCGTGTTTGCTATAATCGCATTCGTGCTCATAACCTCTCTGTATGTCAGCAACAACTCACTGTACTGCGTAGGGCCGCAAATCTGTTCTGATTTGCTTTACCACATCGGTGTCGGCAACTCAGTCATATACAGCGGCTTCCCGCCCAAATATCCTTTCACCATAGACGCGCTGAATGTTTTCCCGTTCATCAGCGACTTCTATTCTGCATTGCTAATGAAATACGGGCTTGGCCTAAGCCAATCGATAGTGATACCGGACCTCATCCTGTTCTTCTCAGCAGTAGCGATGACGACCGAGTTCGCATACGCTGTTTTGAAGAACAAATTCGCAACGCTCGCTGCAATGCTGATATTCTGGTTCGGAAGCAACTTCATCATGGCGTTTATAATCTACCCGCTCAACTCGACGTTCCCCTTTATACCGAGTGTGTTTCCTCCGCTCCCTGCGCTTTTGAGCTACTACGGGATCAGCGCCACAGGACTCAGCGCGCTTTTAAAGACATTCAGCTTTACGCTAAGCGCCTGGACCTCTATAATATACCAAACCCTGCTTCAGTCAAGAGGGTTTGTCCTCGCGCTGCCGATCGGCGTGGCGCTCATATACTTCGCTTACGAGATGCTCCACAGGGACAGGAAGTTCACGAAGGCCCAGCTGATTTTTATTGGAGTGATCGTCGGCTTGCTGCCTCTAATCCATCCGGTAACCCTGCTCGCCCTGGCGTTCGTATTTCTCTACCTACTCATCAAAATAGTAGCCAGCAAGAAGGAAAGGCGCGAGCGGCTCAAGCTTATGCTCTTCATCGTTGTTCCAGCTCTGATCTTGGCTACACCGCAAATCTTGTACATGACCAGCCAGTCTACAGTTCCTGGCCGCTACCATTTCGTCTATCAGGACTACTATTTCCTGCACGGAAGCAGCATCGTGTCAAGCCTACTCGCTGACCTGGTGCAGGTGCCGGCGCTCTGGATCGAGAAAATTGGCATACCGCTCATACTCGCGGCCTTCGGCTACAAGTTTGCGAGCAAGGAAGCAAGATCATTCATGCTGCCTTTCATCGCGCTCTGGATTTTCTTGACCGTGTTCTCCATTCAACCCGAGAACGAGGACGGGCCGGGGTTTTTCCTTTTCGTCTTCCTCATGATGAGCGTGTTCGACGGCTACGCGCTTGCGAAGCTCTACAGCATGAAGTTCACGTGGAAACTCATTGCCGTAGTCCTGATACTGTGTGTGATCGGGAATTTCCCTGCAGTCTACGCGTACTGGGCCAAGGCTCCCTATGAGTGGGTGAGCAGCACGGAGATGAACGCATCGTCATACGCGCGCAATAGCACTAGCAACTCCTCGATCTTTGCGGTAAGTGATTATGTCTCGCTGCTGGAGCCGATTTCGAGCCTTGGAGCAAGGCAGACCCTGATTTCGATCGAGATCGACATGTCAGTTGATGAATACACAGTCTCCCCATCAAAACTTGCAAAATACAACAAGGAAATATTCAATACGGGCAATTGCACGCTGATTAGGTCACTGAACGTAAGCTACATCTATCTGCTCTCCAACAGCACGAACGACACGATTCCGTTCTCAAACCAGAACTTTTCGCAGGTTTTCTCCCAGCCCGATTCTCTCAGGGACGCGACGATTTACATCTACAAGGTTCTGTGCTGATCTGTGTTAATCTCTGCTGATCCGCATACTCTCCCATTCCAGGAAGGTCGGCTCCTAATATTTTAAACCTTTAATGAGCTTGATTTATCATGCTACTGGCAATACTCTTCCTTCTGCTTTCAATAGCTGTGGGATTCGGCATCGTCGAGCGCCTCGGTTTCTTCGATACGCTCCTTGAGAACTTCGCGCTGGGGGTTCCTGCTGGTATAGTCATATCGTCGTTCATAGTACTCGGACTGTACGTGCTGCAGCGTGGTTTTACGGATGCGACCTTCTTCATCTCACTCGTCATCATGGCTGCAGTCATTGTCCTGCTCTACTGGAAGAGACTGAGTACAGGCAGGTTCGCGCCTGGCAGGGTAAGAATAACACCCATGCCCAAGGGCATAGAATACACGATGCTGCTGGTCTACGGCATCATCGCCTTCGTGCTCATTACCTCGATGTACATGTATAACGGTTCACTCTACTGCGTTGGCCCCGCCATATGCTCAGACCTGCTTTACCACATGGGCATAGGCAATTCAGTCATATACGGCGGCTTCCCCCCGAAGTTTCCGTTCACCATAGACACGCTGAACGTCTTCCCCTTCATAAACGATTTCTACTCGGCGCTGCTCATGAGATACGGGTTCGGACTGGTTGCGGCGGCGCTGCTGCCGTACCTGCTGCTGTTCCTGTCAGCTGTTGTCATCACCACAGAGCTTGCGTATCTGGTGCTCAAGAACAAGTTCGCCACGCTTGCGGCAATGCTTGTCTTTTGGTTCGGCAGCGATTTCATAATGGCATTCATCGTCTATCCCCTCAACGCTGCGCTGCCGTTCATTCCGAGCGAGCTCTTTCCGCTGTCTTCCATCACTCGTGACTATGGGGTTACCGCAAGCGGCATAGGCGCGCTCTTCGCATCTACAACTTTAATAATCAGCGGCTGGACCTCGATACTCTACCAGAACCTGCTTCCGCAGAGAGGTTTTGTGCTGGCCCTGCCCCTCGGTGTCATGCTGATCTACTTTGCCTACCAGTTCCTTTTCAAAAAGAGAAGGTTCACGCGTCCGCAGCTTGCATTCATCGGTGTGATCGTCGGACTGATGCCGCTAACGCATCCAATAACGCTCGTGGTTCTTGCCTTCGTCGGGGCGTATGTGCTGCTGAAGTTGCTTCTCGACAGTAAGCGCAGAAGCGAGCTTCGCACCCTCGCGCTCTACGTCGCCGTTCCTGCAGCCGTGCTCATCATCCCGCAGATAGCATACATGGCAAGCCAGCCTCCTGTACCAGGCAGGTACCATTTCGTCTATCAGTACTTCTACCCGACCACAGGCAACCTGGTTTCAAACATCCTTTCCAACATGGTATCAGTACCATCGTTCTGGATAGACCTTCTGGGAGTGCCTTTGTTCCTGGCAGTGGCTGGCTATGTGTTCGCAAGGAAGGAGTTCAGGTCGTTCGTGCTCCCGTTCCTCGCAATCTGGATATTCGTAACCATATTCTCGTTCGAGCTCGACGGCTCCGACGCCAACAAACTCTTCATGTACGTGTTCCTCATGCTGTGCATTCTTGGAGGCTACGTCTTCGCCAAACTCTACAGCATGAAACTTGCGTGGAAGTTCCTGGCGGTGCTGCTCATTCTGGCTAACATAGCCAACTTTCCAGCAGTTTACGGGCGCTGGGTGGTGGTGAACCCTCTGCAGTGGCTTTCAAGCTCCGAGCTCAACGCTTCGACGTTCGTGATGGGCAACACCAGCATAAACTCTGTTTTCGCGGTAAGCGACTACAGCACACTCCAGCAGACCATACCGAGCCTGGGAGCCAGGCAGACGCTGCTGTCCATGTATCCCTACGTGCAGATTGACGAGTATACACATCCGCTGAACCAGCTCATTCTGGATAACGAACAGATATTCAGCACCGGCGACTGCTCGCTGATAAGGTCCCTTAACATCAGCTACGTCTACCTCCTTTCGAACAGTACCAATGACACTGTCCCGTTCACTAACTCTAACTTTACGCTTGTCTTCTCGCAGCCCGACCCGCTCAGGGGAGCTGTTATCAACATCTATAAGGTGCGCTGCTGATTTCCCTCAGATTTATAAATTCTAGAAGCCAATCTTATCCTCGATCAAATGAGCGGCAGACAGCGAACGCAGCTAATTGTGATCTTCATAAGTCTGCTGGCATTTTTTCTGGCTGTATTCCTGCTTTTGCCAAGTCCAAGCCGGCACACCCCGATTTCCACTCCCGCGTTCGTGGGCGTAGGCCAAGGAGCGCAGCAGTACGCCGGGGGGCCAACCCACGTATATTTCCTCAACGAGACGATAAGCCCGCTTAACATAAGCTTGGGCGATGCGATAATAGGCACGCCCACACTGTACAACGGCATTCTGCTTGTCAGCACTATGGGAAATCTCACGCAGCTGGTGCAGAGCAGATATGACCTCACGCGCGGCGGACTCACTGCAATTCAAGAGGGAACCGGCGCGGTGCTGTGGCGCGACACCTTCCAGAACCAGATAATGTCTCAGCCGATAACAGCAGGCAACGTGATCATTATCGCAATGGGCAACAACCAGGAGGTGCCCCCTCAATACTACAACCTCAACAATGCGGTTTTCGGGATAGACTTCTCCACAGGCCGCGTGCTTTGGCGGGTTAACACGACAGGGAGCGCAATGGCGACCCCGCCGTTGTACTCGGGCAACGTCATAGCGGTCACAATGCTTGGCATGTACTATCTCATAAACGCCACCAACGGAACAGTCGAGGCCTCGGGGAGCTTTGGCAAACCGGACCTGCTTTCCTCCCCTGTACTCCAGAATGGCACGGTGTATTTCGGTGGGTCATCGGCGCTGGTCCTGTCCAACGGCACATGGGAGAACTTCGGAGGCTTCTTCGCGATGAACGCGCTTACCGGAAACATACTTTGGGAGACAGACGAGCCCAACGCAAGCACAGGCTTCAACGATGAATGCGCCGTCATTTACAACGGTAACGTCATCAGCGCCTATCTTGCGTACAGTGCCTACAACAACCCCACGCTCGTGTCATTCAACAGGACAACAGGCAGGATACTCTGGGAGTTGAACGAAACCAG
Organism: Microcaldota archaeon; assembly: GCA_028867025.1. Lineage (GTDB taxonomy): Archaea > Micrarchaeota > Micrarchaeia > Micrarchaeales > CABMGC01 > JAJYVH01. The sequence goes on from JAGWHC010000001.1 coordinate 564,558, forward strand.
GGCCGCGCAGAACATGCAGATATCAGGCAATCCCCCTATGGGCGTGCTGTTTAATTATACGCAGAACGCGGTTTCGCCTTTGCTCCTCTATAACGGCGTGGTCTATTCCGATTCCAACTTCGTAGGCATACTCTTCGCAGTCAACGCAAGCACAGGCAAGCCGATCTGGGCGTTCAACACAGGCCAGGAAGAGGGTGCGCCCAACATAATAGGGGGCAAGTACATAATCGACATATCAGACAGCGGGGTGCTCAACGTGCTTAACATAACGAACGGCAACCTGGTGAAGCAGATCCAGATAGGCATGCCCCACCTCACCTCCCAGGTTCTGGTCACAGACAACTACGCACTTATAAGCACCATGACCGGGAGGCTGGAGACCATACCCATAAACGAGCTTATCGGAGGCTGAGTGGCTCATTTCGCAGCGCTGACTATCTTTATCACATCGTTGTCTTCAAGCTTGTGATCCTTCGCTATTCGCAGCTTCTTTTTCACGTCTATCGCATAGAGCATGTTTTTTGCGAGCTCCGTGTGTATGAGCCCTGCCATCTCCATCGCGCTGGTGCCCTTCCTGACAAGCAGCGCGTCAGGCAGCACGCTGCCGAAGTGGTCTGTGTACTTGCTCTCGTCCTCTACCGGATACACCACGATCTCTCCGAGCACTTCAAAGACTACACTGTTTATTATGCTCTGCACTCCTGTGCCGTTGTTCCTCGAGATGAAGTCCGCCATGTAGTCAAGAGCCCTCTTCTGGTCTTCGCCCACGTCCTTCTTCACAACGAAGCCGTTCGCTCCAGGAACGTAGTCTATGACGCCGACCGCCGCCGCCTTCCTTAGCGCAAGCTCTATAGCTCCCGAACAGCCTATTACTGTGTAGCCTGCGAGCTTCTTCTTGAGGGACTCGAGCGCCCCTGCCCCGCTCGCATCAAGCTTGTTTGCAGCCACAACTGTGGGCTTGCTTATCGCAAGCAGGCTGTCTGAAAACTTGTACGTCTCCTCTTCGTCCCACGTTATCTGCGAGGTGCTCAGGCTGCTCTTCTCCGCTGCCCTATTCACCTGCTCCTCAGTGAGGTTGAAGCCTGAAAGCAGCTCCACCAGCGCCGCATTCCCGTCGGCCCTTTTCGAGAGAGCGCTCCTGTGCTTTGATATTATGCCCGCGAGCCACAGCGCGACCTCCTTCCTTATCGCAGCGACCTCCTCCGCAGGGTCGCATCCCTCACTCGGGTTGCCGTGTATGTCAGTTCTGCCGCTCAGATCCACGACCTGTATGAATGCGCTAGCGGATGCAAGGTCGCTGAGGAACTGGTTGCCCATGCCCCTGCCTAGATGCGCGTCAGGCACGAGCCCGGCCACGTCGGTTATGTTTACCGGTATCTCCCGCGTTCCGTTTATGCAGAGTCCGTTCCTCGGCTTGCACTTCACGCCCAGCTCCTTCTCGACGCATTCCCTTGTCGCATATGCCACTCCGAAGTTCGGCTTTATGGTTGTGAACGGATAGTCGGCGATCTCTGCGTTGGCCATCGTGAGCGCCGAGAATATGGTGCTCTTGCCCTTGTTCGGCGCGCCTATTATCCCTATGAGCATAAGATCAGATCATTTGTTAGCGTCAGTTGAACAGCCTTATCCTGATGACCTTCTTCCTTCTATATTCCCTCAAGGAGTAGTATATGCCTATGAGCAATAGCATTATTATGATGCCAAGTATCAGCGCCTCCTGCGGCATGCCTGTGAAGAAGGCGAGCAGCAGAACAATGCTGATTATCTGCAGGTATGGGTAGAGCGGCATGGTGAACGGAGCCTTAATGCCTCTCATGCGGAAATGCACCACGTCGAAGTTTATCAGCAGGTAGTCGAACATCAGCCCGAAGTTGGCAATCGCAGCTATTATGTATATGTTGCCTGCGAAGAGCACAAGGACACCAATTATCGCGGAGACGAGTATGCCGTTGACCGCGCTATCAGCTCGCTTGTTGTATTTCCTGAAGAACCTGGGCAGTAGCCTGTCTTCGCTCATCTGGTATAGGGAGCGCGATGCGCTGAGTATCATCGCTATAGTGGCAGAGGCGGTCGCCACAAGTGCACCTATGCCCACCAAGAGGAACAGCCATGACGGAGCTCCTGCGCTCTTCAAAGCGTAGGACAGCGGGTCTGCTGTTATCTTGTACGCTGCGGGCGGCAGCAAAAGCAGCAGGCCGAAGACGACCAGCACGTACATTATGATGCTTATTATGACGGCTGCCAGTATCGCTGTCACGTAGCCCCTGGCGCCGTTCTTTATCCTGTCAGTTATGGTGGAGATGGACTGGAAACCCGAATACGCGAAGAACACTACCACGCTCGCGGCAAAGATGTCGCCCAGCGTACTGCCAGACGCGCCGAAGGTTATATTGGAAAGCCCGAGGCGCGGGTTTGTAGTAGCAATCGAGAGCGCGAAGCCTATGAAAACAAGCAATACTCCTATCTTGATAATGACCAAACCGAAGTCGGTCTGCGCCGCCTTCTTCACTCCCAGCAGGTTCACAAGCGAGAGCACGAATATCAGGACTATCGCGAAGGGTATCGAGTAGATCGCGAGCTGAAGCCCGAGCAGGCTGGAGAGGTAGGAGCCGAAGCCCAGCGCGATCGCGCCTATCGATGTAGCGAGCGCCATGTACCTGAGCATGCCCGTTATGAAGCCGAGCTCGCTTCCCAGCGCCTTGTACGTGTACGAGTATGACGCACCCTTGACATTAGGCATAAGCGAGCCAAGCTCGCCGAGTTCCAGGGCAATTATCAACGCTAATGCGCCGACAAGCGCAAACGCAACAAGCGCGAAAGATCCGGCGAGCGCTATCGCGGTGCCGCTCAGCACGAATATGCCGGCTCCGATTATTGCGCCGAGGCCGACAGCCGCTGCAGTGGCGACGCCAACCTTATTCTCCATGTTTCTGCTACTGCATGAAAGAATAAAAACACATCAAGACAAAGATACTAAAAGCTGCAAGTGCAAGTTAGCATCGCGCGGGGGTGGCAGAGCTTGGTCAAATGCGACAGGTTCAGGGCCTGTTACCCTAGTGGTTGCGTGAGTTCAAATCTCACCCCCCGCATATTCCTTTAAACCTTTCTGTCGTATTATGAGCAGGTGTTGGGACGACAAGGGACAGTTTCGATCGAATGCTTGATTATCAGGCAAAACACACCGGCTGGATAATATTCAGGTCCATATACTGGGCTATATACCTCCTGCTTCTCGGCGGCCTGCTGCTGTACTACAGCGTGCAGAACCTCGCAGTTTCGCTCCAGATCTTCTTCGGATGGGCGTTCACAGTGCTTGCGGTGATGATAATAATCTACGGCGGAGCCGAGACGCTTCACCACAAGCTCATGCGAAAGTACGGCTAAGCGAGGCTTCTTATTTGTTTAACTCCATTCCCATACGTCTACCCTGAATTCTAAACGGATTAGCATGAGACTTCCCAACATATACCATTACAAGAACCTCAAGCTCCTCATCGCCGTGCCGCTGATCCTGATGCTGCTTGGCGTGCTGCTGTCCACGCAGATAGTGCTCGATACGTCGCTGCGGGGCGGAGTGAGCATAATAATACAGACAAACTCGACCATCAGCCCGTCGACCCTTGCCGGAGAGATAACCTCTTCGCTGCACGTCCAGGCGCCCGAGATAGCCGCGAGCCCCGGGGGCATACAGATAACTCTTCCGATAAACCAGAGCCTTGCCAACGCAGACGGCTACCTGATCCAGTTCTACGCGGCCAAGTCCAACTACTCGACATACCTCGTCAACGCCACGTCGCTCAGCATAGCCTACCAGCAGAACAGGACGCCGGCGCTGCTCCAGCAGCTCCAGGCCATGAACGCCAACGTGAACGCATCTCTGCGCCAGATGCAGGCTTCGCTCCAGCAGGAGATAGCGGCGTTGCAGCCGTTCGGGATAAGCAACAGCACAAGCTCAAACGACCCCAACGTGCTTCAGCAGGCAGCGCAGTCTGGATACAGCTCCGCTAGCGCCAAGTACCAGAACCAGACGATCGCGGCTCTGCACAGCCTCGTGCCCTTCACCTCATATTCCTACCAGCAGGTAACCCCCACGCTCGGCCAGTTCTTCCTATCGGAGCTGACGAACACGATAATCATAGCCTTCATACTCATCTTCTTCGTCGTTCTCTTCATCTTCCGCTCTCCGGTGCCTTCACTTGTTGTGGTTTTTGGCGCTGCCAACGACATAGTAGTTGCGCTCGGCGCGATGGGCCTTTTCAAGATACCTCTTGGCGTCGCAAGCGTCGCAGGCCTGCTAATGCTGATCGGCTATTCGATAGACACTGACATGCTCACCGCAATAAGGATACTCAGGCGCGGAGAGGGAACTCCTGAGGACAGGGCCTACTCATCCATGCGCACAGGAGTTACTATGACAGCTACCGCAATAGTCTCATTCGGAGTGCTTTTTGCTGTGTCACTGATCGCGTACGTCCCAACATACTATGAGATAGCTGGAGTGGTGCTGTTCGGCCTCATCGGTGACATATTCACCACCTGGCTGGGCAACGCTTCGATGATACTGCTTTACAAAAAGAGGAAAGAGAGGATCTGATGCTGGTCGAGTACTTTAAGGACTTCAGGATATCAATCCTGCTCGTGCTGATAGCACTGCTTATTGTTCTCGACATACTCTTCGGCGGTCCGAACGTCCTGCACCTTGGAGTGGAGTTCATAGGTGGCACGCAGATACCGGTGCAGCTCGAACACTCCGTGAACCCAAGCACGATGAGCAATCTGCTTACCATCCTGCAGGAACGACTCTCGACGTTCGGCCTCAAGCAGATAACAGTGGAGGGAATAGGGAACTCAGAGGTGTACGTCACCATACCCTCGGTATCTACAAGCGAGGTGCAGAGCACGCTCTCTGTGATAGAGAGCCAAGGGGTCTTCCAGGGCATAGTGAACGGCAAGGAGGCGCTCAACGGCTCTGGCCTGCTTAGCGGGAGCATCGGCGCGTCGCAGCCGATAGTGGGAGGGAACAACGTTTCGTGGGCCGTAAGCTTTTTCATAACTCCACAGGCGGCGCAGAAGTTCTCAAAGGTCGTCTTCGGCCAGGCAAACCAACCCTTGTACATGTTCCTTGACAGGCCGACAAACGCGATAGTGCTGGTAAACGCTTCAATCTTCAAGGGCTCAGCCTCCATAGGCGCAAACCAGACTTCAGAACTGGAGGCGATGCAGCGCGCCGCGAACCTTGGCAACCAGACCATACCCATCGAGATATACAATCCAGACCTAAGCAACATGGCATCAATCAACGCGTTCTTCCAGGCGAATCAGGGCAGGTACAGGCAGGTTATACTCGCGAAGAACACGCCCAAATCGCTGGTTTCAAACCTTACATCGCTCAACTACTCGCTCAGCAATGTCACCGCGCAGAGCATGACGCCGACTTTCTCGGTCTCGCTCACCGGCACCTCGCAGGGTGCTATAGTCGAAACGTGGCCTGCGATAGGGCTGCTCTCATCGCCTATACTCAATCCGGGCATAACCAACGGCACAGTGAGCCAGAGCTACCAGATAAGCGGCTTCGCGCCGCAGACGCTATCAAGGGCGGCGCAGCTTGCGTATGCCACGAACCAGTCCACGCAGATAGCTAGCATACTCAGGGGCGGAGCGCTGCCAGTGCATGTCATAGCCGGCATACCGACAACGATACCTCCGACGCTCGGCTCGCACTTCGAGCTCATAAGCGCAATAGCGCTTTTGCTCGCCATACTTGCGGTGTCGGCCACTGTCGCCATCAGGTACAAGAAGCTGTTTCTCGTAGTGCCGATAGTCTTCACAACGCTCGCGGAGCTGTTCATCATACTCTCAATAATAGGCCTCATAGGCACCATAGACCTCGCCGCGGTTGCGGGAATGATAGCAGTGATAGGCACAGGAGTCGACGCGCAGATAATCATCACTGACGAGGTGCTAATAACCTCGAGCGAGCACACGCTTAAGCTCAAGCTCAGCAACGCCTTCTTCATCATATGGGCCGACGCCGGCCTGCTCGTGGTGGCGATGCTCCCTCTGCTCTTCTCGACAACGCTCATCTCGATAATAGGCTTCGCCGAGTCTACAATACTCGGAGTGCTCTTTGGCGCGTTCATAACGAGGCCGGCATACGGAGCGATAATAGGCAGGCACTACTCGAAGCAGGAAACTAAGCAGCAGGCCTGAACAAGCTTCCGGATATGCCGGTTACGCATACCTGTATACTGAGAGAGTGCGGTCCTGGATTCCTGGCCACTGAACCTGCAGGGCTGACACGGGAGGTTCCAGGGAAGTCAGCACCGGCCGCATACCGCTGCAGTTCGTTATGAGCGCGTAAGGGCTTGCAGCGGCCAAAGACCATATGCTCTTGTCAAAAACAAAGTATGAGCCTGGTGTAATACCGTTGCATCCAAGCTCTGTCAGGGAGTCATTAATCCGATGCCCGTAGCCTGTATAGAAGTTGATCAGCAGAGCCTCTATGTTGTTAAGGTCCAAGGGGCTCCCGAAAACGCCGACAGGCGTCCCGTTCCCGTAGAAACCCGAGACTATGTATATTGTTGCATTGCTAGGCAGGGACTGCAAGAAGCTCGAGACCTCAATCTCCTGAAACAGGTTGTTGCTGTTCGCGTATCCCGCATATGCCGCAGTGAATACCGAGTTGCCTAGCACCACGGCCAGCGCCGCAACAGCCAAAAACCCTGCAACTGCGCGCATCGGCACCTTTCTTCTCCTCTCCATCCAAACCGAGAGCAGCCTTTCCACAGGATAGGCGGCCAGTACGCATGCAGGCGCAGCCAGAACAATCACGAAGCGCTCATTGAAGGCAGGAGGCGCGTAAGAAAAGGGCGTCACAGTGCCAGCGGAGAGGTAGCCGAACACCACCGCAAACCACAGTGCTATGGGATAGAGCCTGCGCTCTCCAGCCATGAATACATATGCAAGGCCCACAAGGAACAGAATCCCCAAATAGCCCGAATAATTGTAGCCGTATGAGGGCACGCTAACATACGCCCTTGTGATTATGGCGAAAGCGCTATTCAGAAGCGTGTTTTGGCTTGACGGCCACGCAGGAACCAGCGCCTGCTGAAAATACGGGAAAAAGAAGGATGCATACCAGATGAGATTTGCAGAGACGTTTGCCTCATGCGAGTAGCTGTTGGCTATCACCCCCTGACTGAACGTCTGCGCAAAATAAGCAAGCGGAGAGCCGGTAAGGATTTCGCCCAGGAGGACTAAAAGCAGCAGCGCGAGAACGACTCCCGAGAGGAAGGAGACGTTGCCCCATGCCGCAGTCTCCCTTTTCCAGGCGGCGTAGGCAAGCATCAGGATAGCAAAGGGCAGCACCATCAGGCTCACAAGCCCGCCGGCCAGCACCCCCGCCACTGATACGAAGCCGGAGAAAAGGAGAGGAAGACGCTTCTTCCTTCTAAGGCCTAACAGGAGAAGCAATACGCACAAGGCAGAAAAGAATGCGGCAGGCATGCTGTCTCCTCCAGTTCCGCTTTCCAGAAGGATCAGCGGCAGAGTGGAGACGAAGAAAGCCGCGATGAGCCCGCGCCTTTCGCTTCCGGTGACCGCCCCTATGAAATAGGCGACAATCACGAGGCCCACGAAGCAAGCCAGGCTGAACAGCGCGTTGCTCAGCATAGAAAATCCAAAAAGGGAATACGACACTGCCAGTGCTCCTATGAGCACGTATTTCACCGAAAACGCAGAAAAGGGGAGCGCCCCGAAGCCGTACTGCTGGACAGTGTGCGCGTAAAGAGCGTAATAGAAATCGTCATAACCGTCATAGCTGTAGTTGTAACCGTAGTAAAAGCTCATGAGCAGTCCCATCACGACCACCGCAGCTAGAAGAATGTATGCCTTTCGCTTCAGCAGCAGCGAATACAAAGACCTCAGCGTACTTTTGCCCATCGGACTAATACATCAACACGAACTTTATATCTGTATCGAGCAGCAGCCAATATTAATTATTAAACTGCTATAATTGCAAACGTTTGTACCGATTCTTGGCGTATCATCATGAAGCATTGTCCGATCTGCAACAGGTCAAGCGAGGAAGCAAGGTTCTACGGCGAGTTCTGCGAGTTCTGCGCAGGCAAGAAGCTCAAATCCAAGCTCCCCGGAGATGTCAGCGTAGAGCAATGCAAGGACTGCGGCAGGATTAAGGTACTCGGGGCATTCATGCCCGAGACAAAGGGAGGCATGGAGCTATTGCTGGCGCGCGTTTTCAGGCCTTACTCAATTAGGCTCATCCACAGCAGCAACGGGATAGCAAGAATCCTTGTCACCGACGAGAAGCAGGGCGGGCTGAGCCTAGAGCACAACGTGCACCTGAAGGTGAGCAAAACGCTGTGCGACATGGACGCAAAGAAGCGCTCCAGCTACTACGAGGCTGTGGTGCAGTTCCGCGGAGATGCCGAAAAGGTTGCCAGGGCCGCCGCCTCCCTAGAGAGATACCTTGAAAAAAACGGCGCCTTCGTTACTAAGATTGAGCAGAAGGAGCATGGCGTAGACGTCTTCGCGAGCGACAAGAAAGTCGCGTTATCGTTCATAAGCGTGAGGCACATGAAGTGGAAGGGCTCCTTCGAGCTACATGGCGAGAAGCGTGGCAAACGCCTCTACAGGAACACGTACTTCATCACGCTGTGAAGCCGATCCAATCACTGCTTATAGTAGATATTGCCGGTAAAGTCCGGGGATATCGGATTGAGGCTAGCAAGCGTCGCGTTGGCGTAAAGGTTCGCATAGAGCGACAGGCTGCCGCACTCCGATGGCGTGTACGCCCATGTCTCGTTCACGTTCCACAGATTGTAGCCGTTTATGTACTGCAGCACGGCTGTCGAAGGTATGACAAGGTAAGTGTCGTTGGGTATGCTCGCGCACGTAGGCATGAACCTGCCGCCATAGGCGCCGTTGTCGTACTGGCCTACATTGAGGCCGCCGGGATAGCCGAGGTAGAACGGAAGGTAGTAGGATATCTCGCCAGGCGCATAGAAGTTCGCCCCCTGCAGGTTTGCCTGCCTGACCGAGTTTGCCATGGCCGCCACGAAAATCATTGAGTTATTGTTGTAGGCATAGTTGAACCAGTCCAGCACAGAGGAAGTGGCGAGCAGCGCCGCGAACGCAGCAATGATAACCAAAGCGCGGATTATCCTGCCCTCGGGCAGCCTGCCCCTGCTCGCAGCCCTGCCTCCCGAGAGGAAGCTCTCGCATGCGATGCCAATGACAAGCATGAGCATCGGGGCAGCAAGCATGGTGAATCGCATCAGCTTGTAGATCGGGAAGTAATGGGTAAGGCTCATGCTCCCGAACTCCATGTACGCCACAACGAAGGCGGCTATGGACAGCGCGAAATAAGAGCGCCTGTCCCTCTTCAGCAGCAGATACAGTCCTGCCAGCACCGTGGCGTATCCGAACATTCCTACCTCGTTGAGGTTCACGTCGGTCATCGAGAACATAGCGTTCGAGATGCTCCCGATGCCGTTTGCAACTCCGGGCAAATTGAAATGCTGCAGCGGCGAGATCACATTGTCAGAAAAGTCGTAGGGGAAGTAGCCGGAGAGGTAGAACGTGAGGCTGGGATTGGTGTAGAATATCTCGTCGGGACCTCCGGCTGCGCTGTAGTAGTTGTTCGTAAGGCCTATCTCATAGAACGGGTTCCCCGATGGCGCGATAAGCAGGTTCACGTAGCCCATCAGCGCTATCGCGGTTAAGAGCCCGAGGAAGACGCCGAGGGCCCTGAAGTCGAATTCAAGCCTGTGGCGTTTCAAAGACCCATAAACGGCATCCAGCACAATGTACACCGCGTAGAAGAGCACGTAGAGGTAAGCGAGCGGATTCGCGAGTGTGCCAAGGAACGCGAGCGCGCCCGAAAGTATGTAGGAGTAGAGGCTTCCCCTTTTCCTTCCATACACGAAGAAGAGCGCGGAGAGGCTCACGAACATCGCCATCGGAAGCATTGGCTCCGGAGTGGTGTTGTACTTGAGCACGAGCGGATAGAAGGCGAAGAGCAGCGCGGAGAACAGCCCGGCCCTGCCGTTGTACAGCTCCCTGCCCATCAGATACACCGCGACCATGGTCACCAGGTAGGAAACCAGCGACCACGCACCTGCGCCAAGGTTAGTATAGCCGAAGATGCCTATGAAGATGGCCAGCGGGAAGTCAGCCATCAGCCTTATCGAGAATATGTTTATCGACTCGCCGAAGGTTCCGCCGAGTATGCTGGGCACGTACTGCAAGTATGCCGCATCGTCGCCGTAGAAGCTCGGACCCTTGATCAGCAGCAGCGAGAGCACGAGCCCGAATGCGAGTATGGCTATGAGGTACTGCGCTTCCCTCTCAGATAGGTAGCGCACCGCCCGTGTCCAGATCCCTTTTCCTATTCTCTCTCGCATCGCATTTCCCGCAGGTGTCACGTCACTTTTGGCCATTCACCTATTTATACAACGGAGTGCCGTTCTTGTAGCTGAGGATTTTGTATATGCTGAAGGTATAGTTCCAGCCGAAAGTGTCATAGGGCGCGCTGACCACGGGGCTCATCGTGAAGTTATCCAGTATCTTTGTGCAGCCCGGAGTCGTGTTGTCCAGTTTGTAGCCGCCCGTGTTGACGATGCAGTCCAGGCTGTATTCGAAGTACAGGCAGCCGTGCGAGAGGTTCAGCAGCTCGCTCCTGTAAAAAGGCGTGAATATCCAGTCTGCGTACATGTTGCTCACGTTCAGCACGTTCCACAGCGGCGGCTCATAGCTGAGCACGAAGCAGCCGTTTGGTATGAGCGTGTAGTTGCCGAGTATTACATGCTCCTGGAAGCGCTCCGCTGAGAACGGATATATGTCCTGCGGCTGTTTCGCGACGAAGGTCGAGAACTCGAACACCAGGTCGGAGACCATGATTATTATAAGCGCAACCGCCACAGCAGCCGCAAATAGTTTCCTTGATTTCGCGGCCCGTTTTCTCCCCATCTTCCTTTTCCTTCTGGCCTTCGCCACTTTCCAGCGCGCAGCTGAGACAAGGCCCGCTATGCCGCCCGCAGCCAGCATGGACACAGCGGGGAACGACACCATGAAATACCTTATGTCGTCCCCGGCTCCGTAGAGCGCCTCCCCGCCGTAGTAAGATGTGTAGAAGATGAAAACCAGAAAGAACCAGAAGAGGAGCAAGACCGCTTCCGTCCTGTGTTTGCCGCGAAACATGAAGATCGCGCCAAGCGCTGCGAAAAGCGTGTAGGTCAGCGGGAACTCCAGGTTGTAGCTCTGCCAGCCAGAGGGCGTGATTATGCTCCCGTATCCGCCGAGCCAGAAGACAACGTTCTCAGCCACGTTCATCCAAAAGTTGTATAGCGAAATCCTTGCTACCCACGGCGCCGCCCCGAAGGTATTCAGGCTCCAGCTGTTGTATATGAAGATCAGTTGCGGGATGATGAGGATGGCCAGGACAGCCGCGAGCAGCGCATGCATCTTCAGCTCCTTCTTCCCCTTGCCCGAGATGCTCTTCCAGTCGACAGCGACGAGCAGGGCGAGAGCCACAGGCAGTACAAGTATCGCATCAACCTTCATGGTCAGCGTGTATGCCAGCGCAAGGCACGCCGCCACTCCAGGCAACACCCGTCTCTCCTTCAGATACGTGAGTAAGAGCGCGATCGCGAGCAGGAACACTGTCAGCTCCGGGGTGTCGATTATCAGCGACCTGGAAAACGTGAGGAAGAGCGGGGTGAAGCCGAAGAGCGCGGTTGCAAGAAGCGCGACGTCTCCGTCCTTGAGCAGCATGAAGGCGATGTAGAACATAAGCAGTATCGAGATGGAGGACAGCAGCAGGACGAGATTGTAGCCCGGGGCGAAGCCCACGCCGAACGCGAGGAAGGCGGCGCTCAGCATGGTCGCCCATCCGGTCGGCTGCTGCAGCAGGCCCGCGGTGTTGCTGACGCAGTGCGGTCCAATGGAAAAGCTGCATATGCCTGCGTAGTGATCATAGACGATTGTCTTCGCAATGCTCATGTGTATGTACTCATCGTTGAACAGCTGCTGCGTCGGCTGCACGAATGCGAGCTCCAAAACGAGGAAGGCAACGACGATCAACGCCAGCATGGCCAGACGCTTCTTTCCTGCGTATGAGGCGTTCTTCGCCACGTACCTGAAGGCGAACACAGTACCAACGATCATCGCCGCGAGCAGCGCAATGTCGTAGTAGAAGTAAAAATACTCTCCGCTGGTCCACTCAAAGTAGCTGAGTATGCTGCCTATCGCTTGAAGCATTAAGTAGCTCACTTACTTCGCCCTCTACCGCGCAGGCGTGCACCGCGCGCCTCGTGCCCGCGCCCGAACCTCAGGAATATGTAGGCGTACACGGCAACAAGCGCAAGGCTCAGCGCCGCCAGCTCGTAGAGAGGGTTTATGCTGCCGCTCAACGCGCTGGAGACAAGCGAGGCGCAGGTGTCGCGCGAGCTGTATATGAATGCGAACTGCCTTATCGCGGTGATGTTGGCCTGACCGCACACCGAAACGTTGTAAACCTCTATGCCCTCTGAGAACGGTGTGCCTGATGAAGAGAAAACCGAGAAATCGCTGCTGTACCCATTCCCTATGTTGAGATTGTAGAAGCCGACTCCAGACGCATCGCTTATGTTCACCCCGAAATCCCTCACGCCCGAAGGCTGCAGTGTGAGATTTCTGAAGGTCACTCCCTGCGAGTTCTCTACACTTATCCCGTTTCCCTCAACCTTGCAATCGCTTATGCCTATGTTGCTCGAATTCATCACATCGATGCCCACCACGGTGTCGTTTATGGTCCCGCCGTTGCAGTTTATGTTTATGTTGCTGCCTCTCACCACGACCCCAACGCTGCACGGCCTTTGGACCAGCTGGGGAGTTGCGGGCGCGGCTATGGGCAGCAGCGTGCCGCCAGCCATGTCATATGTCCCGCTCCTGTACACCATGATGGCTGACATAGGTATGGAAAGGTTGTACGCCAGCGCGCAGTAACCGAGCCCGAAGCTGAACGACGGAGTCGTTGAGTCCTGTACGAACGAGCCGAGACCAGGGATGTAGCCCTGCGCGGTCATTATGGACGAGTTTATTCCAAGGGCTACCGAAGCGGTGTAATTGATGAAATAGAAGCCGGTGCCGTTCGCGGTGTAGTTCGGAGCGGTGCCCGGGTGCGCGAACGCCTTGTAAAGTATTGAATGGCTGCCCACGCCTCCCGATACTGGGTTTGTGCTGAATTCGGAGGGGTCGTACCTGTACAGGTAGTCGGTAAAGTTCCAGTTGCCGTCCTGCGGCGGCACAGCGACTACATATCTTATCTGTATGGCGCTGGTGAAGTTGTCCGGCAGTATCTGGAAGTTGAACGGCGGGTATATCGGCTGTATGTACATCGGCGTGAGGTTCACGTTCCTGGTTATGTTCAGCGTGTACATGACCAACTGATCGTAGGCAAGGAACGAGTAATCGATCTGGTACGGGTTGTATCGCACAACGCCGTTCTTGGAGAGCGTGTAATCGGAGACCGGGAAAACCCTGTAGCCCTTTATCTGTCCGTAGCTTACGGCAGAGTAGTTGGTCTCTATGTCGCTCTGGGTGATGTTGTATGCGCCCATCGGCACGCTTTCGGCTATGAATGAGAAATTGTTAGTGAAGCGGCTGTCGAAGAACTCGCTCATCTGCAGCTCCGTGTTGTTGTACCTGAAAGTGTGATTGAAAAGCGGGAATATGTAGGAGAAGCCAGCCGCCCTGGGCCCGAAGGCCGACGTGTTGTAGCCGAAAGGCATGAAGACGTTGACACGGAGATAATGCATGACAGTTACGTTGGAGGTGTTGTCTGCGAACGCTGGCGAGAACGCCGGATTGTCGTCCCCCATTATGTAGAGGCTGGAGTGCGGCGCAAGAGCTATGCTCGGATTGTTTACTGTGCAGTTGCGCAAGTACACTGACCTGTCGTTGGAGTTAACGGTGATTGATGACCCGCTGCCAATAGCTGCGCCTTTGCAGTTTACGCCGCTGTTGGACACGCTGGGCGAGAAAGCCACACTGACACTGCTGCAGGAATTGCCGGTCAGGTTGTAGGTCTGATTGCTTGCGCTCAACGTCACGGTGCAGGTCTGCGATGCAGATGCGGTACCCACTCTAAACATAATTGTCAGGAAAAAGAGCGACAGCACCAGAAGATGCATCTTTTGTAAATACATACCGGAATTTAATCTGTTCTCATCTTTAAATCTCTTTGCGCTCAAACTTGTTTTGTTTAAGGAAAGCGCGCGCAAGCGATGCGAATGGCAGCCGCCAGAAAACCACCGGTCAAAAGAGTCAATGGCGTCCCTCCCAACAAGCGGACCGGAGGGCCGAGCGGCAGGAATAGGGTTTCAGGCAGGCCGGCCTTCGGGCCAGATGCCAAGAGAACCGTGTGCTACGCAGCGCTGCTTGCAGTGCTCCTCTTCGCTGCGTGGTACTCTCTAAGCCACATCAACGCCCCCTCAAACCTTGACGACGACACAGCCTACATGCAGTACGGCCTGGCTTTGGCACACGGCACATTCATGGAGAACGCAAATCCGACGCTTATCCTGAGGTCGCTGATGATTGCCCCGATAGGCGTGATCTACGCCCTGTTCGGATTCTCGCAGTTCACAAGCGCGCTTTGGAGCATACTGTGCTTTCTGGGCTCAATACTTCTAGCCTTCTTCATAGGCAAGCTGCTTTACGGCGAGTACGTGGGCGTCGTGTCTGCGCTGCTTCTGAGCTTCATGCCCACAGTCTCCGTGCTTGCGACCACTGTAGACGAGATGGTGCCTTTCGTTTTCGTGTCGTCGCTCTCCATGCTGTGCCTGATCCTTGGGATGAAAACCGGCAAGGCAAAATTCTATTTCTGCTCCGGGCTCGCTGCATTCGCCTCGTTCCTGGTCTCTCCTCTTGGCGCGATAACAGCACTGCTTGTGCTTGTGTACTTGGCATTTAACCTGCTGAAGAAGAAAGAGCCTTCAAGAAGCGCGATGGCATTCACCGTTCTCGGGCTCGCATGTGGCGTACTGCTGGCCGCGGGCTTCAACGTCTACAGCCACGCAAGCCCGCTTATAGAGTTCACAAGCACGTACAGCTTCTACTCAAGCGAAAACGTCGCGGCGCTGGTCATACTTGACCCCATCTACTACCTTTCGAACATGTTCCCGCTGAACCTGCAGGCAAGCGCTTCTCCAGGGCCGCAGGTTCTCTACTACTATCTGCTGATACCTGCCGCCTTTTACCTGGTGATCAGGGAGAGGAAAAAGTCAGGAGTGTTGCTGTACTGGTTCGCATTCGCGCTCTCCTACTTGGCAATCGGGCCGATGCACCTGAGTTTCAACCCGTTCATGTATTACACAATACCAGAGCTGTGGAGATATCTGGACTCGGTGGCAATGCCGCTTGTGCTGATAGTCGCCGCTGGCATCGTCGGAATCGCCGGCGATGCGTACAGCCTGCTGGGCAGGCCTCTCTTCGCGGCTGTCGCTCTTGTGTCCATAGCGCTGGTGGGCTATGTCCTATCCCAATCATTCGCGTCGACAATCTGGCTCTACAACGCAAGCATGGCAGGCCTATCCGGGGACAGGCAGGTGGCTGCGTACCTGAGCACGCTTCCGTTTAGCGCAAACATCTATCTTCCGAGTTCGTCCCCATATGTGTTCACTTTCATACAGCTCTCTAACATGAGCAGAACTGATAACATAACGCTAATCGTTTCTCCGCCCAACTGCACGAGCGTGCCAAAGCGGGCATACGTGTACCTGCCATACGAGTGGTACAATTCATCCGCAACCGGGCAGCCAGCGCAACGTTACTGCGGTTGGGACCCAGCCATGTATCTTGAAAACTACGGGACTGTCTATTACACAGGCAGCACCTGATGGTGCGGCTCTCAGACCTACAAGTTTTCCGAATTCTTGAAATTTGACTATTGACGTAGCCGTATTTCACATGGTGTCAAAGTGTCGTCGGAAAGAACGCTTTCAAAACGCTCTAATTAATACATATCTTTATATACATTCTTACAGCAACTCTACATTAGAGCTGTGCTTGAATGCCGAATAGGGCGCGCAGAAGGAGAGCCGCGGGTGCACGGAGGGGAAGCAAGAAAGCTCAGTCTGCGCTTGAATATCTACTTACATACAGCTGGGCCATATTGCTTGTAGCAATAATAGTGGCCGTGCTCTACCTCTTCGTATTCGCGCCTTCGAACGTTACTCCGAGCAGCTGCATATTCACCGGCGGCACTTACTGCCAGGACGTCGTGTTCAGCTCGAACACAGCTGGAACGAGCGTCGCGCTCTTCCTGACCAACACACAGTCATATGCGATAGCAAATCCTTCTGTCACGCTCAACTACAGCGGCACTTCAACCGCGGCATCATGCTCGCCAAGCCTCGTTCTTGAGGGCGGTGCTATAATATGCAACGTGAACGTACCACTCAAGGCCATAGCGCTAGGTTCTCTGGCATCAGGAAAGGTGGTGCTCAGCGCGGTACCGTGCCCAAGCGCGAACCTGGCGCAGTGCTCCTCGGGCCAGGTAGTCGCATACACCGGATCTTTCAACACTCACGTCTCGCCCCTTCTCTCGTCCACACCCTCATCAATAACGATCAGCGTCCTCAACACCACGCAGGCGGCTAACGGCAACAGGGATCCTGTAACTGCCACAGTTCTGCTTCTAGGAAACCCGATCGGCGGCGCTTCTGTAAGCTTTTCGCAGGGCGTAGTGAGCGGCTCGGGCACACCTTCCTCGTCCTTCGGGCCAAGCGCCACTACCACCGGCAGCAACGGCCAGGCGCTCGCATACATTTCAAGCACGCAGACAGGCACAACGAACGTCATCGCGACATTCGCGGGGCAGACTGTCAACGCGATAGTCAATTTCGTCACGCCGGCGATCACCACAGTTAGCCTCGGACAGGACGTGATAAACACAGTCTGCTCGGGCAATTCCGGAACATATGTTCTCACTATTGACGGCCAGAGCTACACCTGCTCGCAGCTGCCCATACAGTTCTCCTACAACCCGAACACGCAGCACAGCTACGCCTGCATCTCCCCCATCTCTGGCTCTTCAGGAACAAGATACGTATTCTCTTCAGTGAGCGGCTGCTCCGCGAGCGGCGGACAGTCAGGCACATTTACAGTAGGAGCCGCTGGCACAAGTTGCTCGCTCAACTGCGAGTACCAGACGCAGTACTCGTTCTCCGATTCCGCAAGCCCCAGCATAGGGGGCAGCGTCTCTCCTGCAAGCCAGTTCTATCCGGCCGGCAACGGCGTCAGCATAGTCGCAACCCCCAACAGCGGTTATGGGTTCGTCGACTGGGCGGGCACCGGCCCAGGCAGCTATAGCAGCGGAACATCACAGACGGGCACTGTCACTATGAATGGGCCGATAACAGAGGTAGCGACATTCATGCTTCTCACTACAATCACCAACGCGGCAACCAACGCCGCCACCAACGCGGTGACCAACGCTGTCACAAACGCTGTCACAAATGCAGCAACAACGATCACCAACGCGGTGACCAACGCAGTCACTAATGCCGCTACATCAATCACCAACGCTGTGACCAATGCTGTAACCAACGCCGCAACCTCCATCACCAACGCAGCTACATCCATCACCAACGCAGGAACCTCCATCACCAACGCCGCTACATCGATTACCAACGCAGCAACTTCAATCACCAACGCTGTCACCAACGCAGGAACCTCCATCACCAACGCCGCTACATCGATTACCAACGCAGGAACCTCCATCACCAACGCCGTGACCAACGCAGCCACCAACGCCGCTACATCCATCACCAACGCCGTGACCAACGCCGCCACCAATGCCGCGACCACGATCACCAATGCTGTGACCAACGCAGCCACCAACGCAGCGACATCCATCACCAACGCCGTGACCAACGCTGTAACCAACGCCGTCACAAACGCAGCAACAACGATAACCAATGCCGCGACCACGATCACCAATGCTGTGACCAACGCAGCCACCAACGCCGCTACATCGATCACCAACGCTGTTACCAACGCCGCGACGAACGCATGCAACACATGCTCGACCAACAACTACGGCTGCGGAAGCAGCTGCTCCGAACGAGTATGCTACTCCTACGCAGGAAACTGCGTTCCTGGCACCCCAGAGGCCACGATAAGCTGCAGCCAGACTAACCCGCCTCCTGCAGCATGGCAGTGCCTGGTACCGACCACAATCACCAACGCGGCCACCAACGCCGCCACCAACGCAGCAACAACGATCACCAACGCCGTCACTAATGCCGTCACCAACGCCGCGACCTCAATCACTAATGCAGTCACCAACGCAGCCACAATAGCATGTGATGTGTGCTACGCCTCCAGCAACCCCGGCTGCCCAGCAGGCTGCCCGACTGCGCTATATTTCAAGGATAGCGCATGCAGTCAATCTGGAACGCCATACGCTAGTTTCACCTGCGTCCTCCTTACAACGATCACCAACGCGGCCACCAACGCCGTCACCAACGCAGGCACCAACGCAGCCACCACAGTCACCAACGCCGTCACCAACGCAGGCACCAACGCAGCAACTACAGTTACCCACTTCACCAACGCGGGCACCAACGCCGCGACTACAATTACCCACTTCACCAACGCAGGCACCAACGCCGCTTCCGGTGCGTCCACCAACGCTCCTAGCGTCTGCAGCTTCAGGGGTGGCACTCCGATCTACATGGCAAACGGCCAGATCAAGCCCATAGAGGAGCTACAGCCAGGAGAGGTTTACATGTCGTACGATCCGGCTACAAGAAGCCTGTATCCTGATGTGGTTGAGAAGCTTGTTACCGCAACAGTGCACGGCGAATACGTGATAAATGACGTTGGCACAGACGCGGTGGAAGAATTCTACACCAAGAGCGGCTGGAAGAGCGCTGATCAGATCAAGGTCGGCGATTCTATCCTGAACGCTATGTCAATGACATGGACGCCTGTTTACAGCGTTTCCTTCGTCAACACCACATTCACTGTTTACGACTTCTTGGGAACCTCGGGCAACAGCGAACTTGTTGCAGGAGGGTATGTGGCAGACGGAACCATATGCTGACCGCGCAGCAAAGCAATAGAGGATTATATGCATACTAGAAAGAAGCATAAAGCATCTACGCTGCCGACACTGTCCGCGCTGATTGCTTTCGGCCTAATAGCGCTCTATTTCACATATTTTTCCAGTAATGTTTCAGCCGCATCCTATCTTCCCACACTTAACGAGCTCAACAGCGTTTTCGGAAGCGGTTCTTACGAAACGTACGTTGTGCCGCACTGCATGAATTCAACCTTATTGTACAACACCAGCAGGGTAAATGACGTATGCTCCGTCATCTTTATACAGAGCACTAACAACAGTCGGGTGCCATATGAGATATCAGGAGTCTCCTACTCCTTCGCCACTCCCTCTGCAGCTGACGCCTACATAGCCAACGTCATACCCCACTTCAATTCGTCCCCCTGGCCTGGCGGTTCAAATACATCTAGCGAAGCAATACCTAACTTCAACTCGACTCCATGGTCTCAGGGTCCAAAGACATTTGGCAACCTGACCCCCAGCAGCGCGACTCTCTACTACACTTCGGTGAACTACGGCCTCGGCACGTACTACAATACAGTAATCACAATGTACGTCCTTTCAGGATCAAGAGTTCTTTCAGTCTCAGGGATCATGAGCTATGCGCAGAACATGACCAGAGCGCGCGCCGCTGTAGCAGAGCTTCTCCACATCCAGTACCTTAAAGCAACGCAGTAGCCGCGCGAAGCTTTAACAATGCTACACTCATACCGATGCGGCGTGCACGTAGTAATGCTTTTTAAATGTAGCTGCATATTATTGGCGAGGCTTATCTTCAACACGCTGATTAAATGGTCTCCAGTGTCTCTAATCCGGATGTTCGAGCTACTCCGACAGCCGGCAAGAAAGGCGGCGGAATACGCTATGTTATCAGTGGCCTGATTGTACTCCTAGTCATCGGCGTTATAAGCTTCTTTGCGATATCTTCCTATACTCCACCCCAACCTACGACAACAGCCTCAACTACCATCAAGGCTACCACAACGGCTCCGCCCCCACTTCCGTTCACATTCAACAGTATACTGCTGGCGTCCAACGCGTTATATGGGTTTCCGCAGCAGCCGCAGTTCACTGACTATTACTTCAACTTCACCAATGCCGGCTGGGCCCATTCCCAGTACGCGGTGAATTTCACCTACCCGCTGTTTACCAACAACTTCACGCCTCCTGCAAACTATACTGTAAGCGTGCCCGCGCGGTACTCCAACCTCACCTCTCCCTTCGCTTCAATAATTAGCGTGTGGGCTTATGCCACAGCAAGCTCTGCGGCGCAGAATTTCCCAGCTGTTGGTTCAACAATGTGTCGCAACCTGAACGCTACCGGCTCGATGCGCACGGTCACTTCTGCAATAGGCTCGGTAACCACCTATTGCAGCGGTACTTTGTACGGCAGTAGCACCGAGGGCGTGCTCTTCAACCAAGGAAACGTTTCTGCTGAGGTCATCTTCTTCGGCGTGCTGCAGAAGCTCAACCCCTCATACCTGAATACCACAGCAAGGCACCTCTATCTGAAGCTAACGCAGTAAAAGGCATCGGGCTGAAGGCCAGAGAATCAAAACAATGCCGTTATCTCCCTGTATCTGAAATCCTTTGGCCTATTTCCTATGATCAGTATCTCGCGCCCGCATTTTTTACAGGCAAGGTCCTCGCCCAAGTTCCATTTTCTTATGTAGAAACCGTCCCTCTCTATCACCAGCTCGCCGCAGTTCGGACAGTAGGTGTTCCCGTAGGGGTTCCCCGGCACATTGCCTATGTACACGTAATTTAGCCCATTCTTCCTGGCGATGTCGTAGTGCTTCTTCAGCGTCTCGTAAGGCGTTTCGGGGTAGTTGAGCATCTTGTAGTCAGGGTGGAAGCGAGTGAACTGGATAGGTGTCTCCGGACCAAGGCTGTCTGCGACCCATTTCGTAAGCTCGTTGCAGGCTTCAATCGAATCGCCAACCCCAGGTATTATGAGGTCGGTCAGCTCGAGATGTATACCAACTTTCTTCAGTTCGAGCATCGCCTCCTTTACTGGTTCATTAGAGACCACTGCCTCGTACTTGTTAACGAATTTCGTTTCTCCGCTGCCCTTGAAATCCACAACCACCGCGTCTATAAGGCCCTTCATGGCCTGCACTGCCTCCTTGGTCATGTAGCCATTTGTCACCCAGACATTCTTCAGCCCATTTTCATGCGCCAACCTGGCCACATCGAGTGCGTACTCTATGAATATGGTGGGCTCGTTGTACGTGTAGGCTATGCTCTGCGTATTGTTCTCCAGCGCCATCTCCACCGCCCTCTTTGGACTTATGTATACGCCCTTCACCTCGCGCTCCTTGCTTATGTTGTGGTTCTGGCAGAAGAGGCAGCCCCAGTTGCAGGAGCTGGTCCCAATTCCAAAGACGTAGGTGCCTGGCATGAAATGATTGAAAGGCTTCTTCTCTATCGGGTCTATTTGAATGGCCTCTACAAGGCCGTAGTTCATCAGATATAACTTGCCGCCTATGTTCTGCCTGACAAAACAGAATCCATGGGATCCCTCTGGTATCTTGCAGAGCCTAGCGCAGGCGTGGCACTCAATCCTTCTGTCCCGCAACCGACTGTAGAGGCCAGCCTCGCTCTTCATAAACATATATATGATTTCCAGCTATTTAACACTATTCCCATGTGACGGCGTAAAAATGCCCCAAAACCGCACGAGCAAAGCAAATTCGGCAAAAGTGAAATGCAGCTCTGCCCTCTACGCCGTAGCCCTCGTCCTTATCATCCTGCTCGGTGTCTTTCTAGCTTACCTTTTCTACTACGGGCCAAGCACCGCCAATGTGTCAGACAACTTCCTTTACGCCGACTACGCCCACCAGATATACGTGGGTCATGCCGGGTCGCTTCCCAGTAATGACGTGCTGGCGCAGCAGTACCTGCTTCTGGCCGGAATTGCCGCATTCTACGCTGCTTTCGGAGTCGCAAGCCCGTTCACAGCTTCCCTTTTCGGAGTGCTGTGCTTTGCGCTTACAATAGCCATCATATACAAGATTGGCGCGCTACTCTACGGCAGAGGGGCCGGACTCGTCTCAGCGCTCGTGTACTCATTCAATCCCGTAGCGGTAATAAATGCCTCTTATGTAGGCGATAACGGTCCAATGGCGCTCTTTGCGTCCGCGTGCGTATTGTTCCTGATTCTCGGAATGCAGGAAAAACGTGTGGCGCGCTCAGGAACGTACTTCCTGCTTTCTGGATTTTCCGCAATGATAGGCGTTCTTGTTACAGTCCAGTCTGCAGAGATACTGGTGTTCGTAGCGCCATTCGCCCTCTTCTACGCGATTAGGGAAAAGAGCACCGCTTCGCTTCTTAACATAGGTCTGTTTGCTCTTGGAATTGCCATCGCGGTGGCGTGCACCGCGCTTGTCGAGTTTTCTATCGGCAACCCACCGCTTCTCGTGTTCAGCCTTAATTACAACGCCTATTCCGCCGGAGCAGGACACACGCCACAAATTGGGAACTATACGCGTTGGCTCTTTCCCGCCAACCCAGCATCCCAGCTCAACCCCGCACAGGCTGCCTATAGCAGCGGCATGTCGAGCGGGCTTTACGGCTACGCCGCGCTGCTTGGCGCCGTATACCTATTATTCCGCAGGAACTTCCGCTTTTTTGTCCCCGCCTTCTGGTCCGTCTCCACTCTCCTTTACATGGGTTACGGCTCGCTGAGCCTGCTTGACTATGTGCCGATAAGCTATTCGCGCGTACGCTTTATGCTGATATTCATACCTGCGCTTGCTCTCATAATAGGGTTCTCGCTCCTGGACATGGCAGAAATCCTAAGGAAAAACAGGCTCAAGATTTTAGGCCTTCTACTTCCTGGGCTTATTGTCATTGCGCTTTTCATAAACTCAGCCGGTATAATTCAGTTCGTCGGCCTGTCGCAGTACAAACACACGTATCAGTTGTCACAGACAGGCAGCTTCCTGCTAGGTCTGCCTGCAGACGTGCCAGTTTACGGCAACATCGAGCCGCTTGACGTATACGCCCACTACAAGCCCAATTTTGTAGAATCGGAATACGACTTCTTCCCGCCTTTTTACTTTGGGTCCAACTGCAGCATGCTTGCTGTCCCGAATGCAAGCGTTGCAAAAATATGCGGCCTCAGGGAGGCATTCGCCTCTTCCCAGCCTCCGGCCTATCTGGATGCGTACCGCCTGTTCGACAACGACAGCTTCAGGATTTATGAAAACATCACTGTCTACTACAAGGCCGCGTAACTCTACAGCAGAGATTCTACGCATCAAGTATCTTAAAGCCTCTTGTAGAGTGCCGCTTCTTTAATCACGTATTTTATATAGATTTTGAGGCATTTAACGATATCCTGGGCTCGCTCTGCAAGATGCGCACATGAGCCCGGATATCGGGGTTCTGAAGCAGATGCTTGACCAAAAAACAGAGTATTTGGGCATCTTCCTTATACTGGTGCTTGGAGCTTACCTGAGCCTTGGCTTCTTTTACGGTCCGAGCTGGATAAACGGCTCGGACAATTTCGTCTATACTTCAGAAGCGCATGCACTGGCCTACAATCCGCACACGGCCTATTTCGGGGACGAAGACAATGTTAAATTTCTTATATATGCCGGAATCATCCCTTTTTACCTTCTGCTTGGCTATGGCCCTCTCTCATCTGCGCTGTTCGGAGTTACGTGTTTCCTTGGAAATGTGCTAACAGTTTACATTCTTGGCAAAAAACTTTACAGTCCGACTGCAGGAATGGTCGCCGCTTTTCTGTATGCGACCTTGCCATTAGTCATCGCCGAGAGCTCTAACGTCGGTGACGATGTGCCGGCTACGTTCTTCGTCTCCCTCGCAATACTTTTCGCTGTTCTGGCCATGGAAAACGGGAAACGGCGTAATCTCTATTATGCGCTTGCAGGTTTCCTGTCAGCCATAAGCTACCTTGCCGTACCCGAGGGCGCCATAGGCGCGCTTTTTGTGCTCTTACTTTTCGGAGTCATTGCAGTCATGACAAGAAAGAAAGAGGCGATTAGCGGTCTCTTCTTCGGCACCCTCGGTTCCGTATGCGCATTCACTGTAGTAATACTGATCGGCATTGTGCTGCAGAACCCGCTGGCCGTGATAGTAGCAGAGAACGCCAACCTCAACGCCTACTCGACGGTTCCTGGCTTCCTTAGCTATCTTGGCTGGATGCTGCCAGTGCAGTTTGTCCAGGCATCTCTCCTGAGTGGCTACCTTCCGATACCAACGCCCCAAAGCTTCTCATTATTGCTTAACTATGTCAACCGCTATAGCCTGGAATCACTAATCTTTGGATACCTTGGCTTCGTCTTCTTCTTAAGCGCAATCTACCTTATTGCCAGCAACGAACGCAAATCGCTTGTGCCACTGTTCTGGTTTTCCTTTGTCTTTGCATATCTTGGGCTGGGCAGCCAAAGCTTAACAAGATACCTTCCTGTTCTGACGGTATCCAGATTCCTTATACTTCTCTGCCCCGCGATTGCGCTTGTCGTAGGCATTGCATTATCCAAAGCGCTGGAGTTTTCACGAAAAAAGAGACCGGTTGTAAGGTTTGCGATCACCTTCGCGATAATTTATTTCTTAGTTTTGACCCTTTTGAATTCCTACTTTTCAGTAATGTACATACAGTATTCCCAGTATAATGCCATGGTTCCGTTAATTGAGACGGGCAATTACATCAATTCGCTCAGTCCCAATGCAACAATCACAGGCCCCGTAGACATTCCTTGGGACGTGTACACAAACTACACGCATGCGATGGTGCAGGTAGGCTATGCGCGGTTTGAGACGAACTGCAGTGTTGTGCAGCTATTCCAAATGCAGCCTGGTTATTATTTTGTTGGCATGAACAACAGTACACTTTTGTCCTGCGGCCTTGCTCCTGTATTCACACCTTATCCTGTCAGTTGGCTAAGAAACTACACTCTTTTCACTTATTGGGGAATGAATTTCTCCAATTTCGCTATTTATAGATACCAGTGACAAGAGGCGGTTTCGGGACCAAGATTTCAGGCTTTGGTTCTGGGACTTGATCTTCCCTTCACCAAAAAGAGCACAACAGCAACGACCATCGCCCATATGATTATGTCTGCTATCAGACCGGCATAGTCTATAGCCCACGGGCTGTACTGCTGCGTGTTCACCACAAGATACCTTATCCATGTCAAAGGGAAACCGTACCATGTGGCACCAACCAGCCCTCCGCCCGGCGTGCTGTTGTAGAGGAAAGAAACCAATGTTATTACCACTCCGCCTATCACGGACTCCGCGATAAACTTCTTCTCCATCATGATCTAGAGTATGAAACGCTAATTTAAAAAGGTTGTTCGGGATGAGATACGCTATGAAAGCAGTGATACTGGCCGGGGGCTACGGCAAGCGCTTGATGCCGCTTACCAATACGCTTCCGAAACCGCTTCTCGATGTGGCAGGCAAGCCAATAATAGACTGGCAGATGACCTGGCTCAGGCGTGCTGGGATAGCGTCGTTCGTGGTAGCTTGCGGCTACCTGAAGGAGAAGATAATGGAGCACGTGACCGCGCTTGAAAGAGAGCTCGACGTTAGCGTTGAATACGCCATTGAAAAGATGCCGCTCGGAACCGGTGGGGCGCTGAAGAACGCTAGGAAACTTGTGGATGACGGGATATTCATGGCGCTTAACGGTGACGTGATAACGAACCTCGACGTCAAGAAGCTGAACCTCAGAGGGGCTGTGACTTCGATGGCACTTACGCAACTCAGGAGCCCCTTTGGAATAGTTAGGACAGAAGGCGCAACTATAAGACGGTTTGACGAGAAGCCGTTCATCAAGAGCTACTGGATAAACGCAGGAGTATACTTGGTTGATCCCAAGATATTCGGCTATCTGCCGAAGAAGGGCGATATAGAACGCACAGCATTCTCCACTCTTGCGAAACGCGGAATGCTCAGGGGAGTCAAGTATCGCGATGTCTACTGGCACTCCATAGATTCCCTCAAGGATCTGGAAGAAACCGGCAAGGACCTGCAAAACGGCGCGCTTTAGAGTTGTTTCTTTCCGACAGCGGAGCGCAGGGGCCTGAAGTCCTTGGCAATATCTATGTTTCTTATGGCCAACTGGCCCTTGATTACGTTCTTTATTGCCGCGAAATGTATCGTCGGCTCGTCTTCATTGTAGATGTTCTTGTGCGCGACCACAACGTCCTTTATCGCCTCCTCCTCGTTCTCGAAACAGCCAAAGCCGAAAAGTATGTCGCTTCCGCTGACAAGCGAAAGGTACTGGAACTTGTTCACTATCGGCAGAGAGCCGTCAGCGCTTTCGTAATAGTGTTGCGCTTCAGCAGCCCTGCCCATTATCCCCGGAGAAAGCTTGTAGTTGACGAAGAATAGGACGAGATAGTCCTTCGGGGGTTTGATCATTACTGTGCTGTACCGCCTTATCAAGTCCATCTCCCCCAACCTTCTCATTCTGTACCTCACAGTTTCAACATGTTCCTTTAGTTCTCTGGCAATTTGCCTATAGCTTCGCCTTGAGTTTGCGTTCAGCAAGGTAAGTATGCGTATGTCAAGCGCGTCAAGCTTGCTCGTCTTGATGTTTATGTGCTCCAACACGTCGTTCGGCACTGGAATAAAGCCGGTGTGGCTGAACGCAATCATCGACGGAAACAGTTCGGGCTTGAAGGGGAGTAGTTTGGCTGCAGTGCTCACGGCCCATTCGGCGTATGCGTCCCCCGACTCAACCACGATATCCAGGAACAGGTCGAAGTCACCTTCGGTAAGCGCAACGAACTGCACCATTTCGTCGTTCTTGAAGATGTCATTTATTTCCTGCAGCGTCGGCTTTTTTCCGAACTTCACCCTCCACATGTGCCTCTGCTCGAGTCCAAGCGCGCCCTTGTTGAATTCGACCGTGTATGAAAGCCCAAGCTCCTTTTCTAAAGACTTCAGGTTGCTTATCACCGTGCTGCGCGAGCATTTTAGCTTCTTGGCAAGGTTCGTAACTGAAACCCTCGAATTTTCCCCAAGCTCCCTGAGGAGCATCTTCTTTAGATAGCTGTACTCTTTCATAGCAATACACTGGGTTTCAACGTTTATGTTATCTTTTGTTTTGTTCATAAGGCTTAAATAAATTCCTACAAAAATGTAATTCCAATCTATATAAATCGTCTTAATGTCATATATATTAGTACGCGGAATCACAATACTATCTGCGTGGGTGGCCTGAACGTAAGTGGTGGATACGGCGACAGGTTGTTTTTCCGGTTCTCCGTCCAGGCTTCAAGTAGCCCGTTGCCTTTCGCCACCCATCTATGTTAACTCTGCGGCTCACCTCAGGTTTTTGCTAGAGCTTTTTATCTAATGGAGGCACAGGGAGTCGAACCCAGACCTTCACCGTGTAAGGGTGACGTCCTACCGTTAGACAATGCCTCCGCGCTATCTTTTTCTCCTGCAGAATTCATTAAGCCTTGTTATCGCTTCTCCAAGGATTTCCTTCGGAGGCAGCGAGACTATCCTTATATGGCCCGGCGTTCCGAATCCTGATCCCCTGGTGATCTGCACGTACTTGCTCTTGAGCAGTGAGTCTACGAACTCCTTGTCGCTCTTAAAGTGCAGTTGTTTAAGGTCGATCCTTGGGAAGATGTAGTATGCGCCCCTAGGTCTTACTGTGCTCAGGTGCTTGTTCTCATCAAGCAGCCTCACAGCAAAGTTCACCCTGTCCTCTATCTCATTGACCATGTAGCGTATCGCCCTGCTGTGCTCAATTACGTTGTTCATGCCCTCCGCCAGCGCATATTGTGCCGGCGCATTCGCCGAAACTCTTACTGATGCGAAATCCGCAAGCTTAGCCTTCAGCTCCTTCGAGAGATTGTCTTCGCCCGGCACTATCGTGAATCCGATCCTGAACCCCGTTGCGTCGAAGTTTTTCGAGGCGCCATTGAGTATCACGTGGGGTATGCCCCTTGCCACCTGCGCTATGCTCGTGAATCTTGCTCCGTTGAAAACTATCTCATCGTAGATCTCGTCGCTGACCAGCAGAAGATTATGCTCGTTCGCCAGGTCAACTATGCCCTCCAGCGTCTTTCTGCTAAGCACGGTGCCTGTGGGATTGTTCGGGTTTGTCAGGAGTATGTACTTTATCCTGGCCTTGTGCTTCAGCTTCCTCACGTGCCTGTCAAGCTCGTCCACGTCTATGCTCCAGCCCTCGTTCTCCTTGTAATCAAGCAGATACTCACTTCCTCCCGCGAGTCCTATGTACGGGATGTACTGCGTGTAGTAGGGCTTGAAGACAATCACCCTGTCCTTCCTATCTACAAGCGCAGAGCTCAGCATATAGAGCGCCTCCGAAACTCCCGCCGTAACTACTATGTCTTCCTCTTCAAGCTCAAGGCCGTACATTCTCCTGTACCTGCCCATTATCGCGGCGACAAGCTCCCTAACCCCTCTGGTTTCGGTATAGTGCGTCTTGTTCTCAGATATCGCTTCGACGTACGCTTCTTTGATGTACTTCGGGGTTGGGAAATACACTGCGGGATCGCCCCTGTTTAACTTTATTATCTCCCCGCCCTTTCTCTCGATGGCCTCCGCTATGGCATCATCTTCCTCGAGCGGGTTAACCGCATACTTGCTCCTTTCCGAAAGAAACCCCATCGTTCCTACTTCTGTTGCAACGCTTAAATTACTTAGCTGTGAGCGCGGCCTTCTCTATCAAGTACACCCCGTTTGCTCCGCTCTCCTCCACTCTCGCCTTCTCGACCGCTATCCTCTTTTTGAATAGAGGGGCGTCAAGCACGAACGTCTCCGCTTCCCCGCCCTCGAAGACAAGATTTATGCCATGCTTCCTGTTCGCTTCCTTGAGCTCTTCTATCACCGTCTCGTCTATGCGCCTTCCGAGGAGCGAAGTACCAAGGCCCTCCGCAGATACGGAGGTGATTATCACGTTATACTTTTCAGCCAGCTCGTTCAGCTCATCAAGAGGATCAGTGTGCCATAGCGGAGCAACGTGCTCTATGCCCAGCCTTTTTGCGATTGCGTTTATCCTGTCGGCCTGGTATCTGCTGAAGGTCGCGCCAGTGACAAGAAGCTTTACGTCGTTGGCCGTGAATGCGTTTTCAAGGTCCTTCAGCTCATCCTCTTTCCTTCCTTCAGTCTGCGCGAATACCTGCCTTATTCCGAGTGCCTCGGCCTGCAGCTTCGTCTGCTCCACGTTCGGGTAGTGGAACATGTAACTCTCCCTGTTGGCGCTCTTCATTGTAATCAGCAGATCTATTTTCGCGCCAAGCTCAATTGCCCTGTGCAGTGCAAGAGTCGAGTCCTTGCCGCCGCTAAACAGGCAGGCGTTGCTCATTCTCTCCCTTTTCCAGCTTCTTCTTCACATGCTTGAGCGCGGAGAAAGTGTCCCTCTCCATCTCCTCCAGCCTGAAGGATATGTAGCTACCCTCCTTCTTCAGTTTAGGAATAAGTATGTATTCGAGGGCATTCACCCTCCTCTTTACCTTGTCTATTTCAAGTATCAGCCTTCTGAGGCTTTGCTCTCTCTTTGCCGTGTCTATTATCGTCTCCTTAACCCCGCTGAACGCGTCGCTCACATCGCTCACCGCAGTACTGCTCTGGAAAAACGTCTGCGGCTTCTGCTGCTTCTGTATGTCCTCTATTTCAGGTATCCTGACTCCCATGACGTTCTTGATCCCGACGCTCACTCCGGAGGCGTCGCTGACGTACAGGCTCGCCTGCTCCAGTTCGAAGTCGCCGGCGAAAGTCGACGCAAGCACAGTCGTCTTGTAGGCCGCCTGAAGCATCTGGTACAGTCGCTCCCTGTCGCTGCTCGACTGCTTGAGCATCTTGAAAAACTCTATGACCAAGGCCTCCCTCTTCTTCTTAAGCAGCGAGTAGCCCTTGCCTGCTAGCGCCATCCTCTTCCTGGTGTTGATGAGGTTCATCCTTGTGGGGTTTACCGCCATTATTTCTCCTTCTTCTTTGCCTCCTTCTTTTCCTCCCGCTCTTTCTCGACCTTGGCCTTGCCCTTGTACTTGAGGTGGTGCTTCTCTATGTGTTCCCTCTTTATCCTCGTGAGCTCGTTCTCAGGAAGCTCCGAAAGGAGCTCCCAGCCGATGTCAAGGGTCTGCTCTATGCTTCTGTCCTCGTATTCGCCCTGGGCTATGAATCTCTTTTCGAAATCGTCACCGAACTTGAGGTAGAGCTTGTCGCTGTCGCTCAGCGCCTCAACGCCTATTATCGCGCTAAGGCTCCTTGATTCCTGCGCCCTTGCATACGCGCCGTACAGCTGATCCGCCACACCCCTGTGGTCTTCCCTGGTCTTGCCTTCGCCTATGCCGTTGTTCATCAGTCTCGAAAGCGAGCCCAGCGGGTTCACCGGCGGATAGAGGCCCTTGTTGCTCAGGTCCCTGCTCATGAATATCTGGCCTTCGGTGATGTAACCCGTAAGGTCAGGAATCGGATGTGTGACGTCGTCGCCAGGCATAGTTACAATGTTGAGCTGAGTTATGCTGCCCTTCTTGCCCTCCGCTATGCCCGCCCTTTCATATATGCTCGCCAAATCAGTGTACATGTAGCCGGGATAGCCCCTCCTTCCAGGCACCTCCTCCCTCGCGCTGGCCATCTCCCTCAACGCCTCGCAGTAGTTGGTCATGTCCGTAAGTATTACAAGGACATGCATGCCCTTTTCATACGCCAAAAATTCAGCTGTTGTCAGTGCCAGCCTTGGGGTGAGTATTCGCTCTATGCTAGGATCGTCTGCGAGGTTCATGAAAGCAACGGTCCTCTTCAGCGCACCGGTCTTCCTGAAGTTGTCTATGAAGAAAGAAGCATCGTCGTAGGTTATCCCTATGCCCGCGAACACCACGGCGAAGCTCTCGCTCTTTCCAAGTACCTTCGCCTGCCTGGCGATCTGCGCAGCAAGCCTGTTGTGTGGCAGCCCAGAGCTTGAGAATATAGGAAGCTTCTGGCCCCTCACAAGCGTCATCAGCCCGTCTATTGAGGACACGCCGGTCTGTATGAAGTCGCTGGGCATCTGTCTTGCCACAGGATTCATCGGTTCGCCGTTTATGTCCCTCGTTTTCTCGATGGCGTATGCAGCCTTGGTATCCTTGGGTCTGCCCTGGCCGTCGAAAACTCTGCCGAGCATCTCCTCTCCGACTCCCAGCTTGAACGTGTCTCCGAGGAAGCTCACGCTCGTCGATTTTATGTTTATGCCGCTTGTCGGCCCGAATACTTGCACCACAGCGAAGGTATCGGTACTCTCAATCACCTGGCCTAATCTTTCCTCCCCGCTCTCGAGCTTTATCCTGGTCATCTCTCCATATCCAGCGTTCTTTACCGAGTTCACCACCACCAGCGGGCCCGATACCTTGCCTATCGTCTTATATTCAGCTTCGAACTTCATCAGCTATTCACCCTCTCCTCTTCGATTCCATGCTCTGCCACAAGTTTCTTGAACTGCGAGTCTGTCTCCAAGAGTATCTTCTTTACCTCGCCCTCAACAGCGTCCTCTTTCAGCTCTTTCATCCTCGTTATCTTTTTCACTACTTCCAGCTCCATTATGTTGTCTGTGCCTACTCCCTTCTCGGCGGCCTCCCCCGCCTTCTCCTCAAAATGAAGCATTGCGCTCATCATCAAATCCTGCTTCTTCAGGCTTGTGAATGCGTCAACCTCATCATAGGCATTTTGCCTCAAGAAGTTCTCCCTGACGAGCCTTCCAACTTCTAGAAGCACGCGCTCCGTATCAGGCAGAGCATCCTCTCCGACCAGCTGCACTATGTCCTTGAGCTCGGCCTCGCGCTGCAGCAGCCGCATCGCTTTGCCCCTGTTCTGAAGGAACCTCTCGCCAAGGTTGTCGTCATACCATTTCTGCAGCGCGCCTATGTAAAGCGAATAACTGCTGAGCCAGTTTATCGATGGGAAGTGCCTTGAGCTCGCGAGCGCGGCATCAAGGGACCAGAAGGTCTTCACAACCCTTAGCGTTCCCTGCGACACAGGCTCCGAAAGGTCGCCTCCTGGAGGCGATACAGCACCTATTATGCTTACCGAACCGATGGGGCCCCCCAACGTTTCGACCCTGCCGGCGCGCTCGTAGAAGTCAGCGATTCTCTTCGGCAGATACGCTGGATAGCCTTCCTCTCCAGGCATCTCCTCAAGTCTTGTAGATATCTCTCGCATCGCCTCCGCCCACCTTGATGTGGAATCCGCCATGAGTGCGACGTCGTATCCCATGTCCCTGAAGTACTCAGCTATTGTTATGCCCGTATAGATGCTCGCCTCCCTTGCCGCCACAGGCATGTTGCTCGTGTTTGCAATGAGCACCGTCCTTTCCATCAGCGGCTTGCCTGTCTTCGGATCCTTGAGTTCAGGGAATTCGGTAAGGACCTCGGTCATTTCATTTCCTCGCTCGCCGCAGCCCACGTAAATGACTATGCTTGCGTTAGCGTACTTCGCGAGCTGGTGCAGTGTCACCGTTTTTCCCGCTCCAAACGGGCCAGGTATTCCAGCGGTTCCTCCCTTTGCTACGGGAAACAGCGTGTCTATTATCCTCTGTCCGGTGACCAATGGGACCTCCGCTGCTATCTTCGTCTTGAATCTCGCGCCTTGCCTGACCGGCCTTGTCTGCGTCATGCTTATCTTCACCGCCTTGCTGCCGCTCTTCACCACCGCAATCGTGTCGCTCACTGTGAACCTGCCGGATTTTATGCTCTGCACAGTGCCGTTAATCCCGGTCGGCACCATTATATAGTGTTTAATCAGCTCTGTTTCGTCAACATAGCCCAGTATCGCGCCCTCGCCAACGCGAGTCCCTTTCTTTATCTTCTTGTCAGCGTGGAACTGCCACTTCTTTCTCTTGTCCAGCGCCTCAACGTCGCTGCCCCTCCTTATGAAAGTGCCTGACTTTGCCTTTATGATAGTCAGCGGTCTTTGAACACCGTCGAATATCTGCGATAGGATTCCGGGTCCGAGCTCTACGGAAAGCGGCTTTCCTGTAGAGACGACCTTCTCGCCTGGCCTGACGCCGCTCGTGTCCTCGTAGACCTGGATGATCGCGCGCTCGCCCTCAAGCTTTATTATCTCACCGATGAGCTTGTCATTTCCGACCCTTACCACATCGTACATGCTTGAGCCCAGCATGTCCTTTGCAACAACGAGCGGACCTGAAATTCTCTCTATCGCTCCCAACCAATCACCCTATTTTTTGCCACCGCCCGCCATTATATCTATCCCGACCGCCCTGAGTATCAGCCGTCTCAGCGTATCCTCACTAGCGACCTTCTCTTTGTATCCGGCAACAGATATGATCAAGGGGTCTATCGAGTTTTCCATCCTATATCTCACTCTTCTGTCCTTTATCGAGTTGGCAAGGCCCTCAGTGATGACTATTATGCCTACGTCAGCCCTGTCGAACAGCGTGTGAAGCAGGCGTTCGGCCTCTTCGGGTTCTCCCACAGTGTAGCTTTCCTTGACTCCAGCAAGTTTCATGCCCAGGGGTAGCACCTCGGTGCCTATGACCACTATCTTCTTGTGCTGCATCACTTGAGCCATGATATCATGCCCTTTATCTCCTGGTCGCTGAGCCCGTAGCCCTTGCCCTTCATGATCACCCGCAGCGTGAACACCTCTATCTCTTTCAGGTAAAGGAACGCTATAAGCGCGCCAAAGGAGAGCACGCTGTGCCTGATTCCGCGCAGCGCGCCTGCGAATATCTCGTTAAGCATAGCTATCTCGAATATCAGCACCGGCTTCGTCTTGCTTTCCGCATATTCCTTTGCCGCCTGCTTCAGGTTGAAAGCTTTGACGTTCTCCGCAAGTGCCTCCGGGCTTCTCGACTCCCTGAAAAGCGACTCCAGTCTTTTTGAACCAAGGCTTCCATTCGGGAGCAGATATCCTGATATCTTCGCAAAATCGTTTCCGTGCTTCTTGGTCTCAAGAAGTGTCAGTATGTTCCTCATGTCTATCCTCTTCCTTATCAGATCAGCAGCGCCTGCATCTATCATTTCCAGTTTGCCTATCGTGGCTCCGAGCTGGAGGTAGTACGAGCGCTCCAGCGCCGCGCTTGCCTCTGCAGCGCTGCCTGTCTTCTTGTATGTATCAAGCGCGTTCTTGATCTGCTTGGCGTACGGTGTTTTCAGCATAAGCTTCTCCATCGCCCCCTCCACGCTCTTCGATGCCATGGCGTCCTTTATGGCCTCGGACCCCGCATATCTCGAATCTATGAGGTACCTCGAAACGCTTTCGAAGCTCTTTCCCGAAGATACCGCCTCTATCGCCGTCTTGATGTTCCCGATGTCCCACACCCCTGCTATCGCTATGACCAGCGACCTTTGGTCCTTCGGAGCTATCGTGATGAGCTTGCTCGTTTCCCTGCCTTGGTTCTTGCTTAGTACAAAGTCGATCAGCGTGCTCATCGCCTTTACTCCTCCCAGTCTCTCCACATCCTGCCTGTAGTCTGTCTGGAGCAGCATGGCAGCGATGCTTCCCGGCTCTTTCGCCGCGAGCATCCTTTCAAACATTTCCTTTCGTATGAGCTTCGATTCCATGGCCTTCACCCTGGTGCTAGAGTACGCGTACTTCATCGCTGCTCTGAATCCCGGCATTCTATCTGCCTCTTTTCTTTCCGCGCGCCTTCTTTGTTACGCGCTTTTTCTCCGCAGTCTTAGCTGCAGGCGCGCTCCGCTTTCGCCCGAAGGCTTCGTTTATCAGCATAGTCTCTATCTCCGGCCTGTTTTCTTCGAATAGCCCTTCTATTGTCGCGGTAAGCCTCATTGTTCCGCTCCTGTTTGCGATGACTACACCATTCCCAACGCTTTCGTGCTTTATTCTGCCAGCGAACTCCTTCACCAGCTTCGCGTCGCTCTTGCTTATGCTCAACGTCAGCGTCTCCTGCGGGATAAGTCTGCTCGCCTCTTCTATCGCGCGATTTATCAGTTTGGCATAGCCGTCTTTCTTTACCCTCTTGACTGTGAGGCTTCTCAGCCTCGGAATGACTTTTTCGACAGCCTTGTTTCTTGCTTCAAGCATCAGGCTTCGCTCTTGGAGCTCAACATTCTCTCTCTCCTCTTGCTCCATCCTCTCCGCTTCCCGCGCTATCTCAGAGCTTGCGGCCTCCATTATGGCCGCGGCCCTTGCCTCGGCGGCACTTATTATCGCATCCGCTTGCTTCCTTCCCTCTCCCTCTGCCGCGCGTGCTTTACGCTCGCCCTCCTCAGTTATCTGTCTCTCCAGCTTCTCCAGAGGCATGGAACACCTATATGATGCCCGCTGAAAGCATTATCAGTATTGCTATGACGAAACCGAAGATCAGTATGGTCTCGGGCAGCACCAGGAAAAGCAAGGCTTTGCCCAGTTCCTCAGGTTTCTCAGCTATGAGTCCAAGTCCAGCTCCGCCGATTGCGGACTGTGCAATACCCGTCCCTATGGCACCGCCAAGTATCGCAATGCCAGCGCCAACTGCCGCAACAGCGGTCTCTATTCCTATCGCCATGATTAAACCTCTTTAGTGTAACGCCTTCTGTAAAAGAAGGGCTTGAATTTCACGCCTCCGCCGGTGTAGAACTTGGAGAAGAACTCAACGAAGTTGAGCCTCGCACCTTGAACCAAACCCTCGAAGATTCCCAGGATCATATTCACGAAATGCAGCAATATAAAGATTACCGAGGTGAGCAGGAAGGGAAGTATGCCCGCCGCAAGCGAAGGGGTGAACGTCTTGTCGATTAGGAGGGCGAGTATCACGCTCGCTAGCCCGAAACCCATTATCCTCGCGTAGCTCAGTGGATGCGATATCAGGCTGACCACCTCTGTTGCCTCGATTCCGCTTAGGGCCACAGTGGCCACTACTGAAAGTATTCCGAGTCCCGCCGCAACGTCCGTTATGGCGGGGCTGAAAAGGCCGAACAGCGCTCCCCCCACCGCGACTGTGCCCGTAACTACGGCTGCTATTGAAGTTAGCCTGGCAAAAGCGAGTTTCCTGTGCCCGTGGCTGTTGCTGTTTACGAACCCAAAAAGCAGGCCCACCACCACCTGGGCTATTCCGAATATGACAGTTGCGGCAAGTATTATTGGCGTGTTTTTGAGCCAGTCGAAGCCAGTGAAGCCAGGAACGAGGTACTGGTTGAGCCCGAAACCGAAGTACTGGTTCGAAAGGAAGCCAAAGACGATGATCGCAACTGAAGATATCTGCCAGATCTTTGCCACGCTGTTCATCAGGCTGTCCGGCTCTGTTTTAGCGGCTATGAGCCACGCGAACACGAAAGATGCGATCCCGTAGCCTACATCAGACACCATAAGCCCGTAGAATATTGGGAAGGCGATTATGAAGATCCACGTAGGATCAAGCTCGTCACTCCTCGGCAGAGAGAAGAACTCCATCAGGTTGTCAAACGGCCTGAAGAACCTGGGCCTCGAAACAAGCGTGGGTGCAAGCTCGCCGTCCTCAAGCTCTTCGATAACGAAATGATCTCCGGTCACCCGAGAAACCTGCGCCGAAACCTCCGGCAGCTTCTTTTTCTCGATCCAGCCCTCGGCAGCAAATGTGGATTCTGTGCGCTTGAAGCTTATGCTCACGCTCGCCCTTTCCGCCTCAACGGAAAGCATCTCAAGTACACTTGCTATGTGATTATAATCCTTGGCCGCGTGCTCCTCAAGCTTTGCAACCGCGCTCTTCAACTCAAGCTCTTCTTCCTTTCTGGTTTTAGACAGTTCTGCAAGCACTTTTTCCGGAGTGGAATCGAATCTTTCGCTAGATATGTCGATCTCTTTTACACCGTTCAGGTGCGCGAATTCATCAATGGTCGATACCTCATCCTTTTTGTAAGCCACAAATACGACCAAACCCCCCTTGACCCTGTTCTCTATCACTTCGCAGTTGTGCCTCATGGCCGCAATGTGCTTTTGCGCTTTCCCGCGGGTTCCCCGGCTAAGCAGAAACGCCGCGAAATCCAGCGTCTCGCTTCTGAGCTGCGAGAAATCGATTCCAGAGTCAAGGAAAAGCGTTATTGTCTTGGTTTCGGTGTCGAGTCTTGAGATGTCTCCTTCCAGCGCCGTTTTCCTCTCGTCAAGCGCTATGGTATCATTGACTGCCTGCAGCCTCGAGGCCGTCTTCATCAGCGGTTCAAGTTGCGATTGCTTCTCCTTTGCGTGGTGCCCTGCCTGACTTCCCTTTTTCATATGCTTCGAGAGGATCGATATCGCAGAATTGTACCTTACCACAAGCTCAGAGACGCTTGGAAGGGATTCACCAGGTTTGTCGTCTTCTATCGACAGCGCGCTCTTCCTTATGTCTATGACGCCAAGCCTGTGGAGTTCAGCGATAATCCTGCCCTTCTGGCTCTGAAGCCCCACTATTCTGATTTTCTGCATCCTTTCCGTGCGGAACAGTCTAATCACCAAGGATAAGTTCCACCGCCTTCTTCGCAACCGTCTCGATGGCGCGCCTGCTTATCTTGCTGTTTGCCATCTTCTGTGCAGTTTTCTGCGCTGCCTCTATGCTTTTCTGCCTCAATTCCTCAAGCCGTCTCCTTTGCTCCTCTATTTTAGCTATTTTCGTCTGCTCCGCCTTTTCCTCAGCGTCCCTTACTATCTGCTGGGACCTCACGTTTGCATCCTCGACCAAAGCCTTAGCCTTTTCATTAGCCTTTTCTACGGCATTCTTCGCTGCCGTTTCAGCTTCCTCGACCTTCTTGATTGCACTCATTCCTTGCTTCATTCTCTCCCAACAAATTGGCAGGATTAATTCAAACTTAATTCTTATTAGGCTTTACATCGCTGCTCGGACATATGTCCTTGAGCGCGCATCTATAGCATTCCTTGTTCCTCGCCTTGCAGGTGTCCCTGCCGAGCTCTATGAACGTGTTCGATACCCTTCCCCAGTCCTTCCTTGGATAGATGCGCAGGAGCGACATTTCCACCTTGTATGGATCCTTGCTGCGTGAAAAACCCAAGCGCCTTGCCACCCTGCCTGCATGCGTATCCACCGCTATGCCCTCGTCTATTCCATAGCCCTCGTTCAGCACCACGTTTGCCACCTTTCTTCCCACTCCCGGCAGCTCAATCAGTTCGCTCAACGTTTTCGGAACCCGTCCGTGGAACCTCCCAGCTATGATTCTCGCCGATTCCCTGAGGTGCCTGGCCTTGGTTTTGTAGTAGTTCATGCCACTAAGGCACCGCCTGAGCATCTTCGGGTCTGCGTTCGCATAATCCCTAAATGTTTTAAATCTCCTGAACAGTTTTTCTGTGGTTTTGTTTGTCTGCGCATCTGTGGACTGCGGCGAAAGCAGGACAGCGACAAACAGGTGCGTCATGTTCTGGTGCCTCAGCTGCGTGTGAATGTTGTATCCATATCTTTTCGACAGCCTGCTGAGGACGAGCCGCGCGTACCTATCGCTGGGCATAGTATGTAAAAAAGATTCCATTCCAAGTAATAAAAGGGTTTCGTGATCAGAAGACCGGCAGTCGCAGGAACCTTCTATCCCGCGGATCCGAGGGAGCTAGAGGAGCTGATAGGCCGGCAGCTGGAGAAAACAGAATCTGCGGCACTTGCCGAAACAAAAGCTTTCGTGGCGCCGCATGCCGGATACAAGTACTCAGGCCAGGTGGCGGCATACACGTACTCCGCATTGCAGCAAGCCCATTCCAAGAAAAAGTTCGACACCATAATTATAATCGGACCTAACCACACCGGTTATGGCAGGCCGATAGCCGTGTCGCTCGACGATTGGCAGACGCCGCTGGGCGTGGTCAAGAACGACCGGGAACTTTCCGAAATGATCGCCGAGATGCCTGACATGTATGCGGATGAGATGGCACACGCGTTCGAGCATTCCGTGGAGGTGCAGCTTCCATTCATCCAGAAGGCGTTGGGTGAGGTAAACTGCGCGTTCATCTGCATGGGCGATCAGTCGTACGAGGCCAGCGTGGCGCTGAGCCAGGCGATAATGTCTGCTTGCAAGAGGAAAAAGAGGAACACGGCCGTGCTCGCGAGCTCTGACTTCAACCACTATGAATCGGCTGTGATAGCAAAGAAGAAGGACGCGCCTGCGATAGACGCGGTACTGAAGCTTGATCCCGAGGGGTTTCACGATCTTATCAAGAAGAGCAACGACAGTGCTTGCGGCTACGGGCCGATAACAACAGCGGCGATAATCGCCAGGAGAAACGGCGCAAAATCAGGCATGCTGCTCAAGTACGCCACATCAGGTGACGTCACAAACGACTACGATTCTGTAGTCGCCTATGCGAGCATTGTCTTTGCATGAATAGGCTTAAATAGAATCACGTCACATTAAATTCAAATTCTATGTCAGTGCTAGGTATTCATGACGCGCACGATGCTGGGGCCGCGATTGCGCAGAACGGCGAAGTCGCGGGTGCAGTCAATGAGGAAAGATTCACAAAAAAGAAGAACGACGTCGGCTTCCCTGTAAACGCCATAAACTACATGCTGAAGAACTCGGACGACGACATCACAAAAATAGCGATTCCCTGGATAGGGGGCAGCGCGCTGTTCGCGCGCCTTTATCCGGACCTGGAGGTAAGGCGCAGGCTCCTCTGGAGAAGGCAGGCACCCAAGCCCAGCGGGTTCAAGATGAAGGTCACGGACATGATCTTCAAGGTCGTGCAGGACCAGCAGCCGAAGTGGTTCTGGAACGCGACCGGAAAAGGCATAGGAGGCAGCATCCTGAGAGGCAAGCTAAGAAACCTCGGAATAAACAAGGAGCTTGTTTTTGTTGAGCACCACCTTGCGCACGCGGCTACTGCATACTATGCGTCGGGCTTCAAGGAGGCTCTCGTTATAACCCTTGATGGCGCAGGAGACGGACTCAGCGGCACAGTCAGCATAGGCGAAAACGGCAAGCTGAAAAGAATCAACGAATTCAAGGCGAGCGCAAGCCTTGGTCTGCTCTACGGTGCGGCGACGCTGGCATGCGATTTGAGGTTCAGCGAGGACGAGGGCAAGCTCATGAGCCTGGCAGCGTATTCCTACCCCTCGGAGATGAAGGAGCTGGACAGTTTCGTGAGATACGATGAAAGGAAGAAGCAGCTTGTAAGCGACATGGGCATAAAGTATGAGTTCCTGCTTGCCGAGTACATA
Organism: Microcaldota archaeon; assembly: GCA_028867025.1. Classification (GTDB taxonomy): domain Archaea; phylum Micrarchaeota; class Micrarchaeia; order Micrarchaeales; family CABMGC01; genus JAJYVH01. Next base: position 604,754 of record JAGWHC010000001.1, read on the forward strand.
AAGAACACCCTTCTCTGGAAGTACAACAGGGAAGCACTCGCCTATGCGGTCCAGAAGCACGTGCAGAACCAGGTAATGAAGATAGTCGAAAGCTACATCAGGGAGACGAAGATAAGGAACGTTGCAGTCTCGGGCGGCTATTTCTCAAACATAATCACCAACATGGCGATAAACGAGCACCCCGAAGTGAAGAACTTCTTCGTGTTTCCGCAGATGGGCGATGGGGGCCTGGCTTTGGGAGCAGCCTACTACGTTGACTTCCAGGAAAGCGGCAGGTTCAACCCGAAGCAGATAGACAACCTCTACTATGGACCCGAGTATTCAGATTCGGAGATCGAGGAGGCGCTCAAGAAGCAGAAGAAGGCCAAGAAGATACAGTACCACGAGGTCAGGGACATAGCCAAGTATGCCGCCGAGAAGGTGGCGGAGGAGAACAAGATAGTTCTTTGGTTCCAGGGAAGGATGGAGTTCGGCCCTAGGGCACTCGGCAACAGGAGCGTCGTGGCGCTGGCCAACCACAAGGAGAACAGGAACGAGATCAACATAATAATAAAGCGCAGGCCCTACTACCAGCCTTTCGCAAGCACGATACTCGAGGAGGACGCGAAATCGCTGCTTGACCCTTATCCGAGGGGCACAAAATTCATGACAGTGGGCTACAAGGTCAAGCCTGACAAATTCCCCGAGCTCGAGGCGGCATCGCACATAGACATGACCACCAGGCCGCAGACTCTCGGGAAGGAGAACAAGCTGTACAGGGAGCTGATATCCCACATAAAGAAGAAGGTGGGCTACGGCGCCGTGCTGAACACAAGCTTCAACAAGCATGGCATGCCAATAGTAATGACTCCCGAGGACGCGCTCTGGACGCTTGAGAATACGGGCGCCAAATATATGGCAATAGGCAACTTCTTCGTGGAGAAAGCAAAGTGAGCCGATGGGGAAGCCGAACATAACAATAATAGTGCTAGACACACTCAGGCTCGACGCGTTCATGAAGCTGAAGGACACAAGAGGGCGCAGGCTTTCCGACCTTGGCGACTTTCACGTGTTCGGGAACTGCATAGCCCCGGCTTCGTGGACCCTTCCCTCGCACGCATCGCTCTTCACTGGCATGTACCCTAGCGAGCACGGCGCGCACGAGACCAAGAGGGTCAAGGCGCTGGACATAGCCGAGATAAAGCTAAGGAAGAGGACATTTGTCAGCGACCTGAAGGAGTTGGGATACGAGACCTACGCGATATCCGCAAACCCGTACGTGCATCCTGTCTACGGATTCGACGAGTTCGACAGCTTCAGGGAGGAGTCGTATTTCGTCGACATATGGGGCAGCGTCTTCGAAGTCGCGAGCAAGCTCAAGCCGCTCATAGCCAAATACAGGAACGAGTACGGCAGCGACATCTTCAAGATATCGGCATCGATGCTGAGGCAGGATCCCAACCTGTTTCTCGAGGCTGCGGCAAGCGGCATGATTCTCACCCCCATAGCTGCGCTGAAGAAACTCAGGGCAAAGTTCGTGGAGGGCTGGCCGATAGAGAAGGGAGGGAAGAACATAGTCAAGACGGTGAAGGGCATGAAGCTTGGAAAGCCGTTCTTCATGTTCATCAACATCATGGAGGCCCACGACCCATACACGGACTCGAAGAAGACAGCGATGAGCTGGGTCACCCCTTTCCTGAAGAAGCGCCCGGATGCCGGGACCATCAGCCTTTGGAAGAGGCTCTATGGAAAGGCATCACAAAGGGCGTACGAGTACGCATACAGGATAGTGCAGGATCTCATCGGAAGGTTCGGGGAGAACCAGATAATCATACTGACGAGCGACCACGGGCAAGAATTCAACGAACATGGATTCATCGGCCACGGCGCGGTGTTGCACGACGAGGTAGTGAAGGTGCCAATCGCCGTCCTGCTCCCCAAAGGCTTCAGAACACCGAAGGCCAAGGGCTACTCATCGCTGGTCAGCATCAGGGACTTCCTGCTCGCTGCGCTCGATGGAGATAAGAACGCCGCCGAACGAATCTTCCGCAGCCATGTCATCGCAGAAAGCTTCGGGGTGCCGGCGCAGATATCGCAGGTCAAGGGGATAGACTCAAAGAAGCTGCGTTCGTACGAGAAGACCACAAGAAGGAAGTTTGGCTAGTCAAACGTGCCTATTCCGGCGAACTTACCTTCACTATAAAGGACGAACCTTCCCAGCTCTCTCGTTATGCCGTAGCGCTCCACTGGCACCTTCCTCGCAAGCTGCACCTCCGCCTCCGCCGCTTCCAGCACTTTCGCCTTCTTGGTGCTGTGGGACTCGCCCGTAGTGGTATCGATGTCGTGCAGTATCCTCACGCTCCTGCACGCTATGTCTACGCCGTTGAACTTCACAAATGTCTTCTTGCCAAACTTCCCTGTGACGAATATCTTGAGCCTTACCTTGTCTTTCAGTTCTGGCTTATGGTTGCTGCCAGCTATGACCGAGCCGCGCAGCTCTCTGCCAAAGTTTCCGTCAAGTTTAAGGGCGACATTCTCTCCAACTATTCCATTCCTGACCTTCTTGCCTTTAACCGCAATCTCCCTGACTGTCGCATTGCCTCCTGACGGCAGCACGCTGACCCTTTCCCCGACCTTAACACTGCCGCTCACAACTCGTCCAACAACAAACTCGTCATTCTCCCCAGGTATCGCACCCTGAGCTATTATCCTGAGCGCGCCTTCCTGCTTCCCGCCCTCGTTCTTCGCCTCGTCGTAGAGCACGTCTATGAGCGGCTTTCCCCTATACCACTTCAGCCTAGAGCTCTTTTTCACTAGGTTCTCGCCCTTGTATGCAGACACAGGCACGAAATGGACCTTCTCTCGCGCAAAGCCGATCTTGAATATGAATGTCTTCAGCTCGCGTTCCACCTCTTCGAACCTTTCCTGAGAGTAGCCAACAGTGTCCATCTTGTTTACCGCTACTATGAGCCTGTCTAGGCCAAGCATCCTCGATATGAACAGGTGCCTTTTCGTCTGGTCCCTTATCCCTTCGTCCTGCTTTGCAGAGACCAGAAGCAGCGCTATCTCCCCGTACGAAGCACCGCTGATCATGTTCTTTATGAGTTCCTCGTGGCCCGGCACGTCTATCAGGGCAAATGCGAGTCCCTTGTGCTTTATCTCGGCCCGCGTGGTGTCGAAGGTCATCTCTCCGAGCCGCTCCTCTGCGAAGCTGTCAAGGATGAAGGCTGGCTCAAAATCCTTATGTAGTCTTCTACTGTATTCTTCTGCTTCTCTTATTCTCGCCTGTGTTGCAGCGCCGGTCTGCATCAAAAGGCTGCCTATGAGTGTCGACTTACCGTGGTCCTTGTGACCAAGAAGCGCTATGTTAGTTACTCTCATAAATTCACGCCAAAATTGATGGAGTACTGCCGGATCTATTAGCGATGAGACCCTGCAGTTTAAGATAGTTCGAATGTTTTCTTTCTAAATAAACGTGTGCATCATGATAAATCCAGTCGAGGATTTTTGGTATCTGAAAAGTTCCAGTAATGTGAAAAAACCAAGAGTTTTCGCTCGCTCTTAATATATGATTCGCTTTTGATCTGCATACTGCTTTAAGTATTTCAAGAACTGCGTTCACCATCCCATAGTCTCCATCTACAAAACCGAGATAAGGATTACGATTTTTATAGTTAAATCCGAATGAACCGTCACCATCGATTAAGCCTCTTATAAAATGATGTACCAAAGAAGATGGCACAAAATCAAACTGCTTTGAAGTTTTAACTCCCAAGCCATTCAAATCATTATACAGTTCTACTGATGTTATTTTCAACTCTGCAGATTCGTAATGTTTTCCTGTTCTCGCATCATTGTGATATCTAAAATATATGTGATGCTCCGACTTAATTGCTCTTTTAAACTTCTCAAGATGTTTTGCATCGTCTCTTGTCACTTCCAATCGCAATAGACGACCATTTTCTTTAGTTCTGAAAACTGTACCATCGGCTGATATAAAACCAAGCCAGTACGCCTTTTCTTCAGTATCTATCCTTTTGAAAAAATTGTGGTCAAATTGATATTTTCTTGCGTGATCAGGCAGGCTAGACACAAAATCACCTACATATATCCGAGTGCCCTCAATTTTTGCATCGTATACTCCCGTTCCTTGTCCATACTCCTTCCTGACCTCTCTTCTTGCGTTGTGCTTTCTAATTCTCTTATTATGTCATCTACATTCTTCGCGTTAGATTTCAGCGGAATCGTGCAATGTGTACATCCAAGACTTCTATATCTATAACCGTTTCTTGAGAAGTACAATGGATTAACTGGTATGTGCTCTTGCTTTACGTACTGCCAAATGTCTATCTCATTGAAATCTAGTAGGGGATGAACTCTTATGTGTCCTTTAACATCGAGCTTCGACGCATAGTCATCCCAAAGCTCAGCAGGCTGGTCCTTGTAGTTCCATTTGAAGTTCTGATCACGTGGGCTCATGTATCTCTCCTTGGCCCTTATGCCGTGCTCGTCCCTTCTTATTGATACGATAAGCGCGTCAAATCCATACTCTTTCATTATCTTCTTCAATGTCTCTGGTTTGTTCTTGCCGCAGCACGCCGAGCCCACGAGATCCGGCTTAATCTCGCTCTGACCCACGATGACCTTGAAGTTCCATTTCTTTGCTAGGTACTCTCTGAAAGCATAAGTCTCTGGAAAATCGATAGAATTGTCAATATGAATGACTGGGAAAGGTATCTTGCCAAGGAACGCCTTCCTTGTGAGCGCGAGCATCGTGGTTGAGTCCTTGCCCATGCTCCACAGCGCAGCCACATTCTTGAACTTCAGCTTCGTCTCTCGTATTATGTATATGCTCTTCTCTTCCAAGGTTTTGAGGTCTTGTTTTATCATCTAATCCACCAGGTTCGAAACCTTCAACCCTTCCAGGTATATCGTGGCACCGCGCAACCTCTTGCCCTCCTTCTTGAATATGGGCACCGAGGTGACTGGCCTGAACCTAGAGTCGTAAAGTTCAACCGAGGACTTCGCAAGGTCCTGCATCTTGCTCAGCTTCCCTTCGTTAGCGAACATGGCCTTGTAGTACACTATGCCGCTGCCCTTCAGTGCCTTCGAGAACTCCTCCCAGTTCTGATCCGTTGGCGCCTTCCAGAGCATGCTGGCTATCTCCTTTATGTTTGCCTTTGCCATGAACATCTCCACTAAGCGTAACCGAGGGCCCTGAGCTTGTTGAGCACGCCCTCCTTCTCGCTCTTCGACCCCTTCATCGCCATCTCAGACATGGTCTCCCTGAGCACGTACGTGGCGTAGTCCGATACAGATGAGAAGCCCGTCGTCTTTATCATCGCCTGTATCTTCTGGAAGAGCGGAGCAGGTATCGTTATCGTCGTATACTTCCTCTTCGTCCCCATCGTCTTTGCCATATAATCTATAATGTTACTGCATTATGAAGTATATAAAGGTTTGCTTCCGTTGCGTGCGAGCCTCTGGCGAGATTCCGATTTCCTGATCTTGTAGCCCCTGTGAACCCGTGACGCAATCCTCTCATAGCCTATGTAGTAAAGGGTGTTGAACACAAGGTTCGCGACTCCTGTGGCTGCTATGAATGCCGCGGCGACGTTCAGACTTATCGTGCCTGTGGTCTGCCACTCGACGAAGATTGCCGTCAGCGGGGTCACCGTCAACAGCGACCCGATCCTGTAAACCGCGGCCTTCGAAACACTCCTGAACAGAGTCTCGAAAGGCGTCCATCTTTTGTTCTTCATATCACCATCTTAATGTATTTCAATTATAATACATTAAAATATAAACGTTTCGTTGCATATATCATCAGCGGGCCTGGAGGGCGGGAACTCTTTTAGAAAATTCCCCACCCATATCTCCCCGAAAGCCAGGCCCGCCCGAATTCTGTACAAAACGATTAAGAAGCATCCAGACTCAAGCATCATCGTATGCTGACTTTAGGGAGGAAGGACTCGCTGAGGAAGACAGAGGCTGCCCTATCTGACATAGTGTCCAGCGTCTTCAGCGACGAGCACTGCTACGGCGTCGTATCGAACAGCATATCGCTCATGGGAAGCATTCTGTACGAATTCAGGTCCTCTGAAGGAGGCGACAGGTTCTTTATGTACGTGAGCTCCGGCAAGGCGGAATTTGCGCACGGTGCCCTCCCCGAAGCGCACAAATTCTTCAAGCATCTCGTCAGATACAGCAATACGAGCAAGGAGTACAAGAAGTGGTTCGAGGGCAAGCTCCACGCCAGTAAGGTCAGATTCGAGGGATATGAGTCTGCCCACGCGACCCTCAATACAATACTGGGCACCTTCAGGACCAACATAGTGCCCGAAAGGGAAAGACACTTCATGGAGGTTGTCAAAGCAGCCAGGAGGCATTACGGCAGCATGGGTATCGGCGTCCAGATGTAGGCGAGATGATGGCGAAAGGTGTATCCTTCCAAACAGCATGCTCCTAGCAGGAGCCCTGGCAGTTGCCTCTCTTTTTATTCGTTCTGTTTCCAATAGTAGCGAGGTTTCTCAATGAAGATACTCCAGCTTGACGTAGAGAAGCTCGCATACGATGTGCTAAAGCCAGAGGCGAGCGTCTACGAGGAGACGAAGGAGAAGCACGCTGAGTTCGATGATGCCCTGGTAATGTGGGTGTGCGTCGAAAAGGGCGATACCAACGAAACCGCCGATGCTGCGCTTAAGGACGCTCTTGCTTTCATGGATCAGATTGGCAGGAAGAAGCTCGTCGTATATCCGTTCGCCCATCTGAGCAGCAACCTTGCAGAGCCCAAGGAGGCGATGAGCATACTTGACCACATGTACAAGAGCGTGCCGAAGGGCATAAAGGCGTCGAAGGCGCCGTTCGGCTGGACGAAGAAGTTCACGATAGAGATGAAGGGCCATCCGCTTGCGGAGCAGGCGAAGAGCTACGACAGCGCTGGCAAGGGCAAGAAGACGTACAAGAAGACAAAGCCGGCGAGCGTGAACACCGCGATAGTCAAGAAAAGCGATTGGGCGGGGCTCCCGGAGAACGACCACAGGACCATAGGCGAGAGGCTCGACCTCTACAGCTTTCAGGAGGTCTCACCAGGCATGACTTATTGGCACCCCAATGGTTACATAATCTACAAGGAGCTTTTCAAGTACATAAGGGAGAAGCTGGACGAGTACGGCTATCAGGAGATAGCCACACCTGCCTTTGCGAACATAGCGCTGTGGCAAGTTAGCGGTCACTACGACCACTACAAAGACAACATGTTCATTCTCGAGTCTGACGGACAGGAGTTTGGTCTCAAACCGATGAACTGCCCTTCAACGATAATGATATTCAAGTCAAGGAGATGGAGCTACAGGGATCTGCCTGTGAGGTTCGCAGACTTCGACAAGCTATACAGGAACGAGATAAGCGGAGCACTGACAGGGCTTCTTAGGGTTAGGGAACTTACCCAGGACGACGCGCATCTCTTCGTAAGAGAGGATCAGGTCGAACACGAGCTTGTGTCTGTACTGAAGATGGTAGATGAACTCTACAAGATATTCGGGCTCAAATATATTGCAAAGCTTTCCACCATGCCGGATGACCACATGGGTGACGCGAAGCTCTGGGATAAGGCGACTTCCGCGCTTGAGAACGCCCTTAAGGCAAACAAGATGAAATACGAGACAAAGGAGAAGGAGGGAGCATTCTACGGGCCAAAGATAGATTTCGATGTTCAAGACTCACAGGGAAGGCTGTGGCAGTGCGCAACCGTGCAGCTCGACTATCAGCTGCCCCAGAGGTTCAAGCTTGAATACACCGGCGAAGATGGCAGGCAGCACACGCCGGTGATAATACACAGGGTCATATACGGTTCGCTCGAGAGATTCATAGCCATACTGGTCGAGCACTACCAGGGCAAGTTCCCGACCTGGCTGGCTCCGGTGCAGGTAAAGGTAATCTCCATATCAGACCAGTCAAATGAGTACGCGCACAAGGTCTACGAGCAGCTTAGAAAGGCGAGGATCAGGGCAGAAGAAGATCTCGGCGACCGCACCATGGAGTACAAGCTGAGGGAGGCGATAGAGCAGAAGGTGCCTTATATGCTAGTGGTGGGCAAGAAGGAGGTCGACGCCAACATCGTGGCAGTGAGGACGAGGAGCGGAGGCCAGAAGTTCGGGGTCAAACTTGATGACTTCATAGAAAAGGTAAAGGCAGAGACAGAGAAACGGCTCTCAAGCCCGAACTAGCGCAAGCAATTTATATACTTATTAACCCATAAAATAGAGAGCTGGATGTTCAAGGATATGCGTCTTTACCTGGCAGCGATGGCCGGTGGGAAGAGGAAAGGCAAGGGCAAGCCATTCGGCAAAAAGGCCCGGGAGCAGGCCGCAATCGAATATATCATGACCTACGGCCTGACCCTCATTGTTGTAGCACTGGTGCTTGGGGCGCTGTACCAGCTAGGGGTCTTCAATTCGCTTATTCTCGGCCCAAGGGCTCTGCCTGGCTCATGCTCAGTTGTCAGAACCGCAGCCGGAGAGTCGCTTGTAGGGTTTTGCAGCGGAATACTGCCGGAGTTTGTCGCGGTTCTTTCAGGCCAAACAACAGGCTCGGGCGGAGGTGGAGGCGGCGGGGGTGGCGGTGGAGGCGGTGGAGGCGGCGGAGGCCAGGCATGCGTGAACATGACTGCGCCAAGCATTAACATAAACACACATGGATACAACACAGTGGTGCTTTGGATGTACTGGAATGGCACGCTGAACGAGAGCCCGGTTGGATTCCCCGGATACTTCGTCTGGCTGTCTACAAACAGTTGCATAGGCTTCTCCACGGGCAACAGCGACGACTATGGGGTCAGCGCAAACAACCTAGTGGATAGGTGGACCATGGTGGCAGTGAACTTTTACAACGGACCGTACACGCTGAACAACACCCTGTACCTCAACGCAGTGAACGAGACGCCATACCAGTGTCTGCCAACTGCGCATACCGGAATAGCGAAGAACGTTCTGCTGATAGGAAGCTCCACAGGCTCGAAATACAGATTCACGGGCGCAATAGCTGACGTTCAGATCTACAACACCTCTCTAGGCGACGCCGAGATACAAGGTCTCTATAATGAGGGGCTCGGAGGCGCGCCGATAGATCTGCGAAACCTTGTGGCGTGGTTCCCGCTCAATGCCAACGCCAACGACTACGGCGGCACCAACCAGAATCTCGTGTTCGCAAAGTGCGCCTACGGCTACCTCAGCTCTTATACTCCGCCTCCGTAGAAGCCGGAGTTAGTTGATCTTTATACGTGGCCTAATCGTGATATTTTTTCTCCCCGGCCTTTATCTCTACAGAAAGCCAATTCTCTTTTGGCGCAAAAGGGCACACATAATCGTTGCTATACGCACAATATGGATTGTAGGCAGCGTTGAAATCTAGCACATAATTGTCACTGTCTTTCTTCATATCAAGATCCAGGTACCTGCTTGAGCCGTAGCTCTCTTTTCCCGAGGTCTTGTCCCTGAACGGGACAAACAGGCTATCATCCTCTCTCTCGGCGGACCTGTAGGCCTGAAGCACTACCTTCGTTTTGCTTATTTCAAACTCGAAATACCCCATCCTGTAGAATTTCTGCACTGTCCCTTTGCTTGTGGTCATCGTCACTATGTTCGGCTTTTCATACCTTTTTAGCTTCGCATTTATCACATAGTGCTTGTCAGGAGAAAAATACTTGAGCCCTTCAAAACTTGCGCGTTCATTTTCAGGTATTGGTGACTCATGTCCCGTCTTATAGAACTGGTCCTTTTCCCTTCTGAACTCATTTACCGTTGTATCCCAGTCTTCTGCCATCAGGCACACCCTGTTTTAGAAACATGCGTTCTCTCATTTATAAATTAGCGCGCTAACGAACAGGAAAAAAGAAAATAAAAAAAAAGAAAAGAAAAAAGGGCAGGGAGGAGAATCAGTTTTTCTTCTGCAGTTCCTTTATCCTCTCTTCGACTCCCTTCGCTTCCTCCTCAAGGTTCTTCTTGTACTCCTTCAGGATCTCTAACTTCTCATCCGTGGTCAGGAAGCTCCTCATGCCGTTGCCGTAGCCGTATCCGCCTCCGCAGTTGCAATCTCCGTGCATTTTGTTTCACCAAATTGTCCTACGTATAGGACATCATATATTATGCTTGCGCATATATTTAAATATATCGGATATCCTATACTGCCTATAGGTAAAATGCACGGTCATCACGGCTCGCGTGGCGGTTATTGCTGCGACATGCGGGGCATGCTATCATTCCAGATACTCTGGCTACTTTCTAGAAAGCCGATGCACGGCGAGGAAATAGCCGAGGAGATAGAAAAGCGCAGAGGCAGCAAGCCCAAGGCAGGTACCATCTACCCGGCGCTCAAGGAGCTGAGTGAAAACGGCCTGATTGAAGGTTCAAGGGAGGGCAAGAAAGTAGTATATTCAATAACTCCCACGGGCAGGTACGGAGTCAAGCGGGCAGCGATGCATTTCTACCGCTCTTTTGGCGACATATTCGAAAGCGAACGCGTTCAATCCTGAGGCCCACCGCCACCAGTCCACCCGCCGCCGCTGCCTGGAATCTCGCAATAGGAATCGCCATACACAGGTATGGGGAAAGGAGTAGTTTTGCTCCAGTTTCCTACTCCGTCGCCTGAAACCTTCGCATACCACGATTGGTGACCTGCGCTGGAGGAATCGCGGCTGCCAACACAGTATACGTATCCATTATGTATTGCGCAACCGGTCTGTACTAAGGGTATCGGCGCATCTGTTGTGCGCATCCACTGCCCTATGCCCCCGCTCGAGACGTGGGCGAAGTACGTCAGATTGTTTCCTCCTCCCTCGCCTCCGAAACAGTAAATATAGCTGTTGTATATTGAGCAGCCGTCAAGGGTGAACGGCTCCGGATACGGGGTGGTTTGCTTCCACTTGCCTATCCCCCTCCCCGATACGTTTGCAAAGAAAGTCAGGCTGCTGCTCCTATTTCCTATTATGGAGAAGACGTCGTCGTCCTCTGCACCTACCTGGTGCAGCACCTGCGCGCCGCCCACGCAGTATATGTAGCCGTTGCTTATGGCGCAACTGCCCCAGTAAAATGGAATCGGATAGGGTGTCGAATCCATCCACTGCCCTATGCCCGAGCCGGACAGCGGCGCATACTCGGTAGCGTTCTGCTTCGGATACCACCAATCTCCCACGCAGTAGATGTATCCTCTGTAAGCGGAGCAGCTCTGATACGAGGCACGGAACGGATAGGGAGTGGTGGCGATCCAGTTTCCTATGCCGTTGGGAGACAGTCCGGCATAGTACGATTCGTTCTCCGAGGAGGTGGCGTTCGTGCCGGTGCAGTAAACGACATTGTGGTATATGTCACAGCCAACGTCGTCCACGCCCACGGGGTAGGGGGTCGTGTTGTGCCATTGCCCAATGCCGTTCGTCGTGATCGGCGCATAAAAGGTGAGATTCTGGGACCCATGGCCAGAGTCGCCCACGCAATATATGTAAGTGGAGTTGCTCGTGACGTTTTGGGGTGCAAGATATGCATGCACGCTCATCGTGGTCGCGAACGCCACGAATGCCACAGAAGCCAGCGCAAAAAGAAGTTCCGCGAATCCAAGCTTCATCAGGTCACGCTGTTCGCAGTATATGATTTTCTACAGGCTTTTAATACCAGCATGACGCGATCCTGCCAATGTATTTAAAGGCAGGAAACGATATCGATGCATGACAGAATACAACACGCTTCCGGTCTCCAGGGCGTTCATGGCCAAGAAGGAAGACGTGCTTGCGCAGGGACTTGTGTCGCTGAGAAGGACAAGCGATCAGTCAAGGAACGTCTACATTGTTCCTGTGCCGAAAGAGGCGATAATCGTTGCAGGTTCCAGGGGCATATCGCCCGCACACGAGGGGCAGCTGTGCAACGCCATAGATTTTTACGTGCCCGAGGCCACTCCCGTGCTTGCGGCAGAGAATGGCACTGTCATAAGCGTCTTTGATCAGTCCAACGAGCACGGAATAACGGTGGATTTCTGGGACAGGGGGAACTACATAGAGATAAAGCACAGGCATGGAGAGACAACGTGGTACGAGCATCTGGCGTTTCAGGGCGCGAAGGTCAAGGTGGGAGACAGAGTGAAGAAGGGCCAGGTGATAGCGCTGAGCGGCAACACAGGATTCAGCGAGAACCCTCACCTTCATTTCCAGGTCAACAGGCACTACGGCCCTGGAACCGAGGACTACGAGACCCTCATGGCAAGGCTTTCTAACCTTGTCGATGTATACAGCTCTGTCAAGAGGTTCAAGTAGCCGCATGTGATTGGTATGAAGAGCTGCATTTTCTGCAAGATGCCCGAAAGCGAGATTGCAAGGAGAATATACCAAGACAGGGTCTGCAACGTGATACTAAACAGGTATCCTGTAGAAAAGGGGCACATTCTTGTCATCTCGAAGAAGCACTATCTAGATATGCTCTCCACTCCGGACAGCGTCATATCGCACATGTTCAAGGTCGCCAAGAGGTTCGGGAAAATCGACAAGAGGAAGATGAAGAGCATGGGGATGGACATCGGAGTCAACGTGGGCGGGGCCGGCTCGATACGCCACTTCCACATACACATACTGCCGAGATACAGCAACCGCATGCTTCACTTTGCGTCAGTTAAAACCAGGAGGAACGAGATACGCAAGGACGAGGTGAAGGAACTCACGCGCCTTCTCAAGCTCTAGCCAAAGCGCCTTCCTGCCTCAGCATCCTTTCCTTGGTCTTCGTGCCGCCCCTGCCTGAGTAGTCGCCAAGGCTTCCATCGCTTTTTACCACCCTGTGGCAGGGTATCGTTGGCGCGAGCGGATTGATTCTCATCACGCTGCCTACGGCGCGGTAGGCATGCGGCCTGTGCACCGCAGCGGCTATCTGCTTGTAGGTGCGCGTCTCGCCCTTCGGAATTGCGGCAGTCGCAATCAGGACCTCCTTCTGGAAGGAAGTCAGATCGTATTTCCCAAGAAGTTCCTTTGCTTTTGCAGCCTTCATGCCTGATTGTAGGCGCAATCTAATTAATAACTTTTCAAGTCGTGAGCAAGACATATATGTGTTGATGGTGTTAGCCAAGTGTGATAAGCATGGACAAACTGAGCGTGAAAGGTCTGGCACTGGGGATTGGCGTACCCTGGGCGTTGTGCGTCCTCGTGGGCGGATGGACGTCTCCTATCTGGGCATCGGGCTTCGTGCAGGTGTTTTCTACTGTCTACCCGGGCTACGGCGCCGGGTTTGTGGGCGGCATAATAGGAGGTATTGAGGCTTTCTTTGATGGCGCGATAGCCGGGGCAATAATAGCCCTGATATACAACTGGACAATTGCGCCAAGCAAAAGGCGCAGGTAAGGCAGCAAGCATAAAAAATGTTCACCTAGTGAGCTGGAAGCCTCAGGAGGGGATTGAACCCTCGACTTCCAGTTTACAAAACTGGCGCTCTACCACTGAGCTACTGAGGCATGCTAATAGCTATGGTTTAAACCTTTTAAGCGCTTGCGCTGAGACTTAGAGCAATCGCATAGCCAGGTCACTTTCTTATCGGCGGGTACTCAAAATCCGTGTGCTGCGGCCCCATGTGGTCGAAGCTCGTGCCCGCGATCTCCTCAAGATTCTCCCTCAGTACGCCAGGCTGCTTCTTTCCCCACTCCGCGCCTTCGTTAGATCTGGCATCAAGCAGTTTTCTCCTCGCACCCTCTATGTGCACAGACGGCATTCCCGACACTACTTTCTCTGCGCATCTCTCGATGCCATCCAGCAATATGGGGTTGACACTGCCTCTGCTCCTTGCTATCTGGTTTACTTCTGACACGGCTATCCAGATTACTCCACCACGTATCTTTAAAAATGCCCTTTCGGAGTGCGTCACGAAACGTAGCATTTCGGCGTTCGTCGAGAGATAAGGTAAAAAAGGTTAATCGTCGACTATCTACAGAATTGCATGCGGGTTCTGCTTGTCGGCAGGGATTTCGACTTCAGCGGAGGCGACGGCATAAGCAGGTACTCTGCGGAGATGTACAAGGGTCTGTCCAGGCGCGTGCAGCTCAGGATCATAGCGACGCAGAAGCTGCCCAGGACAATGCGCGTCTTCTATCCGGTCAGCGCGAAGAGCGAGGACATAGTGCACCTGATGTATCCTGACGTGCTCAAGGTGAGCAAGGGCGACGCCAGTATGCTCACGATGTGGCACGACATGAGAGTGTTCACGAAATACTCTGAGGGAAGCCAGCAGCGCTACAAACCCAAGCTGGTAGAGAGGTTCAACATCGCAAGCTCGATAATCAAGAGCTGGGCCGTGGGAAACTACCACCAGAGCGACGCGCTACTGTACAACAGCAGCCAGACGCTGAAGGAGCTCAGTGCGTACATGAGGAAGCACGGGTTCTACGAGCGCGGCAAGTCGCATGCGGTGATACCTCTAGGGGTCGATCCCGCTTTCCTTCGCTCCAGGGTCTGGGACGGTGAGCGAAAGGATTTCGCGTACATAGGTTCCATACATCTGAAGCACAAGAACCTCACCGGAATGCTGCGCGTTTTCGAGAGGATAGCCGCAAGGAGCGATTCCAGGCTGCACGTATTCACCTCCAGCATTGACGCGCAAATGATACTGAAAGAGCACATGAAGCATTTCAAGGGACTCTCTGACAGCAACGTGATACTGCACTTCAGGGCCTCAGACGCTGTGGTGGCTCGGTACCTGCAGACGCTCGCCGGATACCTGCACCTCTCCAAGTACGAGGGCCAGGGCATACCGATACTCGAAGCGATCGCCGCAGGCACAAACGCACTGACGCTCAAGGGCAGCACGATACCTCCGGAGACCACCCGGTACGCATTCAGGGGCACCGAGGCTGAGATAGTGGAAAAGGCGATAAGCCTGGCGCAGGATTCAAGGTCCGCATCAAAGCAGGCGGTAAAGTACGCGCGCAGCTTCACATGGGAGCGCACGGTCAAGGAAACTATGGATGTTTATAGGAGACTGCTCGGAAGATAACCGCGCTAATAGATCCTACGCTTCCTTGCCCATCTGTCGAAGAGGATTATGACCTTAGAGGTGACGTATGCAAGCGCCAAGTCATAAGGTATTGAGAAGATAAAGTACTCTTCCCATTGAGTAAGGTTATAGCTGAGGATCAGTCCGAATGGTGACCAGAAAACCATCCACACCACCTCTGTGAATAGCGTCAGTATTATGACCTCTCTTGAAAATCTCCCGACATTGAATTTCGGCTTTTTGGCAGCCATCTTATCGGATCATAGTTGCGCAGCAACCTTATTATATTTCTCTCGACAAAAACAGAACCATGATGCAGGCGAGCGAACTCAAGGGCGCTGTTCCCAACGAGATGTTCGAGACTCTCGAGCAGCGCGGCATAAAGAGCCTCACCCCGCCGCAGGAGATGGCACTTAAGCGCGGCCTGCTCAACGGAGGCAGCATGGTAGTGGCTTCTCCCACCGCGAGCGGAAAGACGTTCATAGCCGAAATGGCAATGATCAACAGCGTGATCAGGAACAGGAAGAAGGCCGTTTACGTTGCGCCAATGCGAGCCCTCGTGAGCGAGAAGTACGAGGAGCTCAAGTCAGCTTATCCTTTCCTGAAGATAGCCATGTCAATAGGCGATCTTGATTCCCTTGACCCGTGGCTCTCCGGCTATGACATAATATTCGCCTCGACCGAGAAGCTGGACAGCCTGATAAGGCACGGGCTCAACTGGCTCGACGACGTGGGCTGCGTTGTGATAGACGAGGTGCACATGCTCGACGACGCAAGCCGCGGACCTACCCTTGAGATACTCATGACCAAGCTGCGCAGGCTGTGCAAGAGCGCCCAGATACTTGCGCTCAGCGCCACGATAGGGAACGCTAAGGAGATAGCCGAATGGCTCGGCGCAGAGCTTGTCGAGAGCGACTACAGACCGGTGAGGCTGGAGAAGGGCGTGACGTTCAGCGGCAAAGCCTACTATCTTGACAGAGAGGAGGAGCTCGAAGGTGCTAGCTCCATACCCGAGATAAGGATAGTGCAAGATACGCTGGAAAGGGGCAAGCAGATACTTGTGTTCTATGGGACAAAACGCAACGCTGAGGCAAGTGCGGAAAGGCTGTCGCAGGTAGTCAGCGAAAAGCTCTCGCCAACTGAGCGCGCAAAGCTCGCAGAACTAAGCGACGACATTCTGCATGCGCTCGGCAAGCCCACAGCGCAGTGCGAGAAGGAGGCGAAGTTGGTTGCGAAGGGCGTGGCATTCCACCACAGCGGGCTTGTCAACGCGCAGAGGCATGCTATAGAGGACGCGTTCAAGAGCAACGCACTCAAAGTAATTTGTGCTACACCTACTTTGTGTTTGCCTGCAGATCAAGATATTCTCTGCTTCAATCCTGGCCCTAACCCCATAAGTAATATTAAAACCGGCGATAAAGTTTTATCAAAAAACGGGAGCTTCGAACAAGTCATAATTCCCACAAAACGCCAATTTGATGGAAACCTTATCAACGTAATTCCATATGGGCAATTTGGAATGAAAATGACTCCGGAACATAGGGTTTTATCATGCAGGAGAAAAATGCATTCTATCCACTCAAAAACAATCAATAAGAAATGGCGGACCTATTCTGCTCCAGAGTGGATTGAGGCTGGAAATCTTAAAGCAAGCGATATGGTTCTCTTCCCTAGAATAAAAGAAGCTAGAAGCCTAAAGAAACTAAAATTGCCAGAAAGAGGGCCTACTGCCAACCAAACCGGAGTCGTTGGTACGCATTGGACACAGCTTTTGGTTGGTGCGCTTAAATTGGACAGTAAAACCCTAGAGGCGATGGGGTTGTTTATAGCCGAAGGTTCAACGGGCAGAAATGGAGTGATAAACTTCGATATCAATACAAAGGAAGAGGACCTTACAAAGATAATTGTAGAATGGTTCGCAGGCATCGGTCTAAAATACACTGTTAAAGACCAAGAGAGGCATAGAAGACGCGTTCGGGCCTGTTCGAAGCAGATAGCAGCTAAATTCAGAGAGCTATTTGGAACCAACGCTCACAATAAGCACATACCTTCAGAATTTATGTTTTTACCCAAAGGCAGCCTTTTGCACCTCGTAAGAGGAATGTGGTTGGGTGACGGAAGCCTTTCAGTGAAAATTGGTGGTAACGAATCAAGGTATTCAACAGTTTCTAAGGTATTGGCGCATCAGTTGTTTGCAATTTTAGTTAAACTGGGATACATGCCGCGCATCTCGAAGAAAAAGAACACAGGATTTGGAAATTTGGGTCTCCCAAAGGACGTTTTTGTTCTAGGAATCTCTGGAAGACAGTTGAAGAAATTTACAAACGATGTGCTCAATAAGAAAGTAAATTTTCTAGGAAATAGGGATTACAACTTAGGCCATATCGACAAGAACTATTACTACATGCCTATCAGAAAAATAGAAACATTATCCTATTCGGGTACCGTTTATAATCTCGAAGTTGAAAAAGAGTCGAGTTATGTCGGTTCATTCATAGTTCATAATTCATTAGGCGTCAACCTCCCCGCTCACACCGTACTGGTTAGGGACACAAGCAGATACAGCGAGGGCATGGGCTCGGAGAAGCTGAGCGTCAACGAAGTGACGCAACTGTTCGGAAGGGCAGGTAGGCCGAAGTACGACAAGGAAGGCAGGGGCCTGCTCATAGCAAAGGCACACGCGGAGATAATGGACCTGTACGAGAGGTACATAAACGCCAAGCTTGAGCCGATAAGTTCCAAGCTCGGGATGCAGCCGATCCTTCGGATGCACGTGCTCGCTTTCATAGCCACGCGCATGCTGAAGACAAAGGAGGGCATACACGCTTTCCTGCGCGAAACGCTCTACGGCTATCAGTTCGCCAACACGCACGAGCTTGATGTGATACTCACCAATGTGCTCAGCGAACTCGAGGCATGGAGATTCATAGAAAGAAAGGGCAGTGTATACGAACCCACGCGCATAGGTCAGAGGGTGAGCGAGCTCTACATAGACCCGCTCTCTGCGAAGTGGCTGATAGACACGCTGCCCAAGGTCACGGACGATGTAGGCTACCTGTTCACCATCTGCAACACGCTCGAGATGAGGCCGCATGTCAAGGCGACTGAGGAGGCGTTCGAGCTGCTTCCAGGCTACGACCTTCTACTCGAGGGCTCTGTCATCAACTATGAGGTGGACGAGCCCGAAAAATCGCTCGGCACTGCGCTCGCCCTCCGCGACTGGGCCAACGAGACCCCGGAGAGGGACATAGTGAAGAGCTACAACACAACTCCCGGAACGCTGTTCGTGAAGCTGAACAACGCAGACTGGATGCTGTACGCGAGTACAGAGCTCGCAAAGCTGCTGCATCTCGGGGTCGCGCGCATGCTTGAGCTAAGGGTCAGGACAAAGTACGGAGTGAGGAAGGAGCTGCTCGATCTCATACGCCTCGAGCAGGTCGGAAGGGTGAGGGCCAGGCTGATGTACAACAATGGCATAAAACGGGTGGCAGACCTCAGGCTTCCGGGTTCAGCGGAAAAAGTGCAGAGGCTCTTCGGCAAGGAAGTGGCAAAGAAGATACTGGAGCAACTGTAATCAGCAATCTCATGAAACACTAGCAACAAGTCCGCAAACTCCAAATAGGCTCAGAGCGACTTTACCAGTAAATCGAGAACAAGGAAAAGGTTAAAAAGCTGATGCATTATATAGTTGATTGCGACCGGTGAAAAAATGGGAGTTTTCGACAAACTAGGACAAGCCTTTGGCGTTGCTTCTTCCAAGGAGCTGAACATAGAAGAGTACATGAACTCAGCTGAGATGGACGAAGTGGACGTGATGCATGAGCCAGCGGACATGTATGTGAAGCCCGTGTCTATATCCAGCGAGGACGAGCTGAAGCTGATAGAGGACGAGCTTGCAAAGAAGAACATACTGCTGCTTAGCATTGAGGAACTGCAGAAGAGGCCCACGACGAGGAACAACGTTATTGCGAACCTCAAGGCCTACGTCACAAAGATAAACGGCGACATAGCGCAGATTGACGACACGCGCATACTCCTCACGCCTGCGAAGGTAAAGATAATAAAAAGGAAGAAGCCAGCGCAGCAGTAGGCGGCTATTTTAGCGCTGTTATCAGTGCATGCAGCTCCGGCTCTGTCGGCTGCGATTTCCTTACCATACGCCTGAACGCCCCGAGAACAGCCTTCCTGTTCCTCATGCTTTTCCTGCTTATCATGCTCTCGAACAGCGAGAGCAGCTTTCGCACCTCCCTCGCATCAGGCTTCTTCTCCCTCATGCCCTCCTCATTGTGCGTGCGCAGCTCTCCGCGCCTTAGCAGATACAAGAACACGGCTATGGCGTGCGAGATGTTCATCACCGGATATTCAGGACTGGTTCCTATGTAGGCGAGCATGTCGCATTTCTCGATCTCCTCGCCGCGCAGTCCGGTGTCGTCCCTCCCCATCAGCAGTCCGACAGTCGCATTGCTTTTCATCTTCCTTATCCTTGCGACAGCGTCCTCTGCGAAATAGATGCGCCTGAAACTCGCCTTCGCCTTCTGCCTTATGCCGGTTGTTCCAAGCAGCAGGTCGCAATCGCGCGATGCCTCGTCAAGTGTTTTGCAGATCTTCGCCCCCTCAAGCAGCCTGTATGCGTGCTTCGCGTACATCCTTGCCTGCTTGCCGTCAGGTCTCGCCCTCGGGTTTATCAGATAGAGCTTTCCCACCCCGAAGTTCATCGCTGTCCTGGCTATATAGCCGAGGTTGACCTGATACTTGGGTTCCATCAGTATTAGCTTGATGTGCATGCCAGCGCCAGATGCTCAGAATGTTGTGACAAGCGTCAACAGGTTGACAAGCATGTGCGCCACTATCGACGGATACAGCGAGCCTGTTTTCTTGTACACATAACCTGCAAGCAGCCCGAAGATGAAAGCGGCGATGAACTCTATCGCGAAGGTGGAATCGTAGCTGAGGTGCGGTATGGCGAAGAATATGGCGCTGAGGAAGATGCCGAGCCGCGGCACAAGCAGCCCGCGGAAGAGCACCTCCTCGTTTACCGGTGCAACTATCGAGGCGAAAATGATGAACCATGTAGGTGCGCCAGCGAAGAGAAGCGCCACGTTTGTGTTTATCTGCACGCCGGTGACGCTGCTCGCGATACCTATGGCAATCTCGAGCATGAAGATTATGAAGAAAAGAAGCAGGCCCAGGCCGATGTTGCCGAGGGTCAGCCTGCTGCCTCCGAGTCCCAGCCTAGCAGCTATCCCCTTCCTGCTCTTGTCTACGGCGTAGAGGTAGAAGAGGGTGCTCGCGGTGAACGAGAGGGATACCGCTGCAGTGGAGAGGAAGTTGAGCGTGCCATAGTCTATGTACGAGAGGGTGTAGAGCAGAACCGGAATGGCGTTGAATGCCAGCAGGAAGACTATGAGTATTATTATGAAGTATACGGCGCGCATTATCGCAGTAGTGGGGTCCTTTTTCGCTTGCAAGAGCTCTACCTGCCCTTCTCCTTCCATTCGGTGAAGCCGCACTTCCCGCACGCGTATCTGTCCTTGTGGTCGGCCATCCTCGAGCCGCACTTCGGGCAGAATTTTGCCGCAGGCTTGTACGGCTTTATGACCTTCTTCTTCGCCTCCTTCTTTACAGCTTTTTCCTCTGCCATAAGCCCGCCTACTTGGCCTCGCCCTCCTTGGCCTGCGCGGCCTGCGGCGCTGCCGCTGCGGTCTGCTGCGCAGGCGCCTTCTCCTTCTTCTTGTTGGGCCTTGAGACCGCATGCTTCTGCGCTATGCGCATCGCCTCCTTGTCCTTGTACTCGTGCACGAGCACGCTGCCTTCCATGGTGCCGTAGTCCTGCTGCGTCCTCACAACCACAAGATTCTCCTGCTTGAGGTTCAGCTTGTCAGCCAGCACCCTCTTTATCTCCTCGCGCGAAGGCGTCGGGCCCTCGAACTCGAGCGAGACCAGCAGCTCCCTGCGCTTCAGCAGCTTGTTGTCGAAATCCTTCTCTATGTTTGCTCTTTTTATTCCCATCAGCCACCACCTACCATTCTAGTTATCGCCTTCCTTCCCATCGTCTCCAGGACCTCGACCTCCGCTCCCGCCTTGATCGAACCCTTCAGCTCCGCGGGTATCACAGAATCGAATATCTCATAGCTCTCAAGATCCATAAGCTGCGCGGTGTTCTCGCTTATCGAGACCACCTGCGCCCTCTTCTTCAGTATCTCAGGCACAGGTACCTCCCCGTGTCCCGACAGCAGAAGCGTCTTCTTAGCTCCGTCGAAGATGCCCACTGCGGTAATCCTGGACTTCGCCGCTCCGTGCTTGCCCGGCGCAGAAGTCTCTATCTCGACTATCCTGCAGGGTATGCCGTCTATTATGATGAAGCTGCCCTTGCCTATCTCCTTCGCAGACTTAAGGTTGTAGTTCGTTTCCTCTGCCAAATGACCACTAACAAAATCCAGACTAGACAAGATAAGGAAAGAAAGTTAAAATACCTTGCCGCCTACCAGATTTGGTCAACAGCTTCAAGCCTGAGTCTCTCCGCGCCCTCGATCTTCGTCTTGAGCCCGAACTTGGCCTTCACTCCAGTGACTATGGACATCACCCTTATCTGGTCCCTTAGCTCCGGTATCAGCCTGGCTCCGAAGATCACGTTCGCGTCCGGCGCAAGCCCTTCTGTGACTCCCGCTCCTATCCTCGTGGCCTCCTCTATCGTGAGGTCCGCTCCTCCTGAGACGTGGACCATGGCGCCCTTCGCGCCTTCGTAGTCTACGCTTAGTAGAGGATGAGTGCGTGTTGATCTGACCACCTGTTCTGCGCGGTCAGTTCCCGTTCCAGTGCCAATGCTGATTACAGCTGTGCCTGTGTCGTGCACTACC
Organism: Microcaldota archaeon; assembly: GCA_028867025.1. GTDB lineage: Archaea > Micrarchaeota > Micrarchaeia > Micrarchaeales > CABMGC01 > JAJYVH01. The sequence goes on from JAGWHC010000001.1 coordinate 626,601, forward strand.
GTCCTGAGGTCTGCGAAGTCAAGATTGATCAGGCTGGGCAGCATTATCGTGTCAGCTATGCCCTTGACTGCGTTGCCAGTGATGTTGTCCGAAAGCTCGAACGCCTTCTCCATCGGCAGGTTCGGCACGTAGTCGAGAAGCTTCTGGTTCTCCACCACTATGACGGCGTCAGCCTCCTTGCTCAGCTGCTGTACGCCCCACTCGGCCTTCAGCTTCCTGCTCCTCTCGAGCTCGAACGGGAAGGTGACTGTAGCTATGACAGTTGCGCCCATCTCCTTCGCGACCCTCGCGACAGTTGGTGCGGCTCCAGTGCCGGTTCCTCCTCCCATTCCCGCTGCAACGAACACAAGGTTGTAGCCCTCGAGCACCTTCTCGAGGTCGCCCTTGCTCATGTCTGCGCACTTCGCGGCCACTTCAGGGAACCCGCCGGCCCCTAGGCCCTGGGTTATCTCCCTGCCTATCAGCACCTTCTTGTGCGCCTTTATCACGTTCAGGTGCGCAAGGTCGGTGTTGATCGCTATCGTTGCGGCGCTCTTTATGCCGTTGACGAACAGCCTGTTCACCAGGTTGCTTCCCTGTCCTCCGACGCCCGCAATCGCAACGCGGGGCGTGAAGGAGTCATAGTCGAACTCGTCTCCCATTCCCATCGCCCTATATCGAGTCAATGCCCGCGTAGTTTGTCTCTTTCTTCTCCGCGAACTTGCCAAGTATGCTCTCGCCCTTGACTCCGGTCACTATCGCGACGATCTCGAGCTGGCCCTCGTAGCCGGGCACTATCCTGGCGCCCCACTTCACAGTGGCCTTGGGGTCCATGCGCTCCGTGATTATCTCTCCGGCCTTTATCGCGTCGCCCAGCGTTAGGTCGCTCGCGCCCGATATGTGTATCAGCGCGCCCTTCGCGTTCTCGAAGTCAACGTCAAGCAGCTTGTTCTTCAGCACGGACTCGCTGGCGCTGGTCACCTTGTCGGTGCCCTTGCCCGTGCCCACGGATATGAAGCCCACGTCTCCGCTTCCCATTATCGCGCGCACGTCCGCGAAGTCTATGTTGATCAGGCTCGGCTGTGTGATCGTCCACACCAGTCCGCCGATCGCCTTTGCAAGCACGTCATCAGCAACAGCGAACGCCTCATTCATAGGCAGGTTAGGCACAAGCCTGACCAGCCTGTTGTTGTCCACTATGACTACGCTGTCGCAGTACTTCCTGAGCTGCTGGATGCCCTCCTCGGCCTTAACCTTCCTCACTCGCTCGAGGTCGAACGGATACGTGACCATCGCCACTACTATCGCTCCGGCCTCCTTTGCTATCTGCGCTATCACTGGCGCAGCGCCAGTGCCGGTTCCTCCTCCCATTCCTGCGCACAGGAAGACCAGCTGCGAGTTTGCAAGCACTTCCTCAAGCACCTGCCTGTCCACTTCTGCGGCCTTCAGCCCAATCGACGGGTCTCCACCCGCTCCCAGTCCTTTCGTTATTGTTTTTCCAATAAGCACTTTCTTGATTCGGTCGTCAACTATCTTGAAGTGTGTTACGTCAGTGTTGACCGCAACCAACTCCGTTCCCTTGACACCTACCTTCAAGAGCCTGTTGACAGTGTTGTTTCCAGCCCCGCCAACTCCGATAGTTACTATCTTTATCTGTGGTGTAGAAGCACCATTGCCTCCGGTACCCAAGAACTCTGTTCCAAAGTCGCCCATCTGATCGCCAATTAACATCTTGCAATTAAGTTTAAATATCTTGTGTAAATCGTGTAGGTAGAGTAAGGGTAGAACTTTCCCTATATTATATGTTATCTATAAGGCGGGTCTTTTATTCCAGTATCCGCGCGTGTATGCCCATCGCATGCGATTTTTACTATTTTTTGCGGAAAATTTGTTAAAATTTGCTTTGGAATTTCACGCTCTCCCCGCCCTTCCCATTTCCGCAATCACTTTCCCAACTATGTGCTGCGCGATGCTTTGCTTGTCACCGCGAGCATCCAGTTCGATGAACCTGCCGTCGCCCACGTAGTCGCGCAGCGCCTTCTTAAGCTCGGAATCATCATGGAATATCTGCCTTTTATGCATCGCGTCCCTGTGATCGTCCCTATGCTCGAACCTGCTCAGGAGGACACCGTCGTCTGCAGAGAGATAGACTATAATGTTTGCGTTGAAAAGCCTTGCCACGGGCCTCACGAGCTTGTAGGCACTGTGATGCGAGTCCTTGTCAGCTGATTCGACGCTGTATCCGTACGTGTATGGGGTGCTCTCCATCACAAGCACGTCGACATTCTTCCTGATGTTGGAAAGATAAGATGCGGATATCGCGAAGAAGGACAGCGCATCTGATATCGCGAGTTCAAGCGAGCTCTTTCCAGACCTCTGCCTGGTAAGTTCCGCAGCATCCACTATGCCGCGGAGCAGGGCATTAGCGCGTGAATACTCCTTTATGTTAACTGCGTTCACACCCCTGTCTCTGAGTTCCTGCGCCACCAGGCTCGCCTGAGTCGTCTTTCCCGCGCAAGGTTTGCCGTCTATTACGACAGTGAATGACATTCCCCGATCATCTTCGTATGCTTTGGGCGCGTCACGTCCCCGCAGCCGCCCTGACTGCCTTGTCCATCGATTTCGCGTCCGCGACGCTCGCTATGCGAAGCGAACCCATCAAGTATGAGGAAACTGAATTGTGGGCGCCGCTGAAAAGCACTGACTTTCTGCGCAGCCCTTTGACCACGGCCTGCGCTGTCTCCAGCATGCTGTCGTTTACAGAGACCACGCGCTTGTCCGGGTTGCCGGCAACCACGGCCCTGACGAAATCCGCCTTCTTGCTTGGATTGCAGTGAAACGCAGTGACTTCTACGCTATTCTCCGACATTATGCCTCTTATCTCATTCGCGTGACCGTTTGACGTGAGCATTATTATCTCGGCCCCCTCCTCCCTGTGCGCCCTAAGCATCTCGATCATGTAAGGATTCAGGCTTGCTTTTCCGGTTCTTGCAATGCCCATTACCTCCTTCTTTCCGGTGCCCGTGAGTTCTCCGAATACGAAGAGCGTGTTGGCCGCGACCTTTCTCAGTTTTTCGTGCTTTCTCACGAACTCAGGCAGATACCTGTTTATAGTAGGCTCGACGGTATTCGCCACGCTGCCGTCGAAATCGTGTATCTCTATCACGCCCCTGAGCCTGTTGCCCTGCGCCATGGCTTTCCTTCTTTTCCTGCATTTTTAATGCTTCGTTCCCTATTCGTTTGAAGTCTAATTCCGCGTGAAGAGTCAGGCTTCTTCCCCCACCTTTGTCTTGCGCTGCTGCTTGAACATCTCGAGTATCTCCTTCGTTGTCGTCGCCTCCTCAGGGCTCTTGTCCTCGCGTATGCCGTTGCTCACGATTCTTGGGAAACGGAGCGCGTACCCTATCTCCTCCTCGCCCTCCTTGTGCCTGCCTGCCGTATGCATCGGCGATTTCGTTATCTCATCGGCCCTGACAGTGACCACGTACTTCGGCTCCACCCAGTAGTCGGGCTCGACGAGCGAGCTCACCCTCGCAGGCTTCTTTGCAACCTTTATGTCTCCGAATAGCTTCTTGAACGTGCGCATGTTCTCCTCGCTGAATCCGGTGCCAATCCTAGTTATCGTCTCGAACATATCCGTCTTGTCATTGTATACCGCCGCAAGCATTCCCCCGAACCCGAATTCGGTGCGTATGCCCTTGCCCACATAGTAGCCAACAACAACGAGGTCAACTGTGTCTGAGAGTTCGCCCTTGTAGCTCCTCTTCATCTTTATCCAGCTGAACTTCCTGGCGCCGGCAATGTACGGTGCGTCGAGGTCCTTTGCGACTATCCCCTCAAGCCCATCAGAGATCATTTCCTCAAAGTATTTCTCTATCTCCCTCGGTTTTGTAGCAATTATCCTGCCGGAGAGCCTGAACATCCCATTTCCCTTAACGATCTTCTCCAGCCTGGCCCGCCTGTCGCTGTATTTCTTATTAAGGTAGCTTTCGCCGTCGAGAGACAGAAGGTCGAAGGAAAACACGCGCAGCGGCAGTTCCAGGCTCTTCTCCTCTATCCCGTGCTTTCTCTTCCTCTGCATCGTCTCTTGGAAGGCGTGGAACTGGTCTGTTGTCTCGTCGTAGGCGATGGCCTCGCCCTCGAGTATGACCTTCTCTGCATTCACTTCTTTCAGCGCCGCGCTTGTTATGTCAGGGAACATCTCTGTCATGCGCTCCAGCCTGCGCGAGAAGATTTCCACCCTCCTGTTTTTCTTATCCATGTGCACCTGTACTCGCAAGCCATCGTACTTGCTCTCTACCGCGCACTTGCCGTGCATCCTCTCCAGTATCTCCTCCGCTGTAGGCAGCCTCTCTGCGAGCGCGGGTCTTATCGGATTGAATAATGTGACCTTGAAGTCCTCTATTCCTCTCTTCCCTTCCTTCATCAGCGTCTCGCCCACGAGTCCGAGGTCACTGCATATGTTGAAAGCTTCCTCGAGCTTGGGCTTGAACTCCCTGTTTCCCGTGGCCGCTTTCGAAAGCGCCTCGAGTATTGTGGCGTCTCCGGCCCCGAGCCTCAGTTGTCCCAGCGCGAACCTCACGATGTACCTTGCCTCGAGAGGAGTGCTCGCGGCCAGAAGATTTGCGAGCATCTTTATCTTCGCATCCTTGCTTCCTGCGCCGTTTGTCTTCGCGATCTTCAGCATCGTTTCGAAGACTTCGTTTATCTCGAACTTCTCCCTGCTCATGCGCCTAAGCTTGCTGGCAGAGATGAACTGCTCTGCGCTGAGTCCCAGGTCTCCAGTTTTCTTGAAGCTCGCCTCCACCTTCTGCTTCTCTGCTCCTGTAGCTGTCGCGATTGCCTCCTCCGCGAGTTTCTCAGCAATGCCAAGGTCGACCCCCTGGAACGGCGGGGCCGGCGAGCCCACGGTCATGTATATTATGTCCTTTATCTCGTTCTTCTTCGCCTTCGAGAACATCTCTGTGAGTATGTCAATCATTCCCAGCCTTGAGCTAGTCCCCTCTAGCTTGCTGTAGTAATTGGCTACCTCCTCAAACAGCATCCAATCAATTAGAAAACCCTCTCAAAGCTTTTATCCCTGCTGGCTATTGAAAAAAATTCGCTAGGCACAGGTAGAAGCCGCGCTCTCCCAAAGCATTTAAAATGTTGAACCCCCAAAAGCTCTTGACCGAATGACCTTCGTTGATATAATTGCGCTACAGCTCTTTACCCTTGCATTCATCGCGATCCTTCTTTTCTATGCAGGGATAAGCGCCTACTGGGCTTACCTCAAGCGCGGATTCCGCGAGGCATACAGGCAAATGCGGGCTTCGGCTGTTGTGCTCGCTATGCTGGGCGTTGCGGTGCTTGTCATCGGCTTTTGGGGAGACCTCACGTGGCCCATATCAACGATAGTGAACGGCGCCAACGTTCTTGGCGCATACGACATCCTGTTCTACGATCCATATCTTATGCTTGGCGTGGTTCTGCTGGGCTTCTCTACCAGCGTCCTTCTTCGCCTCAACACCAGGTACGCGGGGCTGCTCGCCCTGATGATAGGCGCGCTTAGCATCTATTACGGAGTCAACGCTTATGGTCTTGGGCTTACCAAAGAGCCAATGGTGATGCTGCTGCTTTACGTGGCTTTCGGGATCACTGGAATCTTCTCCTTCCCGTTCACGCTGCTGATAGACAGAATAATAATGGAGCCGCTGCAGGGCGGAACCGCAAGCAAGCTTACCCAGAAGCTTGTAACTCTGCCGTGGAAGTTTGCCCTGGCCAGCTTCGTGATATTCCTCCTTTTCTCTGCGATTTCCGCCATATTGGCTATTGCCATTGGGGGAGGCGCGCTGGCGCCGCACCTGGCCAACCCGCCATAGGCATGGCCCTGACACTCTGAGTTAGAAGACTAACGGCGTTTCAGCATGCTAAAGTCGAAGAAGCCCAGCCAAAGCATCACCAAGCCCGCGAACTCAGTGTAGTATATGGAGGCGGGAAAGGAGGCGACATACAGTATGCCCCCGAATGCGAATGTGAGCATGCCGAGTATTATCCATATTACTTTCTTTCTCTTTGTCCTCATGTAGCTTAGCGCGGCTATGGCTACTATTATGATCAGAGCCGGGAAGGTTATGAACGAAGAGAGGATTATGACATTCACCGGCGCGTTCCCGTTCACCACCGAGTCCGTGACAAAATTGCTCACCTGGCTTGTGAAGGTCACATAGGCAAGTGCGGCCGCTGCCACCAAAGAGTAGCCCAGATACGCGTTCTTCGCCAGCCGAGACTTGATAAGTTCTAGTGATCCCATCGCGAGAGGTATGACAAGCAGGGCGGTGACGAAGAGGTAGAACTGCGCCATAGCCTGGCTGTACACTCCAAAAGCGAACAGCACCTCGAGTAGGTCCGAAAGCGCGAATATCCACATGCCCGCGCTCCAGTAGAGGTAGTTCCTTTTCCTCTCAGCCAAGTAGTTCCTGGTCAGATAAAATGCCAGGACCGAGCTCAGTACAAGAAACACTATGGTAGATGCCTCTACCGACACGTCCGCTGCCACGCAATCATTTAGCTCATAAGGCTAAAACTTATACGCTTTTCTTTCAGTGTAAGTATAGGAGAGCCGATGGCGACCATACGCGAGGTTTCGGCAGCTTCGCATACCCATACGTATCACATATCGCTCAAGGAGGCGACTTGGGCCACCGCGCTCATTATACTCGTAATGACGCTGCTCTTCCCGATACTCCAGTTTCCGCCCAAGTTCGGCACAGCGTCTTCAGACAACTACTTCCATTCGATCGGCCTGAGCATGGTCGCGCTCGTCACATGCCTCACTCTACTCTTCTTCGACATTCCCAGGCACGAGCCCGTGATAGACTTCCCGCTGCATTACCGCGCTCTGCTCACGTCGATCCTTGCCGCTCTCTCAGGAATCTTCTATCTTACCCCCGCGCTCAGTTCCATACCCCAGATACCCACGATTCTTTTCGTGCTCGCTGTGCTTTTCACGATAGACATCACCGGGGCTCTCTTCATCGAGCTGCTCTTCCTTCCGCGCAAGCTTGCAGGATCGTACGCCACTGAGCGCGTGTCGCATCTCCGCTTCCCCTATAGGTATCTCAAGATGTTCGCGTACAGCAAAGACGATTTCAGGTCGTACTCGAAAACGAATGCGGCATATTGGCTAGTGCTCGCCGGCGACGGCTGCCTGTTCGTCGGCGAGATAATGGGCCTGGTCCTGCTTTGGCTGACCATCTTCGGAACCAGCTTCCTCGGCTTCTACGTGGGCTCGCTCGGCGGTTTGCAGAGCACGCTTGGCAGCATACTCGATCCGCACTCCCACGGGGTTGCGGTCTCGCTCATGGCCATGGTGATAGGCCTCGCTGTGCAGCGCTTCGGAGTCCTTGAAAGGAAGGGCTGGAAGATGCAGCTTACTCGCATTGGAATATGGATCTCCATCCTGAGCATTATTGCGTTGACGCTTGTATATGTCGCCGGAGCTGCGGTCAATTACTCTCCTCCGACGCTTTTCTCAAGCGGACCGAACGGAATAAACGGCATGGCCGGAGACGATGCGCTGATAACGCTGGTGTTCATCGGCGGGCTGCTCGCGCTGTTGCCCATGGCACTGACGCAGTTCCATGGTAAGAGGTCGTGGCACGACACGATACGCTGCGCGCTGCTGTTCACGCTTTTCATGTGGGTGTTCGCGAACTCGCTGGCTGGCTTCCTCATAGAGTTCAACGAGACCTCGTTCCAGAACGCGCTTCTTTCCAACGATGAAGCGTTTGCACAGTTTCAGCCAATGTTCGGCATATTCTTCCTTACAATAGCGGCGATGGTGCTGCTCGCTGCAGATTACTATGGCACAGGCAGCACTGAGAGGAGGAACATCGGCGTCTCCGCTGGAGTTGGAGTGCTCATTGCCGCTGCCGGAGGCCTGGCCTGGGTATTCATAGACCCGTCAACGAGCGGCTACTACTTCTGGGCGTACATATTCGGCATACTGCTCGTGTGTGCCTCGATCCTCCTGTCGGTTGTGGCGATCTACAGGGCAAAGACGACAGGCATCAAGGTAATGAAGTAACAAGTAGTTCTAGGCGCCTATCTTCAGAACTTCCCTGACCTTGCCCAGCGCCGCGACCGCTGTGTCAATCTCCGCCTGCGTATTGTAAATGTAGAAGCTCATCCTTGGCACCGCGGGCTCCCCAAGCACCTTCGTCACCAGCGGCATCGCGCAGTGATGGCCAGACCTTATCGCCACGCCCTCGCTGTCTAGCACCTGGGCTATGTCGTGCGCGTGAGCGCCCTTCATGGAAAACGATATCACGCCAGCCCTCCTTTCGATGTCTTCTATTCCCGGGCCGTAGGTCGTGACCCCCGCCTGTCCCAGCTTCTCCAAAGCGTATCTTGTCAGCGCTTTTTCATGCTCCCTCACATTCTCCATTCCCAGCTTCTTGAGGTACTTCACCGCAGCCGCAAGTCCGATAGCGCCCTCTATGTTCTGCGTGCCCGCCTCGAACTTCCAGGGCAGCTCGTTCCATGTCGACTCCTGGAAATCTACGCTGCGTATCATGTCCCCGCCTCCGTGGAACGGCTCCATTCCTTCAAGCACCTCCTCCTGTCCGTAAAGCACCCCTATGCCGCTTGGGCCGAGCATCTTGTGGCCCGAGAAAGCGAAAAAGTCAGCGTCTATGTCCCTAACATCTACAGGCATGTGCGGCACCGACTGCGCCGCATCAATCAGCACAGCTGCTCCCGCCTCATGAGCGAGCTTTGTCATCTCCTTCGCCATGTTTATGGTGCCGAGAACGTTCGAGACGTGGGTGAACGCCACCATCTTGGGCTTGAGCGCGAGTTTCGAGATGAAATCCTGGTGGTCGATAAACTTCCCTTCTGAAAGTTTGGCATAGTCGAGTATCGCGCCCTTCCTCTTCGCAAGCATCTGCCACGGAACTATGTTGCTGTGGTGCTCCATCTCAGTGATGAGTATGTGGTCGCCCTTTCCCACATTGACGTCGCCCCACGCCCTAGCAACAGCGTTTATGGCCTCTGTGGTGCTTCTGAAATAGATTATGCTCCTGTAGCCCTCGGTCCCGATAAACTTCGCGACGATCTCCTTGGACTTTATGTACTGAGCCGTCGCCTCTTCGGCGAGCTTGTATATGCCCCTATGTATATTCGCGTTGTTCTTCCTGTAGTGCTTCGATACCGCGTTGATTACCTGCCTCGGTTTCTGCGACGTGGCCGCGCTGTCAAGATAGACGAGCGGCTTGCCATTTGTCACAGTGTTCAGTATGGGGAAATCCCTCCTTACCTTCTCGACGTCTAGCGGCATTAAATCAGAACTTGTATCCTTCCTTCTCGATCCTGTCAGCGAGATCTCTTCCGCCTTCCTTAACGATTTTTCCATCCACCATCACATGTACGAACTCGGGCTTCATATAATTTAGTATTCGGCTGTAGTGGGTTATGAGCAGCAGGCCCGCCTTGCTCTTCTGCTGGTAGTCGTTCACGTTTTCTGCAACCACCCTGACAGCGTCCACATCAAGCCCCGAATCAGGCTCGTCAAGTATGGCGATCTTGGGCTTGAGCAGCTGCATCTGCAGCACCTCTATCTTCTTCTTCTCCCCACCTGAGAAGCCGTAGTTGAGCGAGCGGCCGATTATGTCTTCCTTTACGTGTAGGTTCTTCGCCGTGCCCTTTACCTCCTCCATGAAATCCTTGAACGGCGTGTTGCCTTGGAGTGATGCTTTTGCAGTATTTAGGAAGTTCAGAAGGCCGAGGCCCTCGACCTCTATCGGGCTCTGGAAGAGCAGGAAGAGCCCGAGCTTTGCCCGCTTGTCTGTGCTCATCTTCAGTATGCTCTCTCCGTCCACTAGTATGTCGCCCTTCGTGACCTTCATCTTCGTATGCCCCAGTATTGTTCGCGACAGCGTTGTCTTTCCAGAACCATTCGGACCCATCAATACGTGGAACTCGCCCTCGTTGATCGTGAGGCTTATCCCTTTTATGACTTCCTTGTCCTCCACTTCCACATGTAGGTCCTTTATCTCAAGCTTCATAGATTCACCTTTTCTTCGGCACTATCCACAGGTTCTGCATGCTTATCTTCGGAACCGCAGAGTGCCTGCCGTTGTCCAGCTTGTCGAGCAGTATCGATATGGCGATTTCCTTCACTATATCATTCTCTATGTCTGCAAGGTATTTAGATAGGAAGCTCGCCACGAAGATGCGTTTCGCCTTCGCCTCGTCTATTCCCCTCGACATAAGGTAGAAGAGCGCCTCCTTATCAAGGGGTGCTGTTGCTGCGCTGTGCGACGCAAAGGCGACGTCCTTGCAGTCTATCGACATGTCGGGCAGCGGCTGTATCCTGGCATCGGGATCGAGCACGAGGCCCTTCTCCTCCACGTTCGAGTAGGAGCCGTTTGTGCCTTTGGACACCTTGGCATAGCCCTTGAGTATGCAGAACGACTTTCCTTTGAGCACAGCCCCGGTTTTCAGCATCGCCTTTGTCAGCTGGTTGGAATTAAGTATGAAGGTGTTGATGTCGAATTTCTGTTCAGCATTTCCGAGCACTATCTCGTTGACTAGCAGATCGCTTCCCCTGCCCGCGGCCTCAGCGAAAGTCGACGACCTGGTTATCTTTCCGCCATTGTAGACGCAATTCAACCTTACCTTAGAGTCCTCCCCCGCGGAGACCCTGTTCAATGCGCCAACGCTTGTTTCCAGGCCCTCGTTGTGAAGCATATTAATCTCGACATTCGATTTTTCCCCCGCATTTACAACATGAAGCGGGGCGCTCATGCACACGGACTCCGAAGAGGAGCCAAACCACTCGAAGAGGCTGAGTCGCGATCCGGGACCCGTGTTTACGACCACTTCTACCGGCGTGTTGGAGCTGTCGCACAGGAAGAGGAAGTTGAGCTTGGCTTCTTTCCCTTCAGGGACGTTCACTTCAACAATGGCCCCTGATCTTTTCGATATGTATCCGCCGAGCCTCTCCTCGAAGCCCGCCTTCGCATTCTCCTTGTACTCCGCAGAGCTCTTGCTCGAAATCTTGACGAATTCGCTGTTTGACACAAGGCCGTCTTTTCCATTGTAGAGATCAAACCTCAGCCGGGACTCATCTGTTATCTCCTTTCTGAGTTCCTCTGATTCCGCACCATCTTTCTTTTCTGCACTCGAGAGTAGCGGGAAGGCCACCACGTACTTCTTGTAAAGCTCGGCTGTCTCGAAAGGCATCTGCTTGAAGCTCGCAATAGCTTGCTCTACAATGTTCTCCGCGTTCTCCACAGTTGTTACCTCTTGTTGCTAGCCTACAGAACCCGCCATGTCCAGTTTGATCAATCGCTTAAGCTCAAGCGAGTACTCCATCGGAAGCACCTTTGTGAGGTCGTTGAGGAATCCAAGTATTATCATCGCAATCGCATCGCTTTCCGGTATGCCCCTGGACATGAGGTAGAACACCTCGTCCTCGCTTATCTTCCCGACCTTAGCCTCGTGGCTTATCATCGCGTCGTTTCTCTGTATGTCGACGTATGGGAAAGTATTTGTCTTCGCGTTCTCGTCCATCAGCAGCGCATCGCAGGTCGTGTTGACCTTGGCGTTCTCCGCCTCCTTGCTTACGTACACAAGCCCGCGGAAGGTGGTGAGTCCGCTCCCTTTCGAGATGCTTTTAGAGACCATCCTTGAGGTGGTGTTTGGCGCGAGGTGATAAACTTTTCCGCCAGAATCTTGTGTCTGCCCTTCTGCTGCAAGCGCGATGGACAGGATCTCGCCCTGAGCGTTCTTTTCCCTCAGATATATTGACGGATATTTCATGTTGATTTTACTGCCTATATTCGCGTCAATCCAGGACATGTAACCGTTCTCATAAGTGTATGCTCTTTGAGTAACAAGATTGTAAACGTTTTTTGCCCAGTTCTGGATTGTTACATATTTGACCTTGGCGTTCTTGTGAACCACAATTTCTACAACCGCGGCATGCAGAGCATTAGCGGCATAAACAGGTGCGGTGCAGCCCTCTATGTACGTGACATCAGCGCCTTCATCCGCGACTATCAGCGTCCTTTCGAACTGTCCCGATTTCTCAGCGTTTATCCTGAAATACGCGTTGAGAGGCATCGGCACCTTGACTCCTTTTGGCACATAAATGAACGATCCGCCGCTCCATGTCGCCGAATTAAGCGCCGCGAATTTATTGTCAGTCGGCGGTATTACAGTTCCAAAGTACTTCTTCAGCAGCTCCGGATATTTCTTCACAGCGGTATCCGTGTCTGTGAATATGACTCCAAGGTCCTCTAGCTGCTTGTTCACGTGCGAGTAAACGACACCTGAGTCGAACTGTGCCTCTGCGCCGGCGAAGAACTTCCTCTCAGCTTCGGGAACGCCTAGCTTCTCGTAGGTCTTCTTTATCTCCTCGGGCACGTCCTCCCATTTCGTGGACTCCTTCGCCTTAGGCTGCCTGTAGTAGTAGATGTCGTTGTAGTCTATCTTGCTCAGGTCCGCACCCCACGTCGGCGTGGGCTTGCTTGTGAACACCTTGTATCCTAGCAGCCGCTTGTCGAGCATCCACTGGGGCTCGTTCTTCAGCGCCGATATCTTCCTGACCACGTCCTCCGACAGGCCCTTCTCGAAATCAACATATTCGGTCTTTGTCGAGAACCCGTAGCGCTCCTTGTAGTCCTCGGCTGCGAGTATGTCTTGTACGTTCACTGCCATGTTAAACACGATTTACGCACTGATTGGTGCTGCTGCCTTGTCAGCCTGCATGTGAGAGAAAGCGCAGAAAATTCCGTTAGATATGCTGCATATTGTGCATATGCAGATGTTTACGTATTCCCCCTTGCCATCGGCTATCTGCTTCACGTAGCCGTCTATGAGCTCCCGCTTGTCGTTTATCTTGGCCTCTATCTCAGCGACCCTCCTCTTCAAGCTGTCAGAGTACTTTTCAGTAACGTACTTGCTTATCGCGGCCTGGGCCACGCCCAGGTAGCTCGCGGCATCGGTCTCGGTCATGTTGTGCTTCAGTATGAGCGCACGGGCTATTATCGACTTGGCCGCCGGTACAGTTTCTTCAGAAATCTGCTCGTATTTGCTTGGCAAGTTATCCCCTATAACTCAGTTATAGTATAATAAATATGAATACCTTTATATAAGTAATATTCGGTGCTTTTAGCTTGATAAAATTCAGCGAAAAGGAGGAGGCTCTGCTGAAGAAGCAGGACGTCGCCAGGATAGCAACCGTTTCTGAAAAGGGGTGGCCGCAGGTCACGCCGGTGGTGCACCTGTACCACTCCGGCAAAATTTACTTCATAACCGATTACGGGACAAGAAAGCTGAAGAACATACAAAAGAACAACAAGGTCGGCGTTGCCGTGGACGTGTACGCGAGGCAACCGGCGAGCGTCATAGTGCAGGGGAGAGCGGAGATAATAGAGCGCGGGGAGGAATACGTCGAGATTGAAAAACTTTTCGAACGACGCCACGCGTACTACAGGTCAAATCCCGTGAAAGAGGGCGAGGCGCCCATAATAAAGATAACACCTGTCAGGAAGTTCAGCACGGTGTGAAGCCTATTTCCTTATCTCTACCGAAATCCCGGTTTCAGGTATCTTTTCTTTTCCTGCTCCTTTCGTTATCTTCTTGATATTCATCGCGCCCAGTACGTCGGCCTCAAGGTCTCCCAGGTCCTCGCTTATCACAAGCTCCTGAAGCTCAGCGTTGAGCGCCATCTTGTTGTTATGCTTCCACTGCCTTATGTACTCGATGACCTTCTGTGCAGCATCTCCATTCTTCAGGCTTGATTCGTCTACCCACTTCTTGTCAAAAGTGGGCCAGGCAGAGGTGTGTATTGACATTGCCTTGTCAAGCTGATTCTTGAAGAGGTTTTGGTATATCTCTTCGGTTATGAAAGGCATGAACGGAGCAAAAAGCTTGAGAGTCAGCAGGAATACGTATCCAAGCGTCGCGTTCGCAGACGTATCCTTGCCATAAACCCTGTACTTGACAAATTCCAGGTAGTTGTCGCTGAAGAACCAGAAAAATTCTTCCGCCACGCGCTTCGCGCCCGCGTAGTTGTAATTTTCAAAATACTCTGTTGCTTCCTTCAACGCCAGCAGCGACCTGGCTGTTATCCATTTGTCAATCTCCTTAGGTTGGCTTCCTTTGAAATCCTTGCAGTTCTGATCAATGAATTTGGCGACATTCCACATCTTGTTTGCGACTCTTTGTCCGCTCTTGATGTCCTTTTCTTGGAAAGTGGTGTCTTCTCCAAGCACCGAGTTTGCGGCCCAGTACCTTACGGCGTCGGCGCTGTACTTTTGTATTGAGTCCTCGGCTGCCACTATGTTTCCCAATGACTTGCTCATCTTCCTTCCCTGCGGATCAAGCCCAAAGCCCGAGATCATCGCATCGCTCCAGGGCAGCTCCTTCGTGTGGAGGTAGCATTTCAGCACAGTGGTGAAGAGCCAGCGGTGAACTATGTCATGCGCCTGCGGCCTAAGGCTCATGGGATAGACTGTGTTCATGTATTTTTTGTCAGTGGCCCACCTTCCGTTTATCAGCGGAGTAAGCGAAGATGTCGCCCAGGTATCCATCACGTCCGATTCAGGCACAAACTCCTTGGAGCCGCACTTCTTGCATGTGCCTTTCGGAGTAGTGCTTAACGGGTTTACCGGCAGCATCGATTTGTCAGCCACAATCGGTTCGTCGCATTTCTTGCAGTACCATACGGGCAGTGGCACGCCATAAAAGCGCTGCCTTGATATGTTCCAGTCCCACTGCGAGCCCTCGACCCAGTTGTTGTAGCGCTGGTGCATGTGCTCGGGATGCCATTTCAGCTGATTTCCCAGTTCAAGCAGCTTTCCCTTAAGGTCAAGATACCTTATGTACCACTGTTTCTTCATCACGAACTCGATTTCCGTCTTGCAACGCTCGTGCACGTTTACCGAGTGCGTTATCTCCTGCTCCTTCTCTATGTATCCGCCTTTGCGCAGGTCATCGACTATCGCCTTTCTCGCTTCTCTGGCCTTCATTCCTTTGTACTTTCCGAGCAGCATTCGCCCCTCTTCATCAATTGCGATCTTCAGATCGAGTCCGTATGCCATGTACCAGTCCAGATCGGTCTGATCGCCGAAGGTGCAGCACATCACCACCCCCGTGCCCTTGCTCGGTTCCACCTTAACGTCCCCGTACACTTTTACCTCGTTCTCAAACAGCGGTACCCTCACCTTCTTTCCGATGAGCTTTGAATTTTTCCCGTCGTTGGGGTTGACAAATATCGCAACGCATGCGGATAGCAGCTCTGGCCTGGTGGTGGCAATAAGCACATTATCAGAAAACCGAATGTAGTAGAACGTCGATTTCTCTTCCTTGTCCTCAAGTTCCATCTGCGATACAGCCGTCTTGTCTTTCGGGCACCACAGCGTCGGAGTTTCCTTTCTGTAAACCCTTTCCGCGTTGTAAAGGTCTATGAATGAAAGCTGCGAAGCCTTCCTGGCGTCTTCGCCTATTGTTGTATAGAGCAGCGACCAGTCTATGGAAAGGCCATAGCTTGTCCATATCTGCTGATACTTCTCCTCATACTTCTTGACCGTCTTGTGCACAAGCTCTATGAATTTCTCCCTGCCTACGTACTCCGCGGTTACGTTGTTTTCCTTTTCCACAAGCAGCTCGGTTGCGAGCCCGTTGTCGTCCAGCCCGAACGGATAGAAAACGTTGTAGCCGTTCATTCTCTTGTACCTGGCTATGAAATCCGGATGCGAGTAGGAGTAGAGGTGGCCCGTGTGCAGATCTCCGGAAATGGTGGGCGGCGGCGTGTCTATCGAATATACTTTCTTGCTCGACTTCTCGTCAAAATCGTATATCTTCTCCTTCTTCCAGAGCTCGGCTATGCGTTTCTCCGCCTCCTCGTAGTCATATTTGTCGAGCATCGAATAGCCTACTACTCGCAATCTTATAAGCTTTAAAGTTTCATTATTGGCATGGAGCACTCCGATTGCATATTCTGCAAGATAGCGGCAGGCAAGGTGCCCGCGTACAGGATATACGAGGACAAGGACTACCTGGCGTTTCTTGACATCTTTCCTAACATAGAGGGCCAGTCGCTCGTGATAACAAAGAGGCACGTGGAAAGCCTTTTCTCAAAGCTTGAGGACAAGGAGCTTTCCGAATTCATTATAACCACGAAGAAGGTGGCGAACCTGATAAGGAAAAGGCTAGGCGTGGCAAGAGTGCACCTGGTTCTCGAAGGCACCGGAGTGAACCATTTTCATGCAAAGCTCTATCCCTCGTCCGGTATGACCGACAGCGAGTTCAAGGAGGTTATTGCGGCGGAGCGCGTCTTCTTCAAGGAGTATCCCGGCTACGTTACAACGCTCATGGGGCCGCAGGCGGACGCAGCAGCGCTCGAGAAGGTGCAGAAAAAGATAACGGGTGAATGAGCTGAAGACAGCGCGCAGATTTACTCGTAAGATAGAGGACTTCACTTGCTTCAACTGCGGCATTGAGGTAAGGGGCACGGGATACACGGACCACTGTCCCGACTGCCTCTGGAGCCTGCACGTGGACAACAACCCCGGAGACAGGGCATCGAAATGCAGGGGCAGGATGAAGCCCACAGGAGTCACGTTTGACAGGAACAGCTACACCATAGACTACGTCTGCACAAAATGCGGGGCAAAGAAGAGGTTCAAGGCTTCGGAGGCGGACAACAGGGAAATTCTTTCATCGCTTGTAAAGGTGGCCATGTAGCATGAGCAAAACAGTTTCATCAGGCAACAGTCTGCTCTTGGCAGTGGGCATTCTTGTTCTGCTTGCCTTCACGTTTTTGCTTTTCAAGGCCATAACTGGCGGTCTTTCTCACGGTCCAAACCCCACAACAACACTCAACCAAAGTTTCAACTCTACTCCATCAACGACCACGGTAAGCGGCCCTACGACAACAGTATGGAGCGGCAGGGTCGTAAGCCTGGGTTACAGCGGGATAGCGAACATAACCTACTGCGACGGCCAGGTCCTTTCAATATTCTATCCTCCGAGCTACGCTGCAGGCAGATCGTATCCCACGCTTGTCTTCATCCACGGCGGAGGCTGGAGCAAGGGCAACGGAGGCACATGGCACGTGCAGGAAAACCAGGGCGAAAACCTCTTTCTCAACTCCAGCTTCATAGTGGTCAACGTAGACTACAGGCTTGCGCCGCAGTACCAGTTCCCCGCAATGATAGAGGACGTGAAGTGTGCGGTCAGGTTCCTGCGGGCTAACGCGGCAAGGTACGGAATAAACTCCACCCGAATAGCAGCTGACGGCGGAAGCGCTGGCTCACACCTCGCACTCCTGCTGGGCGTGGCGAATCGCAGCTCTGGATGGGACACAGGGCCTTATCTCAACTATTCTAGCTCGGTCAGGGCGGTCATAGACCAATACGGGCCTGCCAACCTCACAAATCCCTATTTCTACAACCTTCACTCCGGGCTGAAGGGTGGCTACCTCTTCCAGAATGTCTTCGACCTGACCTCGCCCACGCAGCCCGCCGCATACGCAGACAGTCCCGTGTACCTCGTCTCTCCCGGAGATTCCCCCTTCCTTATTGTGCAGGGCGAGGAGGACACAGTAGTTCCTTACAACCAGTCTGTGATGATGTACAATTCGCTGCGCTCCAAGGGCGACGCGGCGCAGTTCATCTCGGTGGCGAACGCAGGCCACGGATTCGTGCAGGTGAGCAGCAGCCCCATCAGCCCTTCCCTTACGCAAATACATCAAGATGAGCTTGCTTTTCTGCAGAAGTATGATTGATAGGTGGAATTATGAGGAAGATAATAGTCTCGGAGATGGTTTCAGTAGATGGCTTCTTTTCGGGACCCAAGGGAGAGCTTGACTGGCATAACGTAGATGCAGAATTCCAGCACTGGGCCGCAGAGCAGCTGAACGCGATGGACACGATACTGTTTGGCAGGGTGACATACGAGGGCATGGTGGGCTACTGGCCAAACGCATCGACCAAAGACAACATTCCTGAAATAATAGACAAGATGAACAATCTGCACAAGGTAGTGATATCAAAAACGCTGCAGAAAGCGAACTGGAACAACTCAAGCATAGCAAGCGGCGACCTGAATGAGGAGATAATGAAGCTAAAACAACAGCCAGGAAAAGACGTTGTCATTTTCGGCAGTGGAAAATTGGTTTCCGGCTTGGCGAAGCTCGGGCTGGTTGACGAGTATAGGCTTACGGTCAATCCTGTGGTTCTCGGAAGCGGAGTGCCGCTGTTCAGGGATATGAAGAAAAGAATAAGGCTGAAGCTCATCAAGACAAAAACATTCAAATCAGGCAATGTGCTGCTCTATTATCGGCCTGCAAAATACAAAAGGTGAGATCAATGCCCGGGACGTTCAAGGCATACCTGCACAACATCCAGGCAAAGACGGGCAAGTCGCCCGAGGACTTCTACAAGCTGGCAACAGGGAAAGGGTTCATCAAGCGCGGCAAGATAGTGGCGGAGCATGCCGAAATGCTGGACTGGCTAAAGTCAGAAATAAAACTGGGCCATGTGCACGCTAACTTCATAATCCTGTATCTCCGCCTAAGAACAAACGATCCAAGAGGCGGAGCCAATATCAAGAAATGGGCGCGCGAGACAGGCTACGAGGCGCCTTGAATTTAAGCCTCGTCCTTTATCGCTGCTCTCATCTTTGCCATCGTCGCTTCATCGATGGCGGCCATGTTGTGGGCCTGGGCAGCATGTGTCTTTACCTGCGCCATAAGCGCATCCTCGTTGTCGGCCCTAGCAGTGAAACTGCACTGCAATCCTATGTCGCTGCACTTGAAAGTTTTTGCCATTCACTCACAATAAAGTATCAAGGTTAAGGCTTATAATTTCGTTTTTGTATTCGACGTGCGTGGATGTGCACTTCCACGTTTGTGGAAGGTGCAGAATTACCTTCTGAACCCTCTCCTGTTCCTGGGTTCGAATCCTGATTTGCCGTGTTCCTGCCTGTTGAAGCCTCTGCCTCCCCTCCCTCCGAATCTCGAGCCATGCCCGTGGCCCCTGTCCCTTATCGGAAGGTCAAGCGTCTCGAACGGAAGCGTGTTGAGTTCTATTCTTGACATCCTGATGTTCGCGACGTGCTCGATGTCCTGCAGCAGCACCCTCTGCTCAGGGTCCGCTATCGTCATCGACTTGCCTTCCTTTCCCATCCTTGCACTCCTGCCGACCCTGTGTATGTAGACCTTGGGGTCGTCGGGGGCGTCGAAGTTTATTATATCTGTAACGTCAGCTATGTCGAGGCCCCTCGAGGCTATGTTCGTGGCTATGAGGAACTGCGCCCCGTTCCTGAAGCTGCCCAGCGACCTCTCCCTTGCAGACTGCGTCAGCCCGCCGTGCATCAGTATCGCGTTGTAGCCCTGGCTCCCGAGCACCCTGCTTATCGCATTGGCCTCAAACTTCGTCCTGGCGAATATTATCGCCTTTCTTGGCGCGTGGTCCTTGATATACGCGAGCAGTCCGGCAAACTTCAGCCTGCGCGGCACCATTGCGTACTCGTGCCTTATCGTGTTGACTACAGGCTCCTCCTCAGGTCCCGCGGTTATCCTGCCGCTGTCCTTTGAGTATCTTTCCGCTATCCTCACAACTTCCCTTGGCACAGTGGCCGAGAAGAGCATCATCTGCCTGTCGTGCGGCATCCTCTCTATTATCTTTTCCACATCGGCGATGAAGCCCATGTCAAGCATTATGTCCGCCTCGTCAAGCACAAGGTACTTGACCCTGTCAGTCTTCAGCGCACCCCTGCTCATCAGGTCGAGTATCCTGCCAGGAGTCCCGACAAGTATATTTGCTCCGAAGCGAAGCGCGTTCATCTGCGCGTTTATAGATGCGCCTCCGTAAACTACAACGGTGCTTATCCCAAGCGGCCCTCCCACCTCCTTGGAGACCTTGGCTATCTGCTGCGCAAGCTCCCTTGTGGGTGCAAGTACCACGGCTTCCATCTCCCTTGTGCGTCCCATCCTCTGCATTATAGGAACAAGGAACGCGGCGGTCTTGCCTGTGCCGGTCTTGGCTCTGACCACAAGGTTTCTCCCATTCATGAGCTCCGGTATCGCCTTCTCCTGCACCTCCGTTGCCGTAACAAAGCCTATCTTTCTAAGCGACTCCGCCAGCTCTGGCTTCAAATTCATCTCTCTAAATTCCGTCAATGTCTACACCGAAAATAAGGAAAAATAGAATTTTTCTCAATTATTTTACATATTCATTTGGGCGCAGTGGTATATAACACTTGGTATTGTGACTTCCTTAAAGCATCAGCCCCAGGAGGGACTGTCGTTTTTCGAGAGGGGCTTATTTGGTTTGCCATATTGATACCGACGACAGATAGGAAGAGAAAGAATTTATCCTTTTGGTCAGGTCTATCGTACTAGGAATACCATTTCTCCAGTATCCAGAAAGTTTTCCAGTTCGGAATTTGTAAGCTTTCTAAGTGAGGTCAGGGTCTCCAAGACAATGCTTCTTATACTGTCATCAGTCTGCTCGGTTCCTTTATTCTTTACTTTGATGCTTACGACCTTTGCATTCTCGTATGGAATGTCCTTGTTCTCACCGAGGTTTACGGATATTTCTGACAAGGGACGTTTTCTTGACTTCGATGAGTATACAATAACAGAATTCCTCTGAAGTGACACAGGATACATATCTGCCGCCTCCCTTCCTATGCGCCTGGCTATCCCGCTTGATATTCCGGCCTGCACTCTAGAAAGGTTCGCCACTCCTATAAACTGAAGATCAAAATAATCTACGCGGATCGGTTCCATCCTAAATGTGTCGCTAGCCCATTCATGGTATCCGATAAGCTTTGCGAATGCCGGCTCGTGAGCTCTGCTGCGGAATCTTGTCGTATTTTCCGATGCTGCCATCGAATATACACTACCCGAGCAGGGTTAAATCCTTTATGCCAAGCTCCGTTTTCACGTCTAAAACCAACCTATAAATATGCAGAAACCCATAACATATTATTGCGCGCGCGGAAGGGTGGGACAAAAGGAGGGGCCGTGTTTCGTACGGACCCACTCCTTTTGAGATTCAGACTATTTTTCAAGTTCCTTTAGAACAAGCGAGATTACCTTTTCCTCGTTCGCTTCCTTGCTGCCTTTATCTGATAATGGTTTGAACGAATGGTCGGCATCGCTGATGATATGCAGCTTGCAGTTTGGCAGTTGGTTTTTCAAAAGGTGTTCATCGCAGTAAGGATCCTTATCGCCTTTTATTATTACCAATGGGACCTTCATACCTCCGACATTGTCTAGGTCAAATACAACTGAGGTATTCCCTTCCTCATGAAGTGAGTAACCTAAGGCTATCACCTTGAGAATGTTAAGTTTGCCTTTTGCCGCCACAAGAGACGATATGTAACCGCCAAATGATTTGCCCACGAGTGCAACTTGCTTGTCTCCCAAAAAGCTGATTACGGCCTCAAGCTCTCTGATGGATTGCTTAGAGTCTGCACTTTCAGGTTTTCCAGAAAACGAGAAGTTGAACCTCGCCACATTGTAATCGCCGCTCAGCTTGTGGAAAAGCTTTTCGATAAGGCTGGTGTGCATGTTGTTGTACATGCCATGTGACAGCACCACACTCCGTGTTTGCTTTTCTCTTGAATATTCGACCTCTATCTTGCGATCGCCTACTTCAATAGTTTCATGCGCCTGCTCTATCAAGATAAACACCTATCTAGCACGTATCTCTGGAATGCCTCTTACAAAAAACAACTTTGGTACAACTTTGTAGAGATTAAGCTTGCTGCAGAGTACAGTATCATCGCCCCTGCTCCTTGATTCTAGGTATCTGTGACTTGCCGTATCCCTTAATGTCTCAAGTAACTTATTTTTCGTATTTTCAAATAATTCTTGCACTCCTATGCACTCCTTTGATTTATTCATTTTGACGAAATGCGCTATTGCACCAGCGGCAAGCGCGTCTTCCATTGCAAATATTTTATTACGCTTAGAAAGTACCAATTCATTACCTGTGATAAACTGGAGTCGCTCAGGTCCAACCTCTCCGGCCGCAATCAGAGTTGTATTCTCACCTATTTTATCAATCCAGTTGGCAATGGCCTTCGCATTTAGAATCGAGCCGTATATGACGCATTTGGCTTTTCTTGCATTGAGCGATAGGTAAGCTCCATTAGGCGATTCTACTACGACTCTGCTTGGTTTTTTGTTAAGAAATGTGCTTGGCGAAAGTGAAAAGCCTTCTGTTCTACGCAAATTATCAGATGTCGGTTCAATTGTAAATTGCAGTGATGTGGCAGTTACAACAGCAGAACTGAAGCGCAATTGATCAATTATAACAATATTGTCCCTCCTCTTCAATGCCTTTTTTAGACCTTTTATTCCCCATTCAAGTCTTAGTTCAGACATATGCTTTCTGCGAGTGGCGATGTTGTTCAGTTTCTACACCTGACGATCTCGACTCCTGCACTTTCTGCAGAACTGAGAGCGTGGGGCTTTTCAACTCTTACTTTCAGTTTCCGCAAATTCTTTTCTTCCATACAGATGCCAGCGATTCCTCCAGCCAGCGCTTCTATTAGTCTGAACCTGGAGTTTTCTGCAAAGACCTTAACTTTTTTGTTTACAGTACCATAGTTTACAGTATCTTCAATATTGTCTGATTTTATTGCTTTTGAGAGTGGCATCCACATTGTTAGGTTTATGATAACATCCTGCTTTCTGCGGCGCTCATCTGGGTTTACTCCGATGATGCACTTGGTTCTGAGGTTCTTTATGATGATCTTCTGGACATTGTTATTCTTCATCCAATCAAGCCTTCGCTTTTATTTTCGTGCCACGCATTTTCTCCTCTAATTTGCTCTTCAATCTTGAGGGAGTTGTCTTGCTTATCCTTATTGAGTCGCAATCATTGAAACGCGCAAACTCCTTGAGTGATCTTGAAAGCTCACCTACCAGATTTTGGTCAACGGTTACTTCGTTCTCCAAATGTATGTTGTTT
Organism: Microcaldota archaeon; assembly: GCA_028867025.1. Classification (GTDB taxonomy): domain Archaea; phylum Micrarchaeota; class Micrarchaeia; order Micrarchaeales; family CABMGC01; genus JAJYVH01. The sequence goes on from JAGWHC010000001.1 coordinate 649,562, forward strand.
ATCATGAGCGTCTTGCTTCTCCTGTCCGCTTTTGGATCAGCTTTGCCGATAATCTGTTTGTCGTAGAGAATTGGCATTGAGTAATATCCGTAGGTCCTCTCGCTCTTCGGCGTGTACATCTCTATCCTGAAACGTAGCCCGAAGAGTCTCTCAGTCCTCTCCCTGAACCATATCAGGTTGTCGAATGGGGAGAGCAGGGTGGTTTCGCAGGTATCGAGCGGGTTCTTCTTTAGCTTGTCGACGAGCTTAAGATCCTTAGAAAGTGCGTACGCGTTTTCTTTCCAACCGCTTACCTTTATCTTTGTCGCCACTCCTTCCTCGACGAGTTGTGCGAGTACCCTTCTTGTTTCGGCAGGTTTTTGCCTGAAGTAGTCTGCGATGTCTGCAACTGTGCCTATGCCAATGGCATCAAGACCGTTGATGGCCGTCCATCTCTTGAAGTCATCGACGGAATGTTTCTCTTTCAATAACCAGTTCGGGATCACGCGCTCGGTGAGGTCGTAGTAGCACCTGAAGCTTTTTCTCCTGTCAACAGCCAGGTAGCCTCTTTTCCAAAGTATGTCCAGCGCTTCTCTTTCGGGCTTGCGGTTCCACCATCCTCCTCTTCTACTTCCATCGCTTTCAAAATCCATTGAAGAGAGAGGACCCTTTTCCCTTACATCCTCGAGTACCCTGCCGAGCACGGCATCTGGTTTCCTCCCAAGCTTCTCTAGCTTGCCCTTTCTTATGGGTGCTTCTCTCCTGCTGGCGATTTCCGGCTGGTAGAACGGGTAGGATTCGATGGGTATGAAGCAGTTTGCATGGCTGCGCTGCTCGAAGAGCGCCCTGTCTGGATACAGAAGCTCATCAAGGTTCTTCTTCTCGTACGGTCCGATGCGGCTAAGGACAACCAGATAGTGACTCCTTTCTACCGTGTTTATTGAATCGATTTGCAGGAGGCCGATTCTGCGTATGATCTCCAGGATTGCTTGCTTATCGTGCGTCTTGGACCTCTTGTCCAGCCTCTGCTTCATAAATGCAAGATCACGCACCACTTCATTCGTGACTTCCATTTCAAATACGCCCTCATTTCTCGAAGCTTGTTTCAACACTCCAGCCATCTCATCATAATTGTAGGTCGGCATTAATATCAGTTCCTCAGCAGTCCTTTCACCTCCTCTGACACGAACATACGAAATATGTTTTGATGCCATCTGACTCCTAAGTCAGTCAAAGTTATTTTCTCCTCGTCCTTCTTGACCAAACCACTCGCTTCCATCCTTTCAAACTGTGTAGGATAAACGTCTCTCAGATCGAGACCGAATGTCTGCTTGAATTCCTCCAAATATATTCTGCGATGCGAAAGGTTTTGCATCACGTATCTATCCATCATAATCTCCTTGCTAGCCTTAATCGACTGGAAATCTGGAGAAGTAAAAAGTCCTTCAGATATGTTGTCCATGAATTTGTCAGGGCTTCCCGTCGCCCTGAACATATAGCCATTTATCAGGCCGTAAGCCCCGGCACCTATGGGTATGCTTTCCTTGCTCTTTTCGTATGCCAGCTCCGCGTATATTTGCTCATGCCCAGGCTTAACAAAACTGCCAGTCCTAGCCTGAACGTATCCGCTTTCCAAAAACTTCTTTCTAGCATACAAGTACCATTTATGCCTCTCATCTCCGCTTATTGGCTCCTCCATAATGCCGTGCGCTATCCTGTATGCTGTAAGCGTGTGCGGATAGACAATGTATGAGTTGATAGTTATGCTCTCAGGACCAGTCTTGACGACCTCAGAGAGATCGTACTTCCATTCGCCGAACTTTTGCCCAGGAACACCATAGAGCAGATCTACATTAACAGTATTGAAGCCTGCGCGCATTACAGCATTTAATGCCATTTGACCCTCTTCTGCACTATGAGGGGAACCAAGTAGCTCCTCCAGCAGTCTCTCTTGCTTACTTTGATATCCCATAGATACCCTATTGACTCCATGGCCGGCCACCTCATGCAGGTATGCCTCTGACTTGAGTTCTTTCGGGTTGCCTTCCAATGTTATCTCTGCACCTTTGCTTTTGAACGAGCTGTTGATCAGTTCCACTATCTGCACAACCTGACCTGAAGAAAGAAGCGATGCGGTTCCTCCACCTAAATATACTGACCCAAGGCGCGCATTGCGGAATCTTTCTTTGCTTGCGTAAAAGGCAACCTGCTTTTCTATTGTGCTCGCATATTTGCCTATTGTTTCATTCGGTTCTTTTGTCGGTAGCAATGCCTTAAAGTACGGGCATGAATTGCACCTGGTTCTGCAGTATGGCACTGAAACGAAGATTGTGAAAGGTTCACTAGCATCCAACGGCTTGGAAAGCTCAAGCTTCTCAAAGAAAGCCTTTTTCTCAGGTTCACCCACGGCGATAGGTGGCGGATATTGATATATATTGAGCCGCTCCGGTTCACTCGGAAAGATGCTTTCTGGACTCTTCCGCGTTTGCTGCTTCAATACTCTTCCAGATCGTTGCTCTGCGTTTTTCTCAATTTTTTGATATCCCATTTTATAACCTTTACAAAATCTTCTCTAGCATGCTCAGCATCAGATTTGCCGAACCTTGACGTATCCCACCCCATTGCAGAAGTGGTCAGTAGTGAGGCCTGCTGCCTTACTCCTCTTATCATGGAGCAGTGATGCTTTCCCTCTATTACGCACACAACGAAAATAGGGCGCAGCTCGTTCATGAGAAAGTCGACTATCTCCTGCGTCACCTGTTCTTGGATCGCGGGCTTGCTCGCAAACTTCATGGCGGTCCTGGAAAGTTTGGATAACCCGCATATCTTTCCATTCTCTGCCGGCAGATAGCCTATGCTTATATCCATCTCAAATGGCAGCATGTGGTGCTGGCAAAGGGAATAGGTGCGTATCTTCCTCAGGGATATGAGGGTGCTTGCCTGGCTCTTCGGGCGGTCGAACTTCGTGAAGTTCAACTCCGCTTCGCCACTGCCGTAGAACTCTTTGTAGAACCTCAATACCCTATCTGGTGTGTTTGCTAGGCTTTCGGCATCGAACCATCCAAGTTCCTCATGGAGATGGCCCACCAAAGAAGCCAGGTCTTGCTGTATCTGTTTCCAGTTTACCTGCTTCTGTTCTAACGCGCCGATCTGCACGCTCTTCGTTTCATTCATATAATTCACCCAGACGTAATTGGTTCTTGTTCTGAGTAGAGCTTACAACGTCGTCAGAGATCCTGCTCCAGTACTCCTCGTGATTTTCAATATAGTCTTCAAGCATGAGCCTGCATTCTTCAAGATCGAGATCTGCAACGCTTATACCTTCTCGCTCGAGCAGTTCCTTGGCGTTAGGGAAGGTTTTGCTATCCGCAGCCACTACCTTCGCTATCCCGTAGTGGATTATCGCTCCCGCGCACATGTGGCACGGCATAAGCGTAGTATAGATGGTTGAGCCGCCAACTTCAGAGCGGCCACGGTTTTTGAGTGCGTTTCCAAGGCAATCCATTTCTGCATGCATCATGCGATTTCCTGTTTGTATCCTCTTATTGTACCCTCGACTGATGATTCTATCTCCCTTCACCAAAACGGCTCCTATCGGTATGCCGCCTTCAGCCATGCCCTTTCTTGCCTGCAAGATTGCAGCCTCCATAAATTCTTTTTTAACTTCTTGATTATCCAAGAAAGAGTCATTACCCGCTGAGAACCAAGGAGACGCGGATATGCTTCTTTCGCTAGCCAATCTGTCTATCATCTGCCTGGCGATATCAAGTTTCAGCTCCTTCCTCTTCAGGTCTACCTTAGTTCCATAGGGTTTTGAGTATTTCCCGATTTCCGGGCCGAAATCCATTCCCACGAGTATTATCTCGCTAGCTCCAAATTCATGACAGAGCCAGGCTGCGCGATCGCCATCGGTGAATCCGAAGAAATTTCTCACTTTGCCTATTGGAATAGTCTGGGTTGTAAGTATGAGCTTTGCTTTCGATTCCAGAAGGCTTGGAATTAGTTCTCTGATCTGCACCATATTGTCTCCGTGCGCGTGCACGACAATTATTGAGTTTCTTGCGCAGGCTTGGATTACGTCATTGCCGCCATCCAGGTCAGTCACAAGCACGTCAGGAGTCATTCCGTTCTCTATGAAAAACCTTGCCGCTCCATCTGCAGCCACATGGACCAGCGACCTGTCGCCAAGCACCTTGAGCGGCGTGTCAGAAAGACTGGGTCCAGCTCCGTAGACTAAGCATGTTTTACCCTCTATCAAAGCTCTCAGTTCCTGCTCTGAGGTCTTGAGTCCGCTGGTCAGTTTATCGAGCAATTCGGTTGCTTCGAGATCTAGAGAGGTGTCTATCGACAGCTTTCTAGTAATGGCGGGATACAAACGATCCAGCCACTCGCTCATGCTCATCTTATTGTCCATGAAACCCTACCCTGTACAGATTCAGAATTTTTCAGGTAACTCAGTCAGCGTATACAATCCTCCAGATGTTCGTGCCTATTCTTACCCACTTCACCGGCCTTGCTTCATCGCTCTTTGCCTTTTCTCCGGAACCAATCTTGTTCTTTAGGCTCTCCACAATGCCCTCGTTGCGTTTCTCCATTACTTTTCACCTGTCAAATATCTCTTCAGGATATCCTCTGCCTCTATCAGGAGCTTCTGCAGTGCGTCATAATCGGCGTCGGTTAGGACGCTGAACAGGCGCTGCAGCCCGGCCCTGGCGTAGCCTATGTCCATTATCCTGCCTTCTATATACCTCCGGTAGTCCATTTTGTCGCCTTGTAATGCAAAGCCGTGGAGAGTGGGGTTGGAGGATTAGAATACCCTCCAAAGGTTCCACGGCTCGCCTGCCAGCAGTATGAGTTGGGCAGGACTAGAGTCAAGGCAGAATAAACAGCAACACAGAGGGGTGTTACAAATAGACTGTTCTCCTTTGTCTCCCCCGAACCCGTTCCCATCCCAACGAATAGTATTATGCACTTTGTTTTATTTAAGAACAACTTAATGGGAAATGGCTTTTCGTCTAGCTTAAAATACGACTCTAGACTATCTAATCATCTAGTTATCTGCGCCATTATGTTACATACACAATTGTAACATAGATTTAAATACATGGAACATCAGTATACATAGCATGGTGGGAGTACCCGAGAAGGTGCAGGCTGCATTCAGAGTGCTGGCTAGGCAGCAGAAGCACCTGTATCTGAAGAAGATAAGAGAGAGCTACTACGTATACAGACAGACATATGAGTGGCAGCCTGGCACAAAGAAGAGCAAGACGATATACGAGTATCTGGGCAAGCTACTCGCGGACGGAACGTTTGTAAGGAGAATAAGCTCCTACAAAGACCAGCTGGCAAAAGCGGAGGCGCTGATAGTATCGCATGGTGGCGAAATAACTTGGCACTCTAATACAGAGCCCAAGGAGATTGCACCAACGAAGAAGGAAATCTCACTCAACGAGTCAGATCTCAAGCTCTTGATGGCGCTTAGCATGAACTCAAGGATGCCCGTACCGAAGATGGCAGAGCTTGCCGGACTGAATGAGCAGACAGCATACTCCAGGTTGAAGACGTTAGAGGAGAAGCTGGGCATAAAATATCTTCTTGAGATTGATGTGGAAAAGCTCGGTTACACAAGATACCTAATTCTGATAAAATTTGATGATGAAGTACCCAGTAGAGAGGAGATTGAAGAAGCGATTAAAGGCGAGAGCAGCATACAGTTCGTGGCAATGACTAAAGGAGATTATGATGTTGTAATGCTTGTGGTAAACGAAACGCCACTTAAAGCGTATGATGATCTTCTTAGATTAAGAGAGAAAGAATCGATAAGCAAGTACAAAGGATCGTGGATATTCACGGACTTTGCGCAAACGTACTCTTTCATACCGCTAAGAAATCAGTTCATTGAGAACATTGTAAAGGAAAAGGTATGGCACAGATCCAAGGAAGCGCCTCACCCTGAAAGAAACCAGCTAAGGCAAAGAGAGTTCCTGCTTTTGAAAGAGCTGAATGGAAACGCTAACATGAATTTTGCCTCTGTGGATCAGAAATATGGCCTCAACAAGGGGACTTCCAGGTATGCCTACCAAGCTTTGAAAGAAAAAGGGCTGATAGCAAGGCCGACCATATCTATGGCAAGTCTGCCAATCAGATATGTTGGTATAATCCTGTTCTCAATCATGGGCTACAAAGTTTTTGCTGAAAAAAGATATGAGCACCTCATGGAGCGAATTGAGTACGGTAAAATATCAAACAAATATTGCCTTACCGGAAATATAGGTGCACCTGTTCAGGGAACAATCGGGTTTCTGCCTGTAACTGAAGATGGTTATCTCGATAAGATAACTACCAATATGGAGAGAGAGTTCCGGGGCAGCATCGCCAAAAGCTTAGTCATTACAGAGATGATAGTTGGAGAGTTGTGCTATAGAAGGTTCGACAACATATATTCACGACACTATCGCCTTCTTGTCGAGCTCAAAAAGATAGAGCCCATAAGGCCAACATTTTATGGTTAGGCATCTCTGAATAATGTAGACTATGGGCATCAAGATCCTTATAGCCTCTTTTCCATGACCAATCGCTCTACTCCGTCTCCTACAGAGTTATCCTTGCCGATCTCCTCAAATCCTACTTTCTTATAGACATGGCGTGCCCTCTTGTTCCCAGGACGCACTCTCAGCATAGCTTTCTTGAAACCTCGCTCTCTCATCACATCGAGCAGCAAGTACACGCTCTCTGTTCCAATTCCTCTTCCTTGACGTTCCTGCAATACTTCTAGATTGCGAACTAGAGCAGTACCCTCTTTTCCATCCGACATTAAAGAGACGGTTCCTACAGTTTCTTCGCCAGCCTTTATGAGAAAGATAGTACCCTTGTTCTTGACATCATACATATCGTTCTCGTCTCTAAAACCAACATGCGTTCTGCTTCCTAATAGCGAATTAAACATCAGCACTGTAGCGAGATCCTTCTTATTGTTTGCTTCAACTAACGAAACCTTTGGTGTAACTACAATTTCCCTCTGCATACAACAAAAATCGAGGCGAAAAGCCTATTATACTTCCCCCTCGAAAAGCATTGCTGAAAGACCTTAAAAGAGATTTTATTAAGCAAGTATCGAATCTAATCAAATATAAATATAAATCTTGATTATGCATATTTATTTGATACATACAATGTTACAAGCCTGCGAACAACACATTTTATGTGCGAGAGTATTATGATACGCAACATAAAAAAGGCACTCAGGAACCATGATTATTCTTGAAGAAGGTCCTAGATCAGTAATGTCTAGCCATCTCCACAGCGCTCCCCTAAGTGGGCTCTTTAGTTCAAATTCGAGACTTCCTTCTTGTCAAGGGATAATGGTATCTCAGAGAAATGACACTCTTTAAGAACTTGTTAAGATTCTACTTCCGTCTTGCCCTTTGCAGAATTCAGATAGAGAGAGGTTTGTTGGACGCCTAAAACAAAGGCGTCTGCTTTTCTCTCCCCGGCCAAAAGAATTGGACTTGTGTTCATTATTGCATAGAAAGGCGAGAAGACCCGTGCTATCTTTAGTAAGAGTCTAAGATTTGGTGCGGAATTACTTATGTGGTTTAGCTCGTGGAGTAGTACCGCATCAATTTCCCTGCCCCTTAAAAGTTCTTGCATGCCTACAGAAATGAATATTGCTGGCATGAGCCCAGAAATAGAAAACGCTAAGGGTAAGCTGCCATCGAAGATGAAGAGCCTGGGCGACCTAATTCTAAGCCTCGCTGAAAGATCTTCTAGCTTGGCAAATAAAACTCCATTCTTTTGTCTCTTGGTTCTGTATAGAACAGGATAAATGAGCGGAAGAAAAAAGTATCCGATTATGACTATCGAGACGAGTGCCAATATTACACTGTTGGAAAAGGCGGAAATAACTCCGCATAAGCCTCCGATGCTCTTGCATGGCATATGCTGGGAGAAAAATGCTAGCGGCAATAACAACATAGCTAAATGTGCATAAGTCAACCTTATGCGGTGCTGGTCGCTGAGATTCTTGTGCCTTATTGCTAGGGCTGTGGCGATAGCGAGGAATAGCGCTGTGAATGAAATTGACGCATAGACAGGGTTAGAGAATAAACTGAGCAAGCAGCTCATTAGGTATGCAAAAGCGTCCATTTATTTTCCCTTATTGAATCTTTCATTAAAATAGCTCGAGGCTACCGGACCGAATCTTCTCAATATCTTATCCACACTACGGCTTACCATTAATCTATATACATCTTCCTTGTTTCCACCTGACTTATAGAGATATCTGAGGCCCCCTCTACAAGTTTCTATCCTTCTGCTGACTAACCCACTTGAGTGCAGTCTGTCAAGGCTTACTGCGATACTAGTAAGTGCGGCTTCCTTCTTCTTTTTATTTAGCAGCCTAAAAATTTCTCTGGTTGTAAGCTCTTTTCCAGAAAATAACTCATTAAGTACTGCATCTTCTAACGGGCTAAGAAAAGTTTCAATTTGCTTATTTTTGATTTAATCACGTTGTT
>JAGWHC010000020.1 GCA_028867025.1 Microcaldota archaeon
GATGACGCCGGCGATGGCGGCGGCCGAGAGTACGCCAGCCGCGATCACGCCTTTGTAGAGCGCCGTCATGATCTGGCCGCCGGTGCCGAGCCGCACGAAGTAGGTACCGATGACCGACGCGATGATGCAAACAGCGCCGATGACGAGCGGCAGCACCATCATGGTGTCGCGCAGCGCGCCCTGGAAGAAGATCGCCGCCAGCAGCATGGTCGCGACCTGGGTCACGACGTAGGTTTCGAACAAGTCGGCGGCCATGCCGGCGCAGTCGCCGACGTTGTCGCCGACATTGTCGGCGATCACGGCGGGATTGCGCGGATCGTCCTCGGGAATTCCGGCTTCGACCTTGCCGACCAGATCGGCGCCGACATCGGCGCCTTTGGTGAAGATGCCGCCGCCCAAGCGCGCAAAAATCGAGATGAGCGATGCGCCGAAGGACAACGCGACCATTGCTTCGAGGATCGGACGCGGATTGTCAATCGGCAGCGTCGAGTGCAGGAAGATGTAGTAGGCGCCAACGGCGAGTTGACCGAGGCCGACGACCAGCATGCCAGTGACCGCGCCAGCGCGGAACGCGAGCTTCAGACCTGCAGCAAGGCCGCCGCGTGCGGCTTGGGCGGTGCGCAGGTTCGAGCGCA
>JAGWHC010000021.1 GCA_028867025.1 Microcaldota archaeon
ACAGATGGCCGGCGCCGTATTCGGGGACCGAGCCCATGATCATGCGGGTGGCTGGGTAGAAGGCGATGGCGGCCAGGACGCCGGCTACGGCCAGGCCCTTGTACATGGCGCCCATGATGTTCCTGCCGGAACCGAGGCGCACGAACCAGGTGCCGATGATCGAGGCGAAGATGGCGATGCCGCCCAGGACGAGCGGATAGACGAGGGCGCCCGAGAAGCCGGGGAAGAGGGTGGCGCCGAGCATCATGGCGGCGATGGTCGTGACGGCATAGGTCTCGAAGAGGTCAGCGGCCATGCCGGCGCAGTCGCCGACGTTGTCGCCGACGTTGTCGGCGATGACGCCCGGGTTGCGGGGGTCGTCTTCCGGTATGCCGGCCTCTACCTTGCCGACGAGATCGGTGCCGACGTCCGCGGCCTTGGTGAAGATGCCGCCGCCCAAGCGGGCGAAGACGGATATGAGCGAAGCGCCGAAGGCCAGGCCGATGAGCGCGCTCACGTCGCGGGTGATGGCGTAGAAGACGGTCACGCCGAGGAGCGCCAAGCCGACGACGAGGAGGCCCGTGACAGAGCCGCCCTTGAAGGCGAGCGACAGGGCGGGCGCCAGGCCGTTCCTGGCCGCTTCGGCCGTCC
>JAGWHC010000022.1 GCA_028867025.1 Microcaldota archaeon
TTGCACACGTAGAGCGCGTCGGCACCCGCGATGGCGGCAAGATGGGAGCGCTCGAGCGCCCTGGGGTCGTCGCTCTCGTCCGTCTCGAGTATGACAAAGCCGTTCTTGGAACCGCTTGCCTTAGCGGAGCGCGGGGAGAGCACATCGTATCCGCTCTCCTTCAGTTCCTTGATGCAGAGCCGTATCTCGCGAAGGTGCTTCCTGAACGAGCCTGACACCACCACCGAGTTGCGTTCCATGATACCAGCGACATTACTATCGCTCAGATAACGGCTATATACCTTGCGCGCGTAATGCTAACGCAATAGCCCCGTAGTCTAGTGGTCAAGGACGGCGGGCTCTGGACCCGTTGACCCCAGTTCGAATCTGGGCGGGGCTATTTCACTTTCTAAGCGCTTATATATCTGAAAAACGCCAATCATAGCGACGGCAGGCGAGCCGTCGCGGTATTCTGATGGGAGAGTCAAAGGCGCAGCACGTAAAGCCATCCAAGCTAAGGCTAGCGCAGCTCAGGCACGTGCTGGACAGCAACGACCTCATAGACCCGAAGGAGCTCCACGTGCTTCTCCGCGCGTCAGGGCTTCGCCCTATGTCCATGGAGAACAGCATACGC
>JAGWHC010000023.1 GCA_028867025.1 Microcaldota archaeon
CGGCTACTACTGGGTGCTGACCGGCTGGCTCGGCCATTCCGAGCACTCGGCGATCACCGACCTCGTCGGCCTCGCCTTCGGCGGCTCGCTCATCTCCGTGTTCGCGCGTCTCGGCGGCGGCATCTACACGAAGGCCGCCGACGTCGGCGCCGACCTCGTCGGGAAGGTCGAGGCGGGCATCCCGGAGGACGACCCCCGCAACCCGGCAGTGATCGCGGACAACGTCGGCGACAACGTCGGCGACTGCGCCGGCATGGCGGCAGACCTCTTCGAGACGTACGCCGTCACCGCCGTCGCCGTGATGCTCCTCGGCGTCACGGGCACCGCGGCGACGACCGGCACGCGCATCTGGCTCTTCCCGCTCGTGATCGGCGGCGTCTCGATCATCACCTCGATCGTCGGCGTCCAGTTCGCGCGCGTGCGCGACGGCGGCAACGTCATGAACGCGCTCTATCGCGCCGTGCTCGTCGCGACCGTCCTCTCCGCGGTGATCTTCATCCCGGTGACGAAGGCGTTCGACACGAGCGGCCCGTACTCGTTCGGCAACCTCTACGGCTCGGCGCTGATCGGCCTCGCGGTGACCGCGCTGCTCGTCGGGATCACCG
>JAGWHC010000024.1 GCA_028867025.1 Microcaldota archaeon
CGTTCGCTTACGCTCAGGGTAAACTAGTTTACACCGAACGAAGTGAGGTGGTGCCGAGGGGCAGAATCGAACTGCCCACGCTGCGCTCTTCAGGCGCACGCTCTACCACTGAGCTACCTCGGCTTGTGTAATCGCAAGCCGAGGAAAGGGTGAGGAGTGAAACGACGAGATCCCCTACGTCGGCGAGTGATTCTAGTTGTTAAAGTGGTGGATCTGACAGGGCTCGAACCTGTGACCCTGCGGATGGACGCCGCCATGGTGGAACCGGGAGGACTTGAACCTCCGACCTACCGGATGTAAACCGGACGCTCTACCACTGAGCTACGGTTCCGTGCAGCTAACCCTGCTCTGCAGGGTAATCCGCATGCTCTGCCAACTGAGCTACAGATCCAAATTCTTCCGGATGCAACGCCTTCGGCTACCTTCGCTCCGCGAAGTAAACAGGACGCTCTACCACTGAGCTACGGTTCCAAGTTTCTACTCAACTGGTGCCGAGAGCGGGACTTGAACCCGCACGGGTTTCCCCATACGCACCTCAAGCGTACGCGTATACCAATTCCGCCACCTCGGCCTACATACCGATTCTGGCGGA
>JAGWHC010000025.1 GCA_028867025.1 Microcaldota archaeon
GACGAGCGCGTCAAGCGCGACTGGAGCAGCATTGCGATATACGGAATCGCTGTGCTTGCGATATTCGCCATAGCCGTATTCATAAGGATAAGGATGCTGAACATCTACGGCTTCTTCGAGCCCGACGGCTACTACCATTATTCTGTGATAAGGGCAGCTGTGAACAACGGCTTCCAGATACCTAACGTATTGGGCATATCTGGCTGGCCTGTGCACGGCATAGTCGGAGAGCCGCACGGGTTGTATTGGATCACGCTCATACCCTACTTTTTCCTGCAGTTCTTCGGCATAAGCTATTACACCATCATGAGGCTGATGCCTGTGCTGTTCGGCCTCTTCAACGTAATAGGCGCATACTACCTCTCGAGATACGTGAGCAAGGACAAGCTCTTCGGGCTGCTTGTCATGGCGCTCGTAGCGCTGAGCCTAGGCGATTCCGCAAGGACAAGCGCGCTCGTGTACAGGGGCGACTCGTTCATAACGATATTCGTCATATTGTCACTGATACTTGCGATAGAGACGCTCAGGCAGAAAGACGGCAGGAAGAAGCTGTATCTTGCCATTGCCACAGGCGTGAT
>JAGWHC010000026.1 GCA_028867025.1 Microcaldota archaeon
ATCGAGCCGGTTCTGGTTACGGGTGACAACCGGCGGACCGCCGAAGCGATTGCGGGCGAGCTCGGAATCACCCGCGTTTTCGCCGATGTCCTGCCCGCCGACAAGGAAGCGCAGGTCGCCCGGCTCGAGGGACAGGGGAAGGTCGTGGCGATGGTCGGCGACGGCGTGAACGACGCTCCGGCTCTCGCCGCCGCCGATATCGGGATTGCCATGGGAACCGGCACCGACATTGCCATCGAGTCGGCCGGCGTGACTCTTCTCAACAAAGACCTGCGCTCGGTACCGGCGGCCGTAACGCTGTCGAAAAAGACGATGCGGACCGTCCGGCAGAACCTGTTCTGGGCTTTCGGCTACAATCTCGTTCTCGTCCCGGTCGCCATGGGTATTTTTTATCCTTTTTCCCATGTTCTTTTGAACCCGATGCTTGCTTCGCTCGCCATGGCGGCAAGCTCCGTCTCGGTCGTCGCAAACTCTCTTTTTCTGAAAGGCGCCAGGATTTTCTCCTTTTGATTTCTGATTTCGTTCTCAAAAATTCTGTAGTACAATGAGCCGATGGAAGAAGCGGTGCCGACAACT
>JAGWHC010000027.1:0-257 GCA_028867025.1 Microcaldota archaeon
GCCAACGTGCGCACGGCGGAGGCCGCCCGCAGCGGCATCGCCAAGGCGCTGGGCGTGGCGTTCCGCGGCGGCGCGATCACCGGCATGCTGGTGGTGGGCCTGGGCCTGCTCGGCGTCGCCGGCTATTACGGCGCGCTGCTGCACATGGGCTACGCGGGTGACAAGGCGCTGCACGCGCTGGTCGGCCTGGCTTTCGGCGCCTCGCTGATCTCGATCTTCGCGCGCCTCGGCGGCGGCATCTTCACCAAGGGCGCCGA
>JAGWHC010000027.1:267-575 GCA_028867025.1 Microcaldota archaeon
CGCGCAACCCCGCGGTGATCGCCGACAACGTCGGCGACAACGTCGGCGACTGCGCCGGCATGGCCGCCGACCTGTTCGAGACCTACGCGGTGACCCTGATCGCGACGATGCTGCTGGGTGGCGTGATGGCCAGCGGCAATGGCGCCGCGGCGGTGTACCCGCTGGTGCTGGGCGGCGCCTCGATCATCGCCTCGGTGATCGGCACCTTCTTCGTGCGCACCAGGCCCGGCGGCAAGATCATGAACGCGCTGTATGCCGGCGTGATCGTGTCCGGCGTGCTGGCCGCGATCGCCTTCTGGTTCATCACC
>JAGWHC010000028.1 GCA_028867025.1 Microcaldota archaeon
ATCGTGGAGATTACATTCGCGGGCGGCTCTTGACACGTTTTGCCTATCGGTTATAATGCTCTTAATGAAGGTCGATTGGCGTTTTTTGTGTTGTCTTTAGGCAAGTTGCATCATTTCTCAATAACTATAAACTAATAACTATTTACTAAAACTATGGCTGAAAAAGAAAAATTCTCCCGGTCGAAGCCGCACATGAACATCGGCACGATCGGCCACGTTGACCACGGCAAGACGACCCTTACCGCGGCCATCACGCACGTTTTGCACATGAAGGGTCTCGCGAGCAAAGAAGAGGATGTGAACCAAATTGACAATGCGCCGGAAGAAAAGGCGCGCGGCATTACGATTGCGTTGCACCATTCCGAATATAACTCGGATAAGCGCCACTATGCACACGTGGACGCGCCGGGTCACGCTGATTACATCAAGAACATGATCACGGGCGCCGCGCAGATGGATGGTGCGATCCTCGTGGTCGCCGCAACTGACGGCCCGATGCCGCAGACGCGCGAGCACATTCTGCTCGCCCGCCAGGTCGGTGTGCCGAACATCGTCGTTTTCCTGAACAAG
>JAGWHC010000029.1 GCA_028867025.1 Microcaldota archaeon
TGTGACCGTTCGCGAGCTGGCGCAGAAGCTCGACCTGCGCGCCAAGGATTTACTGAAGGAACTGGTCGAAAGCGGCGTCTTCGCCACGATCAACCAGGTGCTCGACGTTCCCACGGCCACAAAACTTGCCGACCAATTCAACGCGACGGTGAAAGCGGTTGCGTTCGAGGAGCAACTGGCGGAAGAAGTGGTGCAGGAGATCGGTCCCGAGAAACTGGACCCACGCTCTCCGGTGGTCACCGTGATGGGCCACGTCGATCACGGCAAAACCAGCCTGCTCGACAAAATCCGCCAGAGCAACGTGGCCGAGGGCGAAGCCGGCGGCATCACCCAGCACATCGGCGCCTACCAGGTGCAGATGGAGGGCAAGCGGGTGGTGTTCATCGACACGCCGGGCCACGAAGCTTTCACGCGGATGCGGGCGCGCGGAGCAAAGGTCACCGACATCGTCGTGCTGGTGGTCGCCGCCGACGACGGCGTGATGCCGCAGACGCGCGAAGCCATCGACCATGCCCGCGCCGCCGGTGTCCCGATCGTCGTCGCGGTCAACAAAATCG
>JAGWHC010000002.1 GCA_028867025.1 Microcaldota archaeon
TTGGGTCGCCTTTTTCGCGTCTTTGTCTCCAAGAACACCAAGCACTCTGCGAAGCTCTCTCAGATGCCTCGTGATTGTGCGAGGATTGCTTCCACTGATATGCATACTCTTCTCATAGGCAAGAAGGTAGCCCAGATTCGGCTCTCCTATCTCCTTCTTTACCTTGCCTAGCATGTATCTGACTCCACTCTCGCCGTTGTGCAGATACCTCGGCTCCATGCACGCTTCTGTCCTTTTCCCGTTATTTATGCCTTTTGGGCACCAAGCCCCTCTCGCTTTCAGGTTAGCCCCAGGAGGGATTTGAGCCCTCGACTTACTGCTTACGAAGCAGTCACTCTACCACTGAGTTACTGGGGCCTGCTTATAGATTAAGCGTCGTGTTTTAAGTATGTGTCTCTTATTAGAGAATCCTATGTCTTTGATATATTTCAGTACTTGTTCTTTGCCGCTTAAATATAACGTATGCATCCGGCCGTTATAGGCAACTTGTGTAGAATACGTTGGTGCGAAGCCACGAGATTCCAAAATACTGTAAATCTGGTAAATTAAATCTCTGTTCTTTATGTGCAGAATTATTCTAAGATAGGGAGTTCTGTATACTCTCCTTTTATCAAAAGACAGACATCCATCGGTGTCCATTATGCCTCTTATGCATGCTTTTGCAAGCCTCCAGTTTTCAGAGATTTTCGAAGGAATTATTACAGTTTGTGATTTCCCTTTTCCGGATTTAATGCCTAAGTTATTCAAGAAGAATGTGAATTTTCGGTTATTTATTCGCAAACGAATCGATCTGCTGCCAGGTCCGATTTTAGGTACGTATTTAAGTTGCTCCTTCACGATAGGCAGAAGCCTACGTCTAAGGTATTCCAAATCTAGGTTCTTATCTCCGGTAATATCTACATAATTATTTTTGTAAATGTTGCCGTCTCCTATTATCGCACCAATCAGTTCACACATGTCCGGAGTAAGCCTCATGCCTAACCACCATGATTGCTCACTCAGCGTGTTATTTATTAAAAAGGAGAGCAAATAAATACTTGCTCTCAATACGATTCTCATGGACGTCTCTTCGATGCCGAACGAACAGCCAGAATCAAATCCCGAGGGGCCTCCATCGCCTTCTGAGAATCCGCAACCTTCGCCCGAGACCACCCCGGAGCCATCCCCAGAATCGTCTCCAGAGCCATCTCCGGAGCCTTCCCAGCCCAGTCCCGAGCCCCAGGCGCAGCCCGAACCTCAGTCCACTTACGGCGAAACCGCAACGCGGCCCAGATTCGGGGGCAAGCTGCCCGGACTGCCGAACCTATCCGAAATCCCGAGATCGAGGCTAATCGCCGCAGGCGCGTTGGTCATTGTGCTCATCGCACTCGCGCTCGTCATATCCAATGCCCTTAAGTCTTCGTCCACCACAACCACGGTGACCACCACCGTGCAGCAGTCGAACCTGTCGCAGATAGCCGCGTGCACGACGATAAGCAAGTCAGGCACCTACTACCTCGCGAGCGACATAAACGACAGCTCCGCTGGGGGGCCCTGCATAACGATAACAGCAAGCAACGTCAGGCTCGATGGCAATGGGCATAGCGTGACTGGCAACGGTCCCTACACGGACGTGCCTCCGTTCTCTTACGGCATACAGCTGTCCGGAGTGTCAAACGTGACAATAAGCGACCTTCTCATTTCCAGGTTTTCCTACGATGTGTACCTGAACGGCACCACTGCGTCCACTGTCACCGGAAGCAACCTCACCTCTGCGACTCTTGCTGGCGTATACCTATTCAACTCCTTCAACAACACGATCGAGCTCAGCACGATATCGCGTTCGCAGAGCGTGCAGGGCGGCATCTACATGAGGAGCGGGACCGGCAACAGGTTCATCAACAACACAGTCTCGAACAACGCCTACTACGGGCTCGTTGTCAACAGCACGCAGAACACGTTCTCGCAGATCAAGTTCGGCGGCAACTCCGCTGACATAGTGTGCAACAAGACATCCGCGCCAAGGTACTCGAACAGCTTCAGCGCCTCGCAGTGCACCGTAAACGACTACTGCGGCTTCGCTTCATGCAAGACAAACGTGCCGTTCAACGTGTCCTCGATAAGGCTGGCCCCCGGCCCTGTGAGCACCTGCGGCAGCATCTACTCTCCGGGCAACTACACACTCTCCAGGAGCGTGAGCACCGCCACCTATCTGAACACCTCCAACCCCCTCGCCAAGGGCGTTTCCTGCATACAGATATTCGCCCCGCACGTGAATTTCGACTGCGCCAACAGGCAGATCAACAACTCCGGCTACGGCATCTACATAGGCCCCTCGACCAATGTCAGCATATCCAACTGCGTCCTGTACAACAACAACTACGGTCTGCTGTCAGGCAGCGCCTTCAACCCCAGAATAAGCAACACCATAGCGATAAACAACACCTACGGCATATTCCTCAGCAACACCACCGGAGGCAAGGTCTCCAACGCCAGGCTGATAGGCAACAACACCTTCGGCCTCTTCATAAACTCGTCCAGCGGCCTGCTGCTCAACAACATAAGGGCGCAGAACAACAGCTACGGCGTTTACGTGAGCAGCGGAGAGAGCGACGTGTTCAGCGGCGGCGTCGCGAACAACAACACGAAGGCAGATGTCTACTGCACACCAGCGACCTACAACTCAACCACGAACCTCGCGCAGAGCTTCTCCTGCGGGCTCACCGATTGCACCTGGGCCTCGTCCTCGTGCAAGCAGACAGTCCCGCCTACGCTGTCTGTGTACCCGCTCAGCGGCTGCAAGACGATAACAGCTCCGGGCAACTATACCCTGAACCAGAACATAATCACCTCAAGCAGCACCTGCTTCAACATACAGTCCAACAACGTCGCGCTGAACTGCAAGTCACACTCAATAACGGGCGGGTTCTTCGGCAGCGCTTTCATACTGGCGAACAGGAGGAACGTGTCCATATCCAACTGCGGCGTGTCCAAGTTCAACACAGCAGTCAATGTCACGAACACCACGCTGCTCAGCATAAGCCGCTTCACGATCAACAACACCAACCTCGGCGTCAAGCTGTCGCATGCATCCGCCAGCACGATAAGCAGCACCAGAGTCAGGGGCCAGTCACTGCAGGCGTTCAACTTCAGCTACGTGAACACGAGCATAATAAGCTACAACCTCGCCATGAACGGGAACACCACGGGCTCGGGCTACTCCTTCGCCAACTCAGACCGCAACAACATCTTCTTCAACAACGCCACCTCCAATCCCTCGTACGGGTTCAGCTTCTACAACTCGGAAAACAACACTGTGTACAACAATAGCGCCTTCTCGAACGTGGGGAAGGATTACGTCTGCTCGGGAACCTCCGCAGGCCTCTATTCCAACCCGATAAGCGTGGATGACGGCCTCTCGAAGTCGCAGTGCAGGTGGATCGTGGCGCTCAGCCCCCTGCTCACCGGCCCCTCGTGCCAGGCTATATTCGCGCCCTCAATAGTCTCCTTCACCCGCGACCTGCTCTACACATCCGCATCCACGTGCTTCAGCATCTACACTACCACAGGCGCCAACGCCACCTCAGCTAACAACACCGAGATAAACTGCAACGGCCACACGGCCTACGCGCCCAACGGCGGCACGTTCGCAAGCATATTCCGCTCCGCTAACGTCAAGGTGGACAACTGCCTCCTATGGAACTTCTCCACAGGCGTTCAGAGCAACGGACTGAGCACTGTAGTGTACAACAACACCTTCGCCGCGGGAGGCAACGCGGTGGTGCTGAACGGCGGCAGGTTCTCCAGCATATACCGCAACACTGTAGACAACAACACGAACGGCATGATAATAGGCAATGTCTCTCAGACAAACGTCTACAACAACAACTTCTTCAACAACACGCTGAGCATAGCGTTCTACAACAGCACCTTCTCCAGCATAACCAACAACACCGCGCTGAACAGCGGCATAGGCATATTCCTCAGCGGCACAGACTCGACGACGCTGCACAGCAACCTGCTCGTCAATTCAAGCATCAGTGCCATCAAGTGCGCAGGCTCATCGATAAACGCGAGCAGCAAGAACGCCGATTACGGCGGCAACGTCTGCCAGAAGGGCAACACCACAACGAACTGCCAGTGGATAAAGAGCTCGACCTCTTGCGTCTAGCGCTCCGCCTCTACTCAGATTTATATACTTGAAAAAACATAACCGAGTTATGGCGCAGCTTACAATCGCGGACGTCACGAACGCGCTTAAGAACACTGTGGACCCGGAGATTGGCATAAACATAGTCGACCTTGGCCTTCTTTACAAGATAAGCATAGACGAACATAACGACATAAGCCTGACGCTCACAATGACGAGCCCGATGTGCCCTGTCACAAGCGTGATAATGGCCGACGTGCAGCTCAGGCTCGAGAACCTGCCGGAAGTGGGAAAGGTGGCCCTTGACCTTGTCTGGGAGCCCGCGTGGAGCCCCGAGATGATAAGCGAGGAGTTCAGGGTGGCGATGGGGGCCTAGGCCTACCGAACCATATCTTTTCCAAACCAAAGCTCAATTTCTTGCTTTGCTTTTTCTACAGAATCAGCCGCATGCACAAGATTTCTAACTTTTCTTTTCTCAGGGTTTGCTTTCTTGAATGAGTCGTCTGAGAGATCTCCTCGTATTGTGCCCTTTTCTGCACGGGACGGGTCTGTAGCGCCTACGGTTTTTCTAACGCGAGCTACAGCATCCTCGCCCTCGAGGACCATGGCTATGAGTTTCTTCCCTATTATGAATTCGCGTGTGAAGGCGATTATCTGTTCACCTATTTTCTTAGGATCTTCTGTGCCCCATAGCTTGATTACGCCTTCTGGAGTATATCCGTCTATTTTCATTGATTCGATGGTCTTTTTCCCAGTACTTGTATACTGTTCATCTGTAGTACGATAGTGCTGCTCTGCCATCTCCCTTGTCGGAACCACCTCTTTTTCCGCTATTATTTTTAATCCTGTGGCTGTAAGACGTTTTTTAATCTCGTCCACCAATCCTCTCTGTATTGCATCATTATGAATCAAAACTAATGTTTGTTCCATTTCAGCACCAAAAAACCAGTCAAGACTTCTTTTTATATCCTGATATGCTTAATATCTTTATAGCTTGCTGCTTTTGGTGACGCCGATGATACGCCAGCCGATAATAGTAGTGATGGGCCACGTTGACCACGGCAAAACCAGCCTGCTCGACAGGATAAGGAGCAGCACGATCGCCAGCAGGGAGGCCGGAGGGATAACGCAGCACATCGGCGCGAGCGAGGTGCCGCTCAAAGTCATCGAGGATGTTGCCGGACCTGTGCTGAAGCAGTTCGGAGCCAAGATAACCATACCTGGCCTGCTCTTCATCGACACGCCGGGGCACGAGGCGTTCACAAATCTTCGGAAACGCGGCGGAGCAGTGTCGGACTTAGCCATACTCGTTGTCGACGTTTCCAAGAGCTTCGAGCCGCAGACCTACGAGGCTCTTGACATACTCAAGGAGTACAAGACGCCGTTCGTACTCGCCGCGAACAAGATAGACCTAATCACGGGCTGGCGCGCCCAGAAGACGAGCAGCTTCGTCGAGTCTGTAGCTAAGCAGGAGAAAAGCGTCGCAGACGCGCTCGAGGCAAAAATCTACGAGCTGGTGGGCAGGCTGAGCGAAGCCGGATTCTCGAGCGAGCGCTTCGACAGGATAAAGGACTTCAGGAAGGAGGTTGCGATACTGCCTGTCAGTGCCAAAACGGGCGAGGGCATAGCGGAACTGCTGGTCTTCACCGCTGGCATAGCGCAGAAGTTCCTCGAAGCCAGGCTAAACATCGAAGTCAAGGGACCCGGCAAGGGCAGCGTGCTTGAGAAGAAGGAGGAGAAGGGCCTCGGGACAACGATTGACGTCATACTGTACAGCGGCACGCTCAAGGTCAACGACACTGTCGCTTTCGGAACGCCAACTGGCGTGGCCAAAGCCAAGATAAGGGCGCTGCTCAAGCCCAAGGCGCTGCAGGAGATGCGCGAGAGCAGCAGCAAGTTCTACTATGTCGATTCGGTATCTGCCGCTTCAGGAGTCAAGGTAAGCGGGGTCGGATTCGAGGACGCGCTGCCCGGCTCGCTGCTTCTCTCCACCGAAGACAAGAACTACGAGAAGGAGATAGCCACTGAGATGAAGGACGTTTTCGCCACGGAGCAGAGCGGCATAATACTCAAGTCTGACACGATAGGCAGTCTCGAGGCGCTTTCCAGGCTTCTGGGCAACGAGGGCGTGAAGATAAGCAAGAAGGGGATAGGCAACGTCAGCAAGCGCGACGTGCTCGACGCGTTCGCGATGCGCGCGATAGACCCCTACAGCGCAGTTGTGCTCGCATTCAACGTCTCCGCTGACTCTGACGCGCAGACAGAGAGCGAGGCCGCCAACGTGAAGATAATTGGCGAGAACATAATATACAAGATAATCGACGACTACAAGGAGTGGCTAGAGAACCAGAAGAAGCGCGAGAGGGAAGATGCGACCAAGTCGATAACTTTCCCGTGCATAGTGAAGATACTGCCGAATACCGCCTTCCGCATATCGCATCCGGCGATCTTCGGCGTAGACGTCGTCGCTGGCAGGCTTAAGTCATCGGTGCTGCTGATGAACCAGCAGGGCGGCGTAATAGGCAGGGTGCGCGAGCTGCAGAACAACGGCATGGCGGTCACGGAAGCGAAGAAGGGCGAGAGCGTGGCGATATCGATTGACGGCATAACCTTCGGCCGCCAGGTTAAGGACAACGACGTCCTATACGCGCACATCAACGACGAGGAGGAGCAATTGCTGAGATCGAAGTTCAGCTACCTGCTCAACGACGAGGAAAAGGAGCTGCTCAACGAGATATCTGTGATAAAGCGTAGCGGCAAGTGAAGTGATTACGCCTTTCTTGTTTCCTCCTCTGAGGTCCACTTCAGCACGTTGTACTCCTTGCTGTCGTCAACGCTCCTTATCGGCATGTCTCCGAGTATGACATCGGCGAGTTCCCTGTGGTATATCCTTGCCAGGTGCCTCTTCAGCATCTCCTTGTACGCCGCGACGAACTTCCTCTTTCCCACCTCCGCGTTATCGAAGACGCCCACATCGAAGAAGTCGTAAGTGCCTATGAGCTGCGCGATTATCGGGTATCTCGCGAATGCGGTAAGCTCCTCGTCGCTTCTGAATACCCTCCTTATCTTCGACGCGTCAGACTCGAAGTTCTCGGCGAGCGCGTACTTGCCGAAGATTGCGACAATGCTGACCTCTTTCGGGGGCCTGCAGACAAGGGTGAACTTCTTTATGTAGCCGAGCTTGAGCAGCTTGCCGAAGTTGTACGCCACTGTGTTGAAGTGCATTCCCATCGCCTTGGACATCTGCTGGAATGATATCCTGGAGTTCGAGTTCAGGAGTTTCAGCATGGACTTGTACTTGTCTGCTATCTCGAGCCTGTCTATGATCTCGTTCCTCAGAGGGAAGAAGCCGAGCTGCTTGTGCGCGACCTCCGATGATTCCCACAGGACCTTGTATTTTGCCAGTTCGCTCTGCGTGGTCTTGTCCCATCTCGTGTATTCCGAGTGCGATACGGAGTTGGCGTATATGTATATCTCGCGCTCGCCGTTCGCCCTCACAGCGAGCTGCGGTATGTACGACCTGTTAAGCACCTTTGCAATTTCATCGTAGTCCGGCTCCTCCCGGAATCTCACCACAACCATGTGCGGGTTAGGTATGCGCAGCACTTCCTCGTTGAGCTCCAGGGTGTAGCGCACTCCCAGTTCCTTCTCTATCCTCTCTATCCTTTCCTTGGCGGTTCTTCGCGAAACGCCCACCTGCTTAGCTATCGCTGTAACCGGCATGCGCGAGTCCTCGGAGAGCAGGCGCAGTATCTTCCTGCTCAGCGGGCTGTACTTCTCGTTGAATGCGCTCTTGAAATCAGCGTAGTCCTCCATGATAGTCTTGCTGAGGAGTAAAGATATTTAAAAGTATCAAAATAACAAGCCGAGTTGATAGTTTTTGAAAAATTCATTTGGTATTAAAAGGGTTGAATTCCAACCTAACAAACATGGACATAAAACTGAAGGCGCAGGTTTTCGTTGCGATAACGATAGTCACCGGTTCTCTGATTCCCATACTTGTAGAGGCGGCGAACACAACCAACATGTATGGCTTCTTCATGCTCACCGCATTCATATCCGCGATTACCGGCTTCGCATTCATGTTTGCGACAAACAGAACAGAGAAGCTGGTTGATGTGGTGCGCGACCGAAGGATGCTCGCGCTCGCCGTATTGATCGGCCTGCTCGTTTTCCTGCCAATAGAGTTCGGCATAGCCTACGCCGAGAAGTTCGTGAGCGCGTCACTTGCCACCGTTCTATTCAGGACCTCGCCGCTGCTGATGCTCCCGCTTCTTCCCCTGCTGCTGAGGGAGAAGCTCACCAAGTACCAGGTCACCGCCCTCGGACTCGCATTCGTCGGTATATATGTGGGCGCAACTGGCGGCACTCTGACAAGCGTATTCCTCAATGCGAATCTCTTCGCCGTGGTGCTGCTGATAGCCATCGCCTTCATCTATGCGCTTTCCACAGTGCTAATAAAGAAGTACATAATAGACATGGGGGCGCTGCTCACTATAGCAGCTGTGGCGCTTTCCGCGCTGTTTGCAGCGCTATACCTGGCTAGCGGCGCCGGAGCCATAAGTCTCGGCATGCCTGTCGTGCTCTCTATTCTCTTCCTCGGCGTTGGATCAAACTTCGTGTTCTACTACATGTACTTCGTCGGGCTGAGGATACTGAAGACGACATTCGTTACGAATCTCATCTCCCTCTCGCCGTTCCTTACCTTCCTTTTCGCGAACGTGTTTCTCGGAGAGCAGATAGCCCCGTACTACATCGCAATAGCTGTGCTTGTGGGAATAGGTATCATTGTCCAGCACCTTGACAAGGTGGGTGGCACGTATCTTGCAAGGAAATCGCATGGCATCAGGAACTTCGTGATATTCGACGTGAGCGGCGCCTTCGCCAACACAGGAGAGGTTGCCATATCTAACGCCCTCAAGAGCGGCGCGCGTGTCATGGCTGTAAAGCTTCCTGCAAGACACAAGAAAAACATAGCGAGAAGGGTGGCGGAGGGCGGGCACGCAAACGTCTTCACGAGCGAGCACAGGTCAATAGTGGATGAGGCCAATTTCGTCAGGGACATAACAGGAGCGGGACGGGAGGACATGGTGCTCATGAAGGTTGGCAGCTTTGACGAGGGCGAGGCGTTCTTCAGCGGCATGTCTGACCTTATAAGCGAGGAGCCGCTCGAGAGAAAAGTAGCATAATAACAATAACTTTTGTTGCTTATGCAAAAAAGAAAAGGCTATTTAAATCAGATGATGCATAGTATATCCGTGGATTTCGGTTAGCAAATCTTTTTTGTTTAACTAAATCCCACCCACCCATAAAAGAGATGCGCCGCAAGGCGTGTCTCTTTTCCTATTTCAATAGATTGTTGAGATCCTCAGCGTCAACGTTGAGCCTGTGCCTGCTCATTATCTGCCTGACAATCTCCTCCTTACCCTTGCCCCTTCCGGCTTCGCGAACTAGCTTCTCAAGCTCTTTTCCGCCTATCCTCTCCAGCTTGCCCGCCTTTATCGCCTTCTCCACGGCTTTCCCATCTGTGGGCGCCTGCTTCAGTATCTCCTCTATCGCAGCCTTAGTTATCCTGCCTTTTGCGTACTCGCCGAATATCATGAGCATTGCTTCGTCGCCTATGCTGTCGATATCCTTGCCCATCCTCCTTATCTGCGTCATCTTGTCCAGCAGCACTGGGGCCACCACGCTTCCCTTCACCTTTGTCTTCTCGACTATCTTCATGAAAAGGCCGAGGTACGGTGACCACAGCATCTGTTCCTCGAGCTGCTCGTTCTTTATCTCGCGCCTGAGCATGCCGGTGATCCTCTCCACATCCACCGCCAGCTTCTTCGCGACCTCGTATGCCTCATGATCCAGGGGTATAGGTCTCACATCAGTTTCCGGATACATCCTGGCGCCCCCGGGCAGCGGCCTGAGGAATGTGGTTATCAGCATCTTGGAGTCCACCCCGCGCGTCTCGTTCGGCACCGCAAGCGCTGCCTGCTGTGCCCTTGTGTTTGCGAATGCGAGCGCGCTCTCGCAAGCTTCCTTGTCTCCAGCTACAAGTATGAAAGCGTCCTTTTCCTTCATTCCAAGAAGGCGTTTCAGCTCCCCCATCTCGCCCTCGGTGAATCCGTATCCCGCAAGGTTCTCGTCGCTGTGTATGAGCCCGCCGACTCCCGCCAGCTTCGCGTAGTCGCTGATTTCGCTGCCCAGCCTCCTGCCAGGGTTGATCTCGCGGCCCAGAATGCCGGCGTAGCCCTGCAGCCTTGAAGCCATCACCACGCCGCTCACGTCCTCCAGCACCCTCCTGAGCACCTTCACGTTGGTCTCTCCGAACACGCTAGTGACGTCTATCGGCTGGTGCACCCTTGCATCGCGCTTCTGCAGCTCCTTCTTTATCTCTATCAGGTTGACCTGCCTCCGCACCTCGTTCTCAATTATCTTGTCCATGGTCTCCAGGTCCTGGAAACCCTTTATCTCCACCCGCGCGCCCTCCCTTATCGATACGTTTACGTCCTGCCTTATCGAACCGATGCCCCGCTGCACCCGCCCTGTGAGCCTGAGCAGCAGCCCGATCCTTCTCGCCACCTCCTTTGCCTCCTCCGGAGTGCGTATCTCCGGCTCCGTGTCTATCTCAACAAGCGGTATTGCCAGCCTGTCCACGTTGTAGATCACCATGTTGCTGTCGCTGTGCTCTATTCCGCTCGATTCCTCCTCGAGGAATATCGAGGTGACACCTATCTGCCTATCGGCGAACTCCATGTAGCCGCCATGCCCGACCAGAAGCGTCCTTTGGAACGCGCTCGGGTCGCTGCCGTCTACCACCTCCTTCCTCATCGGCTCGAACTCGGCCGGCACCCAGGCGTTGAACGACGCAACTATCTGCATCGCTGCGGACAGCGCCTCCCCGTTCATCTCGTGCGGCGGTTCCTCGTCCACATCCACCAGGCATGTTGTCTTCCTGAAAGCATTGTACACGAATTTCCTTCCGCGCTGCGTTTCAAACGCCGCTGACAGGTCTATCCTTCCGAGCTCGCCAGCGACCGCGCGCTGCCTCCTGTCTATCTCCGCGATGGAAACATCATTGGGCAGCTGGGCGTCGCATGAGCAGAAGAGCTTGTGCTCCGTGGCGAGCCTCTGATGTATCTCTAGTCCGCACATGAATCCAAGCTTCTTGTAATCAAGGTCTACAGCCATACGAACACTAGAAGAAATCTATCTCAGTCCGCTCTGTTATCTCGCCCGCGATGTTCTTGCTGAGCATCCTGGCCGCATCGCCCCTCTTGTGGTTGCCGAGCAGCCAGCCAAGCTTCACGAGCGCCGTCTCGGGCATCATGTCCTCGCAGTATATCGCTCCTGTTCCGGAGATAAGCCTCAGGTTCCTGTAAACGTTGCCGTTCACCCTGCCGTTGAGGCACTGCGAGGTTACGCCCACCACCATTCCAGATTCAACCGCGCGCTTTATGTGCCCGAGCCACGAGTACTTCTCGTCCGCGGGCGAGACGGCGACGTGGCCCATGCCAGTGCCTTCAATTATAATTCCCTTGTAGCCCTTGCCTATATAGTAGTCTATTATGTCAGGGTCGGAATTCGGATAGAACTTGAGCAGCGCAACCCTGGGCTCGTATCCGGCTACCACGCGGAGCTTTCTGTCCTCGCCTCTTCTCCTTCTTTCATCGTCAATGTAGTCGATTGCTCCGTTCGGGCTGATTCGCGCAATAGGCCTGTTGTTTATCGGCCTGAAGGCGTCCCGTTTCGTCGTGTGCATCTTCCTGACCTTCGTCCCTCGTATGAAGTTGCAGAAACCGTCCGAAGAACTCGCGTGCATGCATATTCCGACCTCGGCAACATTCCCCTTCGCAGCGAGGTGTGCCGAGCAGAGCAGGTTCATGAAAGCGTCGCTCGAGCCCCTGTCCACGCTCCTCTGCGCCCCTGTTATCACCACTGGGCCGGTGAGCCCGTCAAGCATGAAGCTGAGCGCAGCTGCAGTGTAGTGCATCGTGTCCGTCCCGTGGGTAACTATCACTCCGTGCGAGTCCGACAGCGCTTTCGCAACCGCCCTCGCTATCTCCTGCCAGTTCTGATAGAGCATGTCCTCGCTCGCGATGCGCATCGGGCTTACTACCTTGAAATTTGCAATCTCAAGTATCTCGGGCACCTGTGCGAGCATCTCCTCAGGCTCGACAAGCATGTGCACTCCGCCGGTTATGTAATCTACTTTGCTTTCAATCGTGCCACCTGTTGAGACTATGGTCACGTTCGGCAGCCCCTCCCTCTTTTCCAGTTTCACTCTCGGAAACGTGAATGTCTCCTTCGCATGCTCCAGCTTCTCCAGCTTGGTTCCCACCCCGGGCTTCAGGCCAATGTTGTAGCCGTTTTTCAGCTTTAGCACGAGCGCGCCCTGGTCGCCGAATTCGGGTCTCGGGAGCAGTATGCCCTCGAACGTCTTCTTGTTGAGCACGACCCTTATCATGTCGCCAGGGGTGATTCCCTTCTTGCGTAGCAGGGCTTCCACTTCCCTAGAATACATGTTGCAGAATTGGCTTCGCTATTTTAAATGCCTTTTGCAGACTCGCCTGAGATGTGTTTTTATATCTTCACTGAGCAAAGCATTTGCAAACAGTGAGTCACAATGCGATGCGAAAGATGCGGCAGAGACCTCTTCAAGTTCGTCACGTGTAACTATTGCAACAGGAAGATAGGGCAGGAGTGCGTAAAGAGCTCGAAGAGGAAGACGAAGGTAGTCAAGCTCGTGATATGCAAGGACTGCTGGAGCATCCTGCCGAGAAGGAAGGCGTACAAGAACAACGAGGCCTCATTGCAGGCGATCCAGCCGCAGCAGCCGCGATATTGATTATTTTCTCTCAACGGTGAGCTTTAGCTTCTCGTCCTCTATGTCAAACTCCTTAGCTTCTGCTCCCTCCGCTACGCCTTCGCGCAGCTCTGTCGCGTTGACATCTTTCTTTATCTTCGCCTGGTTCCTCTTCACTATCTCAGCGAGCGGGACACTTGCCTCGTAGCGCACCGCTATCTTGTCTGTCTTCTTCATCAATTTCTCCTTTCGGGCCAGCTGCACCCTCCTCTCAAACTCCCTTATCATGCCCTCCTCCCACAGTTCCTTGCTTATCTCCTTGTCCACAGAGGCAATGCCGTGCTTGAACACGATGGCGTTTTCGCTATCCAGCTTCTGCACGATGGTGAAGTGCGCAGCGGTCACATCCGCAAGGCCCCTGTCCGTGTGCAGGGAATAGTGGCCGCTATCCGCAACTGCGCTTTCCAGCTTGTCAGGGTCCTCTTTTCTTAGCGCATCTGCGACAGCCCCTGCTTTCTCCTTGAAGGACGGCCCTATCTCAGCAAACACGGGCCGAACCTCTTTCCTGAATCCCTCAACCTTTCTCACAGTCACCTTCTTTATGTTGGTGTAGTCCTCTACCAAACCGGAGAGCTTCTCAAGCGCAAGCTGCGTTTTGTCATCTTTGACCTCGACGAGGCCGTTGGCAAGCGGCCATCTTAACTTTACGTTTGACTTCTCCCTGCTGTTTAGAAGCGCAGTTATCGCGTCTCTCGCTACCGCGAACTCGCCCTCGAGCTCCGCATTTACCGCCTTCCTGTCGGCCCTCGGCCAGTCTTCCATCGACACGCTCTCCTTGTTTCCGTAGAGCTGCAGGTAGATGTGCTCCGTGGAGAAGGGGATTATTGGTGCAGACATTATTACTATGCTTTTCAGCACGTAGGCCACAAGATTGGCGATTCGTTTCAGCTCGCCCTTCTTTGCGCTGCCAGCCCGCTTCTTCGCCATTCTCAGGTAGAACCTGCTGAAATCCTCAACAAAGAAGCTTTTCATCTCGTTTACCGCGGTGTCTAGCATGTATGCGTCGAAGCTTGCATCGAACCTGCCGATCAGCGTGTTGAGCCTCGAGATTATCCACGCGTCTTCAGCGGAGAGCGAAGCGACTCTCGGTTTCTTCACGCTTTTGAGGTCAATCCCCGACAGCGTGGCGAGCTCCTTGACCAACTCAGCTGTGTTGTAAAGCGTGATTATGTCCCTGTCCGCCTCGACCATCTCGTCCTTCTTCAACTTCAGTTCTTGCCATCTCGGGTGGCTCGAGGACCACAGCCTGAAGCCGTCAGCGCTTGCTATTTTGAAGAGGTCGTTCGCTGTCACCGCATTTCCGAGGTGCCTGTGCATCTCCCCGCCGAACTGGTCCTTCATCATGCCTCCGATTATGACTGTGTTGAAAGGCGTCTTGCCATATGTGGCCACGCTAGTGCGCATCAGCGTTGCGAACCAGCCCCTCAGCTGCTCGTTGCTTTCTGTTATCCAGTCTGCGGGAAACAGCTCTCTGAATTCCTCGTCGTTCAGGCTTGCGGTATGGGCTATCCCAGCATCGTACCAGACATCGATTACGTCTGGTATTCTGCTCATCTCCCCGTGGCACTTGGAGCACTCGAATTTAACCTCATCTATGTAGGGCCTGTGCAGATCATCGGGCACCTTCTTGCCCTTGGCGCGCTCTGCAAGTTCCTTCACCGATCCTATTACCTCCACCTCACCGCACGATGCGCAGACCCAGATGGGTATCGGCGTTCCCCAATACCTCTGCCTGGTTATGGTCCAGTCAGGCGAGCTGTTTATCGCCTCCGCGAACCACTCCTGCCCTGCTTCGGGCTGCCATCTGACCTTCTGGTTCTGTTTTATCATCTTCTTCTTGATTTTCTGCACGTTGATGAACCACTGCTCTGTTGCCCTGTAGATGAGCTTGCTGCCGCATCTCCAGCAGTGAGGGTAGCTGTGCTTGACCTCTCCCTGCCCCAGCAGCGCCCCAGAATTCGTAAGGTCTTCAAGCACGCGTGCGTTGGCTTCGTCCGGCACCTTCAATCCAGAATAGGCGCCCGCCTCCTCGGTGTACCTTGCATGCGTGTCGACTGGTGAGAACATGGGCAGCCTATGTTCCCTTCCGAGTTTCTCGTCCTCTATTCCGTGGCCAGGCGCGACGTGAAGCAGTCCGCTCCCCTCGGACACTGTCACGAAGGTCTCGCTCAGGATCACTTTGTGGTACTTTCTCAGTTCCTTCTGCATCGGCACCTTGTCTTCAAGCGGGCTCACGAATCTTATCCCCTCCAGTTCGCTGCCGTAGAACTCCTTGGTCACAACAGCGCTTTGTTTCATCATGCTTGCAAACTCATCCAGCCTCTCCTTCGCCACCACGTAGTTCCTTCCCTCGATTTTTGCGATTACGTACAGCTCCTTAGGATTGACCGCTATGGCCACGTTTGCCGGCAGAGTCCAGGGAGTCGTGGTCCAGACAACCAGATACGTTTCCGGCTCCAGCTCCACCTTGTCGCTCTTGCTTCTCAGCGTCCTGAAAGCGAGGAACAGCGAGGGATCCGTATCCTCTTGGTACTCAAGCTCGATGCTTCCTCCCGCAAGCACGGTTTCGCAGTGCGGGCAGTATGCCAAGGGCTTCATTCCCTTGTACACAAGACCCTTGTCGTATATCTTCTTGAAGATCTCCCAGCCCTTGCTCATGTACTCCTTCTTGAACGGGAGGTAAACGTGCTCAAAATCGAATGACGCTCCCAGTCTTCTCAGAGTCTCGGTGTCCTTTTCAATCCCCTTGTCTACAAGCGCCCTGCAGGCCTGCACGAAAGCTGCAATGCCTATCTTCTTCTCTATATCCATCTTGGACGTGATTCCCAGGTCCTTCTCCACCCTGTTCTCAGTGGGCAGGCCGTGGACGTCGAATCCGTTGCGGTCATGCACCCTGAACCTTCTCTGCTTCTTGTACCTCACCACCATGTCCTTTATCGTGGTCACCCACATGTGGTGCGCTGCGAGTTCGCTGTAAGCATAGGGCGGCCCGTCAAGGAAGTAGAACTTCTTTCCGTGTCCGAGCGCCCTGACCTTGCTGTTGATGTCGTGTTCCTTCCAGTAGCTTAGTATGCTCTCTTCGCGCTCTCTGAGGTCAAGCATTGCAACACCAATGAGCAATTAGGATTAACACTTGTTTGCTATTATTATAAAGATTATGTATTATATTCTCGTGATTTTGTGAGAAGCGCGGATATGGTCTCGCTCTTCAGGCTAGTTGTCCTTGCGCTCGTAATCTATCTTGTGCTTGTCAAGTATTCGGCCACTGTTGTCATCCCGCTGATCGTCTTCCTCTTTCTTCTGGATTGGGTCGACGGCTATCTCGCGGCCCAGGACGAGAAGGCACCGCCGAGGTACGGCGCCTACCTTGACATAGCGATCGACAGGATAATAGAGTACGCCTTCTGGCTCCTGTTCACCCTTCTTTCAATCCTTCCGTGGTTCGTGATAGCGATAGTGTTCGCGAGGAACACCGTCGCAGACTACCTGGTGACCAGGAAGGGAATGACCTTCAGCAGCATGAAAAGCGGCTTCGGGAGAATAGCGTCATCGCACATCATAAGGGGCGCGTACGCGGTACTCAAGGCGGTGAACTTCGCCTATCTTGCCCTGATCGTTGTCCTGGGCCTGCCGCCCTCTGGATGGCCGATCCTGGTGGCCTACGGGCTTACCACGGTAGTCGTCGCTTTCTCCCTAATACGCGGCGCGGCCGAGATACATGAAGCCCTCCGCTGATACGCTAATAAATCCCATTCTCTTATTCTCAAACATGAGGCTTCAATCCGCGATGGAGTTCCTGATAACCTACGGGTGGGCCTTCACCATAATAGCCATAGTGCTCCTGGCGCTCTTCGTCAGCGGCTACTTCAGCCCCTCCAACTACGCGGGGCAGGAATGCACGCTCACCTCGGGCTTCAGCTGCCTCAGCTTCTTCCTTTACTCCAACGGCATACTGAGCGTGAACCTGCAGCAGTCGCTCAGCGTGCCAATCAACGTGACCATGATAGGCTGCAACCAGAACGGCTCGATAGCGAGGATGCAGAAGCCTTTCAACCCCCCGAGCAACCAGATATTCATGTCTATCGGAGGCAACTACACCTTCAGCGTTGCATGCTACACTGGCACTGGCCCGCTCGCCGGCAACACTGTCAGCGTGTTCAACGGCGCGCTCATAATCAACTACACCAACGATGAGACGCAGCTTCCGGGAACAGCAATCGGCCGCGTGGTTGCCAAACCAATCTAATTTCCGTCGTATAAGGAGTTTTTTCCGAAGAAGCCCGCAAAACTTAATAAACTCAATTATGCATATAACTGCGTGCCGCGATGATGAACCCTGACGATTTCTACAACCTTGAATCACTCGTATTCGAAGAGCTCGAGAGCAAGCTCAGCGACATTCCCGAGGAGGCTGACAGGAACAGGCGCATAGAGTCCATAGCCAAGACGATTTCGCCCGCAGTGGCGCAGGAAGACATAAGGAAGGTCATCGCCGACTCAAAAACATTCGGAGTGCTTGACAAGTACCTTAGCAATGACAACGTCGAGGACATAATGGTCAACAACACCAGCAACATGTTCATCTACGCCGCTGGCAAGGGATACGAGAAGGTGGGCGACGTGTTCCTGAGCAAAAAGGAGCTCGACCTGCTCGTCAAAAAGCTGAAGATGTACGCCACAACCTCGCTCTCGAACAGGAGGATATTCGACGTGCACCTGCCCAACGGCTCGCGTGTGAACATAGTGGACTCGCCGCTTGGCGCCGACATAACAATCAGGAACTTCAAGAAGAGCGTATTGAGCATAATAGATCTGATCAACAACAACGAGCTGAGCTACAACCTCGCTGGTAGGCTCTGGCTCTACACAGAAGGCCTGAAAGTCAGGCCCGCGAACCTGCTGATAGGGGGAATGCCTGCGAGCGGCAAGACGACGCTGCTGAACGCCATGTTCAGCTTCTTCAGGCCGGAGGAGAGGGTGGTGGTGCTGGAGGAGACATACGAGCTCAACACAGAGATGCAGGAGAACACAGTGAGGCTGGAGACAAGCCCGGAGCTGCCGATGGAGGAGCTGGTCAAGAACGCCCTGCGAATGAGGCCCGACCTTATAATAATTGGCGAGGTGCGAGGCGTCGAGGCCAAGGACATGCTCACCGCGATGAACATAGGCAAGATCTCGATGGGCACGATACACGCGAGCACCGCCAGGGATGTAATCACTAGGCTTGAGCACTCGCCCATGGATATCGAGATGGACATAGTGCCGCTGATAGACGCGATAATAGTGGTGTCGCAGGTGAACGAGAGCAACAAGCTCGTCAGGAAGATCACCCAGGTATCGGAGATATCTGGCATAGAGACGCAGGTCCTTCTGTCGGATCTCTACGTCTACGACTACAAGACGCACAAGAGCTCGGACGTGCTGCCGAGCGTGACATACAGGGACACGCTAGCGAGGCTCACCGGGTACACGCCCACCGAGATAGTCATAGAGGAGCAGAGGCGCGGCAAGATACTCGAAAGGCTGAACAAGCTCGGTGTAAAGGACATGAAGGGGATAAGCGCGTTCGTAAGGGAGTACTACCAGGACCCGAGGAAGGCGCTCGCGAAGATAGACCTCTCGAACCTGGGCACGCTGCCCTGGTGACAAAACCAAGCGAGGCAGCCCATTTTATCGGCGAGCAAATCTAACATCAAGCTATATAAAAGAGGCAGAGCGACTAGTAGCGATTATATGAAGCTTAGAGAGCACAAGAAAGAAATCGCGGTTGGAGGAACGGTAGGAGGCCTTGGAACTGCCGGAGCTGTTTTATACGAAGCCGGCGCTGCACTGCAGGATATCGTTCGTGGAGTATCACCAAACGTGGTCACAGAGACCATACCGAAAGTGGTGAAGGAGAATGTGAGTAGCGTAGTCCAGAAGTTCACTCCTATGTACAGCGGCCCTGATCCCTCGCAAATATGGAATGTTTTCCCTACCGCGGTCCACAGTGGCTGGGGCTTCGGGGCATACTGGAACTCAACGTATAGCGTTACGGCTGGGTTTAACCTCGATGCACTTTTCCGTGTAGGGAATGCCACTATGGCTTCTGTCACCACAATGGCCAGCAGCGTAAAGGCAACATTTCCTGGATCTCCTCAAATAGTTCAGCAGTTTCCGCCGGGGCATGCTCTGCTGTCGCAAGGAAATTCTACTTTGATAAATGCAGGACCTGGCCATGTGGTAAAGCTTACCTTCGATGGGCTAACGTACGTGAACGGCACGCAGCAGGGCGTATTCTCTGCAATCTCTGAAAAGGTACAGAACGTCACTGTTTTTCACACAAAGCAAGTCATAGATTTCGTGCAGCAGCAGGTAGCCGCCAATCAAAGCGCTGTGGATTTCGCTAACAAACACATATTGCCGCTCGCCCAGTCTGAAACAACCCTCGGCACTGTACTGATTGCCGCGGCCGCAGCGATCGCCAGCGTGGCCATCATAATAGGCATCGTGAAGAAGGACCGTGAACTCGGCGATTCAGAAGGCAAGCCGGTGTGATAGCAAAGAGTTCTGGTTAGCTACGGCAGCCAGTCCTCCTTCCTTATTTTCTCGCGTATGTAGTCGCCTACGAAAGTAAGCTTCGGCCCCTGAAGCGCATCCTGCTCAAGCTTGATCTTGCTTTTTATCATGCGCTCGAGCTCGACCACCCACTCCTTGTGCTTCTTTATCCATTCATACTGAAGCATCTCCTGTGCGCGCTTCAGGTCAACATCGCTCGCCTTTATCGTCAGTTTCTTCAGGAACTCGTACTTGTCAAGGTCGGCCATTGTCACTCCAAGGAACCTCGCTTCCGGGGTTGCGACATCCTCACCTATGTAGGCGAGGTTTATGCTACCGGTCTTTATCGTCCAGTAGATGTACCATCCCCACGCATCGGAATCAGTGAAAACATAAACAGGGAGACCCTTATCTGCCAGCTTCCTTATCAGCCTTCGCGTTCCACGCGTTGCCTGGCCCTGCGGCGATATCAGTATGCAGTTTTCCTTCTTCCAGAACTTGTCCTCGTTAAGCCTCTGCCATATCGCGTCCTTCTCAACCACGATTACGTACTTCGCCTTCACGTCAACGAACTCGATGTCGTTGTCCACATCGCTCGGTATCGCCCAGCCGCTCCTTCCCATCTTGCTCGCGTCTATCTCCTGGCGCTCGTTGCCGAACGTGTCTATCACCTTGAGGTTGCCGGCCAACACTCCCTTTCTGTTCGCGTTGAGGTTCAGCTCCTCACGCTTCACCCCGAGCGATACCTCAAGGTCCTCGATCAGCGGATTGCTCTCTGCCTGCTCGCTGAATATGCTCTCGTCAACGTCTTCGCCGAGCGAGAACTTAAGCTGGTAGAACAGGCCCCTTATTGTGGTGTGGAGGTTCTCCTGCAGGAACTTGTGGCACTTCGCCGCTATCGCCACCGTCTGCATGAACTTCTTCGATTGGGCCACGTTGATGAAGTTCCTCTCCTCCTTCGCGCTTCCAAGCCTGAGATAGCCCTCTTTCTTATCGAAGAGTATGTTGCTCCTCGTCCTCGCGGCTGTAACGAACCTTGGGTTCTTGCCCTCTTTGATCTCGTAGGCTATGCCCTCTCCAAGCCCCTCTATTTTCTTGAGTGCCGCCTTGTCCTGCACGCGATCACTTCACCGCAGGCATCGATGCACCGACCACGAGCGGCGGCCTCTCCCTCGAGTCCGCGGTAAGGTAGTGCCTCAGCTCCCTTATTATCTCGTTCCTCCTTCCGCTCGGCTTGAGCGAGTAGCCCAGCACGTCTGCTATGTTTCTGGCGTACAGCAGCCTGACCTTCCTCGCCATTCCGCTGTCCAGATAGACATCATCCTTGTTGCTCTCCGGTATTATCACGTACTTTATCCCGGCCTCGATCGCGGCCCTCACCTTCGCGGTTATTCCGCCTACAGGAAGCACCATGCCTCGCACAGAAAGCGAGCCGGTCATCGCCACGTCCTGCTTGACCGGTATGCCCTCCAGGGCGGATATCACGCTGACAGCTACAGAGACGCTGGCGCTATCGCCCTCAACACCGGCATATGTCTGTATGAACTGGACGTGTATGTCATAGCTCGCTATGTCGCGGTGCATGTGCCTCTTTATCACTGCGCTTATGTTCTTCACAGCTTCCTTCGCTATTGTGCCGAGCTTGCCCGTGGCTATGAGCTTGCCCTCGGCTCGCGAGCTTGCGGGTGTAACCTCCGCTGCTATGGGAGTGACTATGCCTGTAGCTGTGACGTTGGCCCCCATAACTGCCAGGCCGTTGACCCTGCCTATCGCATATCCCTTGGTGTTGAACACCCTGTAGTCCTTCGTGTACTCGAGCTCCTGCTCTGCGTACTGCGCCTCGATCGGCTTCGCATAGCCCAGGGCCTCAAGCACCTCCTCCCTTCCCACCGCCTTCTTGCCCCTCTCCGTGGCTATGTCCCCAGCGGCCCTCACAAGTCCGCCAAGGTCCCTGAGTATGAGCGTAAGCCTGTGCTTCCTTCCGGCGCGCCTCCTGGCGTCGTTGATCACCTCCATGCACGCCGCATAGTTGAACGGAGGTATGCGCGTGTCCTTCGCGATCTCCTGCGCTATGAACCTGACTATGTTCTCCCTGTTCTCGTTGTTGTCAGGCATTGTCGACTCCATGTACACCTCGTATCCGTACCCGCGTATTCTTGACCTGAGCGCAGGGTGCATGCGCTCCATGTCCGCAAGGTTTCCTGCCGCTACGAGCAGGAAGTCAGCAGGAACGGGCTCCGTCCTGACTATCGCCCCTGAGCTAAGCTCGCTCTGTCCTGTTATCGAATATTTCTTCTCCTGCATCGCTGTCAGCAGTTCCTGCTGCGACTTGGGCTCGAGGTCCGCGATTTCGTCTATGAAAAGTACGCCCTTGTTAGCCCTGTGGACCGCGCCGCTCTCAACCCTGAGGTGCGCCGGCGTTCCTAGGCCACCGCTCTGCAGCGGATCGTGCTTAACGTCTCCGAGCAGCGCGCCTGCGCGGGATCCGGTGGCGTCGACGAATGGCGCGTGGGTCATGCCAGTGTTGTCCACTATCAGCTTGGGCTCGTTCGACTCGAAGAAGCCCGGGAACATTCCAACACGCCTGAAGCTGCCAACGAACACTACAGCGGAAGCGAATATGAGCACTCCGAGTATCAGCGCGGCGAACACGAGTATCTCGTAGCCGGTCAGGAAGCTGCTCAGCGCTACGGCAAGGAGCAGTATGATGAGCAGCGCAGTTATCGGCACGACGTTGCTTCTGCCCTGCGACGTGTCTATCCTTCCCCTGAGCTTCTCCCTCTGCACCATCTGCCTGCCCTGCCCGTCGCCGAGCGGCTTGGGTTTCTCGCCAGGTTTGAGCTCGACCTTCGGATATGTCTTGACTGTCTTGACAACAGGCCTGTTCTCGTCGTTCGGATTCTTGTAGACGAGCACGTCCTCGAGGTCTGCGACCGGCATAAGCTCTGCCATCGCCTGCGCGAGCATCGTCTTGCCGGTTCCCGGGCTGCCTATAAGAAGCACGTTCCTGTGCTGCTTCGCGGCCTTCTTGACTATGTCCACTGCCCTGTCTTGGCCTATGACCTGGTCTACAAGCTTGTTAGAGAGCTTTATCTCAGCGGTGGTCGTGAATCTCTTCATATAACCATTATATAGCACATAATATGTGCCTCGATTTAATATTCTTAACTATCCTTTTTATGCGGTTTTCGTGCAGCATGGAGTTAGCGGAATATCGGAACAGGTCAAAAATTTGAGCAGGAAGCGTTTAGAGGGTGGGGAATAACGGGTAAAATACGCTCTAAACGCCTGGTCAATTAAATCTACTACAATACTTATAAGGTTTTCTCAAGCGCAGTCTTCTCTGTAGGATAAATGGGCAATTTCTCGACGGATTTGTATAACTTCGTTATGTCCAAACCGCGATTTTAGGACAAAAATTCACCGCACGGTGAAGATAAGGATTAAAAGATGGCTTGCGTCAATAGTTGCGGAGAGCATGGATGTTGATACGCGGCTGAAGCTGATAAAGTCGGAGCCGCTCGAAGAAATAATAACGGAGCCAGAACTGCGCGGGATGCTCGAGACCAACAGCAAGCCGAAGCACTACATCGGCCTCGAGATAAGCGGCATGCCCCACATCGGCCACATCCTCCTCGGAGGCAAGAAGATAAACGATTTTGCGAAGGCGGGCATAGAGACGCAGGTGCTTCTCGCGGATTGGCATACCATGGCCAACAACAAGCTGGGCGGGGACTGGGAGAAGATAAAGAAGGTGGCGGGCTTCTACCGCGACCTGTTCAGCTTCTTCTGCCCAAAGACCAGAGTGGTGCTAGGCTCCGACCTCTATCCGCAGACAAAGGACTATTGGGAGACGCTTATACAGATATCGCGAAGGACAACGATGGCGCGCGCAACGCGAATGCTGGTCATAGAGGGGAGAAGCGAGAAGGATTCGCTCTACGTCTCGCAGTACATATACCCTATAATGCAGACCGCAGACATCTGGGCGCTTGACGTGGACCTGCCGCACGCGGGCATGGATCAGAGGCGCGTGCACGTGTTCGCAAAGGAGACTTTCAAGAGCATGAAGATGAAAAATATAGTACCTCTGCACCACCACCTCATGCCCTCGCTCGTCGAGCCTCCGCAGTTTGATGCGAACTCGTCGAAGGAGGAGCAGGTGGCTGCGATGAAGATGAGCAAGTCGAAGCCAGGCTCGTTCATCTCGATACTCGCGACAGAGAGCGAGGTGGCAGAGACTATGAACAAGGCGTGGTGCCCGGAGGGGGTCGTGGACAACAACCCGGTGTTGTTGATCAACAAGTACATAACGCTCCCAATCAAGAACGAGCTTCATGTCGAAAGAAAGGGAGAGCACGGCGGCGATGTCGATTACACGGACTACGAGCAGCTTGTCGAGGACTTCAGGTCTAAGAAGCTGCATCCCGCGGACCTCAAGGCAGCAACAGCGAGGTCACTGACAAAGATAATGGAGCCAATAACGCGGAAGTTCGGCAGCGAGCGCATAGGAATATCGAAGCTGATATCTAGCTGAGCCCAATCAGCACCGTACCTAGCGTTATTATCAAAATTCCTTCCCACCTGAGTGCTGGGATTAACTCTCCCAGGAAAAGATAGGCTATCACGCTCGCGAAGATGTAGCTAAGCCCAGTGAATCCATAGGCCCAGCTGAGATGCGTCCTGCTGAGCACGTAGAAGTATATAACCGTGGATACCCCGTAAGCCACCAGTCCGAGCGCTACAAACTCAACGAGCCCGGAGAAGCCGCTCGTGACTCCTATTTTGAAGAAGAGCTGCCCCGCTGCTCCCAAAAGCGTGCTCGTGAGGAGCAGCAAAACAAATACCATCTTGCCCTGCATGTTCACACCGCCGGAAAAGTGAGCGATATCACCGCGATGCCCAAGATTATCAGCGCCATGCCCGCGACCCTGTGCAGGTTTATGCGCTCATGGAAGACGAGCTTCGAGATGAGAAGCACAAAAACAAATGTGCTGGCGAAGACCGGATAGACGAAAGATATGAGGGGCGCATTGTCAAGCGCGTAGAGGTATACTGCCAGGCTGACTATATATAGCGTGCCACCGAGAAGTATGTCCCTCTTCTTGAACTCGTTTATTATCTCCTTCAGGCTGAACCTGAACTTGGCGATGCCCCTTTTGTATAGGTACTGCGCCGACGCGGCTATCACAGCTGAGAGGAGAGTTATGCCTATTATCTCTATTGCTCCGAGCACCAAAACACAAGTGGGATGCGCTGCGAAGCCTTATAATTTTAAGCCTGCATAAGAGATTGCTTCGTGAGCCGATGGAGCTAGACTTCAGTTTTCTGGAAAACCAGCATGAGTCGCAGGCTTTCATGTTTTCAGTAGGCGTAGTGGTGCTGAGCATCCTTGCTGTAATAGCATTCGTGTTTTCAGGGGGCAGCCTAATCTTCTACGTCCTGGCAGTCGTCGCTGTCGCCCTTGGCCTGTACATGGCATACCACATCTCAAAGACCCCGGCGCAGGCTTCAGGCGCGCAAAGGAGGAAGCAGAAGCGCTAGCTGATCTAGATGCGCAATCTCATAGTTGCTGAAAAACCAAGTGTAGCTCTGCGAATAGCCCTCGCCCTGGGAGACGGGAGGCCGCTAAGGAAGAACCTCAGTGGCATAGGCTATTTCGAGATATTCAAGGATGGAGACACGCTGCTGGTCGTTGCAGCAGCGGGCCATCTCTTCACCCTCTCGCAGAAAGGCGAAAACCGCGCGCTGCCGATCTTTGATCTTGAATGGGTCCCGTCGTTCAAGGTCACGAAGGGCGCGTACTTCACGAAGAAGTACCTAGACACGATAAAAGAGGTTAGCAGGAACTGCGACGCGTTCACCAACGCCTGCGACTACGACGTCGAGGGCACCGTCATAGGCACCAACATAATCAAGTACGTGAAAACAAACGATGTCAACAAGGAGCCGGACTGGAGCAATGTAAGGCGAATGCACTTCTCCACGACCACTAGGCAGGACCTGCTCGACGCGTACCAGAAGAGAGGGGGCTTCGACAGGGGCAACTTCGATGCGGGGGAGACGAGGCACATACTGGACTGGATGTGGGGCATTAACTTCAGCAGGGCGCTCATGAGCGCTATGTACTCCACAGGAAACAGGAAAACGATGAGCATTGGAAGGGTGCAGGGGCCGACACTCGCTGTGCTCGCGGAGCGCGAGAAGGAGATAAAGGATTTCAAGCCCAGGGATTACTGGGAAGTCTTCATAACAGTGAACAAGACAGAGTTCAAGAACAAGCGCGGAGCGATATTCGAGGAAGATG
Organism: Microcaldota archaeon; assembly: GCA_028867025.1. Lineage (GTDB taxonomy): Archaea > Micrarchaeota > Micrarchaeia > Micrarchaeales > CABMGC01 > JAJYVH01. The sequence continues at coordinate 25,831 of JAGWHC010000002.1, forward strand.
CCGCTGGCAAGCTTGTGAAGGAAGCTACTGGCGCAAAAGCACGTGTTGATGTTGTTGACATAAGGGAGGCGAAGCTCTTCCCGTTCCCGCCTTTCGATCTCACATCTCTGCAGCTCGAGGCAAGCAGAACTCTCGGTCTTGACCCTTCAAGGACTCTTGCGCTTGCGCAAACGCTCTACGAACGTTCATACATCTCATACCCGAGAACCTCATCGCAAAAGCTGCCATACTCGCTGAACCTGCCGAGGATAATAAACGCGCTATCGAGCAACCCGAAGTACAAGGAGATAGCTGACGCGCTTATCAAGGCGTCTAGGTTCAGGCCGATAGAGGGCAGGAAGGAGGACGAGGCACATCCTGCAATCTACCCCACTGGCGAGATGCCTGCAAAGCTTACGGTCGAGGAGGAGAAGCTGTATGATCTGATAACCAGACGCTTCCTGTCCGCGTTCGCCGAGCCTGCCACAATTGAGCACACCGACGTCCAGCTCTTGGTAGCGCAGGAGAAATACGAAGCAAAAGGCAGCAGGATAGTGAATTACGGATGGCTTTCCTATTATACCTACTACAAACCTGAGGAATCGCACATGCCTGCTTTCAAGCTAGGGGCGATGCTGCCGGTGGAGAAGGCGCAGAGCAAGAAGCTTGTCACGAAACCGCCTGACAGATACACCAAGGCGAGCCTCATCGCGCTGCTCGAGGCAAAGGATCTTGGCACCAAGGCGACCAGGGCCGCAATAGTTGACACTCTGTTCAACCGGGGCTACATAACAAATAAGCGCATAGAGACCACCGCTTATGGAATGAGCGTCTACGAGGCGCTCAAGCAGCATGTTCCGTCCATAGTTGATGAAGCACTTACAAGAAAGCTCGAGGAGGACATGGAGGACATAACAAGGGGCAAGACAACCGAGCAGGCGGTCATCAACGAGGGCAAGGAGCTGATAGTGCAGACGATAGGCTTGTTCAAGAAGAGCGAGAAAGCCATAGGAGAGGACCTGGGCAAGGGTCTTGAAAAGACAAACCAGTCAAACGTACTTGGCAAGTGCCTAAAGGACGGCGGAAACCTGCTTGTGAGATACTCTAGGGCGGGCAAGCAGTTCGTGGGCTGCGCAAACTGGCCGAAGTGCAACCAGACTTACCCGCTTCCGCAGTACGCGAAGATAGTGCCGACAGGCAAGGTCTGTCCGCTCTGCCACACCCCGATAGTGAAGGTGTTCAGGAAAGGGAAGGTCTTCGAGATGGACCTTGATCCAAGCTGCGAGACTAAGAAGAACTGGGGCAAGAAAAAGGAGGGAAAAACCGAGGAACCCGTAGCGCAGAAAGCTTCGGATATGAGAAGAGTTAAAACAAAAAGAAAAACCACGAGCAAATCAGCGAAATCGGTAACTTCAAAGTTCAGAACAACCAAAAAAGAAGAAACAAATAAAGATTGATATGTTTAATTGATTATTAGTTAATACACTGAATTTCTAGCCTGATTAGGGGGATTCGATTAATAAAAACCTAGAGAAATTCGGTACCGAACTACTTGGAGTGGTTTTAAGTATACTAACAGGCTTGTTCGGAGGCATTTTTGCTGTCGTAGAATCGGGTAACTACTCAGTCGGTTTTGGTGCAGAAACGTTAACTTATGGTTTACCCTTGACTTTGTTTTTCATTGCTTATGTAGTTTTTATATTAAAAACTCGCAAAACGCTATCCAAACTCTTTCAATATACAACAGTCTTCTTGATAATCGTTAGTTTGCTGTTTACACTCTACTTATCAACTTATGGTTATCTTGCGTCAGGATATGGTCCATGATGTTGTAGCGGCATCCAAATGAGGGATTCTATCAAGAAAATAAGAATTTTGCTTGTAGTTTTAGCCTATTCAATTATATTTATCACTCCGGCTTACTCGCAAACTCTTAATACTTCAGATTTGTTTAACTGCTTTAACATCCCAACAAGTCCCCCGCGTAATTTTATTCTGGCTCTATTAAATTATACTAGTATTGAAAACACAGTTGGGGCGTGTGCGATTTCTTCCTTATTTAATTACAATTCTAGCGAGATTCTTAAATCTTATAATATTAGTGTTAATCTGACAGAGTTAAACAAACAATTTTTCGCCAACAATCCCTCTTTGCCAACACAAACCTCCGAGAGCAACATGCTAAACAATTCTACAGTTCTAAACTTCACAACCGCTGAACAGTTATGCTTGCGATATACTCCTGATAATACAAATCCAAACTCGAATGCGATACGCATTCATGCTCAGCAGTGTAATCTCGGGATTAGTAAAGAAGCAATTATTGTTAATGTCGTACCAAACAGTCTTGTTATTGCTTTGCCGTCCGTGCGGCTAAATGCAACCCAATCTCCCACATACAAGGAAACAAATGCAGATAACCTCACCGATCCTATTCAAGGTATAGGGATAAGTAGCGCCAGTTATTGGACAGGTTATCAAGTTCAAACAACACAACCAAAACCAATAACATATGTACAAGGTTCTTGGATTTTGCAACCGGCTCTCTCAAGTCCAACTCCAAGGGCTTCTAGTCAGTGGATCGGTATCGGTTCTAATCAAAGCGGAGGAGATTTAATTCAGATCGGAACTTATTCTTGTTATGACGAATTACTTCCGCAGTGTTCTAATAGTCACGGTGCTAGTTATGGCGCATTTTTTGAAATAGTTAACCCAACGTATAGTCAATATGTTATAAAAATACCATTTGCTATCCCAGGAATGAATGCAGAGGATATAATAACAGCCTATCTAAGCCTGACACCTAACCTGACTGCTCCTAATTTGCAAAACATCAATGCAGAGGTATGCGATCTATCTCTTTTACTACAACCAGTGCACTGTTTGTATATAATAGATCAAGCTCCATCGTCCCGCTTAGCTGCAGATTGGATGGATGAAAGACCTAGATTTTGCCGTATTGGCCTTTTAAGTAGTTGCCTTCTTCCAGCATCAACTGGATTTGTAAATTTCATTAATGCTTCTTATGGTTTCAAATTTACTAATGCTGCTCAAAACATTGCAGAGATAAATGATACATTTAATACAATAAACAATCACCCAACCATTGTACTCTTTGATATGCAAAACGGAAACGATTTTGGTAATTCTACAAATGTGACTCTATTAGCCAGTAATGATAGCTTTAGAATAATGAACTTTAGAGTTGGATTATTGAATGCATCTTCACAAAATGTAATACAGGGTGAAAATTACACTATAAAAATAAGAACCGATTCGGCACCGAACACCGCACTGGGAGGTACAGGAAACTATTCCTATCAATGGTTAGAAAGTCGTCTTGACGGCAATTATAGTGCATCAACTGACTGTACAAACCAGACAAGCGCCACGTGCGCAATACAAACGAATTCCTCAACACTGCTAGGTAATTATTCATTCAAATTACGGATTCACGCTGTCGGTGGTCCTACAAACGAGAATTTAACAACAGGACCTATAAATGTCGCAGTCTCTCCACCAATGCTTCCATATGTTGCTATTAACCTAACAAACACGCAGTCGAATCCGACACCGCAGCCGTTCCAACAGCTTTTGGGAATAAATAGTGCAAAATATCTTGGCATAAACTCCAACTGGACCAACGTGGAATTTACAACCGGGCCTGGCGGCACAGGGCAACCCCTGCAGGCATGGGTCGAAAGCGGCCCGAGCAACACATCGGGCACACGAGTTTGGGTCAGGCTGAACCAAAGCATATCCGCATTTGGCAGCCGCACAATCTACATGGACATAATGCCGAACAACGTCATGTCAGCAAACGGCCCTACTGGTGAGGCGCCCACGCTCAGTTCCGTATATGGCAAGTACGACAACGGCAACCGCGTTTTCAACATATATGACAATTTCACTGGCAGGTATTCTGGCAACGGCACAGGTGCCATAGACTCACAGGTCAGCAGCGGCAGCAACGGCACCGCCTGGAAAGTGGACAACGGGCTTACCTTCGGTCAGGGAGTACCTTACGAGTACTCGCCCGCATGCCTTGGCAACTGCGAGGCCGTAGTGTACCTGTCGCACTTCCTCATAAACCGCTCAAGTTACTTCTCGCTGAACCAGACAGTGGATGTCAACTGGGGCCCGAGCAGCGAGCAGTTCTGCCTAGATATATACTGTTATGGGCATTATACCGTCCCCACAGGATATGGAGGGTTCGTCAGTTCTAACGATTATTCCTTTGATTCAGGAGTGCTTGAGACAAACCCAGCCAGGTACGGTACAAACCCTGATTTTACCTACTCGATGTACACATATAACGGCAATGCAGAGGTGAGCCAAACATTCAACTTTTCAGCCTTCAACTCGCTTTACAACGAATACTTCTACTTCACCGATGACTTCGCCAAACCAGGAATGCCCTTGAGCTTCTCGCTCTACAATAGCCGGTTCTATCTGGAGAGCAGGTATGCAGGCTACGATTTCGGCCCACCGCTCAACTCCTCCACATCGCTTAATTCGCCTTCGGACGCCTTCGCCATGATAGCATATTCTTACACCGACAACTATGGGAGGTATGTGAACAACACCGCGACGATAAACTGGATAAGGGCAAGAAATACGCCACCAAACGGCATTATGCCTGCGGTATCCTTCGGTCCTCTGCAATAGGTGCTATCGGTGTTTATTTATCCCAAAATTTACAAGAAATTGAGACGTGGGCCACAGGTGATACTGCCTAAGGACATAGGAATGATAATCGCCTATTCAGGAGTGGGAAAGGAGAGCGTCTGCGTAGACGCGGGCACCGGAAGCGGGTGGCTAACCGTGAGCCTTGCAAGGGTATGCAAGCACGTATACGGATATGACATTCGCGATGACTTCCTCAAGATAACGAAACACAATGTAGACCTAATCGGAGTTGAGAATGTCACGCTGAAGAACCAAGACATAACCAAGAAGATTGACGAAAAGAACATTGACCTCGTTACCCTAGACCTGCCCAGCTCTGAGAAGGCTCTCAAGAATACGAAGAAGGCTCTTAAGCCCGGTGGCTGCGTTGTGGGCTACTTTCCCAATATCGAACAGGCAAAGAAATACGTGCAAACTCTAGAAAAACTCGGATTCGCGGACATCTACACGATTGAAACCATCGTTAGAGACATACTTGTGAGAAAGGAAGGATCGAGACCTTCGACAAAAGGAATTTGGCACACCGGCTATCTCACTTTTGCAAGGAGCCCGCTCATATAGTGGTGATTGGCACGCAACCACTTCCTGAGAAACTTGAAGAAGAAAATCAATTTAATGCGCTGATAAAGAATCCAACAAAGACAGTATCGCAGGTTACCAGAGAAACGAAATTCAAAGTAAAAAAAGAAATATATCGAAATTTCGATACTGTAAAAGGCAAATACTACCTTAGGAGCCTGATATACGAAGGTACATACAAAGGAAAACATGCGGTTTTGAAATTTCACGGTACCGAAGACGTGTCTCACGATGCTGACGAAATTCGAAATTTCGAAAGTCAAAATGAGAGCAAAATCATAAGGGCGCCGTTCGTCTACGCCCGCAGAAAGTGGGCATCGAAGACAGGCTACGGCTTTACCATTTTCGAATACGTCGAGGCGCCAGAGATATTCAGCAGACCCTCTCCAACAAAGGCCCAGCAAAAAGATTTTGTTAGGTTTTATCAAGAATACAGAACTAAGGCGATAACGAAACCATGGATTAAATTATTAAACGCAAAACCTGACGCCGTGAAGGAGAGAGTAGTGAAATACACGCAGGAGTGGCTGAAAAACGCAAAGATAAAGAAACGCCTGAAACGTTCAGATTATTCCAGCTACCTTTCGCGTTTCTACGCACTTGTGCCCAGATATGTGGCCGTAATGCCTATGGAGTTTATGCACATGCACTTGTACCCAGAACACATACGCAAACTTTCTAACGGAAACTATGTCTTGCTTGATCACGTATCGTGGGGATACAGGCCGAAATGGGCCGACCTCTCTTATATGTTGTGGCGATCGATTTTGGACATACGAAGCAATAGCTATCCCCATTCGAGATTCTTGCGTTACGTTGATGAATGGATAAATCTTTGCAAAACGATTCCGCTTACAAAGAGGGATGACCTCTTCGACAAGGAAATCAAGTTCCTTATTCTTGAAAGGACTATCGGCATAATTATAGGAGACCTCGGTTCTGGTAGGTACTGGGGCACCCAAGGAGGCAGGAAATATTTCAAGCATATGCTTGCGCTGAACCAGAAACTTTTTGAACATCTTGCCGAGGAACTAGAAACGTAACTACTTTTTCTCCAGAAGAGCAAGGTTCGCAAGCATTGCCTCGAGCTGTATCCTCTCGTTTGCGCCCTCCACTATGCGGAAGTTGTACTCGCCTATCGCCTTGACGAGGCTGAGCTTTAGGTGGTCACCGACAGGCAGGTTGAGTGCCTCTCTGTAGCACTGCAGGAGCACATCCTCGCCGCTCATCCCATAATTAAGCGTAAGCGTGTCAAGTTCGTGTCTCGCTTTCTGGAAATCGCCTTCGAGCGCGTACTTCAGCATCGCGGTCACCTCCTTCGGTCTCGCGCGCGACGCGATGTCGTAGATCTCCCTCTCAGTTATCTTTGGCCCCAGCACAGCAGCGCTCTGTAGCACGTTCGTCAGCTTTCTCAGGTCGCCCTCGCTCACGTAGACAAGAGCCTCCACAGCCTTCTCGTCTATTTCAAGGCCTTCGCCCTTCTCTATCCTTCTGATGTACTTCTTTACTTCCTCCTCGTTCAGGGGCTTGAACCTCAGGACCACGCACCTGCTCTGTATCGGCTCTATTATCTTGCTCGCGTAGTTCGCGCTGAATACGAATCTTGTTGTAGCAGAGTACCTTTCCATCGTCCTCCTCAGCGCGTGCTGGGCCTCGGGTGTCAGCGCATCCGCCTCGTCCAGAAAAACTATCTTCACCAGCCCGCTTGTGAGCGGCAGCGTTCTTGCGAACTCCTTCACCTTGCCCCTTATCACGTCTATTCCGCGGGCGTCGCTATTGTGGAGAAGTATCGGGCAAGTTCCTCCCCAAAACATTTCACTTCCCGGAACAGAAACGTCGTATACATAACCAGAATAGTCTTGAATATCAATTTTCTTTACTCTGGCAGCATAAATGTCAGAATTAAGCAGTTTATTGAGTTTTCCGAGATATTTACTTTTTCCTCCTTCCCTTTCAATTTTTTGAATAACGTCTCTGAGAGATTTCTTACTTATTCTATCAGATTTTTTCCAATAAATCTGGTGCCGGAGCAGGTAGCGCCAGTTCAATTTCGGTTTAATCCTCTCCAATTCCTTGACTATCGGAGCCATCGGAAGTAGTTCACTTATCGAATAGAAAGAGGATTCCTTCTCCCATATTAGCCTTGCTTCCGTTTCGAAACCCGAACTTTCCATTCCAGATATCTTGGCCAACCACACTACATCAGTCAGTAAATCAGGAGAAACCGAACAGTATCTTACGTAATCTGCCCATCTACCTGCGGCGTCTCCCATATATCCCTTCAGAAACTCTTCTCTTAAGCTAAGCGGGGCATCAAATATAAAACTAGGTATTCTTTTGCTATGAGCCGTTTTACTTGCAGCATTTGTATTGTAAAAGCGCGCTCTAAAAAATCGTGCAAGTTGCGTAGATGCTACTGTCAGCTGTACCCCCGATTCCCTCTGGCTGCTTCCCGACACAATCGTATGCAGGTGAACATCGAACCCCATCCCTGTTATTATTTTAGATGCCCTTTCAACTACTGGCATTTCCTTTGGATAGCCGTAAGTAAATACGCATATGCCACTTGTATTATTCCTAAAACCAGTCACCCCTTCCGCGGCATAGCTTCCAAATAACCATGCCAATTTTTCGTCTACAGTTATTTTACTAAGAACGGTCTTCACCTTCGGGTTTAAGAGTCCACCCAAGTTTCCATCCATTTCCATAATTCTGTTCGGAGCTAAAGAGGAGACGTCCAATTCGATATCGGCTCCTTCAATTAGTGCCTTAAATGAGAGCACCATATCGTTCTTCCTAAGCTCTGACGCCTTAATTTCCTTTAGTTCACCTTTCTCATTCATGATAACAAGCGAGTGATTCAAACTAGTGCGCACCGTGCCTCCTTCAAATCGTATTCGGAGTACTCTGTCTACTTTATGCTTCGATATGTTTGCCACATTTGCAAATCTGACTTTAAAAGTGTCTGGATTTATCGAGAGTACTTCTAGTCCTTCAGGATAAGCATATTTTGATTTGTCGTCTTTGAAATGTTCATCTGCGATATCTTGAAAAGTCGTTCTTTCAATTTTGCCATTTTTCCTTATTAAAATAGGTGTTTCTGGAGTGACACTCGCGTTGAGTTCCTGGAACGCCACGTTTATGTCCTCGCCGTACAGCTCCTTCGCCATCGCGAGTGCCGATGTCGTCTTTCCTACCCCGGCGGGGCCCGCAAAAATCATGTTCGGGAAGCTCTTTGACTTGACGAACGCCTTCAGCCTCTGCGCTATAGCGTCCTGGCCGATTATCTCGTCAATCTTCGACGGCCTGTACTTCTCAGTCCAGGCTATGTCTTCAATGCTCACCATGAGAATACAACATTATATTCTACAGACACACATTTTTATTGATAGGCTCTGGTTCCCCGCGATCTCCAAGAGTCTAGCTGCTTTGCAATCATTTCCCTGCTGGATCTCAGCACCAGCGCGATGAGTATCGAGAGCAGTCCGAGCAGGACATAGTTTAGCTCGTTCGAGGTGCACTGGCAGCCTGTTGCGTTGCCGAGCAGCAGGCCGATGCCTATCTCTATGACTCCGCTCAGCGCCCATGCCACGCTAACCCTTTCGATGCTTGTCTCTGTTTCGTTCACCACAGCCATTGCATCAGCCAGGCACTATGTTATCAACGACGAACTGGGGATTGTAGGGCACGAGATCAGTGTATTTCTCTCCCATCCCAAAATATAAAACAGGCACTGTGGTGTCGCTCAGTATGGAAAGCGTGTTGCCTCCCTTGGCATCAACGTCAAGCTTCGTGAGTATCACGCCGTCGAGCTTTGCCGCCTGGTCGAACTGCTTCACCTGCTCCAGAAGCGAGTTGCCGGCTATGCCCTCGCCTATGAAGATGCAGAGATCTGGCTTGTTCACGCGCACCATCTTCTTCAGCTCCTCTATCAGGCTCTTGTTCGTCTCCTGCCTGCCAGCGCTGTCTATGAGCACCGCATCAAGCCCATGGGCCTTCGCGTAGGCGACAGCGTCGAAAGCTATGCTCGCGGGATCGGCTCCGTAGACTCCTTTTATCACATCTACTCCGAGCCTTTTCGCATGTATCACCGCCTGCTCTATCGCCGCGGCCCTGAAGGTGTCGCTCGCCGATATGACGCAGCTTATGCCGTTGCTCTTCAGCATGTGCGCCATCTTCGCTATGGTTGTTGTCTTACCCGCGCCGTTGGGGCCCAGAAAGAGGACCTTGAACGGCCCCTCGCCCTTCTGCTTCTTCTCCCTGGCGCGCTGGAGTATGTCTATGCCGCTGTTTTTCGTCAGCGTCTGCATGAGCGAATTCCTTATCTCGTTCCTCAGCTCCTTTTGTATGTTCTGCGTGCCCACCTCTTTGCCCACGAGATTGTCGTGTAGTTTCGTAACAAGTCTCTCAGCAACGTCGTAGTTGACATCTGTTTCCAGCAGAGCGACCCTCAACTGTTCCAAGAACGGCTCAGCGTCCTTCTCGCTCACCTTCACCTTTCCGAGAAACGCGCCCTTTATCTTTGTCGTCAGCGTTACGTCGGGGCCCTTTCGGCTTTCTTCCCTCTTTTCTTCAGGCGCGCTTGCTTCAGCCTGCTCCCCCTCATTCTTTTCCTTCTTGCTCAGGCCGTCAACAAAATCCGAGAACTTCTTCTTGAGACCTTCGAACATCTCACTGACCCTGCTGCATCGCGTCTATCGCATACTGCACGCGCATTATCTCAGTCTCGAGTTTCTTCCTGTCATCAGTAAGCCTGCCTATCGTGCTTTTGCTCATCTCGATGCTCTTCTTTATGAACTCCTTCGCCTGCTCTGTGTCCTTTTCCACGAGATAGCCGCCGCCCACGTATGTAATTATCTTCTTTAGGTCTTTGACATTGGCCTCAAAGTACGTGCCGCCCTCAGCGTTGACCAGTATATTGGATCCTTTTATCGACTCCCTCTTGTCGAGTAGGCTCATGTTCCTTTCCAGAGCCGCGTTCGCCAGGCTCATCGTAGTCAGCTCGTTCATCAGCGCCTCGTACTGCTGATTGTACAGGCTCTGCAGATAGAACAGGCGGTTTATTTCGTCTTCGCGCTTGTCCTTGTCATCAGCCATTCAATCACTCTTTGCTTTCTTTTTAGGCATGTCTGCCCGTCTCCTCAACTCGCCTTCGCTCAAACCTCCAGTTCTCTCAAGCAACTCTCTTTTCCTCTCGTAGATAAGATCCTGTGCTTCGATAGTTGACAGCTCCACGTATCTGATTGGTTTGAGTTTTGACATGCAACAATGTTGGCTTGCTATATTTATAATACCTGTTTGATCAGTCGATATTCAGGGCCTCCGCGATTCTTGAGAGTTCGAAACCTGTCGTGGTGTCTCCTACAACCAGGCCTTTCGAATTGGCCACCGTGCAGAGGCCTATGCTCACGGACCCGAGATTGGCCGTGGACTGCTCAGACTTCATTCCCACCATCTCCTCAAGCATCTCCTTCTCTTGTTCCGTAGCCCTGTTGTTGATTACAAGCCCCTTGTTTGTCATTATGTTGTTGGCGCCTACTGTACTGAAACCTCCGACCGCGGCCTTCACCACCTCGACCTGCAGCGCATCAGCTATCGCCTTCTCCTCGTTCTTCCCGTAGCTTGGGTTCACCACCGCGAGCTTGTCATTCACCAGTATGTTGTTCCTCAGCGCGTTGTAATCTGTATGAAGTATCTCCACGTTGAACCCGTGCAGCTGCAGCTTCAACTCTGCGAGCTCGTGGTCCTCTGTCCCGTACGGCAGCAGGACGCCGTTGGAGTTCATTGCGGCGTAGATGCCCACGAATCCAGTCCCTGATATCCTGGCCCTGAACCCTTCGACACCCAGCGCCTCCTTCAGGATCCGCTCCTCGCCCCTGCTGACCTCGTTTCCCATCAGGAAGAATCTGTCAGTCGCGGTGACCCAGGCGCCTATGTATTCGTTTCCAAGTATCTCAAGCTTCTCTATGCCCATCTTGATCAAACTTGCTTCTGCGGTTTTGGTTCCTTCGCCTCCTTTGTCGCCTGCTTCTTTTCATCAGCCTTAGCTGTCTGCTGCGAAGTTTGCGCCTGCGTCTTCTGTGAGTACATCTTTACCTCAACCTTGTCAGCGCTTTTCTCCACGTTAACCTTCAGCTTTGCCCAGAGGAACGACGCGCCGCTCGCTTTCTTTAGTATGAACTCGTTGAGCCCCTTGTCCAGCCTTATCTTGTCAGGGTCAGACTTGGAAAACCTCGCGACAGCTTCCATCAGCAGCCCCGCTGCCCTCTTCCTCCTTCTTGTAGTGTGAAGTCTGAGAAGCTTCTTTCTCAGGTTTATCGTCATTGTAGTTGTCTGCGTTGATTGCGTTGTGCTTTGTGCTATATCGTCACCTACAGGCCAAGCCTCTTCTTCTTGTGCCAGGTGTTAAGCTTCAGCTTCCTGTGCCTCCAGTCGCGCTGGAACTTGTTCGTCTGCAGGCGCCTGTGCGTGCGAACCATCGCGAGCACCGGCATTCGCCTGTTCTGCTTCAGCTTCTTTCCGAGCATCATCTTCTTCTTGAAACTCTTCTTTCCCATACGATCACTTGTGCTTGAACTCTATCTTCGGCTCCGGCTTGAACGTGAGCCTCGAGAGCAGGTCCCTCAGCTGCGGCTCTGATATCTGGCCGGTTATCCTGTTTCCTCTCGCCATCGCAATCAGCAGGTCTAGCAGCTGTGCGTAGAGCTCGTAGTTCGCAACGCGCACATTCATCAGCCTTTCATACGCGTCCGAAGTCATGAGCTTCTTCACCATTGCCTTCTTCTCCTGTTCTACCTGCATCTCCCTGAGGCGCCTCTGCACCTCCTTCCTCATCTTCGTCTGGGCCTCAGCATCGGCCTGCGAAGCGTCGTTTGCCAAATCAAGCACCGCGTGTTATCTCGTTCGCTACCTTGTCAAGGAAGGACCTTCCGCTCGGTGTTATCTCCCTGCCCTGCTTTCCCTTCGTCACATAGCCGGCCTTCTCCAGCGCGTTGAGCGCATCAGTTATCATGCTTCCGCCTGCGCGCATGTGATGGTGCCTTGAGACTACGTGCCCCTTCCTGCTGCCGTACCTTGTCCTCAACCTTGAGATTCCAAGCGGGCCGCTGAGGTACACCTGCCTGAGCAGCGATGCGCTTCGCACGTACCAAAAATCCTTCTGCTGCGGTATTCTCTCCCTGCTCGGCCCAGTCTTGACGAAGTCGACGTAGGCTGGTCTCGCTATGCCCTTTTCCTTGAGCTTCTGCGCAGCTACGCTTATCAGTTTGCCTGAGTCTACCTCGTATACGTTTGCCATGCTGTAACCGAAAATAGCAGATATACTGACTATCTTAAGCTATAAATATGTAAGGCTAGCAATAAAATAGCTTATTGTAGTGGTTCAGATGCAGATCAAAGTGAACGTCATAGAGGATGAGAGCAAGAGCTTCGTCGCAGAGCTTGTCGGAGCGGACAGGAGCCTCGCCGAGCTGATAAAGGAGAAGCTTTCGGAGAACAAGGACGTCGAATTCTCGAGCGTGGAGAAGGACCACCCGGAGACAGGGGATCCCAGGCTCATAGTAAAGTCATCGAAGAACGCCAAGGGCCTCGTGCTCAAGGCGATTGAGTCGCTGGAGGACGAGCTGCAGGACCTTGAGAAGGAGATACCCAAGAAGTAGTCAACGCTGATCAGTCCCTGTAGCAGTTGATGTTTTGAGGCAGGTAGACCGTAAGGTCCTGCTCCTGGTATGCTACTCTTGAGCCGTTGAGGTCCAGCACGAAGGACCTCGAGACCCCCGTATAGTTGAAGAGGAGAATGGGGTAGCGCTTCTGCTCTCCCACGTACCGCGCGCCGTATCCCTCAAGCGGAGCCAAAGTGGCGTTTTGGCTGTCATATATCACGAACGGCGAGTACGCGTCGTAGCCCGCGTAAACCATGGGGACCCACGCGTTGGTTACGAACCTGCAGCCTCCGAGCCCCAGGCCGCTAAGCACGCCGTACGCGTGCGCGTAAATGCTGTTCGCATTGTCGTAGTTGTAGTAGCTCGCTTTTGGCGATGCGGCGAAATAGTAGGCGGCGCAGACTGTGGAGGCTAGCGCAACAATCGCTGCAAGAGCCACGCCGTATTTTATCGCTTGTGATCTCTTGAAAGCGTCGCTGAGCAGCAATGCCGCGGGAAGCAGGAGAGCTGTGGAAAACAGGAACCCGTATCTGGCCTGTGTCGCAAGATCATTGTGGGGCAGGATCAGGAGATATCCTACAAGCGCCAAAGCGGCAAACGACGCAAGCATCTGCAGATGCCCTTTTTTGATTTTGATCCTCGCCTTCCTGAACCTGAAGAATGCCAGGCATACCGCGGCGAATATGGCAGGATAGACGGCTACCTCCGCAGCGGCAAGCGCACTTATAGCAGAGGTTCCGGGCAACACCACCGCTGAATACGCCGACTCTATGTAGCTGTAAAACGGCACGCCGTAGGCTGCGTAGTCAAACGCGGCCCAGGCGACTACGGTTGCAATTTCAAGGGTTACCGCCTGCAGTATCTTTTTCCTTTCCCTGAGCAGAAGCACCATCGGAAACGCGATAAGCGCCGGATACTTGGCCAGGCCCGCGATCCCGAAGAGCAGCCCGGAGAGCGGGCTTTTCCTGAGAAGGCAGACGAGCCCCAGCAGAACGAACGTTATTGCAAGCGCCTCGCCGCCGTTGGGCACGAACAGGTAGTATACCGCATAGACGTTCGTGAAGGCCGAGAAGGCGGCAAGCGTGTCCATCTTCATCTCCTTCGCAAGCTTGTAGACCGCAAAGAGATAACCAAAGTAAGCGAGCAGGATGAAGGGCAGCACTGGGTTCTTGAAGAGGAGAAGAAGGAAAGCGAATATGGGGGTGCTGAGCGGCTCCCTGTAGGGCTCGAAATAGTAGAGCCGGTTGTTCAGGAACTCGCCCATGAAAGCCGACCTGAAGCCCGCCTGGTGCGTGAGGAAGTCCAGAAGCGTTTTCCCGTTGAGGTACCGCACCGCCATGTCCCACTGAGTGCCGAACAGGTGCCACGTTGTGTACAGGAGGACAAGCGGCAGTATCACGAGCAGGGCTACGAGCAGGAGATCTATTGTGCGCATCCGCTTTACTTGACTTCTTCGCTTCTTAAAAACTTTAAGGTGCCGATTATACATCAGATGTCCTTATGCCGATAAAGCAGGGAGTGCGCATACTAGCGATTGACGATTCCGCGTTCAGCAAGAAGGACAAGGAAGCGCTCGTCGTCGGAGTGGTCGGCAGGCAGGATCTTATCGAGGGTTTGCTCTCGTTCAGCGTCAGGGTCGACGGCAGCGACGCCACAGGCAAGATAATCTCGAAGGTCAGGAGCTCGCACTTCAGCGATCAGATAAGGCTGATAGCGCTTCACGGGGTAACTCTCGCAGGCCTCAACATGGTTGACATAGAAAAGGTGGGAAGGGAGCTTGGCGTGCCCGTTGTCAGCATAATTCGCAGGAAGCCGCACAGCAGCGAGCTGGAGAAGGCGATAAGGTCCGTGGGCAAAAGCTCCTCAAGCAGGCTTGCGCTGCTCAAAAGGCTCAACAAGTCCATGAAGATAGAGAGGTCGAAGGGGTTCTACGTGCAGCGCGCCGGGATAAAGAAAGAGGAGTTCGCGAGATTCCAGGATAGCGCGGTTCACCTCCTCAGGCTCGCGCACATAATCGCCAATGGGGTAGCAACCGGCGAATCAAGGGGCAGAGTGTAGAACCTTCGGCGTCATCTATATAAACTATTTCCTGCATATACTATCCTGCATTTGGGGTTTTTACGACCCTGAGTGCGCTGTGAAAATTGCTTTGGCAATTAGATTTAGTCTTGAGGAATGCAAGTAGTTGCGAACTCGCAAATTGCTCGCGGAAATAAACACACCAGCCATTGACACCAGTCGATGCTGCTGGAGGACACTGCTATCAGATTTCGACAGCCATGCAAGTTTGCTCACCGGCTTCGGTGGGCGGCGCACGGCTCAGTAACGCGTACTCAATCTAACCTAGAGAGGGGCATAACGTTGGGAAACTGACGCTAATATCACATGGGCCAGGGACTCTGGAATGGAATCTTGGCCGAAATCGCTGTGAAAAATGCATCACAGCGGCTCTAGGATGGGAGTGCGTCGGATCAGGCAGATGGCGGGGTAACGGCCCACCATACCTTTGACCCGTAGGGGCTGTGGAAGCAGAAGCCCCGAGAAGGGCACTGAGACAAGGGCCCTAGCGCTACGGCGTGCAGCAGGCGCGAAACCTCCACAATGCGCGAAAGCGTGATGGGGGGAGTCTGAGTGGCGCACTTCGGTGTGCCTTTTGCCAAGTCTAGTTAGCTTGGCGAATAAGTGCTGGGTAAGACCGGTGGCAGCCGCCACGGTAATACCGGCGGCACAAGTGGTGTCCGCGATTATTGGGCTTAAAGGGCCAGTAGCCTGTTGGAACCGTCCCAAGTGAAATGTCAGCGCTCAACGTTGACTCGGGCTTGGGATACCTTCCGACTAGGGAGTGGGAGAGGTCAGGGGTACTTATGGGGTAGGGGTAAAATCCTGTAATCCTATAAGGACCACCGGTGGCGAAGGCGCCTGACCAGAACACATCCGACGGTGAGTGGCTAAGGCTAGGAGAACGAATCGGATTAGATACCCGAGTAGCCCTAGCAGTAAATTATGCAGACTCAGGTGTTGCACCACTTTTTAGTGGCGCAGTACCGTAGGGAAACTGATAAGTCTGCCGCCTGGGGAGTACGGCCGCAAGGTTGAAACTTAAAGCAATTGGCGGGGGAGCACCACAAGGGGTGGATGCTGCGGTTTAATTGAATTCAACGTCCGAAATATCACCTGGAGCGACGGCAGGATGAAGGTCAGACTGAAGATCTTGCCTAACGAGCCGAGAGGTGGTGCATGGCGATCGTCAGCTCGTGGTGTGAACTGTCCGGTTAAGTCCGGTAACGAGCGAGACCCTCATGAACAGTTGCAACCGTCGAAGAGATTCGGCGGGCACTCTGTTCGGACCGCCTCCGTTTAAGGAGGAGGAAGGAGAGGGCGACGGTACGTCAGTATGCCCCGAATCTCCAGGGCTACACGCGGCATACAGAGGCTGCTACAATGGGTTGCGACCCCGAAAGGGGAGGCTAATCCCCCAAAAGCAGTCAAAGTCCGGATTGAGGGCTGAAACTCGCCCTCATGAAGCTGGAATCCCTAGTAATCGCGTATCACTATTGCGCGGTGAATGTGTCCCCGCTCCTTGCACACACCGCCTGTCAAGTCACCCAAGCGAGGTTTTAGTGAGGCAGCGCCTACGGCGTTTTCGAACTAATGCTTTGTGAGGGGGGCTAAGTCATAACAAGGTATCCGTAGGGGAACCTGCGGATAGATCACCTCGAAACTTTTTTGTTTCGTTTAGCAGGGCAGTTTGCTCTCGCAACTAGCATTAATCCTCAAGACTAGATCTTTCTTTTTTGTACGCTTGCTGCTTTTATCTCCCTAGCGTGCTGAATCATGTGGTTGAGCTCTTTGTCCACGTCGAGCACCGGCCTGTCCTCCACCTGCCTCAAGATGTATGACAGCACCTCCATCTGCGTCTTAGCGTCGCCTCCGCCTCTCACGGCTTCCCTTACCTTCTTCATAAAGAGGCCCGTCTTCGACTTTACCATCTCCTCCTGGCCTTCCGCGCTTGTGTAGTTGCTGCGGCTCTTCTCGGTCACGGTGCTCTCGATCATGTCAAATTTCTCCTTCACTCCGGCCCTGGGCGCGGGTCCTCGAAGGTTCTCAACCCCGAACCTTTCCCATTCGTCCTTGTCGTCAGCGGTCTTCTGCGTTCCCCTCTTCTTTACGAACTCCACCCCGAACTTCTTCCAGGGGTCGTCGTCCGGAAACAGTTGCGGTAGCACCATGCTCTCCCCAAACACATGCGTTGCCAAATCTTTTTAACACTCCGATTCCAACCTATAGCATGAGATTCAAGCCGACCCCGGAGCTCTGCTACCTTGCGGGCCTTACCGGGCACGCCACCCAGGCCGAGCGCAGCCAGGTAGGCGTACTGACGCAGAACGAGCAGATAGAGGAGCGCTTCATCAAATACGCGCTAAAACTTGGCGTAGACACGAAGAAGATAATGATCGAAGAGCAGGGAACTTTCAAGCACGTGTACTTCTACCATTCCAAGCTTGCAAAAATGATCCGGGAGGTGCTGAAGGAGAGAACTTCGCTGCCGAAGAGGAGAAGGGAGCTTGCGGTCGCTTTCATCGCAGGGATGTTCGACTCCAGCGGGCACGTGCGAAACGAGAAGATAACGATAGGAAGGATGGATAAGGCGGACGAACTTCTGCTAGAGCTGATGGGCGTTCACAACGTCACCTCCAAGATAATGAACATAAATGAGTTCCTGTCGTTGATAAGGAGCAGCAGCATCCTTGCCAACGGTATTGACCTTTAGCGGCGCCTCACTGTTTGCGTAAGACGCGAAGCTATTTTAAATTTTCAACGTATTGCTAATCAGGATCCTGATGCTTCTAGGCGTAAAGAGAGTCTACGAAAAAAGGGGGCTGACCGACGGGAAGCGCATTCTAGTCGACAGGCTGTGGCCCAGGGGCGTAAAAAAGGGCACGCAGAACCTCGATTTGTGGATGAAGGACGTAGCCCCGAGCAACGAGCTCAGGAAATGGTTCTCGCATGATCCGGAGAAATGGGAGGAGTTCAAGAATAGGTACGAGCATGAGCTTGAGGGCAACAAAAAGTTCGACGAGCTGCTCGCTATGATAAGGAAAACTGATGTAACGCTTGTTTATTCCGCAAAGGATACGGAGCACAACAATGCCGTCGCACTTGCCGGGTTCCTGAAACAGGCTGATGATTAGAACTCCACCTTCCTTATTTCCACTTTCGCTATCGGTGCAGTTGTGCCGAACTTCTTCATTGTCTCGCTTTGCAGGTCGTTCGCCACAAGCGCCTTGAGGAATTCCTCCTTGCTCAGTTTGCTCACATACTCTGTGACGAAAGCGTGGACCGTCTTTCTTATCATGCTCTTCGTCCTTCCGGCAACCTTTATCCTGGTGGTCACGAGCAGCTTGAGCGTTATCGTGTCGCCTTCCCTGTCCTTTACAATGTCGTAAGTGTAGACCGCATCCGCCCTGCGCTTGACCAGCGAGTGCAGGTAGCTGTACTGCTGCGCCAGGTAGTCTATTTCCGTGTTCGCCACGTTGCCGTTGGCGTTGGTGATCTTCAGGCCGACCGTGGCGAAGGCGTGGTTTGGGTTGTGCGTGATCCAGCTCAGGCTGACCTTCATTATCCTGCCGGTTACGCTCTTCTCGTCAGCAGCCGGGATGCTGCCTATAACATCAGTGGATATGGCCTTCGGCGCGTACACGTCGAACCACTGCTTCATCTTCCACTTCTCTGCTCCTTTTTGTACGGCCATCAGTTCACGTCTCCTTTATTATAAGCGCAGCCTGCTCCGGGTCGTACTTCCAAGCGGCGGGCAGCCTGCCCGATTCCCTGTAGTACTTGCCAAGTCTCCATATCTTCGCCTCGACCCTGTGAAGCCTTGTGGTATTGTAAACGTCCCTGTGGTTTGCGGTCAGGTGCTTCCTCATGTTCACCGCCTTCTTCATGAGGTCAAGCATGTCGGACGGAATCTCACTCCTGAATCCGCGTTCGTATAGGAATACGGACAGCCTCTTCCCCAGCACTGGCTTGAGGTAGCCTATCTTGTGCTCGTCCTTCAGTCTCTGGCCTATCATCGCTCCCTTGATGCCCTGCTTCGCATATCCGACTATCGCTTCCTCGACCATCTTGGAGTCCGCGGCATTCGCTACGCTATCCGTCGGCTTTCGCGACTTCGACCTTCCATGCCTTCTAGTATGTAACCTTGCCATTGACCTCACATAAAACAAGGAATGACGAATAGATATGCGCCAAGAATATTTATATAGTTACATCCTTGAGTATCTTGTGATGGCATGGGAGGCATAGTGAGTGAATTCATGGAGTTCCTGAACCAGTACAAGGTGATGGGGCTCGCTGTTGCCTTCATAATAGGGGGCGCGACAACGGTTCTGGTGCAGTCGCTCGTCAACAACGTGATAATGCCCATCATAGGAATAGCTCTGCCTAACGGCGCGTGGCAGACAGCTACGGTGAACGTCGGCCCGGCGGTGATAGTCTGGGGAGCCTTCGCATCGGCTCTGATAAACTTCCTCATCCTGCTCGGCGTAGTCTTCCTCATCGCGAAGTTCATACTGAAGGAGGAGAAGCCCTCAAAGAGGTAGCCTCTGGCCTGTCTCAGACGACAAGCTACCGAAAGATTTAAATATCTAATTGAACGTAATTTTACTGCTAGTTTTAGTAAAGCTTTTAAAATTTACCTAGTGTTCAAGTCGAAAAATCTGATGGTGAGGAATTGGCAAAGTCAAAGAGAGGCGTACATTCAAAAAAAGGTGCAAAAATGGGGAAGACAATGACAAAAAGCATGTCGAAAAGAAGGACGGCTAGCTCAGCGTCCAAGACGTCAAACGGGCCCGTGCAGGCGGCGGTTAGCGAGACCCAGCAGGAGTTTACGCGGGTGCAGATGCCCAACATGGGAGTAGTGCATGGGGAGGAGGGACCGAAGGTTATCGAGAGCGTTAAGCACTGCCCGAGCTGCGGCAGCGGAGACATAATCTTCGATAGCGAGAGAGGCGAATACGTATGCAACAATTGTGGCCTAGTTATCGAGGAGAACGTCACTGACGTAGGTCCCGAATGGAGGGCTTTTGACGCCGACCAGAGGAACGCGAGGGCAAGGACAGGCGCGCCGATAAAGTACATGAAGCCCAACAAGGGCCTTGTCACTGAAATAGACATGTACAACAAGGACATACGCGGGGCAAAGCTGCCGAGCAAGAGGCAGGCTCAGCTATACAGGATAAGGAAGTGGCACAAGCGCGCGAGCATCGCGAGCTCGAGCGAGAGGAACTACCTCGTCGCTCTGCCTGAGCTCAACAGGGTAGCTAGTTATCTCGGACTGCCGGACAACATAAGGGAGAGCGCTGCCCTTCTCTACAGGCAGTGCGTCAAGAACAACCTGATAAGGGGCAGGCCGATAGAGACTGTGGTGAACGCAGCGCTCTACGCTACATGCAGGCAGTCGGGAATGCCGAGGACGCTTGACGAGATATCCCAGATATCTGGAGTGCCAAAGAAAGAGATAGGAAGAACCTACAGGGTCATAGCCCACGAGCTCAACCTCAGAATACCGCTCACCGATCCAATAGCCTACGTGCCCAGATACGTCGCTGCGCTGAAGCTCAGCGGGGAGGCGCAGGAGAAGTCTGTGCAGCTGCTCAAGCAGGCGATGAAGAAGGGCCTGGTCAGCGGAAGGAGCCCCACAGGCGTTTCCGCAGCGGCTGTATACATAGCAAGCGCGCTCGTCGGCGAGAGAAGGACGCAGAAGGAGGTGGCAGAGGTTGCAGGAGTAACCGAAGTCACAATAAGGAACAGGTACAGGGAGCTCAAGAAGGAGCTGAACATAGACGTAAACCTGTAAGCATGAGACCCCTGCTTCTGGCGTTTGTCCTTTCCTTTTCATTTGCGCTAGCGGCAGCGGGGGCGCAGTCGCAGTTCACCAACCCTACCGTCGCGTACGCCAACATCACCGTGAACAACGCCGCCTACTACGTCTCACAGGTCAACGAGAGCGGCTATCTGATCTTCTACCCGAACCTCACGCAGGCGTATGCTGACCTCTCCAAGGCGGAGAGCACGTACAACACCTCCCCAGCCACTGCTGTCGTCTACGCCAACAAGGCGGTGAACGAGGCCACCAACGAGTACATAAGGATAAGCAGCTACAAAAGCGAATCCGTAGCGGTAATGGCCGCGGTAACTATAGTGCTCGCGATAGTTATCGCACGGACTACAAGGCGAATAAGGAAGAACGGCAAGTAGCAAAATAACAGCACTTTCTGCTTATTCTGTAATTAAAATCAATCTATTTATAGGCCGAAATTAAAATAATTAAGTGTTCATATGTCAGCAGATTTCGCTACAAAAACAAAGGAAAACGATGCTCAGGGCGAGGCGACCTCGTCCAAGACGAATACTATATTCTGCTTTAGCCTGGTTCATGATACGCCCCAGGGGTCCGAGTTTGAGAAGGCAGTGAAAGAGCGGGCACCAAACAGGGAATCAAAGGTGATTATCCTCACCGAGCAGGCGCGGGAGTTACTGACGGACGATGTCATTGATGAATACCGCAACGCAGTTTCCAGCCTAAGGAGCGCGTTTGAATCGCTGGAGCTGTATTACGGAGACAACGTGTCTTTTGTTCATGCCGACAACACGATAATATCCGCACTGAAAGAAGCGTGCTACAGCGCGGTGAAGAAGGAAACGGAGGAGATAAGGAAAGGCCCTCTCTTTCAGGCGGGAGACCAGGAAGCTAGGAGGCTGCTTGATTCGCTCGAGGCCGCACAATTCTACATAACGATGTGCACGGATGTTGACAGAAGCACGTGGATGCGAAGGCAGATAGACGTCGCTGAGCGCGAAAATCCCGAAGCGCAAATCTTCCTCGTCGCGGGAGAATGGCACATTCAGGATGTTTCCAAATCAATACAGCTGCTGAAGGCAAAGGGCGAAGGCATCTGGTACAGCACTGTCGATCTAAACGATTCCCTGACCCCTGAAATCGTGGAGGGCATCGTAAAGGGCCGCAAGATCTTCGCCGATGTAATAAAGGCTATAGGCGACGCCCCCTATCTGGAACTCAGGAAGGATTTCGGCAACCTTCGTGTAGGCCTCGCCGAAGAGGGCGCAGAGTATAGATTCGTTTTCGGAGGATTCGAGGAGTTCGCCAGGCAGGGCGTGCTGAAAATCGCGGAGAAGATAAGGGAGAGCGGCATGGATCTTTCGATGTTTAGGCAGCCCGCAGACGAAACTAAGGAGCTGGTGCGCGATTAAAACGAATCTAAAGCCTCCTTATCTTCTTCCTCTCAATGAACACGAGCAAGCCGAAGAACAGCATTATCGCCGCGACCTCGAGCACAACGGTCTGGCTCAGGTACACCAGGATAAGCACGATGGACGCAATCCCGGCTATTATCGGGGTGCCCTTGAAATGCAGCACGCTCAGCTTGCCGCCCTCGTTCCTTATCAGCTTGAAGGTCGCGAACGAGCTCAGTGCGTACGGGACTATTGTGAAGAAGACAGCGAGGGAGGCGAGCACAACGAAGTTGTTGATAGTGTACATCAGCGCTATCGCGAAGACTGTCTGCAGCGCCATTGCCGCATATGGCGTTCCGTACTTCTGGTGCACCTTCGCAAATACCTTTGGGAAGAGTCCGTCCCTCGACATCGAGAAAGCTATTCTTGACGTAGCTAGTATGACTGCATTAAGCGAGCCCAGTATGGAGATTATGCCTCCCAGAGTGATTATCAGGCCGGCTACCGGCGATCCGGTTATCGCTGCGAAGACTTCGGCGAGCGGAGACTGCGAGCCCACGTACGCTGTCCACCTCACCGCTCCGAGGAACGCGGTTGAGACAATGAGGTATATCGCTGTGACCGTGAGCACGGCCACGACTATCGCCCTGGGAACGGTTTTCTTGGCGTTCTTTATCTCCTCGTCAGGCACGGTTATTATCTCCACCCCGAGGTACGCCCAGAGGGCAAGCACTGTGGCTGACCCGATCGCCGGAATCAGCTGCGCTATTGTTGGGGCATTGACCGCGATGCTGCCCGGAAAGAGCGGATAGAGGTTGCTGACCTTGAAGAAGAGGAGCGCGCCTGCCACGAAGATGACGATGGCAAGCAGTTTGCCCACAGTGAAGAAGTCGCCTATCCTTGCGCCCGTTTTGACTCCCTTGAAGTTGTAGTAGGTTAGCACAAGGCCTGTGAGCACCCCGATCGTCACCCTGATGAAGAGGGAGATCTGGGGCAGAAGGAAGCTGAGATAGAGACCCAGAGCTGACTGCTCCGTTGCTATGGTTATCCAGTAGCCGATCCAGAAGGTCCAGCCCGCGAAGAAGCCAGCGAAATCTCCGAACGCCTTGTGCGTATATGTATAGAGGCCTCCTGCTTCGGGCAGCTTGGCCGCTGCCTCTGCGAACGCCAGGCCCGCGAGAATCGAGTAGACGCCGCCGAGAAACCAGCCGACCAGCGAGTATGTGCCTGCCGCTTCAGCGGCAATCAGTGGCATTATGAATATGCCCGAACCTATGATGAAACCTATGCCCAGCATGAGCGCGTCGAAGAAGCCCATGCCTTTAATAAAGCGTATTCTGCGCATAACTACCTCAGCAGCGGTGACTAATTAGAGTCGTAAATTAAAAGAGTTTTGCAATTCGGCTCATCCCAAAATACCAATTCTTTCTGTTGAAATTGTGAATTTTACCTATGTTTAAATACCGGAAACAGCAGAGCATATTGCGTTGATGCTAATGACCGGATCTGGGGAGAGTCCCACAAAGGAAAGAACAAAGCTGCGAGCTCTGGAAGTCGCCGCACAGGTACAGGCCGACCTCAAGCAGCCGCTGAGGGACAGGATAGACCTGCACAGGTCGAACACGCTGAGGCTGATAGAAAAGTTTCCGCAGCAGCAGGCCGAGGAACTGGTCAATGCCGAGGAGGACCACCTGATAAGGGAGGAGAGGAGGCTCACGAAGGAGGCGACGGGAATACTGACAAAGGAGGAGAAGAAGCTCGACAGCATGCTGAAGAAAACGTCAGACTACATAAGGGACTCGAGCGCGGTCGAGAACGTATTGCAGGGGATGAGGATCGCCTCCGCTCTCGCCTTCGGGATATCGCTCGACAAGAATCCGGTGATTAACGAGGCAAGCTACGTGTTTTTCGGGCTGACAGCGGCAGGAGCCCTAATCAACTACCACAGGAACAAGACGAGGTACGACCGCAAGGTCAGGAGAGAGGAGCACAAGGTGAAGCGCTTCCTCATAAAGGCCGAGGAGACCGCCGAAAGGGCATTCGCGATACACAGGAATGGTAACGGCCACAACAACCATCACTCGCCATAGAACTGCGTAAGGCTTAAAAGTAACAAGTCCTTATTGTGCGCATGGCTTGGTGGCTGAGAATAGACCAAAAAAGCGACAAGGAGATGGTCGCGCGCGCCTTTTCCATACTTAGGAACAGGAGATGCATAGAGGAGGAGAGAGCCTCGCTCATCTCCAGGCTAGGAAAGGACGAATACGTGGCTTATTTCGGAGGCAGGCTCGTGGATCACGACAAGGATCTGGATGCGCTTAGCGGCAGGCTGGCCAAGAAGTATCCGGAGCAGAGGAAGAGCATGGCAGTGGAGAGGCTGGGCGGAGAGAAATGATAGACGTAACATTTGCGTTCGTGCTGATCGCAGGCATAATCTTTTTCGGTTTCGGGGCAGAGATATTCTTCAGGAAGACAGGCGTGCCTTATTTCCTCTTCCTCATATTCGTGGGCGTGCTCCTTGGCCCTGTGCTGAACCTGCTTCCAAGGGACGCTTTCATACCCGTGCTTGGCATCTTCTCCGAGTTCACGCTGATGATGGTCCTTTTCTACAACGGCATGCAGATGGGCATAAAGGACGTGATAAGCAGCAGCAGCAGGACGCTTGTGCAGGTCGCTCTGTACGTATTCGTCAGCGTGCTCGCAATCGCAGCCGTCGCGCACCTGGCTTTCGGCTGGGACACGATACAGGCGCTGATATTCGGGTCGATCATAGGCGGCGAGACCACAGCGCCGGTGATGATGCGGCTTTCAAAGACGCTTAAGCAGGACAACAGCACAGTCACCTTCCTCGGCCTCGAATCTGTGATGAACTCGATATTCTCAGTTGTCCTGTTCTTCGTGTTCCTGAGCATATACCAGACAGGCTCGTCGTCGATAAGTGCGGCTACGGCTTCGCTCTCGGCAAACATCTCTGTCGGCGTCATATTCGGGTTCGCCCTTTCGCTTCTGTGGGTGCTGGCACTCAACTATCTGAGAAATTACAGGTATACCTACGTCTTCACGCTTGGCCTTCTGCTCACCACGTTCATCGCCGCGCAGTTGAGCGGAGGCAGCGGCCTGATGGCTGTCCTCGTCTTCGGCATCATCCTCGGCAACTACAAGACGGTAGGCTCGTGGCTCAGGCGGGAGCTGAAGATAGAGGATCTGGAGAGCCAGCTTAGGGGTTTCCAGGACGAGGTCTCCTTCCTGCTTGAGACCTTCTTCTTCGTCTTCCTGGGGCTGACCTTCCTCATCCAGCCGACTGAGATAATCTTCAACCTGCTTGCAGGCGCGCTTTTCGTCGCGGTGCTGCTCGTAATAAGATATATTGCGGTCAACATCTCCACTCGCGGCTCGTCGCTCTACAAGAACAGGCGCTTCATAACTTTCATGTGCGCCCAGGGGCTCACGCCCGCAATACTTTCCATCGTCGCGCTCGCAGACAACCTGCCCCTCGCCAACCAGTTCGTCAGCATAGTGGTCTTCGTGATAGTCATAACGAACGTGATAACCTCTATAGACGCGTACTTCACTATGAGAAAATCAAAAGCCGGCGCCACTGAGGAAAAACCCAATCGCGCACAGGTCAAGAAGCAGGATGGCGGGAGCTCTGTCACAACCTGAAAACGCCGCTTCCCCTCCTCACGGGCACGCTGACCTTGATGCCGACGTCATCCCCCGCCGATGCCCCTTCCACATCCTTCCTGTTTATCTGCATGCTTGCGACCCGCTGTCGGAGCGTGTACTCATCGTTCTCTATCTCTATCGTGTCGCCCACAGAAAGCCTGTCAGTCAGCCTTATGGCAGCGACGTTTATGTGGTCGAAGTAGTGGTCGACCTCGCCCACCTGCACCCTGCCAGCGGCTTGCTGGATCTGCGTTTCGCCCTTTTTCTTCGACTCCATCGCGTCTAGGACATCCATCACGTTGTCTATGTCATCCATGCGATCACTTCTTCTTTTTCTCCTCCTCTTTGGGTATAAATTTGAGCGAGATCGAGTTGACGCAGTGCCTCACGTTCTTCAGCGTGTACATCTCGCCCTCGAAGACGTGCCCGAGGTGGGCTCCGCAGTTTGCGCACTCTATCTCGGTCCGGTTCATGCCGAAGCTGTGGTCGGGGATGCGCTTCACAGCTCCCTTTATCTCCTGGTCGAAGCTGGGCCAGCCGCAATGGGCGTCGAACTTGTCGTCGGACTTGTAGAGCGGGGCGCCGCATCTCCTGCAGACGTATGTGCCCTTCTTGAAGTTCTGGTCGTACTCGCCGCTGAAGGGGGCCTCGGTGCCCTTGTTGACTATGACCTCTTCCTCCTCCTTAGTGAGCTTGTTCCACTTCTGCTTCTTCTCCAAGCAATCCCCATCCTATTTTCACAATAAAAATCTAAATATGCTTGCATCCTCGATTCCGAGGGTGCGCCCGCATACCCTAGCACAAAATAACAATATCTATCGTTGAAAATGTAAATCCTATCAATGTTTAAATAGTCCTGATGACACAATATCTATGTGATTAAATGGATCAAGTGAGGACTATCCAAACTCCTGATGGCGCTCTGGAAAATGTGGCTAGGGAAGGTCGTTTTAGCAGGGTGGAGAAGGCAATTGCATCTGTTACAACTGCAAGCGGACTGGTCTTCGCCGGAGCGAAGATTGCGGCGACAAGGCTGACGCAGGAAGTCACGCTTGGCTTCGGTTACGGAAGCATGAAGCTCTCTAACCTCATTGTCACTCTCGGAGGTATTGGCTGGAATGGGCCCACGGGCGACTCCTACGCTTCCCTGAACCTTGCACTGCAGGGAACTACGCCGCGGGCGTGCGAGGCTGCGCTATCCGCGCCTACAGCCTCAACCTGCCAGATAGTGAACATGGCCACCGCTGGAAACAACATCTGGACCAGCCTCGGTTTGCCGTCGAAGATCGTTTCAGGGGACAGCGTAGTTTATCTGAAGGAGGCGCAGGCGCACTCGGTGACGCTGGTTATGCAGAACAAGGTTGTTCCGCTGCTCGGCCAGATAGCGACAAGCGCGGAGGGATTGATCATATTATCGGTCGCAGCGCTAGGTGCGGCAATCCTCACAAAGGAGCTGAGAAACAGAGAGAGTCAGCCAAAGGCAAAAAGAGAATAGCCTTTCCTCAAATGCTGAGGAACTTCTTGAAAACGAAACGCTAGCGATGCGTATCTAGTAAGACGAAAAGTAAACAGAGCTGTAGAAACCTGTAAATAGGATAAATGCCTATTCTTCTCTGATAGGGGTTGGAGGTAATATTGAGGTGAAAGTATGAACACAAGAATAACTGCAATAGCAGGCGTGAGCATCTTGTTCGCGACCTTGCTGATAGGAACAGTAGGGGCGATGAGTACTTCCGGCGCTTGCCACGGAGCCTTCGCCAACGTAAACGGCAACTTCGGCTTCCTTGGCGGAGTAGGCGGAACGCCGGGCTACCATAATGGCGCAGTTGGACAGCAGATAGGCGCAACCGGATACAACAACGGTGCGCTCTCTGGGGACTGCACGTTGCCAAGCGGACAGTAAGCATCTTTTGTCGCCAGGCGCTCGCCTGGCGCACTCTTTCTTAGATTTTCTCAAACGTTGCTGGAAAACGGAGTGAGAGCAATCTTTTAATATGGTAAGACCGATCTCTCAAATGGTATCCACAATGCTGCCTGCCGCCGAGACGCCGAAGAGAAGGATCAGAATCCCAACGCAGATAGAGGTTGAGCTGAGCTACCTTGCGCTCAAGTCTGTGCAGAGGGACGTCCTAGGAGAGGACCCGCTGAAGGACCGCGACTTCTCTGCCGTAGCACTCAGATGCGTCCAAAGGCTGAACGAGGATCCCCTCTTCAAGCACGGGAGGATAAGCAAGGAGCCGATACAGGAGAACGTGCACCTGCTAAGGCTTCCAGGCCGCACCTACGGCTTTGCGCTGGTGCGCAGGAAGAAGCCGAAGTTCCACGCTGTCTTCATGGAGACCAGGCAGTCATCATTGACAGTCTTCCCTGAACATGCGGGGAAGAAAACGGTGGAGATCACTTATACCTCCCCTTTTCTATAGCGATGGAAAACGCGAAAGCGGCCGCCTGTCCTACCGGAGTTTTATCGCCATGGAACGAGAATTGAATCTTGCAAAAGCTTAGCTTCCGAGTCTATGGAAAACAGGGGCTGGGGGCCAGACAAGCATTATTGAGCCGCAAACTCGGGCAAAGAGAATGACTTTCCTCGTGCGGCTGTTTTTCATGCCACACTGATGGAAAAGCGGCATGCCATGTTCATAATATTGGAAAGTGTTTTAGAGCTTTATAAATAAGGGACAAAACAAGCCACCGTCGTAAAAACTTGCGCATAATTGGGCTAGGCGGGCAGATTGCCTTCTATTTGATAGATTATCAGCATGCGGCTACAGCTCAGCAGCGACGCGTTTAAGAGGTTTTTAGTTTTGCTTAAAACTTCCTAGATTTTACGTTTGCCTGAACCGACATCCGCGCCGGTTTCGGCCCTGCGTGTCTTACTCATCAATGAGTATAGTTTGCCCAGCCCATCCCCCTCTCTTGATTTAGTCAGATCCCCTACCAAAGATACAAGCTCGAATTTCGTTTGCAGGGCTAGGGCCGCTTTTCTGACAGGTTCAGGCATTCCTGAGCCCAGGTTATTGATGCTGCTTGGAGTGATACGAAGCGTAACGCCCTCACCTTTCTCCTCTCCCACTACTGGCATTTCGAAATTTACAGACACATACTCCCCGCTGCTCTTAAGTTTCCTTACCTCACCTATGACCTTTACGACCTTGTTTAAAGGCACTTCCAGTATGGCGGTTGCTTCAATCATTCTTTCGAATGTCGGGTCATACATGCTCTTTGAGGCATACATAAGATCACATTTCGCTTTTGCTTCGCAGCTTTATAAGCATTCACGTTATTCGTTTTGCCAAGATTAAGTTGGAAAAACTAGGATTGTCTTTTCAGTCGCTCCTCCTGTCGAGCTTCTTCATGTACTCGTATGCCCTTTCCGCGTTCCTCTGCAGCGCTGTCAGCTCCCCCTTCTCTGCAAGCATGCGCAGCATAGGCTCCTGCGACTCAAACTTTGTCCTGCCGTCATAGCGAACAGTTTTCGCGTCTTCCCCCATATCGACCCCCTTGCGATCAGTTCCTGAACGCGGAACGCAGCCTGCCTGTGACCTGCATCGCGTTCGTCAGTTCCTTTGCGAAAAGCTGAAGCTGCTCCTGGTCCGGTATGTACTTCCTTATCTTCCCCTCTTCCTCCTTGAAGAACTTGGCCGGCGAGCTGTTGTACATGTTCCTCATTATGTTCCTTATGTCGTCCCAGTCCTTGTCTCGGCCCGCGGTATACTTGATGAGCACAAGATAGCCAGGATGCACGACCCTTACTGTGCCTTCCTTGGTAAGCGTCCTTTCAAGCGCCGTCTCGAGTATGTCACTCCTCTCGACCCCGCCGACGTTGTCCTTGTAGAAGAAGTCGATCTGCGCGCCGCTGTAGTTATCGTTCACCCCCACAATCTCTGACCCCTGCGTCCTGGGTATCATGCCCATCTCGAGCGCCTTCACGTCGAAGTCCTCAATCTCCGAGGGCTTCTTGGAGACCACGACGTCAACGTCGTGCGTGTCCCTCTTGCTGTTGAAGCAGTATATGTTGACGGCCCTGCCGCCTATTATCACAACATCGTCCTTTCCGAAGATGTCGCTCAGCCTGTCGTAGATGTCCTTGATTGCATAAGTCGGTATGTCAGACCTGTGCTTTAATCCCAGTGGCATGATAATCTTCTGCTTCTCCCTCTATATAAAGATTGGTAAATATCCAAAATTTTGGGAAAAGTCTGTTATTCTGCTACCTTCTCCTGCGCCTTGCGCTCTTTCTTGTAGTGCGCTTGCGTGCTCTCGCAGTGGGTCTCCTGCCTCCCGCGCGGCGCCTTGACTCCATAGCCTTGAACTCCGCATAGGTCATCTTCTTCTCCTTCTTGGGCAGCGGCCTGAACGCCTTCGCCTTCTTAGCCGCCTTCTTGCCGGCAGCCCTCTTCGGAGCCCTCCTTACCCTGATGAAGTAGTATGAGCCCGCAGCGCCCAGGCCCGCGGCGACGGCCACACCTGCTATTATGTAGTCGATGAGCGGAAGCGGCTTTGCCGGAAGCGCGGTTATAGTGAACAGCTTCACCACCCCTACAGAGAGAGTGGCTCCTCCGTTGAGCGCAGTTGTGTTGCTCGCCTCCTCTACCGCCACCCCGGCGCGCCACGCTGTCCCAACTGTTGCATTGTAAGGTACTTTCACTGTTATGTTGATGAAGATGTTCTCCCTCGGAAGCATCACGCCTTTTGTAGGGCTGATTATGATCGTGGGCGACATCACGTTCGCCACTGCGTTGACCTGAGATCTGGTGGCGTAGTATATGGACTGGTTCGCGCAGCTGTTGAACACCTGCATCTGCAGCGTCTCGTTGCTTCCGGCGCTTACATTGAAGCTGATCTTGCCAGCCACTTCGCCTATGCACGCTGAGGAAAGTCCTGAGAACAAGAAAAGGGCTAGCAGGAATACAGACGCTAGATACGAGCCTGCCCTCCTAACCATTGAAACCAGCTAAATAGCAATCCAAGGGCACCTAGCAACTGAATGTTACTGTTATGCCCTGCGTGTACGTGCCCGGGACCTGGCCGGTTGGTACGTTGAGTCCGAAGAAGAGGTTAGCGGAAGTGCCCACCGGGACGAAAATCTGCGTGTCCGCTGTTATGGAGTTGGTGAGCTGGTTGCCGTTGTTGGCCGCATGCGTCTGCCCGTCCCAAAGCGTGTTGCCTACCAGGAAGTTTCCTACTCCTCCATCCTGCCAGTTGCCGCTAAGTGCCACACCCGAGTCTGAGTAGAGAAGTATGTTCGTGCTTACCGATCCCGAGTCGGTGACCTTCTCGGCGTTGGACGTGGATGCTGAGAATCCAGGCTGCACAGAGCCGAAGTTGATCACTGTGTTGGTTATTAATGGGACGCACACTCCTGACACCTGCACCTTCGTGGTTATGCCGTTGAAGGTGTTCGTTGTCGAGGCGAAGACCAGCGCCGCCGGGCTGAATATAGCGATAAGAGTAACAGCTATCATCGCAGATACTGTCAAGAACGCGAATGCTGATTGTATGGTTTTTTTGGCTAGCATGATAGCATCACATTCACTGTGGTCTGGTAGGTCCCTGGCAGTGCGGGCGGAGGAACGTTTGTCCCGAAGTATACCGTGCCTGTGCCGCCGTTCGCGCTTGCCTGAAGCTGAGTGTCAGCGCCAAGTATTGAGTTGGTGAGCTGGTTGCCGTTTGCCGTGGATCCGTGCGACACGTCGTCCCACAGTATGTTGCCTACGAGGAAGGCGTTCGAGAGGTATATGAAGTTGCCTCCGTCGACGAATATGTTGCTCTGGAAGTTGCCGTAGTTGGTTACTGTCTCAATGTTTGAGGTGGCCGCGTAGCTGCCTGCAGGCACAGAGCCGAAGTTTATTACAGTGTTGCTTGCCAGCGGTATGCAGGTGTTTGGTATGGCGACGTTGCCTCCAATTGTGTTGGAGTACGATGCCGCTTGAACGGTAAATGCAGGTCCGAGCAACGAGTAAAGCACCAGTGCGGTGAGCGATGAGACGATAGCAAAGGCTAGCGCAGACACGACTAGCTCGTTATTTCTCTTCATTTCAGTCGCCGTCTCGGTGTGCTACTATGTGTGTAGTAAGATATTTAAATATACTTCTTTTGTGGAATGCGCAAACTCCAATCATTCTATCACCCGCACGAGAGCGCGACTGTTATGCCCTGCGTGTATGTTCCCGTAGCCTGCCCGGCAGGAACGTTGAGCCCGAAGAAGAGATCCGCGGTGTCGCTGGATGCGAGCGAGTTGAACGTGTCTGTGGTTATGGAGTTGGTGAGCTGGTTGCCGTTGTTGGCCGTGCGCTTGCTCAGGTCCCAGAGCGTGTTTCCAGTGAGGAAGCTGTTGCCGAAGTAGATCCAGTTGCCTGTCGTCGTGCTCGTGGAGTAGATTATTATGTTGCCCGTGGCTGTGCCCGCGTTCGTGATCGGCATCGCGTTCTGCGTCGCCGTTGAGAAGCCCGCCTGCAGGCTGCCGAAGTTTATGAGCGTGTTCGTTATGGTGGGTATGCATGTGGCCGCGCTCGGCTTGTTGCTCATGTTGAATATCGTGGGCGCGCCGCTCTGCCAGCCAATGTCCCACGCATAATCCGTGTATGCGCCCCCGCCGCTCAGGTCGACCATGCCGTTGAGCGTGTACGTCTGCGTGTTCGGCACGGCGTTGTTGAACTTCTGGTACATTGCGTTGGCGTTGTCGTATGTGGGTATGTTAGCGTTGGCATACGCGACAGCGGCCCCGTCTGTTGTCCAGCTCTCCCCTGCTGACAGCGAGCCGCTGGAGAAGTTCCTCATGAAGCCGAGCACGTACTGGTTGGTGGTCTGAAACTCGGCGATCACGTTGCTCGTGGCCACCGAAGTTGCGCCCTTCCAGTACCTGCCCAGGGTGAAGTAGCTGTCGGTGCTTACAGGCCCTATGTTGTATCCGGCATTTCCGACAGGATAGAAGTAGCCGCCGCTGGGGCTCGACTTCACGGTCCAGCCTATCGGATTGATTATGTTCTCCGCAAGGTACTCCTGCGGAGTGCCTGATCCGAGGTTTGAGAGCCAGTGCCTGTAGCCCATGTCGACGCTGTTCCCACCTTCTCCAGTAAGCGTTATACCTACGTTTGCTATCCAATTACCGGTCTCGATCCACGTATGGTTCGAGTCCTGGAACGCCCAGGTGACAACTGTGTTGACCACGTTAGCTAGGCTTGCGCTGTTCTGGGCATCATCCGATGCCTGGGGGAAGTAGTAGAGCAGCGTGCCTGACGAGGGGTAGTAGGATATAGTGTACGGCTGCACTATCCTGCCGACATCCCATTTTGTTTCCGTGCCTTCGGCGAAACTGCCATAGATGTTGAACGTCGACGTTGTGAACCTGGCGTCTGCGAAGTTTGGATACAGGTGCCTGTAAGTCCCCGCTCCGGTCCCTCTGTTGGCTGACTCAACCTGCGTGGTCACGTCCCACTTCTTATCGGTTGACTGCGCGGTGGCGTTGATCACGTAAAGCCCCGGATAGAAATACTGTCCAGCATTGTTCACGAGCACGCCGTTGTCAAGCAGGTAGAGGCCGTTCCCTGCCGTATCCGTGCCCGGGTTTACCGCTATGTAGTCGCTAGTCACAGCGAAATTTGTCAGTGTCACTTCCATGCTCTTCTCCTTTGTGAAGCGGTTGTTTTCGACTACGACATCAGGTATCGTGTTTGCGGCTGGGGTCACGCTGTTCACAGCGCCGAGGAGGTCTAGGGAGTTGGTGTCGAAGAGGGTGTCGTTGTAGACAACGAACTGTATAGTGCCGGAGGTTGGGCTTACAGATGTCGTAGTGCTAAGTGCCCCAACGCTGCCCGTGATGACCTTTATTCTTATTCCGCCCAGAGTGTAGATGCCTGAACCTATGCTTGTAGGCGCGTTGGCGTTGCCGCTCTTCCACTGAATCACGTATCCTGTAGGCACATTGGCGTAGTAGACATTGAGCAGGCCGCCCTGCAGCATATCCATGAGCGTGTTTCCGGTGTCGACTACGTTTCCAGCCCAAAGCACCGGACCCCACCTGAAGTCGCCCAACGGGGTTAGCAGCCATGGCAGTCGTGTTGCCTCACCGCTGTGCTGTGTGCTTGTCGATACTGTGCTCGCCTGTCCAATAAGCCCGTTTGTCGGAAAGCCGCCCAGCGCGTTCACTGGTACTATCTGTATGCTGTTTATCCCGTTCACTACGTCGGAGGTGAGGTTCCAGCCGTGCAGCTGGAACGTGAGCCCGTTGTACGCGTATGTGTCGTAAAAGACGGGATCCTGCATCATGCCGGTTGGCGAGGAAAAGCTCC
Source organism: Microcaldota archaeon (assembly GCA_028867025.1). Lineage (GTDB taxonomy): Archaea > Micrarchaeota > Micrarchaeia > Micrarchaeales > CABMGC01 > JAJYVH01. The sequence continues at coordinate 59,951 of JAGWHC010000002.1, forward strand.
AGCCAACTATCTCGTTAACAGCGTTGGCTCCGCTGACAGTTATCGTGCTGGATATGCTGTTGAACACTGTGCTCGTTCCCTGGTCTGTGCCTATGGCATTGTACGTGTACGAAATACCGTTGTTCGGTCCTGCCTGGAAGTAGAGCGTGTTGGAGCCACCTGGCGAGGCAATGACCACGTTGCCCCCGAGGTTCTTGCTGCCGGTCACGTTGTAGAACTCGATCGTGAACGGGCCCGTGCCGCCGCTGGCCGTTGCTGTGAATGTCTCTGTCTGGCCGGCAAGCACGGTTGAGGGCGTGGCCGTAAACGTGAGAGAGGGCGGGGGCGGAGCCACAACTGTCATGGTGTTTGTTATAAGCACGTTGTTGACTGTGCTCGCGCTGTCGAGCACGTTGCCGGTGAGCGTGAGCGTGCCTATGGAGTTGACGTTCTGCGATGAGGTCGGAATCGTGAATGTGCTTATCTCGTTGGTCGCTGCTATCCCGGAGACTATGCTGTTGTATACTATGTTGACCGGGGTGACGAAGGTATTTGTCACAAGGAAGTTATAGGTGTACGAGCTCTTTCCTCCGGTGACTATCATGTTCAGGGTAACAGGGCTGCCCTGCGCTGGATTCGGAGAGGAGGTTATCGCAACCGGGAAGAAGCCGTTGTATGCGGTGAATGTGGTAGTAGCAAGGGCATTGTAAGGAGTGGCAGAAGAGTCGACAACGTTGGCAGTGAACGTGAGCGTGCCGATCGCGTTCTGCTCATAGGGCAGCGTGAAGCTTACGGAGTTGCTCGTGCTCGAGCTGCTCTGCTGCGAGGCGTATATTACGTTGCTGGTCTGCGTGTTCGTGACGAGGTAGTTGTACGTGTACGGCGTAGTTGTGGCCAAGGCCGATATTGAGACCGAAAGCGCCTCCACCTGTCCCTGGTCCGCGATCGCGTTGGACACAGTCTGGGAGGTTATGGTTATGCCGTTCTTGATGTAGTTGGCGGATATTATGGCGTCTCCGAGTACTGTTATCGTATTTGTGGTGCCGGACGTGGGGCTGAGTATGACGTTGGCGGTGTTGGGCGCGTAGACCGTGAAACCGCTGAATGAGTAGCCTGTAGGGGCGACGGGCACAAGGGTGTTGGTGCCCAGCACAGTTATGACATTGCCGTTGGCCTGCTGCGTTCCGTTCGTTATTATGTTGCCCGTCGCCGGGTAGTCAAGTAGCAGTATGTTGGTCGGGGAATAGACGTACGAGGAGATGGAATACACAGCAGCAGCATCTCCTGAAGTTGAGGTTATCTGGGCCGTATAAGGGCCCGGAGCCAGCGCGTTGCACGTCTGGATGACCACCTTCGTGCCCGTCTTTGTGCTTCCCTCCGTGGCCGTCTGGAGCGTTGCGCAGCCTGTCTGCGGAGTGCTTATCGTGGCGCCCGCGTCTCCAGCCACTCCGAAAATCAACAAAACAAGGCTATTCGACAGCTTTTCGGTGTAAGTCAAGCTGGCTGTCGAGCCCAAGGTGTTCACGGTTATTATGTTGACATCAGCGACCGCCGTATTAGCAACGTTCGCGCCGTAGCTGACCAGCGACTGCGAGTACGTGGTAGCCGACAAGGTTACGGAGCCAAAGTTGCCAAGTGTGTTGCGCCCTATGGCTGTGAGGTTGGTGTACCTTTTGGCGCCTTGGCCGGTCGACACCCCGTTTGTTTCGTTGGAGTTGTTGGTCCAGCTGATGCTTTTGCTCGCCGTGTTTGGCTGGGTGTGCGACGCGACGCCGAAGAAGTAGCTCATGTAGTTCGTGCCAAGCGTGTTGCTCACCGTGGCCGTCGTGCTCGTCACGCCGTTGTACGTGAAGCCCACAACGTAGCCGGAGAGCGAGTTTGAATCCGCTGTATAGAAGTAGGAGGTTGCGTTGGAACCCGCGAGGCTTGTCGGCAGCGCATTCCAGCTGCCCGAGCCGGGGTAGTACTTGAAGAGCCTTATGCTAGAGACGCTTGTATTTTCCTGAGCAATCCACGAGCTTGGCACCGAGAAGTTGTAGGTGGCGTTATTGACATACAGGTCAATGTTGTTCTTGCCCGTGCCTATGCTGCCGTTTATCTGCATGAACTGGTACACTCCGAAGCGTGGTTGCGTGAGACTGCTCGGGACGGCAGAGCTGTTGCTTATTGTGATGTTGGCCTGGAGGTTCTGCGCCGTGAAGTTGATCTCTATGTTCCTGAGTACTGATTTGCTCAGCGTTATTCTGGATCTGGAACCTACCGTTCCCTGGAAACTGTATCTGCCGTTAGTGCCGTTGAACGTTGAGACGTAGTTCTGAATAGCAGGTATGGTGGTGGTAGAGCTCGTGCTTACAGACGTGGTTGTCGAAGACGTAGAGCTGCTGCCCACAGTCGTGGTGGACGTTGAGGTGATTGTCGAAGTTGTCGAAGTTGTTGTGGTCTTTGGAGCCGACGCAACACTTATCGTGTTGCTTCCGAACGCGCCGCTGCCTGAGGAGTCGAGCACATTAGCGGTGATTATTAGTGTGCCTATATCATTTGACTCCACTGGAAGGGTGAAACTGACCGAATTGCTCGTGAGCGAGTTGCTTACCTGTGCAGCAAAGACCGAGTTGCCTGTGTTGGTATTGCTCACGGCAAAGCTGTACGTGTATGGCGGCTCCCCACCGGTCACTCTTGCGGTTAGCAGCTCGTACTGGCCCTGTGCCGCTGACTTGTTGGACGCGTAGATGCCGATGAAGGCAAACCGCTGTATCGAGTTTGCTGCGGATACTGTCATGGAATTGCTCGCTGAAATGCCTGCCCCCCTCGAATCCGTTATGTTGACCCTGACCGTCAGCGTTCCAACGTCGTTCGCCTCTGCAGGCAGCGAAAACCCTGTGCTGCCTTGAGTTTGCGAGCTCGAAACCAGCTTCTGGAAGATTATGTTGCCCGTGTTTGTGTTGCTCACTATGAAATTGTACGCGTACGGCGCAGTGCCGCCGGTGATCGCCGCAGTAAGCGTTTCGCTCTGCCCCTGCGTTGCTGTCGAATTCGAAACAGTCAGATAGTCGAAACCTAGTAGCGCTATGGTGGTCGTGACGCTTGTCGTGCTTGCCGAAGTTGTGGAGGAGGTGGTTGTGCTTGTACTCAGCGTTGTTGTGGATGATGAGGTGCTGGTTGAACTCAGCGTGTTCGTCTGGTTTCCGGTAGATGCGAAGAGCAGGTGGGAATTTCCGTGGTGCGCCGCGTACTGCTGCTGGGCTTGTGACGCTGACGGAGCGCTGCTCGGCACCTGCGGCAGCTGCGGAAGTTGGATCTTGCTTGCGACGAACAGGATCATGAGCAGTATTATCAGTGTTAGAAGATTTCCGGTCAGGTTGCCCATATATTAGTTGTTATATACAAAAGTTAAAAATAGCTAGCAACACCGCTTCGCGGTGTGCACAGGCCAGCCGGTTTCCTGCGGTTCAAGCGTCCTAGAAATTGTCCCCGATTATGCGTTCGTAGTGCGACGCCAATTGCGTTATCCCCTGGGAGAAAGGCGCGTCGTCGTTTTCAAGAAAGAGGGGTATCTGCTTGGCTATGCTCACCGGCACCTCTTGATCCTCTGGAAGCACTGCCAGGGCTTTCTTGTCCAGGCCCTCCTCGATCTCCTCGATCGTGATCTCATGCTTCTCCTTCGTCACCCTGTTTACCACAAGGCTGGTTTTGAGGTTGTGCTTGGCGTAAATGTTGGAAAGCCTTATCACCGACGTTAGCGATGGCAGGTCCGGGGTTGCGACAAGCAGCGCCTCGTCATGATAGACGAGCACCCTTTCATTGACTATCCCCGGAGACGTGTCGAAAATCGCGAAATCGTAATCCGTTTCCTTGAGCGGTCCGCCGACCCTGTCGATCTCATCAGGGGTCAGGGTTACTTCGCCTTCGAAGATCGAGCCTGGCAGGACGTCAAGTCCTGCGGGGAAGTACTTGACCAACGCACCCTCTACGGTCACATGGCCTGCAAAAACGTCCTTTATACCTGTGGTTATCGCTTCTAGCCTGAGATGCATGCCTACAGAGGGGTTCGACAGGTCAGCGTCTGCAAGAAGCACCTTGTGGCCCCTTGTGCTGAGCGCGGCAGCGAGATTCACCGCTATGACAGTCTTGCCTACCCCGCCCTTCTGCGAAGACACTCTTATGAAATAGGGCTTCTTTGCCATGCGAACATCAGGTTTCTACTTCTGAGCTTCCCCCAGGCTCTTCGCCACCTTCTTCTGGCGAAGGCGACGCCTCGTTTGTGTCTTGTGAAGCTCCCCCGGCTTCCGCATCATCCTCGTCTTCGTCCTTTTCTTTTTCCTCTGCAGGCTCAGAGATCGGGGACAGGCCCCAGGCTAACGAGTCCGCTCTCGCTTTTGCGATCTTATTCAAGCTCTTATTTCCGTCGTCTGCCGCTTCGTTTTTAGGCCTTTTTACAGCGGCACCCTTGCTGCGGTTATTCTTCTGACTCTTCCTCGCCGCTGCTTTCTTCAGCTTCGATCTCTTCTTTGCCTTGTTCTTGCCTTTCGTCTTCAGTTCCTTAGCGCTCTTCCTCAGTTCCTTGGCCTGCTCCTTCCTCAATTCCACCTGCTTCCTGGCCTCGATCTTCCTCTTCATCTCTGCCTTGCGCGCCAGCTCCTCGGCCTTCGCCTTGGCCTCCATCTTCTTCCTCATGGACTCTATCTCGCGCTTCGCCTTCGACTCCGCCTCTGCGCGCTCCTTCTCAATCTTCTCGGCAAGCAGCGCGCGCTGCCTCTTCTCCTCCTTCTTCAACGCCTCCGCCGCGATCTTGCTTATCTTCTCGCTCTCCTTCCTCTCACGCTCGCCCGAGAGTCTCTTCCAGTTTGCGAATTGTGGCCCGTGCTGCGACGCTCCGCCTGCTTTCCCCGCGCATGCGTTCGCGAGTTTCTTCATCGCCACTGTGAATGGCGAGGATTCGCCGCTCAAGTATGCTGGGGTGTGCGCGGCAAGGCTTTCGCTGACAGTTGTGTCCTCAGGAAACGCCACCGTCACCTTTCCTCCCCACGCGTCCTCTATCTCGCTTATTCTCAGTTCATAGCTCCTGCCCGTAACCCTGTTGAGCGTCAATGTATACCTCTCCTTTATCCCCTTGAGTTCCTCTCCCAGCCTGAGCGCGCTCGTGAGCGCAGGCAGGTCCGGCGTGGCCACTATCACCGCCTCGTCGAACGGCATCATGTCCTCCTCCTGCTGCAGTCCAGGCGCTGTGTCGACTACAACGAAATCGTAGCTGCACCTCTCAAGCTCCTCAACCAGCCTCTTGACGTGCGTGTTTGTCAGCTGGAACGGCTTCGTGCTGAGCATGCCAAGCACGCAGTGCATCCCCGTTGGGGCGTGCACAGTCACCACGTTTGCCAGGCTGGCGCCGTCCACCACGAGATTCTCAAAACCCACCTTCGCGTCCTCCATGCCAAGGTGCAACCCAACCGCGGGATTGTCGGTGTCAGCGTCGACCATCAGCACGCGCTTGTTCGTCAGCTTCAGCGCGACGGCGAGGTTCACAGCTACTGTTGTCTTGCCTACCCCGCCCTTCTGGCTCAGAACGCCTATTATATACGGCCTCAGCAATCACTCACCCTTGTCCCCTTTCAGCTTCTCTCTTATGTCCCTAAGTTCCTTAACCCTTTCATCGCTGACCCTTTCGCTGCCCCTCTCGCTGCCCTCGGGCTCCTTGTTCGCCGGCTTTGAGATGAGCTGCTTCACCCTGCTTATGCTGTCTGCCATGCCTGGCCTGCTCTCCCTATTTTCAGGCTGCGCGCCTCCAGGCGGAGGCGGTCCGCGCTCCGATTCGCCATGTCCGAGGCGAGCGCCTCTGGCCTGCGGCAGGAATCGCACGATGAGGAAAACCACAATCACTACAAATGCGAGCGCAATCAGCGCATTATAGACCTGCATCGAAGCCTGCTGCGCCGCGGGAAGTATCACGACAGGCACTCTCTGGGTTATGTTGTACTGCCCTGCAATGACGCTCAGCGTGAAGAGGTCAGTGCCCGGAGCCGAATCCTCTATTGTGAAGTTGGTCGTGACCAATTGGTTGGGAGTGACGTTGAACTTCTGCACGGGGTTGAGCACCTTGCCGCTCGACTCGCTTGTGAACGAGATTGTCATCTGCTGCGGCACCGAGTCTGTGTAGAATATGGACACCGTGGCGTTTGACAGCGTGTTTGCATACGGAGTGGGAAGGTCGATGCTCACCACCCTCAGCACCTGCGCCGTGGTTATTGCCGATGGCTGCACGAGAACAGTCTGTATGTACTTCAGCGGGAACTGGTGCACCGGATGGTTTATCGTGTAGTAGCCATAGACGAACTGATCAGCTGGCAGGGAGGTTATGTGCCAATCTATGATTATCGTCCCGTTGACGCTGCTCACGTTGTTCGCTATCCCGAATGTGGTTATCTGCGATGTGCTGTTCACCAGGCCGGGAGGAAATATCGTCTTGACCTCAGTGTTCGTGAGGTTCTCGTTTACAGGGCTGCCTATCTGGATCACTCCGCTGACCTGCTGCGTGTTGTTGACTATGCTTATCTGGTCGATCACGCTGGGCTGAGCGGTGTTCCTTGCGCTTATCGTGACGGAGATGTACTCCACCTGGGTCGTCGTACCTGTGCTGCTGTTCACAGACACGGTCAGCGGCACTATGTATGTGCCAAGCGTCATGTTCTTCAGCGCCTTGAAAGCTATGTTGAGATTCACAGTCTGTCCCGGGGATACGGTGATTCCTCCTGACGAGACGTTGACCAGCGACGCATACTGCGCCGGAACGCTAAGCATTATGGTTGCAGGAGTGGTGCCAGTGTTCTTGAGGCCTATGTTGGAGAGCGATGAACCTCCGCTGTAGATCGAAACGAAAAGCGGGATGTAGTTTATAGACACCTGCGCTATGGGAGTTATTATTGGAGGAGGCGCTAGGTTCTCAAGTATGGCGAACATGGGATCGTTGCTCGCTATGGAAAACGAGACTGTGCACGCGTTCGGATCAACTGAGAACTGGCTTATCGGCTGCCACGCTAGGTTGACTAGCTTGTACGGCGCCACGCTCGTGGAGGCGAGGTTGCACGGGTACTTCGCAACTATGCGCAACTCTACAGTTGCTGTCGTGTTGAGTATCGTTATGTTAGTCGCCTGCAGCTTCTTGTAGCCCAAAATCGGAGGCAGCGAGCAGCATGTCCAGTTGACTATCTTGATTGTGCCAGTGGTGGACGCGGAATTCAGCCCCGTTACCGTTATTACGCTCTGGGTGCAGGGGTAGTTAATCGTCGAGTTTATGGTCGTGGATATGTTGAGGTTGGCTGTCACTACGCATGTTGGCGTGCCGCCGCCTCCGCCACCACCCCCGCCACCACCGCCTCCGCCACCGCCGCCCCCTCCGCTAGTGACTGTGTACGGTGTGATTGCGTTGTTTGTGTACAATGGCGCGAAGCTGTTTGATACAAACCAGTTTCCGCTGAGGTCAGCGGTGTAGCTGCCTGCGCTTTGCGCAGCGTTGGTCAGCGTCACCTGGAGCAGCTCGTTGGCACCCGGAGTAAGGCCGTTCTCTATGGTGAAGAACTGTGTGGGCGAGGGACCGTTTACGAGCAGTATGGCGTTGATGTCACCATTGGTGGCTGACTGCCCGTCGTTGTTGAAGGTCGCACTGAATGTGAGCGGCGAGCCCACTGTAACGCTTGTGGGAGACACGCTGAATCCGGAGATGAAAACGTTGGCGCCTGTGACCTGCACGCTTGCAGTCAGAGTATTCGATGATGCGGATGCGGTACTTAATGATGCAAGGAGCGTTGCTACTGCAAGTACTAACGCTAGATGCGGGTCGAATCGCATGTTTTTTGTTGCAAATTGAACGTTTAAAACACTTTGCGTTAGTAAAACTCCTTCTTCTGATGTGCGCTGGATTTTTATATCAGACAAGAGATAGTTCTCCCGATTATGATGATAGACGCGATAGTAACGTCACTTGACAGGGACAATCTGATAGTGACGCCAAGCGGCGACGCGGATTTCGGATCGCTGGTAGGGAAGCGCGTCAGGTACAGGGACAACAGCGACAGGATCTGGACCGGAAGGGTTGTAGCGGCCGAGGAGCCCTACGCGACTGTCAAGTTTGATGCGTTTCCCACAGGCCTGGGCCAGGGGCAGATAGTGCAGATACTCGAGGAAGGGGAGAAAGAGGATGCGGAATAGTTTTCACATGTGTCTCTCTTTTCTCAGTTTAAGCAGTTCTGCCGCGCGTCTGGCGGAATAGTAACTTATCCCAACGTAACTGGAGAGCGTAGTCGCATACCTGTTGACTTCGTTGTCCCTGCCGTAGTCTGACACCAATGCGCCATCTCTGAAGGCGCAAATAAGCGAAGCTGCAATCTGCAGCTCTGCCTCCTTCAGCCTAAATCTGAAAAGTTCTGTGCGCTTCACAATTTCCAGGTTCCTTTTTGCCATATCGCTTATGTACATCGGGAAATTGGTTGCCCTGGCCGTCTGCACAAGCAGGTCTTCGGTGCTAAGCCGCACGTCAGGCAGTCGGTTGAGGCTCCTTATCGGAATGTCGAACATCACCAAGTTGATGTGGTCCTCGCTCTTTGCGCGTATCCCGTTGTCGGACAGCACCCTTTCTATCAACTCCTTGTTTGATTCGCGCAGGATTGCAAACATCTCGGCCTTTGCGCCATTTGCCGTTGCGCTTATGGGCGTGTATTTGTCCACCACAACCCTGAGCCTGCCAGCGACATCGCCGGTAGGTATCGAGATTGTCGAGTCCGCTGCACTGTACGAGACCGTCAGCTTGATATAGTTCCTGCTGTTGTTCCGCAGGTTTACGCCGATGTACTTCGATTCTGCAACCAGCTCGCTGGCGAGGGGACTGTTTTTCCCTTCCAGTTCCTGAGCCCTAAGATGCACCTTGTTGATCACGAACTCGCGAGCAGTTGTAAGAAGCACGTGGCCAAACCTCTCGGCGCTGGTGCTCGCATCGGCGATCATTCTTGGATTGTCAGCGCTTTTTTGTTTGGCTTGCATAATTCGGTTCCCCTGCGCTCATAATCCCGTCCAGACTATTTATTACTTTCTGGGAAAACGTTTGGGTTGGGCATGATACTGATTTAAGCCTTAACCGCCGAGTAACAAAGGCACTATGTCACTTCTCGATCTGCTGCGCCTGCGCAAGAAACGCGGGCAGAAACCTGATGACAGCGGTTTCAGCATAGAGGAGCGCGGATACGAGAAGGTTCTGAAGTACGAGGGAATAACCTATTCCAAGCTGAAGGACAAGGGCGTGTACACCGGCGAATACTGGGACTACTTCATACCAGCGGCAAACATATTCTACAGCCCGCGCGTTCTGCTGATAGGTTTGGGCGGAGGCACAATCGCATTGCAGCTAGGAGAGCTCATGCGCAACAGGATAGACCTTGATGTTGTCGAGCTGAACAAGCGCTCTGTTGAGCTCTCGCATGAGTTCGCTCCGCGAATCAGCGCCAACATAATGCTCGGGGAGGGATCGGATTACGTGGAAACGACAAACAAGAAATATGACGCCATACTGCTTGACGCCTACATCTCTTCGAAGATACCGGGCCAGTTCCTGGAAAGGAAGTTCATAGAGAACGCGCACAGGGCGCTTTCCGACGATGGCGTGCTTGCGATAAACTACGCCATGAACTTCATGGGCGTGCTCACTTTCCGCGACTACGTGCACAAGCTCAAGGAGAGGTTCAGCGTCTTCAAGGTGAATACCGCGATGTTCGAGGGCAATGTCATACTGCTGTGCTCCAAGAGGCTCGGGAAGGGGGAGATGCTGATCAGGATAGCCGAGAATCTCGGGCTCTCACCTGAAAATGAACCGCTTGTGAGAAACTACAGGTCGATGGACAGGCTGTAGCTACTTCTTCGCGTGCAGGCTGCCAAGCCATGTGAGCACGCGGGTCACCGCAGGATGGCTGTTAAGGGCCGGCTTGACGAATCTCGATAGCGGCCTGCGCCTGTAACTAGATAAAAAACTGTCGAGCTCCGAAAGGTCATGACTCTTGAGCCTCCAGCCAGTCGAGCCCACAAGCTCTTTGACGTGGTCCTTTGAGCTCGCCTTCGGTATCGGTATCACGTTGCTCTTGCATATCAGCCAGTTTATGGCCACCTGCGCTGCTGTCTTCCCGTACCTCCTGCCTATCTTGGAAAGCAGCGCGGCCAGCGGCGCGTACTTCGAATCGAAAAGGCGGCCATGGACCAGTGGGCTGTATGCGATTATGCTCACTCGCTGCTTCTTGCAGTAGGCGAGCAGGTCGCGCTCCACCTCCCTCACAACTATGCTGTACTCCACCTGGTCTGACACCACCTCGTTCTTTTTCAGCGCTGCCTGCGCCTCCTGCAGTTCGCCCGCTGAGAAGTTGCTCACCCCTATGTGCCTTATCTTGCCGTCTTCGACAAGCTTCTCCATTGCGCGCATCGTCTCCTCTATCGGCACGTTCTTGTTCGGCCAGTGCAGCTGGTAGAGGTCTATGGCCTTTATCCCCAACCTCCTGAGGCTGGAATCGCATGCCCTGATGACGTCATCGTAGCGGAAGTGGGTTGGCGAGACCTTCGTGGCCACAAACAGCCCCTCCCTGCCTGCCACGGCTTTCCCGACTATCGGCTCAGTCCCGTACATCTCGGCTGTGTCGACGAAGTTGATGCCGGAGTCGAAGCCGGTGCGCAGCGCCTCTATCTCCATCTGCTCGTTCGAGCTGAGCATCCACGTCCCGAGGCCTATCTCGCTAAGCTTCTCGCCAGTTTTCCCCAGCTCGATCGATTGCATGAGGTGTTTTCGCTTGGAAGCAATATTAAGCTTGCAGTGCAACGGCATGCAACTATTAAATAGTTTTCAAGCATACTCAAAAACGCGGCGCTTCCTTCATGGACTATTCAGACACCACGATAATGATCCCGGTAAAGGACGAGCCTGCGGCGGGCCAGGTCGCCAGGGAGACGCTGTCGAAGCTCGCCGGAGCCAAGGTTCTCGTGCTTTACAAGGGCGACAGGAACGTCCTGAACATAGACTTCAGCGACCCGCGCATGCAGGTCGTTGAGCAGACAGAGCTGGGAGGCAAGGGCGCCGGGGTTAGGCAGGCGTTCAAGCTGGTCAACACGAGCATAGTCTGCCTGATAGACGGCGACGCGACATACAGCGTCGACGACCTGAAGACTGTCATCGATATGGTCAGGAATGGCGCGGACCTGGCCCTGGGCGACAGGTTCACGCACCTAGACAGGAAGGCGATGCCTTTCTTCATAGAGTTCGGCAACAGTATCATAACAATAGTTGCAAACCTGCTCTATGGCATGCACATAAAGGACTCGCAGACCGGCCTGCGTGCCATTCGCATGAGCGCGATCGGCAAGCTCGACCTGCACGAGAGCGGGTTCGGGATAGAGAGCGAGATCAACATAAAATCGAGGAAGGCGGGGCTCAGGATGGAGGAGACGCCGATAAGCTACAGCGTGCGCGTCGGATCGTCGAAGCAGATGAAGCTGATCGATGGGATAAAGCTGCTTCTCATAGACTTCAAGTTCCTGTAGCTGGCTAGCCGCGGAGTTCGTAGACCGATATCACTAGCAGCGCGAGCGTGCAGAGGTGCACAAGCGTGCAGTAGAGGCAGATGCTGCCTATCAGGTACTCGGCGTACAGGAAGTATGCCACGAAGCCCATGCCAGCTGCGTTGAGCAGCGCCAGGTACTCCGGCCTCTTCAGGTAAACGAGGGCGAGCACCGCGAGGAAGAACGCCACGCCAAGATAGCCGTTGGGAATGCCGAAAGTCTTCGCGTAGACGCTGCCGAGCACTCCAGCGCAATTTATGAACTGGCCTTCTGGGCATGCCACGGGCAGGTTGAAAGTGCCTGTGTAGGCTAGGTACGCCGAGGTTACAAGGCCTATCAGCGCTATAAGGATGCGCGCGTACGCGAGCCTTCTGCCTATCTCTCTTGTCGCCACCGGATCAGCTCAACTGGCTCTCTATGCTTGAGATGTAGGACTGGCCGCAAACGCTCTGCGGTGTGTTGTTGTCTATCTTGCATATCTGCGCGGTCATCAGGTTCGCGGAGCCCACCAGCGCCTGCGCCTGCGTGGACGAAGGGTTTTGCAGCAGGTTTGCAATCTCGCTCCAGTTCATGTTGTCAAGCACAGTTGGATCTGCGAAGTTGGAACCCACCTGTATCGACTCGTTTGCGTAGTCGGTAAACGGTATGCTGCCCCCTGAGTTGAACTTCGAGAATATGGCCTGCTGCGAGGCGTTGAGCTGCTGAAGCGTCGGGTATCCGCCTATGCTTGAATTGAACAGGTTTGTGGTGAGCTCCCGGCTGACGAACGAGATGTAGGGGCTTGAGTACGCTGAGTTGGCAAAAGTGAATGTTGGCGTGTTCGGATACGAGTCTGTGGCGCTGCTTGTCATGTAGTTGAGGCCTGTGAACGTGCCGAACCTCATCAGAGCTATGACGAGCGCCCACCTGTGCACAGCGCAGAACGGGCAGTATTCCGCTCCTATGTACAGTATTTCAGGCTTGCCGTTGATTGAAAGCGGCGGCGCGCTGACCTTTGTTGGGAAGTTGGTTGCAAAGCCTGCGCGGATCGTGGAGCTGACGTTGCCTGGTATCGCAAGCTGCGACAGTACAGCCTGTGACACCGCCTTGCCGTCGAACTGCGTAAGCTGCGAGGCAGAGCCAGAACCCCTTCCGCCGGTCAGGACTAGCGCTGCCACCACTATTAGTATTATCACTACTATCGCTCCGTAAAGGACTTTCTTGTTGGAAAAAATCGAAGGCTTTGGCTTTGAAGTCTGCTGCGGCTGCTGTTCAATTGTTCCTTCCATAGAGATAGGACGCAAAAAAGGTATTTATAACAAGTAGCAGGCCCGCTCTGGGCCTGCCGCCGTTGATTCAGTCGCCTTGCAGGATTTCCAGCATGCTTACAGTCATTATCGTAGCCACCGCCCTGCTCGCCGCGCCCGCCTCTCCTGTTGTTCCGCGTTCCGCGATGTAGCCCTCGAGGGCCTGTATGATGCCCGCCCTCTTCTCCCGCGCTTCCATCGCTTCGTTTCTCAGCTGCGCTATGCGTCGAGCCGCTGTGCTGGGTGTTCTCCCCGTCTCCCGCAGGCCCGCGTCGGCTATTTGCTGTACGCTAAGGCTTGCTTTTTCTCCCATTTTTCCCCACCCTCCCGTGTTGTACTTATGCCGTTCCTCATATTTAAACATGCCCTTTAGAAACGATTATCATAGATGTGAAAAGACGATTGCCGTATATTCCGCGACGTCAGGTCCTGGCCTTTCTTATCGCCACGCCGTCCCTGAAGGCGTAGCTCCTCTCCCTGTCCCTGAAAATCGCTGACAGCACCACCACCTTGTCATCGCTGCGCACCTCCTGAAGCGGCTCAGTTATCTTCCTCCTCAGCAGCCCCTCGTACACGTCCAGTCCTCCCTTCTCCATGCTGGTCAGCACAGTCATCTTCTGCTCGTCATTTATGAGGGAGACGTCGGTGTTCCTGGCGTACTCGACAACGCCCTCGTTGAACCTTCCTATGAAGCCCATTCCCGCTGCCCCGCTTCCCATGCTGTAAATGAAAACTTTTTTGCCAACTATGTCTTTCCCGCGCCTCTGGCTCATAACTGCAGTAGATTGAAGCCCGAACAGCCATTGCGCAGGGTATGCGTTGCCTATGTAGCGCGGCAGCTCCAGCGAATCCTGCACCTTTGGCACGAGCTCTTCCTTGTAGTAGCCTGTCTTCATGAACGCCCTTATGAATGAGCGCCTTTCCATGTCAAAGTCGTCAACCTTTTTCTGCAGCGGCCTCAGATCCGTCAGCATTTCCGCGTTTGACAGCTTCAGGCGGTTCTCCGCCATCTTCCTCAGCTCGTCGTGCGTCTCGCCGACGAGCGAATCGAGCGCGCCAAGGTAATAGCCTATCATCTGCTTGCCCTCGTCTATCTTGCCGAGCACCACCTGGCTGTCCCTGCGCTTCAGCAGCTTCGTGACCTGCGAAAGTTTGGAGATGACCTCTATCGACTGGTGATAATTTTTCAGCCCGTCCAGGAACGGCTCCCTCTCAACCTCCGGGTTTATCCTCCTTATCTCGTCCAGCGTCTCGCCGTACCGTGCGGGGTGGTATGTCCTTAGGGTGTGCACTCCCAGGCTTGCGCCAGTCTTCCAGACCATCATCCCGTTGGCCCTGTGCGCCACTATGAAATCCACGTGCTCGAGCAGGCTGCCGTGTATCACTTCCCTTTCTATCTGGTCGACCACCTTGTATGCGGGAAACTCGTACGCTACCTCGGAACGCGCTCCATTTTCCGCGAGTTCCGGATATCGCTTCAGGTGCACTACCATGTTTTTGCCGAGAACCTTGCCCCTCCAGAAATCCAGCATAAAGTCAGAGTACTCCCTTACGCTCTCGCGATCTATGGTGACCAATCTCGGGTTCCTGCTAATGACCGCGGTCGCTCCTCCAGAGCCTGCGGTCAGTTCTCCTGGCGACTTCCGCAATTTTGAGGCGGGCTGATAGAACGCATCGGCGGTACCGCCCAGTATCGTTATGGTTCCGTGAAGTATCGCGGCGTCTAGCGCCTCCGGAACAGCGGCGCCGGTGCTTATGCAGGCAAGCTTGCCCTCTATGGGCACTGTGTGCTCGAACTTTGTCCCATATCGCATGTCGACCAGCGGATAGGTGTACAGCGCGTACGACAGCGAATCGTCAATACCTCCCTCGTCTGTGACCCTGAGCCTTACATCCGGAAGCTTCTCGACAAGCTCTGGATTTTTGTCCAGCACCTTAACCATGGAATTGAAGAAAAAGGTCACCTGATCCTCGTCGATGTTTGGAGTCGCGATGAACCTCACATCCAGGAAGGTTTCGAGGTTGTTTCTCATGTGTCTGTGGTACACTACGTCGGAGCACCGGGCCCTGAGTTTCGGAACGTACGTCTGGATGTCGTCTATTCCTACCTCTAACGTGCTAGACATTTCGACACTTGGTCAGATAGGCTACGTCACCAACTCTTTTAAGCAAGGCTGGGCGGTTAGACGATGGGCGAACGAACAGATAACTGCGTTATGCAATCAGAGCCTTGTCTGGCCCTCCCGCTGCGCTGCCTGCCTCGCGAGATCGCGGTTTATCTCGTTTATCAGGTAGAGCATCTTCTTCTCGCGCGCCGCGGACACGTGAAGATATATCTCGTCCTTCGTTCCCTGCGCTACGAGTATGTACACATCCCCGGCCCTGAACCTTGCGGTGCGTCCCTTCCTCTGTATGTTCCTTATCTCGTTTGGTATGGGCTCGTAGAAGAGCACGAGGTCAACGCTGGGAATGTCGAGTCCCTCCTCGCCTATAGAGCTCGCGACGAGCACGCTGAACTTCCTGTTGCGGAAATCCTCGATAACCTTCTTCTGCTTCTCCTGCGTCACCCCCTCCTTCTTGCCAACGAACGCCATCGCGTCTATGCCGTTTGTCCTGAAAACGTCCACGAGCATTTTTACTGTGGACCTGAACTGCGCGAAGACAATCGCGCTTTTGCCCTCGTATCGCTTGAGTATCGATATCGCGTTCCCTACCTTCTCGTGCTCCTCGCCTTTCTTGAGCGCCTCCTTAGCGAGAGCCGTCGCCTCCTTGATATTCTTGTTTGCCAGAAGATTCTCGACCGCCCTGCTCTTCTTCTCCCTTGCTGCAAGAGAGTCCAGATACGCGCTGAATGGATAGATGCCCTCTGTTTGGAGGAGGTCATACGCGTGTGAGACGTTGAGCAGCTTGATGTAGCTGAAGAAGGCGCCGAACCTGAAGCCCGGCGCGTTTATCTTCTTGAGCGAGTTGCCCAGCGCTATAAGCACGCCCCTCGGTATGCGGTCGAAGTTCTTCGCGTTCATGAGCCCCATCTTGTTCAGGCTGGCGAGGCTCTCCTCGCCCACAGGCTTGAGCAGTCCCGAGATCTGCTTTATCGCGGGGCTCTGCGGCACGCTGACTATGTGCACATATTTGGGCATGACGTACGAGACAACATCTGCGTCTGTGGAAATGCGCGCCTCTATGTGCTTGATATTAAGCGTGCCCACAAGCTGGTTGATCTTCTCCTTTTTGCTGCCGGGAGACGCGGTAAGACCAACGATGAGCGAGTTGCGTACCGCAAGCTCGTTGGCTATGTATGTATAGGCGTACTTGCCGACGGCCCTGTGACACTCATCAAAGACTGCCACACCGAAATCCTCCAGGGAGAAGTTGCCGGACTTGAGGTCGTTAGCTATGGTTTGCGGTGTCGCGATTATGAGCCTGGCGCTCTGCTCCTGCTCTTTTCTCTGCTTTTTACCCACAGAACCGAGCAATAGAGCTATGTTGTCCTCGGGTAGCTTCATCGTGTTGATCACCGTAGAGTAGTGCTGCTCAGACAGCGGGCGGGTTGGAGCAAGAAGAAGCGCACGCCTCCCCTGCGATATCTCGTTTGAGATTACTGCCATACCGATGAGCGTCTTGCCGAGGCCAGTGGGCAGCACAACGAGCGTGCTGCCGTGCTTGAGTATGGCGTTGATTATGTTGAACTGATATTCGCGGAATTCGACGCCATCAAGGTTGAGAAGCTCGGCTACCTGCCCGAGTTTTTGCCATCTTTCATCGACAGACATAGCAACGATAGACTATGGAATTGGCTTTATATAAATTGCATACCGAGTCTACTCGAGCCGCAGTAACTCAACCCGGGAGAGTGACCCGCTGAAGACGGGTATGTTGCTGGTTCAAATCCGGCCTGCGGCATTTACGGGTTTGAACTACAGGTTCAAATCCTCAAAGAACTTTATGCTCTAATAATTGCATAAATGGGTCTTCCAGGTAATCTTTTCCTAAATCCAGCCTGAGCTTCTTCAACATTAGGCCTTTTGATATCAAAGTTAATCCACGGATCCATCCAGCCGAGTTTTGATTTTGCAAGGTAGTGTCCATCAGGATAGCGCTTTGATCTTTTTATGAAGACAATTGTGTCTTCTTTTAATGCCATAGGTTTCTTGATATACTTGTAGCAATATTCTTTGCCTGCTCTTTGAAGAGCCATAACCATATCTTTACAAAGATAGCCAGTTGTAACTGCTTTTTGGTTGACACCGAAATAATTTCTTTTGGCAGTTTCATAATCAACATTATTTACGAAAGCAACACACGCAATCCCACAGCCAAATGAATCTTTCTGTTTTATTGCTTTTTTTGTATTTTGCATCAATAAGCTATTGCGGAAAACTTATTTGTATATCTTTGTATGTCTTTATATATACAAAAAGGTTTGAATTTTAGATTCAAATGGGGCCTGCGGCAATCGATAAGTATTTATATGTTTAAGCATACAAACATATTGTGATGGAAATGGAAAAACGCACAACCGTCATACTAGAAAAAGACGTATACGATGCACTCGTCAGGGAGAGCTTGGAGGAGTACAAAACTGCCAAATCTCTGTCCAAGGTACTGAATGAAATACTGAAGAAATCACTAATGAATAAAGCCAGGCTTACCCAGCTGATACATTCAAAGAAGATTGCTAAAATCACAGCTAAGGAGTTTGAAAAGTTTAGGTCTGAGATCTCCAACACGGTGTGAGATTGATAATTGACACTACATATCTTTTGCCCCTGGCAAAGATAGGTATAGATACAGATCTACTCAGGGCAGTAGATGATGGAAAAACAAAGTTGAGCATAGAAAATGTGAAAATAAGCCTTATTTCGATCTTTGAATTGCAAGCAAAGGCAGCAAAGCTTAAGGTTCCAGCAAAATTTACTATTGAAGCAACGGACGTCATCAGCACAGCGTTTAAGGTTGAGCCGTTTTACAACCCAGAGATAATAGAGATAGGCCAGGCTCTGCTTGGAAAACTGAACGATTACATAGATTGTTTGATAGTAGCGACAGCAGTATCCTTGAAAGAGGATCTTATAACAGAAGACTCTAGAATCATGAAAAATAGGCATTACATAAAAGAAAAATACAAAGTAGATGTTTTAAATTATAAAGAAGTACTGGGTAGAAAAGGCAAGTGAATTCGGCATTTGCGATTGGTAGTTTAAATGAAAAGAGTTAGAAAAATGAATAAAAAAGATCTAAAAACATTGAAGTTAGTAAAAGAGGCCTGGAAAGATATAGAATTAGGAAGGTATAGAAAATTGCCAGTTAGTGATTTTCTCAAAGAACTTGCTAAGCGGTAATTGGTGCGAACATGAATAAAACCAAGAAGTTCGGCCTGCGGCATACGACTAGTCCTTAAGGATGAATTCGTCGAGCTTTGATCTGAGCTTTTCCTTCTTTTTCTTATGCTCTTCAAGGAACTTGTTTATCCTCTTTGCAAGGTCGTCCTTGTGCTCGCCGGCGAGCAGCGTGCCTTTCCTCTCCCCTCCGAATATCTTCTCGAGCTTCCTGTCGTCAGGCTCGAACAGGTATTTGTAGTATTGGCATACTGCACATTTCTCCGGATCTCCGCCAAGCTTCTTCTGCAGCTCGGCAGTCGATTGCTGGCCCGTTATCGCCTTATGTACTTTCTTCTCCACAGTTTCAGGAATGTCATTAAGGAATATCGTGTTGTTCGGATCGCTGGCCGCCATCTTCGGCCTGCCATCGAGCCCTGGCAGGAACTTCGCATGAAGAATCGAGGGTTTGAAGTAGCCAAGCTTGACAAGCACGTCTCTTGCCACTCTGAAGTGCACGTCCTGGTCTATCGCAAGCGGTATGAGGCACGGCACGTTCTTCTTTTCCTCCACTGACTTGAGGAATGCGGGCACCGCTTGCATGCTGGTGTAGAATATGCTGCCCACGTTCGTCTCGTTTGTGAAACCGAATGCGTCCTTGACCATTGAGAAGGTTATGTGCTTTGCGACACGCACAGCCTGTTTGTAGAGCGTGCCAGCGTAGTCAGTGTTGAAGAATATCTTTGTCTTCTTCGGGTCAAAGCCAAGGGCAATTATGTTGAGCGCATCGTCGTATGCGAGCTTGTGCACCTCATCAAAGCCTACGTTCCTCACAAGCGCCTTCTCCTCGTCGGGTATCTGTATGTAGACCTCTACCCCGAACTTTTCCTGGAGCCACTGGGTCATCATGAACGGTATCAGGTGCCCAAGGGTCATCGAGCCGCTCGGCGCTATGCCTGTGTATAGATAGAACCTGTTGCCCTTTTCGTACTCGTCGAGGAGCCAGTTGAGGTCGCGGTGCGCGTAGAAGATGTGTCTCCTGAGCAGCCAGTGTGAGCCCCCTGCTAGTTTTTCTATGCGTTCCTCAAGTTTTTTGTCTATAAGGCTTATTCCGAACTCCTTGGCGAACCTCTCATAGTCTATCCTGCCTTCGACCTCATAAGGCGTGACCTTGAAGTTCTCGGCCATATCAAGCACGTATAGATTCACTGCAAGCTATATAAGATTAGGCGGGCGCCTTCTTCGAGCCCACCCTGTACCACCTGACTCCCTTCGGCGTATCCTCAAGCGCTATGCCGAACTCGTGCAGGAGCCTGGTCCTTATCTCGTCCGCTCTTTTGAACTCGCGGCCCTTCCGCGCCTTCTCCCTTTCCGCTATAAGCCCCTCTATCGCGCTGTCGATGCCAGATCTGGATGCGTATTTTGCGAACTCCAGTCCAAGCACAGAATCGAAATCTGTAAAGGCAGCGATAAGCTTCTTTGCATCTTCAGCCGCCATTTTTCCTGCGGCGAGCCTGGTTGACGAATCGTTGATGAGCGAGTGCATCTTCGCCAGCGCCACCGGAACGTTCAGGTCATCGGCAATGGCCTTGAAGAACTCCTGCTTCGCATCGTCGACCAGCTTGCCGAACTCCGGATCCGCACTGCCGCTTCCCTGCTCTGCTACCTCTGCCACCTTCTGCAGGAACGCGTATATGCCGCTGAGCTCATCTTCTGATTTCTTGAGCTTTTCGAAGGTGAAGTTGAGCAGCTTCCTGTAGTGCACTCCGAAAGTGAAGTACCTGTAGCCCAGCGCGCTGTGACCCTTCTTCTCCAGGTCTTCCAGCGTGTATATGTTGCGGAATGATTTGCTCATCTTCCTCCTATCTACCTGCATGAACTCCATGTGTACCCAGTAGTTGACGAACTTCTCGCCCGTTGCCGCCTCGCTCTGCGCGATCTCGTTGGTGTGGTGTATCGGTATGTGGTCCACGCCCCCGCAGTGTATGTCGAAATGCTCGCCGAGATACTTCATGCTCATCGCGCTGCATTCGATGTGCCATCCCGGGAACCCGCGGCCGTACTCCGAATCCCACACGAACTCCTTCATGCTCGGATCCGCGAACCTCCATACAGCGAAGTCGGTAGGGTTCCTTATCCCCTCCGGCCTCTCCACCCTGTATCCGGAGATTATCGCAGTCTGCAACTTTTCGAAGTTCATTCCTGTCAGGGCGCCGTAGCCCTTGAACCTCGAGGTGTCGTAGTACATGCCCCCCGCGTCGCCCCCGACCTTGTAGAGATAGCGCTTGCCGTCAAGCTTCTTTATCAGCGAGAGTATGTCAGCGATGTGCTCCGACGGCTTTGGCATCATATCTGGTGAGAGGATGTTCAGCTCCCTTATGTCTCCGATGAACTTCTTCGAGTAGAAGTCTGTTATCTCGCGCATGCTCTTGCGCTCCTTCTCTGATTCTGTGCGTATCTTGTCGTCCCCGGTGTCGGCGTCGCTGGCCAGATGGCCCACATCAGTAAGGTTGACCACATGCTTGACCTTGTAGCCCTCATGTTCGAGCGCGCGCCTGAGCACATCTTGCGAGATATAAGTGCGGAGGTTGCCTATATGTGCGTAGAAGTAGACTGTCGGGCCGCAGGCGTACATGTGCACGCTGCCCTTCTGAAGCGGCGCAAACTTTTCCTTCTTTCGCGTGAGCGTGTTGTAGATCTGCAAGGGCTGCACCGGAGATACTGGTATGGTTAAAATAATAAGTTTGCTACGCCAAGAATCGTGAGGATCGGATGAGGAACGGAAACGTAACCTTCATGCTTGCTGTTCTGCTCGCGTACATAATACAGGGCTCGATCTGGTACACTATGCCACTCATCTTCTCGCACGTCCTTACCAACAACTACTTCGCTGTCGGCCTTCTGATAGCGCTCATTCCGCTCGTAGAGCTCCTCAGCGCCGTCCCCTTCGGCTTCTTCGCAGACTTCGGGAGGATCAAGACGATAGCTTTCGACAGCATGCTTGCCATACTTCTCGTGCCCTTCATGTTCGCGACAAACATCGAGCTGCTTATCGCGGTTGGCGCGTTCCTGCTTGGAGTCGGAGGGATGGGGATATGGATAGCGGTGACCGCGCACATGGCCAACGTGATGGGGAAGAACGTGAGGTTCATAGGCTACGAGTTCGCTGTCATGGCCATCGGCTGGATAACGGGACCTGTACTGGGAGGCTTCGTTTACGGGAACTATGGGACGCTGCCGCTTACAGTTGCGGAGATGCTCTTCCTGGCAATCTCATCGTTCATGTTCCTGAAGACAATGAGGTATGCAAGCGACACAACGTACAGAAGAACTCCAAAGTTCTCGAAGCTGCTTTCAGTGAAAGACGGACTGCTGAGCCGAATACCCAGATCCGCTCTGCCGCTCTTCATAGTATCGTTCCTCCTCTCGTTCTTCACCTATGCGATCTGGCTTGCTGTGCCGCTCCTGACGCACATTGGGAACGTAAGCGTGCTGCTGGGAGGGATCGTGATAGGTGTGCTGAACATACCATCATTCTTCGGAGACGCACTCGGAGGCAGGCTGTACAGGCGCATGAACAGGAAAAGCTTCGCCGGTTATTCGGTGCTGCTGGCCGCTGCATTCATCTTCGCCTCCGCCTTCCTGTTTGGAGCGAGCTACTATTCGCTGATAATACTGTTCATGAGCGGGCTCCTGATCACGCTGTCGCAGGTGGGCATGTTCAGCGCGATAGTGGGAGTCGACAGGCGCGATACCGGTGAGATAGCTGCAATCTCCGCTGTCTTCGGAGGCTTCGGAGGCGCGATATCCTCTGTCATAACCGGAGCTACGATAGCGCAGTACAGCCTGTGGGTCTTTGCCTCGGCCTTTGGGGTCATGGCCGTGCTTTATTTCCTTTACCTGCGTTTCGCCTTCAGGAAAACCGATTTCTAGCATGTATATAATTTTAATCTTGAATGAGTTAGCTTATGCGTGCGAGCGTAGTCTAGCCTGGTAGGACGTAGCCTTGCCAAGGCTATAACCCGGGTTCAAATCCCGGCGCTCGCACACGTGCAGGGGGAGATCGCATGATGGTGAAAGATGTCCTGTATGGAAGCAACAGCATAGGAGAGGGTGTGCTGGTTGAGCTGATTAGGTCAAAACCGATCCGGAGGCTCAGGGGCACATCGCAGCAGGGCTTCCCGGAAAGGGAGACTGTGACGAAGTTCAAGATCTACACCAGGTACGAGCACAGCGTTGGCGTCATGCTCCTGCTCAGACTGCTCGGAGCCAGCATTGAGGAGCAGGTAGCGGGGCTGCTTCATGACGTCTCCCACACGGCCTTTTCGCACGTCATAGATCTAGTCATGGGGGATCCGGAGTCGGAGGCATACCAGGACAGCGTGCTTCCCGATTACATAAAGAACTCGGAGGTCGCGGGCATACTCGCCAGGCACGGGTACGATGTCGAAAGGATAAGCAACCTCGAAACTGGCAACAACTTCGGCCTTCTCGAGAGGAAGATACCCGACCTTTGCGCCGACAGGGTCGACTACTCGCTCAGGGACGGCCACTACCAGTTCGGCATGGACACAGGCTACTGCATAAAGCACCTTGCGGTGCGCGGCAACGAGATGGTTTTCGACTCCAGGAATGCGGCAAGGGCGTTCGGAATAAACTACATGCGCTGCCAGAGAACGATGTGGGCGAGCACGGAGGCTCGGCTGCGTTATCACTTCATAAGCAGGTCGCTGAAGGAGGCGCTCGGTATAGGCGTGCTCAGCTTCGCCGACCTTTACAAGAGCGAAACGTACGTGATATCGAAGCTTAGAAGATCAAGGCAGAAGGACGTGGTGAGCAACATAAACAGGGGGCTCGGGAGGCTCCGCTTCGTGGTCGGAGACGGCGGAAACATTCAGCTGTTGAAGAAGACCAGGTACGTTGACCCGAAGTTCATAGAAAACGGCAGGATAAAAAGGCTGAGCGCAGTAGATTCATCATTCAGGCGCATAATGGAAAGGGAAAAGGCTGGAATAGGAAGGCCTGTTGTTGTGAGGGTCCTGGACTAATGGGCGGGCGTATGAAGCTGTTTGAGGATTTCGATCACGCGCTTTACAGGCGCGCAAGGCACAAGCAGAACAGGAAGCACATACTGATACCCACGGTGATCACCACCTTCGCGCTTCTTATACTGATAGCTGCACTGGAGGGAGTCAACCTTGACCTGAGGAACAACGTCGGGTACTCGGCCATAATATTCACCTCATTCGCAAGCAGCGCGTTCATCCTTTTCATAACGCCTTATGCGAGATCGTCCAGCGTCAGGAGGTTCATCTCAAGCTACGCGATAGGCGCAGTGTTCGGAGAGATAGGATACTTGCTCACTAACATCGTGGGCTTCTACGTCGCAGCGGCTGTAGTGGTGTTCTGCGTTGCGATCCTTCTTTTCGAAACGGACAACGCGCATCCTCCAGCAATAGGCCTTGCTTTCGCATTCGTCATATTCCAGGTCGATTACGCGGGCCTCCTGGTGGTTGTCGCCGGCGTGGCGGTGCTCGCGCTGATAAAGTTGGCGATAGAGAAGTTGGGAGTAAACCCATGATTCATTTCCTGCTGCTGTTTTGCGATTTGATGAGCCGGAACAGCATTAGCGCCTCGAACTCCATCCCCGGAGCGAAGTCCTTTTTCTTCCTTGTTTCGGATTCGGTCAGGTAGACGAGCCTCTTTGCCTTGCCGGGCTCCTTGCTGAAAAGGCAGTAAAAGCTCAGCACCACTTTCCCGTTGGGCAGCGTCAGGCCACAGAAGTATCTGAGCTGGCTCTTTGTTATCTTCAGGTTGCATTCTTCCAGGAGCTCGCGCACCGCGCAGTCCTCGGGCGAAAAATACATGACATCGTGGACCGGCCTCCCGTCCCTTTTCTCCAGCTTGCCTCCCGGAGCAACAAGCGTGCCTGGAAGGTAGGAATCGTTCCCGTGCCTCCTCACAAACCCTATCTTGTATTTGCCGTTTGAGGAAATGACTGGCATGACAGTCACAGAGCATCTTATATCGCTGTCCCCTGGCATCGCTCCACCCGTTGCTCTCTCTGCGCAGAAATTAAAAGCTTCTGTGAGATAGATGTAGGGTGCGAGCGTAGTCTAGCCTGGTTAGGACTTTGCCCCTCCAAGGCAAAGACCCGGGTTCAAATCCCGGCGCTCGCATCCATGATCTCATGAAGGTAACCTTGATCGTGCACGGAATAGTGCAGGGAGTGGGCTACAGGAACCTGGTCAGGAGCGTGGCGGATGCGCACGGCATCAAAGGTTTTGTGAGGAATGTCAGGGACGGCAGCGTAGAGATAGTGGCTGTGGGAGACGAGGACGCAATCCGCAGTTTCGAGCGGGGCATCGAGGTAAGCGACAGGTTCGGCCCTCAGGTGATGCACGTGGAGAAGACAGAGCACGAGACAGACGACTCCGGGTTCGAGGACTTCAGGATAGAGCACGACAAGAAGCTATAGCTCGTAGTGCTCCTTGAGCACGGGCAGCGTTACCTTGTACTTGCGGCCGAGCTCCTCCGCGAACTCCTTCTGCTTTTTCTCGTCGCCGTGGACTATGAGTATATGCTTGAGCCCCTGTACCCTTTCTATGAGCTTGAGCAGCTGCGGCCTGTCTGCGTGTCCTGAAAGATGGTACGCCTCAACCTTGAGCCCTATCTTCATCTTCTTGCCGTCGAATGTCACCTCCTTTGCTCCGTTCAGCAGTTCCCTGCCCGGCGTGCCCTCCGCCTGGTAGCCGACCATTACCAGCTTGTTCATGTAGTTGTCTCCCAGCTTCTCAAGGTACCTTATGACTGGCCCGCCCTTCAGCATTCCGCTCGTGGTGACGATTATCGCCGCACCCTCGCTCTTTATCGCCTTCTGCCTCTCGTCCCTGCCCTCCACAATGTGGAAGTTGGGGCTCTTGAACGGGTCGTCCTCGCTCATCAGTATGCGCTTCTGCAGCTCCTGCTTGCAGTAGATGACGTTGTGCCTGTAGATGCGCATGGCCTTGTTGATCATGCCGTCTACGAATATCGGTACCTTAGGCAGCGAACCGGAGCGCATGTGGTCATCGAGCACGAAAAGCACCTCCTGCGCCCTGCCCACGGCGAAGCTTGGTATTATCACCTTGCCGCCCTTGTTCAGCGTCTCCTTTATGCTCTCTATGAATCCTCCAAGCACCTGCTTCTCAGAGGGAAAGACATCGCCCTTCCCGCTGTAAGTGCTTTCGGTTATGAGCGCGTCGGCCTTCAGGTACTCGGTGTACGCTGGGTCTAGCAGCTTTGTGCCCTTGAGGTTTATGTCTCCGGTGTAGAGAAGCCTCTTGTCGCCTTCCCTCACCTCGACCATCGCGCTTCCCAGTATGTGGCCCGCGGGCACGAGCTTTATCGCGAGGTCCTTGACCCTGAACTCCTCATGGTATTCGACCATCTTGTAGTGCTTGGGCATCTTCGCTATTGCATCCTTCTTCACGCCCTTCGGTTTAGATATCTGCAGGTAGTCGCTCGCTATCACGTTGACAAGCTCGAGAGTCGGCTTGAGTGAATACAGGGGGCCGTTGAACCCATTTGAGAATACGTGCGGAAGATAACCGCAGTGGTCAAGGTGCGCGTGCGATAGGACAACCGCATCTATGTGCTTGAGCATCGAATCCTCGATGACCGGATGCTCCTCCACCTCGCCCAGCTTTATGCCCGCATCTATGAGTATCTTCGTGTCTTTTCCCTCAACAAGTATGCAGCTCCTTCCCACCTCCCTCGCAGCACCGTAGAAGGTTATCCGCAGCGTGCCTTCTCTTATCCTTTCTCTTGTCTCTTTCGGCTTCCTGTCCGCATATCTGGACCTCGCGGTGCCCCTTGCTCTGGCCGCGCCTCCGTGCTCGGCCCTCGCATCCGTTTTAACATATCCTTTTGTTCCGTACCATTCTTCTGCATCTGCCAATTTCTTTTCCATATCAAATCAATCCTTACTTTCAAATCCGTTCCGCTTCTGTGCTCTTCACTCATCCTTTTTCTTTATCGTGGCAATATCTTCGAGGCTCACCTCAAAGGGTTCCTCGCGTTTGGGCGCGCGCCTCGGCTTCTGCTCCGCCACCGGCTTTCTCTTCCAGCCAGTGAGGCTCCTCAGGTCAGCGTAGAGCGCGTCAAGCTTCTTGTCCACTTCCAGCACCTGGTTCTTGTACGACTCAAGCGCCTTGCCTATTTCGTCTATATCCTTCGCAACGAGCTCAACCTTCCTCCTGAATCTGTAGGCGTTCAGCGCCTCGTCGAGCTCCTTGTTGATGTCGTTGAGCTTCTTAATCAGCTCCCGCTCCGCGGTGAGCGTCGTCGCCTCGGTCGCGATCTTGAACTCGATGCTGCTCTTCATCCTCTTCAGCCTGCCGAGGTTCTTCGCAGCTGTGTTTATCGCAGAAAGCTTGGAGAGCGCGGCCTGCTCCTCGTGCTTGTAGTTGAGCTTGCCCCTGAGCCTGCGCATCTGGTCTATGAGCTGGGTTCTTTTCTTCTTCTCCTCCTCTATCAGCGCCTTGAGCTTTGTAAGCGCCTCCGGTTCTCCCTGCGCGCTCTTCTGTTCAGCTGCATGTTCGGCGCTGTCGTTTTTCCTTTCTTGCCTTCCGTCATTCGTCTCGTTCAGTAAACCGCCCGTTTTGAGAGCAACAGCTCATAAGTTTTCAGCAATTCGTCGGTCACTCGCTCGGTTGAATAGTTCTTTGCGGTGTCGATCGCGTGCCTCCTATACGCATCTGGGTTATTTAAAACCTTTTCTATCTTTTGGGCGCAACTCGAGGGATCAAGGGGCTTGAACTTCTCCCCGTTCTTCCCGTCCTGTATCAGGTCCTTCAGCGCCATGAAGTCCGATCCCACCACAGGCTTGCCCATTGCCATAGCCTCGAGCGAGACTATCCCCTGCGTCTCGAAAGTGGATGGCAGGCACAGGAGATCGCTTGCAGCGTAAACCTTAGGGAGCTCTTCGTCGCTCACGAAACCGATGAAGTTGACGTTGCCTCCTATTCCCAATCTGTGAGCGAGTCGTTTGTACTCCTCGAGCGCAGGCCCTGTTCCGCCTATCACGAACTTGACGTTGCTTCTCTTTTTCAGGGTGCGCTTCGCCGCATGCAGCATCACGTCGACGCGCTTCTCCCTGCTGACCCTGCCGAGGTAGAGCACGACCTTGTCGTTGTGCCTTATGCCAAGCTTCTCCCTCATACCGCCGCCGTCCACACGCGCATTGAAGCGCTCCATGTTGACGCTGTTGGGGACAACGCGAACGTTGCCTATCTGGTGCCTCTTCAGCAGCTTCGCTATAGTGTTCGATGGCGCTATAGTCACGTCACACGACTTGTAGAAGAACTTGATGTACTTCCAGAGGTATGTGGAGTAGAATCTCTTCAGTGCCTTGTTCTTCGGATAGTACGCTTCCAGCGACTTGCTGTTCAGCAGCGTGTGGAAGTGGCCGGCGATCGGGTAGCCGCCGAACTTCGCTGCAAGAAGTCCTGTGAAGCCGAGCATGAAGGGCGTCTGAGCGTGCACTACGTCTATGTCGAGCTGCCTCAGCTGCACTGGCAGCGACGCGTAGTATGGGAAAAGAGCGACGCTGTACTGCGGATACGGCTTGAACCTCACGCCAGTGTGCAGGAACACGTCGCTCGCGCTGTACTTCCTCTTGTCCCCGAGCTTAGCGCTTGCGATTATGTAGACCTTGTGGCCCCTGCGCTCGAGCTCGCGCTTGAAATCGAGCATTGAGGTCACGACGCCGTCCCTCGCCGGCAGATAGCTGTCCGAATAAAAGGCTATGTTAAGATGCTGCATCAAATGACACTCAGAGCCTTACCGCTTCCCCTCCGGCCTGCTTTATCTTCTCCTCTGCGCTCTTGGAGAAGCCGCTCGCCTTCACTACGGCGGGCTTTGCAAGTCTTCCGTCGCCCAGCACCTTGAAGCCCTTCAGCTCTATCGTCGGTTTTGAGTCCTGCATGCCGGAGACGCGCTTGGAGATTGCGCTAAGGTCTATAGTATTGAGGGATTTCCTTTTCCAGGGAGCGAAGCCCTTGTGCACCAGGCTCTCCCTTTCGTAAACCAGCAGGTAGGTCATCTTGTGCTTCCTTCCTCCGCGGCCCACTCCGCCGCGGTCGCCGGCTCCCCTTGCGTTCTTGATGTTGCCGGCTCCCCATCGCCTGCCGCCGAAATACTTCCTCCTTTTCTTTATACGCAGAACCATGATATCACAGCATTCTCGCTATGAGCTTGTTTATCTCCTCGCTCCTGTAGCCGAGGCTTCCGCCGTTCGTGTACGCGTCCTTGATGCCCTCGTATCCGCGCCTCGGCGGGTGCATCCTGATCGGCATGTCTATCTTGAGCTCCTTTGGGGACTTGCCGCCTGAGAGCAGCGAGTCAGCGGCTGCCTGCTCCACCTTCACGCCCTTTGCCGCAAGGAGTTTGTCAAGAGTTTCCTTGTTTATCTCCCCGAATGTCACGAAGTCCTTGCACTTCTTCACCATGCCAGCGTACGAAGCGTTGCCTGAGTCGACAAGCACGAGGTTGTTCACCCTTTTCAGGTTGAGCCTGTTCAGCGTTTCCGCTATGCTCTGCCTGACCTTGACGCGGCCACGCACTCTTATCACTGCAAGTAGCTTGCTTTTTTCAGCCATGTAGGACACGTCTGTAGTGCATATTATTCGCGTGAAGAGTTTATAAGCATACCTATAGTGGGAAGCTGACGCATGTAGGCTGGCACCTTGGTGGATTTTTCCCTTGCCATCGCCGCCTTCACTCCGGCCAAGAAGTCCAGCAGCAAGGTTTTCTGCCTCTCGTCATCTTTGAAAACTGCCGACTCTATTGTAATCCTGAAGTGGAAATTGCCCCTGTGATAGCCACTCCTGACGTGGCTGTAAATCGGATGAAATTCCGGCTCTTCCTTTGCGTGCTTCCGCCTCAGCTCTTTGAAATGCTTGTCGAAGGACGCGAGGTTTGTAACGTCTGTCGTGACCTTTAGCAGGATTTGACCCGTATCCTGCGCTGCGCCAGCTCGCTCGGAAGCCTCGCGCACCACTTTCACAGCTGGTTGTCTCATTGGTCCCTGGTTTTCCTTTGGCGATGCTCAGTATATTAAGATTGGCATTTGCTGTTTCTTTGCCTGAACTATAGCATTTTATAACTTGGTTGCATATCCTAACTAGGTCAAAATAATGAGGATACTTCTCTCTTTCGCTGTCTTCTTCATGCTTGGCCTCTTCGCAATGGGCAGCGTGAACGCATACTTCAATGCGACGTACCTTTCCACAACTGTGTTCCTCACAAACTCCACGGCAGCGCACGTGGTGGAGGGCATACAGCTGTACGTGAGCAACGCCTCGATAAGCACCTACGACCAGGACAGGCAGGCATTCAACCTTTCGCTGGGCAACTGGCAGAAGGTGATAGGCAACACGCCATTCCTCACGCAGCACATACTCAATCCGAAGTCAAGCATAAGCAACTTCACGTTCCTGCCCGGACCGATAACTCCGGCGGGCAATGGAGGCGGCTACGCCTCGCTTACCATGAGCTATGACTCTCAGAACGTCACCAGCGTAGTAAGCATCGCGCCCAGGCAGTTCGAGTACAGGCTCAACAACAGCGTCTTCAACTACCTGCACACTGCGAGCGGCCAGTCGCTCCTCTCGAACGCAAGGCTCACGTTCATAGTGCCGAACGGCACGCAGGTTGTGACGGCATACCCGCTGCCCGACTTCCCGACGCCGAACCAGTTCGGAAAGTACAGCGGCACGAGCTTCTCCTGGTTCTCAGGGGAGCCGCTGCAGAACTTCAACTTCGTGTACCTGGTGACCCAAACGCCGGAGCAGGAGGTCGTCCAGTTCTTCAACGCGCTTTACTCAAGCTACGGCACGCTCATCTACGTGCTCATCATCCTCGCGCTGGTAGGCATAGCAATGTATGTCTACTTCAGGTTCTTCAGGTGAGAACTTGCATAGGCACGAGATATCTGTGCTGAGCGCACTAAAGGAAAAGGGCAGGCTCAGCTTCGACAAGCTGCTTGATGCCGCTGCTTTGGGAAAGGACGAGGCGCGGTGGGCGATAGCGAACCTCGTGCAGCAGGGACTGGTAGACACGACGGTAAGCGGCGAGTATGAGGTAAAGTTCAGCAAGGAGGGCGAGGAATACGCAAAGAAGGGGCTTCCGGAGACTGCGCTTTTGGAAAAATTGGAGAACAAGCAGGCAAAGCTCGAGGAATTCTCCAGCCAGATCGACCAGATAGGGATAAACTGGGCAAAGAGAAAGGGATTGGTGGAGATCTCGGGGAAGAACCTGAGATTGACAGAAAAGGGCAAAAAAATTTCAAAGGGGGGTTTGGAAACAGAAATTGTGCTCAAGGCGCTTTACAAGGACAAGAACGATTACAGTAAGTACAAGGACAGCGAGGCGGCACGGGAACTGGAGCAAAGGAAGCTGATAGAGGTCAGGTCGAGACCGAACATAAGCGAGATCCAGATAACGAAGCAGGGCATATTCGCGCTTGCGAGGGAGAAGCAGGCCGAGGAGGCCATAGAGTCGCTGGACAGGAGCATGATAGCAAGCAGGGCATGGGCGGGAAAGAAGTTCAAGCCCTATGATGTTTCAGCGCCCGTCGAGCCGGCATACGCGGCATCGAGGCACACTGTAAGGAGGATAGTCAGCGACATAAGGAGCGCGTACATAGGTCTGGGTTTCTCGGAGATAAGCGGACCCATAGTGGAGCCGGCGTTCTGGGTATTCGACTACCTTTTCGTGCCGCAGGACCATCCAGCGAGGGATGTGCAGGACACCTTCTTCCTGTCGAAGCCGAGGACCCTGCCTGTGCATGACAAGAGCCTGGAGGAAAGGATAAGGAAGGAGCACGAGGCGGCATGGCACAGCGAATGGTCGAGCGAGTTCGCATCAAGGGCGATACTCAGGACGCACACGACGAGCGTGACAGGCAGGTACATACACAGCACAATAAGCGCGATGCTCGCTCATGAGAGGGGCTTCGAGCCCCCGATAAAGCTGTTCACGGTGGGCAGGGTCTTCAGGAACGAGAACCTCGACTACAAGCATCTTGCGGACTTTTACATGACCGACGGCATAGTGGTGGGGAAGAACCTGACGCTCGCGCACCTATTCGACATACTGAGCAGGATATACGGCAGCGTGGGGGTGAGGATAAGGTTCAAGCCAGCCTACTTCCCGTTCGTGGAACCGGGAGTCGAGGTCCACGTGTGGCAGAACGGCCAGTGGCTCGAGCTCGGCGGAGCTGGAATAATAAGGAGGGAGGTGAGCGGGGTGGACAGGAAGGACATAAGCGTGCTCGCATGGGGACTCGGAGTAGAGAGGATAGCGCTTGTCAAGGACAGCAGCATAGGGAGCATAGTAGATCTTTACAACAGCAGCGCCGGAAAGCTGCGGGAGAGGAGGGTGTGACATGCCAGTAGCCAAGTACAACAAGGCCTACCTGATGAAGTGCCTCGGGTTCAACGTTGGCGAGGACGAGCTTGCTAGGAACATAGACAACATGGGCCTCAACGTAGAGGAAGAGGACAAAAAAGAGCTAACTCTGGAATTCCAGGCGAACAGGCCTGATCTCCTAAGCACAGTAGGCCTGGCGAGGGCGATAAGGTACTTCATGCGAAGGAGCAGGAGCTTCGCATACGAGGTAAGCCCGGCAAGGGACGGCGACGTTATAAACGTTGGAAAGCACGTTGCCGAAGTGAGGCCGTACATAGCGGCGCTGAGGGTCAGCAACATGACCCTAAACGAGGAGCAGCTGCGCGACATAATCAACCTCACGGAGCGTGTCAGCGAGAACTACGGAAGGCACAGGGAGAAGATAGCGATGGGACTTCACGACCTGAGGAATGTTAAGCCGCCGTTCTACTACGACGCTTATGAGGATGAGGAGTTCGTCCCGCTCAACAGGAGAAAGCCCAGCAAGTACAGCGAAGTGGTGAAGACCGAGAAGAAGGGAAAGAAATACGGGGCACTGGGCTCCTCGGAGGCGAGATACGTGGCGCTCAAGGACACGAAGGGCACAATGTCCCTCATACCGATACTGAACTCTGACCGCACGAAGCTTTCCGTAGACACGAAGGAGATGCTGCTCGATGTGACAGGCAGGAACAGGGAGGTCATCGAAAAAATGGTCGATATGCTCGCAGCGGAGTTCATAGACATGGGATATGCGGTGAGCGCAGTGCGCGTGAACTACGGAACAAGGAGCGCGGAGCTGCCAAGGATGGAGAGCAAGACGATAGAGGTTCCGCTGAGTCAGCTGGACAACGAGCTCGGGGTGACCATAGGCTTCAACAACGTCATAACCCTTGCGAATAAGATGGGCTACGAGGCCGCGCTTGTGGGAAGGCGTGTCAGGTTCAAGACGCCGCCTTACAGGCTAGACATAATAAACGAACAGGACGTCATAGAGGACGTTGCTGTTGCGTACGGATACGATTATATACAGCCGCTTGCTCTTCCGGCCACGCAGCAGGGAAGCACGGAGGCGAAGACGAAGGTCGCGGAGAGAATGAGCGACATAATGGTGGGACTGGGATTCGACGAGGCGATGAACTCGTACCTGACAAACGAGGAGAACAACTTCAAGCGGATGCGCTCTGCAGTGGGAGACAGCCACATAAAGATAGAGAACCCGAAGGCCTCTACGATAGGCATGCTGAGGACCTGGCTGCTTCCGTCCCTGCTGAAAAACGTCGGCCTCTCTATGCACGACAAACTGCCGATCAGGCTCTTTGAGCTCGACATTGCGTTCGAGTTCCTGAGCAACGCGCCGCAGGAATCCTACCATCTCGCTGCGGTGGCGTGCTACTCGCAGGCGAACTTCAACGACATAAAGGCGGTATTCGAGGGCTTTGCGCGCAAGTCGGGGATGAACTACAGCATAGCGAAGGGCAGCCACCCTAGCTTCATAGAGGGAAGATGCGCAACTGTCGTAGTGGGCAAAAAGAATATAGGCTTTATGGGTGAGATACATCCCGAGGTTTTGACCAGCTTCGGAATCGAGGAGCCAGTTGTGAGCTTCGAGATAGACCTCACAGGATGGTTCAACGTCGGGGAGAATGAAACTGAAGAAGGTAACGGCGCTTGAGAGCGAAGCGTACACAGTAACTACCCGCCTGTTTTCGGAGGGCGCCAGGCCGCTGCTGCTGCATGATGTGGAGCCAGTGATCGGCAGGGTGATCAATCAGGTGCGGAGGTTCGATCGCGCGCTCGGGATCGGGTTCGGATTTGAGAAGAACAAGTCGCTTTTCGATATCGCCTCTGTGGGCTATTCTGCAGATTATGAGATCGCAGGCAGGGCATGCTCTGTATACATCGAGGTTGAAAGGAAGGGTCAGAAGGTGAGCGAAGAGAGCATAGTCTCTGTCAGATACCTCGACAGGGACCTGATCGAGGCAAACGGTATACCGCGAGAAAAGGCGAAGAAGGACGACCTGCTCTACTTCCACAGGCGCGACCTGCCGCTTCTGCAGGTCGAGGACGGAAAGCGAGTGCTGGTTATCCCTCAGCCAGTATTCTCTGGCAATGCGGAGGAATTCGATTTTTCGCTCCTGAACTCGTTCAGGCAGCATTGAAAAGGTAGCCTGCCTCCTCCTTCTCAAGCTTGAAGTCGTTCTTGAGCGATTCCGCAGCCGCGTCCTTCCCTTCCTGGTTCATCTTCCCGAAAAGCATCCTGAAGAGCGGGAGGTATGAACTTATTATCTCATGGCGGTTTGTGTGCAGGTAGGGCGATAGCTTGACTGCTATCCTGCTCTGCATCCCTCTCATCTCTTTCGTAGCGCTAAGATACTTGACCCTCGAGGGGAACGCGTACGGGCTCACGTACTTGGTGTTGCCTCCGCTCGAAACTGACACGCCAGCTATCCCGACGTTGGTGTACTTCATGTAGCCGTAGTAGCGCGTGCGCTCTGCCATTTCGAAGAACCTGCTTGCGAATGAGAGATGCTCGTATGCCTGGTCCAGCGACTGCTTAACCCAGTACCTGTTCGGTATGTTCTCGTCGACCCAGTTCAGCAGCATGCCAGTATCAACGTCGCTACTATCCACAGCGCCGCGTGCCGCAAGAAAGCTGTTGGTCATGAATATCTTGTCCAGCGTCCTGAATATCTCGAGCCTGCGGTTCCTGACTACGAGATTGTCGAGTATGTCGTTGCCGCCCAGAAGCACCATCTGCAGATCGTTGAGCGCAGCGCGCACATCGCCATCGCTCCTGTAGGCTATCTCCCTCAGCGCACCCTCCTCGACCTCCTCGCCCTCCGACTTCGCTATGCGCTTCATGTAGTCTATGAGCTCCCTTGACTCGACCTTCTTGAATTCGGCCCTGTCCACGTGATTTCTCAGGAAGCTTATGCGCTGGTCCCAGAAATCGCTGGCGGTGAATGCGATCGGCTGCCTGCTTTCCCTCAGCATCTGGTTTATTACGCTCTCTGCGCCCTTGTCGAACTTGCTGGACAGCTCGTCGATCTCGTCAAAAAGTATTAGCGTTGTTTTGGAGAAGAGCCCTCTTGTCTTTGCCGCGGGAAGCAGTTTTTTCTTCAGCGTTTCCGCGTCCCGATAGTCGCTGGAGGTAAGTTCTAGTATCTCGAAGGAGTTTTCCTGCGCGAGCGCCCTCATCGCTGCGGTCTTGCCTGTTCCGCTGGGTCCATAGGCCATTATGGGCTTCGGCTTCCTGCCTGCCTGAACGTCTGCTGCGAACTCCTTCAGCTTCTCAATGCTGAGTCTGTTGCCTATAAGTTCCTTGAGGGACTTTGGCGTGTATTTTTCGTAGAGCAGCATGAAAACACGTAGAATAGTATTAATATATTGGGAAAGAATCATAAAGCGTGCTCCGATCGTCTAGTCCGGTCAAGGACGCAGGCCTCTCAAGTCTGCAACCCGGGTTCAAATCCCGGCCGGAGCATCATGCGAAACGAATAGCCTTTTATCGCTTGGGAAAGAGAGAACAATGGTGGTCGGATGGTGCAGAGGAAAAAGAAGTTTAGCATAGATGGCAAGAAGTACGAGTTTGAGGACGCTCTGATCATCGAGATGAACAAGATAATGCTCGAGCTCTCTTCCATCAACGCCAATCTTGCGAAAACGGAAAAGGTCATCGAGGACATCAGGACGATACTGCAGTATTACGGGATAAAAGTCAGGGAATAATGGTAAGGACTTTTCCTCGGCGGTGGACTCTTGCTCACGGAAGATGAAACAGCACAAGGCTCCCTGCCACGACCATCATTATGAGGCCGACTGCGATCTTCAGCGAGTGTTTTTCTATCTTTTCTATCGTCGACTTCAGAAACCTTACTGTAGCTAGGGGTATCACCCAGCCAATAAGCAGTCCGGAGATGCCTGACGCTAAAGAGCCAAGTGCGATACCTACGGAAACTACAACAGTGGTTATCTCTATGCCCTCGAGCACAAAACCGGAGTAGATGCCAAGCATTCCCGCCTTTATCCTTTCCTCTTCTTCCTCTTCCTCGTTCTTCTTTAGCAGGCCCTCGGCAAGGAAGTAGGCGCCTATGATGAATATCACACCCCCTGCTGCGATGTCAAGGAGAGCTTCAGGAAGCACCATGAAGAAGTAGTAGATTGCTGCGCCGACGGGGAGCATTGTTGCCAGCCCTGCGAAGGTTATCGTCCATGCGGCCCTCCATTTGTACTTTATGGAAGCGGCAACTGTCAGCATTGCCATCTCGCTACCGCTTATGATGCCGAAACCCACTCCTGCAACCAGCGCAAGAAGGAAACTCAGACTGGCGGTCATGCGGATACTTTGGCACCAAACCTTTATTAGATTCTGCCAGCGCGCTAGTCCGGATTGTAACCTACGAAGCCGTAGTTTGGCGTGCCTGGAGTTTCCGAAATGAGGTCAGTGAGTGCAAGCTGTGCGCAGCCTCCAGTCTGGTTCTGTGCAGGAGAAAGATCGCCAGCAGAAGTAAAGGCCCATTTGTTAACTATTGCCATCTGGCTTAAGTTCAGCGGCTCGATAAGAGGCGCGAGTGGCTTCTGGGAGAAATTGAGCGCGCCGAGCATGTCATTCGCTGTCTTGTCCCTGACATTCAGGGAGGTTATGTTGAACGTTGTCTCTATCAGTTTCATTATCGAACTGAAGGTATACAGCGTATGGTCCACATAGCCGCGTCTGGCGTAGGGAGAGATTATAAGAAGAGGCACTCTTGGGCCTGCGCCAATTGCTATCGTGCCGTTTATGCCATCCGTAGATGCATTGATTACAGGAGGAAAAACGCCATCGTACCATCCGCCAAAATCATCCCAGGTTACTATTATCACAGTGCTGTTCCAGTATTTGCTCCTGCCCACGGAGTTGACTATGCTTGCGACCCACCACATTCCCCAGGTGATGTTGGCCGGGGCGTGATCAGAAATTGGAGCGGAGGGTATTACGTAAGAGACATTTGGCAGGCTGCTCGAGTTGATGTCAGAGAAGATTTTGCCGCGAAGCACAAAATGACTGTTTAGCCTTGCGGTATACGATGCATTAACCGCTTCGAACGGGTTCCAGAAATCCAGTACGCTCCCGTTGTCAAATGACCTGTTGAACAGCCCAAGAGGTATCTTTTTGTCGTAATACTTCCAGGTCTTGTTGGAACCAGTCATTAGGTCTGTAAGCGTGGGTATTGAAGACGCCTCGTGGACATAGGCGCGTCTCAGGCCCAGAGGGCTGCTAAGGTTAAGTGGCGCACCAGACAGGAAGCCCGCAATGGGAGAGAGGGCCGCGATCAGCGCCCAATGGTTGGCAGGGCTATAGCTGGAAACCGATTGAAAGGTGTTATCCGAAAGCACAAAGTTTTTGGCATAGTCCCAATAGTAGGGTATGGTCCTATTGTCAAAGTAGCCAACGGCTGATTTGCAACCTTGAGCTTCAGTTATGAACCCGTCCATCTTTCCGCCGTTTTTATCTATGACCATGTTGGGATAGGCGTGCGGGAAATCAGGCGAAACCGCCTGCGATGAGTTCATGAGAAAAGGGCGAACACAGCCTGCACTGGAGTTTGTGAGATTTATAGGTATGCAGGTGCCGTTTTGTATCCCATAAGCCCCAGGATAGGTACCAAAAAACGTATCGAATGCCCTGTTTTCCTGAAAGATGACTATTACGTGCTTTATCGGGTTGCTTGGCTTGGGCGACGGTTCGTTACCTGCAGCACTGAGGTTTTGGGTTTCATTGAGTGAAATGCTTGTAGTCGGAACGGTGGAGGCTGAGGGCTGAATCGCCCTGGGTGCTTGACTCAAAAATAGATTAGCGGCTAGCAAAAGGGCCAGGCCACCGCAGATGAAAGCGATTGCTAGCTTTACCTTCGCGCTTATGAAGGTTGCCATCCGCTACTGATAAAATGCGTACGAATAAAAATCCGTTGGCTTCGAGCATCTCGCCCTGAGATGCCGCTAAACGGCATTTGGAGTGTAGACTGTTCCCTGGCTGTTTACGAAAACGGTGTACGTGGAGCCCACGAAGCCGCTGCCTGAAGTGCCGTTGAGCCAAACCATCACAGTATATTCACCGGCTCCGTACTTGCTTATCAGATTCTTCATGCTGAAGGCGACATTGAACGAGTTGCCGCTGACAGTATACCTGTCCGCGTCTATGGTCTCTATGCCCGTATAGTAGTAGAGCGGGCTGCTCACGACTCCGGCGACTGTTGTGCCGTAGGAGTATGATGACGTAGCGGCGAGCTGTGCCTTGGACATGTCCTGCACCTGCTGGTCATAGCTCACCTGTACCGAGTTGAGCTTGTAGCCGCCCTGCAGGGTGCCCTGCAGGTACATCTCCTGCGTGGCATTGTCTATCCCGTAGCTGCTCCACGCTATGTAGTTGTCTATGAAGTCCTCGGTGAAGTAGACGCTGCTCGCGTTGTAAGCTATGCCTATACTCACCTGATTGTGGTTGGGATCGAGTATGTTATAGCGATGGCCGTTGTTGCAGCACGCGGAGTCGTTGTACATCATGTCATATTCCATCTGCTGCAGCGCCTGTTTCACGTTTATGTTTCCGTTGCAGCCGAAGATCCCGCAGGCTGCGCTCTCCCTGAAAGCTATGTTCTCGCTCACTGCGCCGGTGCCCCCGACCAGAGTGTAGCGCATATACGGCTTCATGCCGTAGATGTCCCAGTGGCTGAAGTAGTTGTTGACTATCATGCTGTCAGAGTGCTGCTGTCCCGAAGGCTCGTTCGATAGCGTGACGTTGCCGAGGCCGTACTGGTGCCTGTCCGCATTTATCAGGCCGAGAGCATATTCCTCGAGCGCGACGCTCGTCTGCGATGTGTTGACCGACTGCGCAGTTGTTGTTATCAGCGTGCCGTTCTGGCCTGTGGAAACTACTGTGGAGGTGACGTTCAGGAATGAGGAGAGCGGATTGCTGAGGTTGTGCGAGAACGAGACGTAGAGAAGTCCGGCGAGAAGCAGCAGCGTTGCCGCAGAGAGTATGCTTGCTATGAGCGATGCCGCGCCACCCATCAAATCCCTTTAATGAATGGCGTGAAAGGAATATGAAGCATACGCTAAACGCAGGTTTTGTGTGGTGGTGTGCCGTAGCCCCTCTTCTGTTCTAGGTGGCATTCGACTAAGCGGCGATTGCCTTGCACGCTCACAGCATGCGCATCGGCCGTTTCAAGCACACATGCACGCTCGTCTTGTCATCGCTTATGTACAATTGTGCTAGCGTTTCTTTTCCGAATCGGGCCTTGGGCCCGTGCACGCTCTGCGTGGAGGGAGCTTCCTCGGTCCGAAGACCGTAAGCCACCCGCACACCACTGATAGTTTTTTATTATCTGTGGTTTATAAGGCTATCTGGCGGTGAGAGAATGGCACTATTCGGAATCGCGCTTTCCGGGATATGGCTGATAATTGCGGTAGCTCTGGCGGTACTCATAATATGGAAGATTGGAAAAACCATATTTGGGCTGCTGGCCAACACGATACTTGGTTTCATAACTTTCTTCCTGGCCAATACAGTATTTGGGCTTGGCATACCCTACGACATTGCATCTATAGTCATAACTGCGATATTTGGCTTGCCTGGCGCGGCTGTAATCGTATTCCTCAAGCTGATAGGCGTAACGATATAGCTATCTCGCGAGCTCTATATCCGCTTTCTTGACCGTCTTCCTCTTAGCGTGCTTTGCCAGCTTGACCGCCTTCTTCGCTATAGAATAGGCATAGGCGTTGAGCGTTTCCGAGAGCTCAACCACAGCACTCTCGCTTATCCTGTCACCGCCGACACTCTTCAGTATCCTCTTGGCAGCCATCTTAGAAATCGTCATGCACAGTTATTAAAATAAGAAAGCTTAAAACAATATTAGGATGGAGATAAGGGAGCTTGAAGAGAAGGACTACAGGGGCCTCTGTTCGCTTGTGCTGCAGGTGTACGACGAGGTGCCGTACGCCACCAGTTTCGGGAAAAGACCCGACGAGCGGCAGCTTTCGGAGCTGATGCAGCGGAAGCTCGAAGGCATGCGCAGCAAGACTGTTGTCGACTTCGTAGCGGTCGAGGGCGACAGGGTGGTTGCAGACTGCGAGATAGTGAAGTCCACAGAAACTGGAGGCCTGATAGGCATACTTGTGGCAGGAGACCACAGGCGAAAGGGCCTGGGCAGAAGGCTTGTTGAAAAGTGCTCGGAAAAGGCCAAACTATTCAAGATGCTTGAGGTGTACGCTGAGATCGACGACAGGAACGAGGGCGCAGCCGAATTCTTTTCCAGGTGCGGCTTCAGGGAGCAGGAAGGTGAGGATGCGCTGGTCATGATAAGGAACATCTGAGCCGGTCAGCCGGGTGTCGTGTATACCATATTGCACTCTCTGCTGAGGCAGGTGCAGCTGACGTTCGCACTGACGTAATACTGTGCGCACACTACGCCGTTGCTGCTCGTGTAGTAGCTGTTGTATGCCTGCTCGTAGGCGCTCAGGTAGTTGGTGTTTATGCAGGTTTGCTGGCTCGCTGCGTTGTTGAAGCATTGGGAAGTGTGCACCACTGTGCAGTTGCTGGCTGCTGCGCACGCAAAGGTGTAGGAGTCTGCATGCGAGTAGATTTTGGTTACCGCGGTGACGTTTGCGGGCAATATCGCACTGCTGAAGGCCGAGTTTCCGGAGCCAGTTGTGTTGTACACTGATATGAGCGTGCCGTTGGTGTCCTTCAGAACCGCGTGCGCGGTATAGTTGGCGAGGGGCGAGGTGTATGCCAGCAGCCACACGTCTCCTTCTGTTGCGTTGACCTGGTACCTGGCAGAAGCGTTTACGTTGCCATACCCGAATCTCGATATGAAGTATATTATGTTGGGCACGTGCTTTGAGGCCCACGCGATGGCAACAGGCGCGGAGCCGAGCCTGAACGCTGAGTTGGGCGAGAAGACGTATATCTTGCAGTTCGAGGTGTACGTGTTCTGCGGGGTGGAGACGAACCTGAACTGTGGATAGTCATAGGTGTTTATGAAGTACGACGGACACGGCGAGGTCGCGTTCTCCGTGACGGACGCCACTATGTGCCAGCTGCCGGCGTAGGTCGAGGGAGTGGCGTTGGTTATATTTACGATCGCATTTGGATACGCCGCCTGCAGGTCTGATACTATGAGCGTCTCTGCGTGCTGTTCGGTGAGCTGCTGGCCGCTGCTTGATGAAAAGAGCGTGTACGCATAGTAGACCGACAGGATCGCCGCTACCACTACTATCGCAAAAATCAGGACCGTCGCAAGCAGGTTCATAATTTAAGCTGGAACCAGAATCTATTAAATGTTTGCTAGCTGCCGCCCTCATGTTCCATATCCCTGAGGACGCTATAGAGTTGGGTCATCTGTTTCCTGCGATTGACAATCATATTGAATATTACAAACTCGGTGCGAGATAGCTCTTGGCCCTCTGCTATCTTTTGAAGGATCGGAACAACCATCCCTGAAGTATTTCCAACCAACTGCGGGCTTATATTTTCTTTTGCTTTGCGGTCCAGAGTCACCCAACCCAAAGCTGCCATCTTATGCAGTGTTTCCCTAGCTGACTCCCGCGGCGTATAATCATCTGCGTTTCTCTGGCGCAGGAAAAGTATTTAAGTGCTGGCGACGCTTGATGCTTTCAGGCTTCTGCCAGCTATTCTATTGATTCCTATATCTTTCAACATCTTCTTCATTTCCACTGTTTTTGTGCTTGTTTTCGGGTTCTTGGCATTTATGGAGCAGACGTCTTGGTAGGGCTTAATGGAATCTTCATACGTTCCGATCGTCTTCGCCAGAGTAATTATCTCCTCCTTGTCCAGACCGATAAGCGGACGGAGTATCGGCATGTTCACTCCCTGTTCCTCTGCTGCCAGATTGCTAGAGGTCTGCGACGCCACCTGCCCAAGGCTCTCTCCGGTCACGATCAGCCTAGCGCCTTCTTTCTCAGCGACCTTCTCCGCGAGCCTGAGCATGAACGCCTTCAGAAGTATCAGCTCGTACCTGCCGAACTTGGCTGAGTTGGCCTGGAAGATGTAGGACGGCACGAAATAGGACTTGCTGTGTAGGTAAAAGCTTGATAGCGTACCTATGATTCCAGAGACCTTGCCCTTCTCAGCATACGCGTTATCCCTAAACGCATGTACGTGGAGATAGACGGGCTCAAGGCCGCGCTTCATCGCGTACCAGGCAGCCACAGGCGAGTCTATCCCTCCGGAAATCAGGATGACGGCTTTGCCCGAACTTCCTACGGGGAGCCCGCGCGCCCCCCTTTCTCTGTCAAGGGTAAGGAATGCTGCGTCCTTTGTTATGCTTATATCGAGCTCCTTCTCGTAGCCCTTTGTCTTTGGCTCGATGCCGAGTTTTGCAGCTGTTTTCTTTATGGAGTTTACGACGTCAACTGAGGTGAAGGGCAGCTGCTTGTATGACCTATGCGAGTCTATCCTTACGCTTTCCGGTCTTGGTTTTCTTGAGAGCAGCTTCTTCGCTGCTGCGTCTATGCTCTCAATCTCCGGCTTGGAAACGAGCGAGAGCTCGAAGGCGCTTACTCCGAAAACCTTCTTGAGTCTCGTTGCTATGGCAGTCATGTCGGAATTCTTCTCAGGCCTGAGGATCAGCCTATCGAAATACCATTTGAGCTCGAAACTCTCCCCAGAGAGTTGCTCCCGTATGTTCTTATCCAGCAGCCTGATGTACTCGT
Source organism: Microcaldota archaeon (assembly GCA_028867025.1). Classification (GTDB taxonomy): domain Archaea; phylum Micrarchaeota; class Micrarchaeia; order Micrarchaeales; family CABMGC01; genus JAJYVH01. The sequence goes on from JAGWHC010000002.1 coordinate 102,255, forward strand.
TCCTGTTCCTCCCCTTGAGCCACAGCTCGCCGAAGTGTACAACAACCAGCTCCTCGCCTGGCTTGAACTCCATAAATAGAAAGCTACTTCCTTGCAGGCTTGGTTAGCCCCTTTATCTCCTTTGCGCGCTGCTTCTTTCCCTGCACAGCGTCGAAGTTGTAGCAGCGGTCGGAGCAGTAGTACTTTATCGCGCCTGTCTTCCTGACGTACATGACGCCCGTCCCCTTCTCTATTTCCCTTGTGCAGTACGAGCACTTCATGTGATCACTTCACGTTGATGGGCTTGTCCTCCCTGCTCGTGTCTCCGAGCCTGATCATGTCGCCGATCTTCGCCCTGCCGCTTATGTTCCTGCGTATGACGCGGCCCTTGTCCTTGCCCTCCAGTATCTTGCACATTACCTGTATTATCGAGCCGAACATGCCTGTCTTGCGAGGCTGTATCTCGACTATCTCCGCCAAGTAACCGTCATACTGCTTGGGCTGCTCTTCCGCCATGTTAACATCAAGTCATTATTGTGCCGATGCCGCGTCGGGTTTCGGCGCCTCTGGTTTTGGCGCTTCAGGCTGCGCGGGCGCTTGCTGTGGTTTTGGAGTTTCTTTCTTTCGAGGAGCCTTTTCCTTCTTTGGAGCCTCCGGCGCTTTTGCCTCCATCTTAGGAGCCTCCTGCTTTGCAGCTCCCATCTTGCCGGACGCCCAGTTCGCCACCTCCTTCATCTGCGATTGGCCCTCTCCTGCTTTCTCTATTGCTGCTGCCGCGCACTGCACGCCGAGCCCGGCTGCCTTGCCAAGATCAAGCTTCGCAGGCACGAAGACGTAGGGTATGCGCTTCTGCTCGCAGATCGTGGGTATGTGCATCACCACTTCCTCAGGTTCAACGTCTCCGGCTATGACCACAAGCGAAGCGACGCCCCGCTCGACAGCCTTCGTCACCTCGTTGACGCCCTTCTTGACAGATCCGCTCTGCTTCGCCAGGCGAAGCGCTTCGAGCGTTTTGTCAGCTATGTCCTTTGGTACCTCGAATTTCACGTATGCTTTTGCCATATAGACACCTCATTTCATTGGTGCAACATAATAAGTCAACCGAGAACGATTACTCTCAGTATCATTTGTTGCAATAGTATATGCCGGAAAGGGTTTTTAACCCTATCCTAAGACCGTAGAGCTTTAGGTTATTTCCTCTTTACAGTCTTTGCGGCATCGAGCAGTTCCAACTGCTTCTTGAGACTTGGCTGCGCCCACTCAAGCAGGAAAACAGCAAAATTGTCTCCCTCTTCGGCGGCCTTCTGCACAACATCAGGATTGACTATTGTAAGCGGTTTGCCGCGCTCGAATGCGATCCCCAAGTCAAACCTGCTTCCCTTGCTGCCGGGATCATAGACCAAGTATATCATATCAGCGTCTGCTATTGCCTGGCCGTTCTGCCCGCATATGCCCCAGCCACGAGAGTCGACCTGATCTGTATTTTGAGGAGGAGAGTGGACTTCTACACCGCGTATCCTTAGGCCCATGCTCAACCCGTCTACATATGCCCGGGTCGCATCGTTGGCTCCTCTGACGGAGCAGCAGATATACGCTTTATACGCCTCTGTGCCTTTCTTGTAATTTGTATTTTCACCATACAGCCCGACGGGCGAGGCTCCCTTGAAATTGTCGAGCATCACATTCTGGAATGATTTCCCATCCGTCTCCTGCAGGTCGCCTATGGGGACAATTTTTTTACCCGCGCTGACTGTCACTCCCAGATAGAATAAGGTATCGCCATCGTTGAGATCAAGCAGTATGTGGACCTCGTCTGCGCGCCTGACTTTGTCTCTGAATGCAGTATTGTTCGCAAGATTTTGCTCTGCACCAAAAAAGTAACGCAACACTGATACTCCTGCTTTCTCTTTCTCCAATGCCTGTTCGTGAACTCGGACTGCATTTAGCTGCTCTTCTGTTAGGTTTTTGGGGAGAATCAGGGCTACTTCCTTTTGCCTTTCTGCGGTCTTCATATTGGATCGTCCGTAAATCGGTTCGGTTGTTTTTAAAGATATCTAGCGTTTTGTAAGGAACGTTAGTCCATGTACTCCTGAGGCTTGGGAGGCTCCTCCTTCTGGCCCTTCCTCTTCCTTATCTCGCGCACGACCTCGGCCTGAAGCTCCGCAGGCATCTTCTCATAGCCTGCGTACTCGAAGTACCAGATCGCCCTGCCTGCGGTTGCGCCCCTTATCTCGTTAGAGAATCCCTTTATGACCTCGGCCACTGGCATCTTCGCGATTATCGTGACAGCCTCTCCTGACTGCTGCACCTCCTGCACCTGCCCCCTCCTGCTCTGCAGCAGCGAGATCACAGGTGACATGTATTCCTGAGGAACGTTGACAGTGAACATCTGCTTCGGCTCAAGCAGCTCCACTCCTGCGAGAAGCATGCCCGCCCAGATCGGCCTCCTCATCGCCGGCATTATCTGCGCCGGTCCCCTATGCACAGGATCCTCGTGTATCGTCGCGTCTGTGATTATAACCTTGACGCCGTAGCACTTCTCCTTCGCGAGTGGACCCTCGCGCACTGCCTCCTCGAATCCGTCTATCAGCAGCTCCTCTACCTCGTTCATGTACTGAACGCCGTGCGTGTCGTCGATCAGCACGCTGACGTTTGAGATGTCCCATATGCCTCTCGCCTCTTCCCTCGGCATGCCAGCAGCGACGAGGTCCTCAAGGTATTGCTTGCTTTTTGGCTGGCCCTCTCTTATCGTGCCGCCCTCTATAAGGTCTATGACCCCTTTCTCCAGCGGCATGACCGTCACCTCAAACTTCGAGTGCCTGTTTGGAGTCTTGCCCTCCACGTCCTTGACTCCTTTCTCTATCGTCTCCTTGTAGACAACGATAGGCTCGCTTGTTGTTATCGGTATCTTGAACTCATCGCGTATCTTCGTCTCGACTATCTCAAGATGGAGCTCGCCATTGCCGCTCACCAGGTGCTCTCCGGTTTCCTGATTGAGGCTCACTACTATGCCAGGATCAGTCTTCGAGAGTTCGCGCAGCGCCTCGATAAGTTTGAGCGTGTCCTTTGATTCCTTGACCTCTATCGACTTCGTGACGACTGGCTTCGCATAGTGCGTGATCTGCTCAAACGGGATTATGTTGCCCTCACTGAGCGTGTCGCCTATCTGCAAATCTTTTATGCCGACTATCGCGGATATGTTGCCGGCCTTGACCTCGTCTATCTGCACCCTGTCAGGTCCCATGTAGAGGCCCACCTGCTGTATCTTCTCCGTTCCCGGCCTACCAGAGACGTAGACCTCGGTGCCCTTCTTGACCGTACCTGAGAAGACTCTTCCTATCGCAACCTCTCCTCCGTGCGGGTCGTAGCTTATCCCGAATATGACAACGTTTGCCTTTGCCTTCGGATCTACTGCAAGCATCGCCTTTCCGTCCTCGCTCTGCATATCTCCGTGCCACAGGTGAGGAATCCTGTACGCCTGGGCCTGAGCGGGGTTTGGCAGGTGCTCAATCATCATCGTGAGCGTCGCCTCGTCTATCGGCGCGACCTCCTGCAGTTTCGCTATGTCGTTCTTCTCGGTTAGCTCGTATATCTGCTTGAACGTGACCTTGTACTTCTCCATTATCCTCTTCGAGATGGCCCACTTCTCTACAGCCGAGCCGATGCAGACGCTTCCGTCATCGACGCTCACCCTCCACTTGCCCGCGAACTCCTCCGGCGCGAAGCCGTCTATGAGCTTGTTCACGTCGTTTATCAGCTTCAGCAGTCGGTCGAACGTCTGCTGCTGCGTGAGCTTGAGCTCTGTGAGCAGCCTGTCGACCTTGTTGATGAAAAGCACCGGCTTTGCCTTCTCCTTGAGCGCCTGCCTTACAACTGTCTCGGTCTGAGGCATTATGCCCTCGACGGGATCCACGACGACGACCACGCCGTCGACGGCCCGCATCGCCCTGGTTACATGAAAGCCGAAGTCCACGTGGCCCGGGGTGTCTATGAGGTTGATTATGTAATCGTGATTCTTGTAGTTGAACGCGAGTGATATGTCTGCTGATTTTATGGTCATCTTCCTGTCCCGCTCTATCGCCTCGTAGTTCGTCCAGAGCGCCTCGCCGGCTACGGTCTTCGATATTATGCCGGCCTTTGCGAGCAGCGAGTCTGTGAGCGTGGTCTTGCCGTGGTGCACGTGGGCAACGATCGCGACGTTGCGTATGTGCTGCACGTCGCTCATTATCTTTGCGACTTCCTCCGCTACGAACTCCTTCCTAACCATGGAACTACCTTGCGCTCCTGGCTATTCTCTCAAGCTCTACCTTTTTCTTTATCGCGTAGCTGTTCGGGTCCTTGTTCGCAGCGAGGACAAGCTCGTCTGCGAGCGCATCAGCAAGCGACTTCTTGCTCTTGAAAGCGCCGATCAGCGACGCGAGCGCCATGTTCCTGAGCGCGACGTCGAGCCTCCTGGCGGCGCTTATGCCTACTGCCACGTTGTAGTTTATTCCTCCGTACCTTATCCTTGTCGTGTCCTCTATCGGGGCAGTGTTTTCAAGCGCGTTGACCAGCACCTGCGCGGGGTTCTTGCCGGCCTTCTTGCTTATCGCCTCGAACGCGTCCTCGACTATGTGCATTACCTTTACCTTCTTTCCCTGCAGCGCGCCTTTGGTGCGTATCACCTTCCCCCCGATCTTCTGGCCGGTGCCGCCTCTCATCAGCTTGTTCATGAGCCTTTCTATTATGTTCACGTGCGTTACGTAGTAAACTCTGTTCTTGCGCCTGCCGAATGTGTTCGGGAACGCTTTTGGAACCAGGATTATGTAGTTGGCCAGGCTGGGGTCGTTGACGGTGACTTCCTTCAGGCTGTACTTTCCGAAAAGGAGAGACTCTGAGAATGCTATGTTCTCCTTCTTCGTGACCCTCCTCGTTGCTGTCCTCTTCACCGCGGGCTGTGCCTGCTCGGTGATTTTGGCGGCAGGCTCTGCGGGCTTAGCAGCCTCAGCTGAACTTGCGTTTGCTTCCTCGCGAGGTGCGTTGTTGTCTTCGGGCAAATCACTACCTCTTGGGCTTCTCCACCTTGCCCTTCACTACCTGGAAAAGATCTGCGCCGTTGACTCCTATGACCCTGTACTTCAGGCCTGGTATGCAGCCCATCTGGCCTCGCTGCGATCCTCCCAGTCCTTGAATCATTACCTCGTCGTGCTCCTCTATGAAGTTAACCGCGCCGTCGAAGGGGACATACGCGCCGACGACCTTGCCGTTCTTTATCAGCTGCACTCGCACGCACTTTATAAGGCCGGAATGGGGCTGCTTCTGCTGGAGCACGAACTTCTGCAGCACAAGCGCTCTCGCCATAGGAACGGTGCCTACCGCGTCGTACTTCTGCTTGAGCTTGAAGTACTTCCTCTTCCATGACTTCTTCAGCATCCTGTCCTTCTTCCTGCTCTTGTTGAGCTTCAAACCCGCGAATTCTCCGTTTGCCATATCAATATTCACCGTTGAGTATCTTTGAGTTGCCCGGTTCTATTACAGCAAGGCTGTTTATAGAGTAGGGCTTGCCGCATACAGTGCCAAGCTCCATGGAGCTGCCCTTGAACCTGACCACCTTCACGCCAGCCACGTTGCACAGGTGCATTATGTCGTTTATCGAGTTTACCTCTCCCTTGCTCGTTACTACGACAAGCTTCGCCTTGCTACCGCTCACAGCCTTTTCGGTCTCCTTTGTGCCGAGGGCAACGCTTCCAGTGTCCACAGCCAGTCTCAGGTCGTTGTTTAAATCTGCCAAGCTAACCATCAAAAAAGCGTCTTTCAAAAAGAAAACCGCCGTATAGAGATATCGGTAAAAGTATTTAAAGGTTGATTCAGTGCGTCGAGAGCGTCTCGTTGCAGCCCGCAGGCGTGGCTATCTGCCCGCTCAGCAGCAGCTTGACGTAGCCCACGACTGGTATGTCCGCTATGACGTAGCCCAGCACAGCGCTCTGGTTTGCGGGATAGTTGGCGAACTCTATGTCAAGAGCCTGGTTGTTGTCGCCTTTTGTAAGGAAGTAGTACTGCCCTCCGGCGTTGATTATCGCGTACAGCCTGTGTATTATGCTGCCGCTGAAGCTGTCCCTGCTCGTGGTCTGGTAGACTATTATCGGGTTGCTGTAGTTGTCGGCGATGGTGGAGTTGCCTACTGCTATCTGCGACGTGTACACCGCCTTGAAGAGGTATTTGCCGTACGAGAGGTTGCCGATCGAGTACGAGTACCTTATCAGGTTGCTCTGCTGCGCCTGCTGGGGCACGAAGCAATCCGCCACCCTGCTCCTTTGGTTGAGGTACTGCGCCTGGGAGATGCACGCTATGTTGTAGAGGCCGACAGTGTAGGGCGTGTTGTTCGTGATCACGTATGATATGCGCGAAAGGTTGCCCTGGAAGTACGCAAAATACGCCAGGAACTCGTCCTGGATGTTGCTCTGCATCTGCGCGAATGCGCTGGCGCTGACGTTTATCACCGGAACGTGGTTCGCTGAGGCGAAGCCGGACACGTTGTCTATTCCGTGCAGCACCACGAGATCGCCCCTGTGGAGCACAGGCAGCATGCTGCAGCTTGAAACAGCATCGACGGGTGCGGTGGTGTGCAGCGCCACGATGAGAATTATCCAGAAGACTATCGCGGCGCCTATGGCCACTCCTATGTCAATCATGCTTTTTCTCGCTCCCTCGCTGGCTATGCTGGACTTCACCTCGAAGATCAGTATCATTATTATCAGCAGGAAGGCGACAGCGCCGACCACGATGTTCCCGAATACAGCGTAGACGCCGATCAGGAGGATGAGCAGGAGGTAGAGAAGCCAGGAAAGCTTTGACTCGGGCTTCCTCTTTTTCTTGTCTTTCAAGCCAATGACCGCTATTACTTCTTACTCACATTTGATATCTCTATGCCATAGACCTGGGAGTCGCCGCCGCTTTTGGCTACGCCGAGGGCGACGTCCGCATTCACAATCAGCGAATCGTTGTGGCTTACAACCACGAACTGCGCGTCCTTCGCCATCCCCTTTATCAGCTGAGACAGCTTCTTTGAGTTCTCCTTGTCAAGGGCGCTGTCTATCTCGTCGAACAGGTACAGAGAGGAGGGCTTGCACATGTGTATGGAGAAGAGCAGCATGAGCGAGAGAAGCGACTTCTGCCCTCCGGAAAGGCCCCTGCTCTGGCCGACGAAGTTCGCGTCCTCGACCTTTATGCTCAGCCCGGCTACGAGAGGGTCGTTCTGGTCGTCGAGCTCTATCCTTGCCTTGCCCGGATAAATGTAGTTGTACAGCTTGGAGAAGTTCTTGCTCACCTCTCCGAACGTTGTGAGGAACGCGTTGAGCTTCTTCGAATCGATCTCCTCGATCATCGCGAGCACCGCCTTCTTCTCTCCCTCGAGCGTCTCTACCTTTTCCGTCGCCTCGTTGACGCTCCTGGACTTCTCTTCGTAGGCCTCCGGGGCCTTGAGGTTGACGTTGCCGAGCGCCTCTATCTTTGCGCCGAGAACCTGCGCCTCCTTCTCCATCTTCTCTATGTCCTCGTTGAGCATCTCTGGCTTTGCGCCATCGTATGCGCTGAGCTCCGCCGCAATGTCGTTCATTCGCATCTCCGTCTGCCCGCGCTTTACAGCCACATCGCTTGCCTGCCTTGAAATGTTGTCCGAGCGCGCGTTCTGCGACGTCTGCTCCACGAGCAGCTTGTCAAGGTCCTTGGCTATTGCTTCCTGCCTTTCGAGCGCGTCCCTGTTGGACTTGCTGCTCCTCCTCATGTGGCTCTCCACCTCGGCCTTCGACTTGAGCAGTTCATCCTTTTTCTTCGAGTATTCGGCCTCCAGTTTCTTCGTCTTTTCGATAAGCTCGTTCTTGCCATCGAGCTCCCTGCTCTTCTGCTGCCGCGCCTCAGCAAGCATCTTGTTCTCTCGCTGCAGCTCCGCAGACTTGATCTTCACCGACTCTATGTCTTTTTTCAGGCCGTCAAGCCTTTCAGCATCCTCCTTCCTCATGCCCTTGCGCGCGGCTTCGAGCGACGCGGTGTAGGTCTCGCTCCTTTCGCGTTTCCTGCCCTCAAGGTCGTTTGACAGCTGCGTTGCAGCGGCATTTGCGTTGCCCAGGTCTGCTGCAATCTTCTTGGAATCCTTTTCCGCAAGCGCAAGCTCAGACTCTAGCTTGCTCTTTTGCAATCCGTACTCCTTGATCCTGTTAGAGTATTCGACCATCGAGGAGTTGGCCGATGCCATCTCTATCTCGGCTTCTGCCGACTCCTTCCTGCAGTTGAAATATCTTGCGTCAACGTCCTTCGCCTCCGCGAAAGCCCTGCCCCTGGTTTCCTCCACGTCCTTGAGCTTCTTTTCCAGAGCCGCTATCGGCAGTGCCTTGAGCCTCGAGCCGCCAGACAGTACGCCGGCCCGTTCGACAGTCTCGCCGGTAAGCGTGATGTACCTGTGCCTGCCAGTGCCGACGGCCTTTGCCTCCTCTACGTCCCTCACCAGATAGGTGTTGCTGAAGATGTAGGAGAAGACCTTGCCAAACTTTTGGTCATACTTCAGCAGGTCGGTAACCGCTTGGAGGCCTTTCTCCTTTGATTCCGCCTCCACGCGAAGCTCCTGAAGCGGCACGAAAGTCGCTCTCCCGAGGTTCTGCTTCTTAAGGTACTGTATCATCTCGCCCGCGACGTCCATGGACTCGACTACGAAGTAGTTGAACCTTGAGCCCGCTGCCGCTTCCACGGCCTCAGCGTACTTCGCGTCGTAGCCGCACAGCTCTGCGACAGTTCCGAAGAACCCGGGATGGCCAGCAAACGCAGCCGCAAGCTTGCTCTGCACTACGCTGTCCCTGGAGTGCGATGCGGCGCGCTGCTCCTTTAGCGATATTATTTCGCTGTCTGCAGCGCTAAGCGTGCTTCTTAGCTCATCCGTCCGTGCGCGAAGCTCGCTCGCCTTCTTGTCCGCCTGCTCCTTCTTCGACTTTTCGCTCTGGATCTTTTCCTTCAGCTCGTTGACCGAGGCGGATGCCCTGCCTATCTCCACGCCTAGCCTCTCGAGCTCCTTCCTTGAGCCCTCCTTCCTGGCATCGGCGAGCGTCCTGTCAGCCTGCAGCCTCGCGAGCTTTTCCTGCGCCTGCGAGAATTCCTTCTCAAGAGCCGAAATGCCTGCGTCGAGCTCCTTTACCCTCTTTCCAGATTCTCCTGCGCTTTGCGAACTTCCCAGTTTCTTGACCTGGGGCTCCAGCTCCGAGAGCCTTGAGCTCAGCTCAGCGATCTCTGCTTCGTTGGCCCTTGCCTTCTCGTCGCTGCCCTTTATCTCTTCCTTTATCGCGGCGACAAGCTTTGCTGCATCATCGATTGTGGTGCTTCCCGTGGTTATCTTGACTTCCAGCGCGCTCAGTTCGTTGCTCACTTCTGCGAGCTTCTTGTTCACGCCCTCCTGCGTCGTTGTGTTGCTGGTGAGCATCTCCTGGATCTTCCGCCTCTCCTCGGAAAGCGCGGATATCTTCTTCGCGTATTCAGCAACCTTTTCCTCCACCGCCTTCTTCTCCGTCTCGAGCCTGCCCAGCTCCTTGACGTAGGCGTCGAGGTTGACCTGCGATGCCTTCTGCCTCTTTACTAGTATGCTGTAGTTGATAGATTTCAGCCTCTTGCTCATCAACAGATAGTTCTCCGCCGCCTCCTTCTCCTTCGCGAGCTCGTTGAGGAACGTCAGCCTCTCGTTGAGCATCGCCTGCGCCGTGCTTATGCGCACGCCCACCTTTTCGAGCTCTGACAGCGCTTCCTTTTTCTTGTACTCGAACTCCTGTATGCCAGCAGCGATGTCTATGAACTCCCTCCTCTGCTTTGCGTTGGCCTCTATTATCTTGTTGATCTCGCCCTGGGCTATCGTGCTTGTCTCGTCTATGTGCACGTGGTGCGACTTGAGCACCTCGAGCACCTCCTGCCTTGTCATGCGCTTGCCGTTGAGCCTGTACACGGTCTTGCCGTCGGCGCGTATGCCCCTCACCACCTCTATCTTCTCGTCGCCTCCGAACTCGAGCTTGACGTGCGCCTTTGCCGCGTTCACCGGGCCCCTGCTCGAGCCTTCGCGTATCAGGTACTGCAGCCTGTCGACTCGCAGCCTGTGCAGCGAGCTCTCCCCCAGGGAGAACATGAGCGCGTCAATTATGTTGCTCTTGCCGCTGCCGTTAGGTCCCACTATGCAGTTGAAGCCCCTGTTGAACATGACGCTGATATGCTTGAAGGACTTGAACTTGTCTATGCTCATGGATTTGAGGTACAGCACAAGCACCACTGGTCGCGATTATTCTTCGGTGATGAAGAGTTTAAATTACTTGTGCTTCTTGCTCCTCAGTATGTGGAGTGAGAGGAACGCCTGTATGTGGGCGAGAGTGATGATCCCTACGAGCCTGCCCCTGTGAGTCACCGCGGCTATGCCTGCCTCGTTGGACTCCATGGACTCCAGCGCGTCAACTATGTTCTCGCTTATGTCCACGCTGGGTATCTTCGTCGCTATGTCCCGCGCGAAGGCGTCGGGCTTTATCTTCTCCTTCCTGAGCAGGTTCACGTATGCGTAGTCTTCGCCGATCCTGGTTATCAGCAGGTGCTCCTTTGTCTTCCTCACCGTATTGTAGAGCTTCTGCACATCGCTGTTCGATTCGACGAAAGCGAACTTCTTTGAGGCTATGGCGCCAAGACGCACGCCCCTGGAGGCCCTCTTCACCTCCATTGTCTCCTTCTCCGCCTGCGCTCCGTTGTAAAGGAAGAAGGCTATGAGCAGCATCCAGAGGAAGGTGAACTCCTTCGAGTAGAAGGGCGCGTTTATCAGCATCACGTACACGAGCGTGCCTATGACAAGAAGCGCGAGCACTATGTTGCTTGCCTTCACTGTGAGCTGCGTCGCCACATACTCGTCATGCTTGCGCTCGAGGTAGCTCCTGAAAACGCGGCCGCCGTCAGTAGGGAAGGCGGGCAGCAGGTTGAACGCCCCCAGCAGCACGTTGAGCAGGAAGAGCGTCTGCAGCAACTCGGTTATCGGTCCCGGAGGCGCGAAGATCACGAAGAACCCGAATATAGCGCCGAGCAGGAAGCTCATCAGCGGCCCGGCGACGGCGATGTTGAACTCTATCCTCGGGTCTATATTGTTTATATCTATGATTGACACGCCACCGAGCGGCAGCAGCATTATCCTGCTCACCCTGATCTTGTTCATAAGCGACACGTAGGAGTGCGCAAGCTCGTGTATGAGTACGCAGGCAAAAAGCAGCACTATTATTATGAATAGGAAGATGCCGCTGTAGAGGCTCAGCCAAAGCGTCACCAGCAGTAGCGCTATGAACGTCCAGTGCAGCTCTATGTCTATGCCCCAGATTCTTCCTATCCTGTACGCGTCGGCCATGCTTTTCGACGATACTGTATCGCTCAAGTATAATAAACCTGTTTGAGAAATGAGCATATGCTTGTCTCTTTCGTGAAAGATTCGCCCGCCCTGCTAATCAAGCGCGAGCGCGCGCTTGTTGTAGGCGACCTGCACATAGGCATGCATCTTAAGCTGAGGGAACGCGGACTTTATTTCCAGAAGGCAACGGAGCGCATGGCCGAAAGCCTGCTTGACGCCTACGAAAAGTCCAGGGCGAGAAGCCTAGTGCTGCTGGGGGATGTGAAGGAGAGCATAGGCTCGCCCAGGTTTGCGGAGTACAGGGAGCTGAAGATATTCTTCGACGCCATAGCCGGGATAGAGACGCGGATGGTCAAGGGCAACCATGACGGCGGAATGGAAAGGGTGCTTTCAAACATGGGGCTAAGGATTCCTGTAACAACGGAGCTTTTCATTGACGGCGTGGCCCTGGCGCACGGCAATGCGTGGCCGTCTGCGGCCGCAATGGGCAAGAGGTACATCGTGGTGGGCCACGGACACTATGCGCTTATGCGCAACGGCGCCATGGAGAAGATATGGATCGTCTCTGAAGTGACGAAAAAGGCGTCGAGGAAATACGCGAGCTACAGCAAGAATCTCAGGCTGATTGTCGCCCCGTCTTTCAACTCCCTCATCACCGGCAGCGCCCTCAGCCCCAAAACAAAAAATTACCTTCCGCTTTTCAAGAACGAGTTCTTCGACTTCGAGAACGCGAAAGTGTATGACATGGAGGGCGGAGTAGCCGGGAAAGCGAAGGAACTGATGCTGGCTAGACTGGATTGACCGGGAATCTCGCCTTTGCCTCGTCTATCTCCCTGTCGACGGTCTCCCTCCACGCCTTGAAGCCGCTCACCTCTTTCGGGTACTTCTTGTAGAGCTCTATCAGCTTCTTCATCTTGCCGTGCGCGTACAGCAGGTTCTTGAACGCTCCTATGTTTGACAGTCCGCTCAGCACCTTGTTGAACGTGCTCGCTATCGTTATCTCTGGAACGAGCCCGTAGCTCATCGCCGTTGCCTCCTCCTTTGTGAGGAAGTGGCTCATTCCGTAGTTGATCTGCTCGTTGTTCAGCGACTGCAGGAAGACCCTGAACACCTCGAGTCCGGCGGTCTTGTTGCCGTAGGCCTCGTTGAACCTCACGTTGTACTTCCAGAGGAACTCCATGCTTGTGTCCTTGGCAGCTGTCGCCTCCGCAGCCGTCTTTCCGGCGAGTATTCCGGCCACCATCGCCGGGCCTATTCCACCAGCGCTTATCGGGTTGGGCATTGCGACAGCGTCGCCTGTGCCGAGATAGTTCCTGTACACCAGGCTGTCGAACTGCCTTCTCACAGCCACGGACCAGTAGCCCTTGCCGTTGTGGTCTGTCTCGTCCACCTTCATGTTCTTGAGCACCGGGTTCCACTCGACGTACTCGTCTATGAGCTTGTGGAGCGTATCCTTCTTGCCGAGCTTCTCGTTGCGCTTGTCAAGGCTCTTCTTCTCCACACCTATGCCTATGTTTATCTTGCCTCCGCTCTTCGGGAATACCCAGCCGTAGCCTCCAGGGGCAAGGAGCTGGTTAAGGTGTATTATCGCGTTGTTTGGGTCGAAGTAGTTGAGGTCCTCCTTGACGTGGTCGAAAGTGGCGATATACCTGCCCGTGGACTCTATGTCCTCGATCTTCACGTCCTTCTCGACGAACTCGTTCGGGGGCAGCCTCCTTCTGAGCGTGCTCGCCATGCCAAGGCCGTCGATTATTATCTTGCCCCGGATCTCGAAGTGCTGCGTGTTCTGGTCCTTGCCGAACACGCCTACCAGCTCGCCGTTCTCTATTATAGGGCCCTCCACCTCGTGCTTTGGCCTGTAGTCAACGCCCTGCTTGATCGCCTCCTTGACCATCTTCCTGGCGTACTTGGGCCTGTCTAGCGTGTAACCCTCGCCCTCGAAAAGGAACCTGTTCTTCATGTCGGGGCTGAGCACGTATACTCCATCCACCTTGTGGTCGAGTTCCGGCGCAGAGAGTTTGAGCCCGGTCTCCTTCTCTATGAAATCGATGTGTGCCTTTGCGCACGCATCGCCGCAGACCCATCCCCAGTTTGTCTTCTTGCCCGCTTCTTGAGGGTCATTTCTGTCAAGTAGTATTGTCCTCGCACCGCCCTTCGCGGCCATTATTGCTGCAAGCTGGCCGGACATGCCGGCTCCAGCCACTATGACGTCGAAATCATTCTGCATTACTTCTGCACCTTGCCCCTCAGAACCACTATAGGAATAGCGTCCTCTTGGAATTCCAGCTCTGCCAGAGCTAGAGGATCTGTCACGCCTGTGGGCACTTTTATAAGGGGTGGGGCCCCATAGGCGAGCTGCAGCGCTCTCGCGCCGATTATTCTCGCCTTCTCGAATTTAGTATACTCCATCGGATCAACTGGCGTGCTCATTCTTCAAAGTGGGTCTTGATAAAGAGTTCATAGACTAATTGCTGCTAAGATTTATAATGCTTGCTAGCTGGATGACGACACATTTCATCTGATTGGGTCGTAGTTCTCCTTCGGTTTGCCCAGGAGGTGGTACCTGAACATGTTTCCAGTGTGGTATCTGAAGAACCCGTAGATGCCCCACGCCTGTACCCTTCTCGCGCTCGTGTGCACAAGCGCGTCATCCAGGTACTTTATCTTTCCGACCTTCCTCAGCCTCAGTGAAAGGTCCCAGTCCTCGTAAGTTGCGAGTTTCTCGTCGAAGCCTCCCACCTTTCGGAACGCGTCCTTGGTCACTGCGAAGTTAAGGCCCACGACAGAAGGCCTGCCTATCAGTATAGATGACTTTACAAAAAAGACAGACACGAACTTGAAACCCCACCTTATCCTCCTGCTTGAGTTTTCAATCGGAAGTATGGGGCCGGTCGCCGCGGTTACGGAATCGTCGTCAAACGCCTTGCTGTAAACTCCCAAAAGCTCAGGGTGCGGCCTTGTATCTGCATCGAGAAACACAAGCAGGTCGCCCTTGGCCACCTTCGAGCCAGTATTCCTTGCGAGGCCTATCCCCTTCCTAGGCTCGGACACCACCTTTGCGCCGTAGCTCCTTGCGATCTCCTGCGTGGCGTCGGTGCTGTCCTTGTCGACGACTATCGTCTCGAAGTTCTTGAACGTCTGGTCCTCCAGGCCCTCGAGCGAGTGGCTTATGTATTTCTCCTCGTTGTACGAGGGTATTATTACGCTTACAGCAGGGTTCCTTGGCATGCGACACCATCTGTTTTCAAGGTATAAAAATGTGCGTGAAACGTGCAGGGGGAGAGATTTGAACTCTCGCAACCACAAAGGTAACGGGTGATCACACAGCTGAAATTTTATGGTCACCTCTTAACGAAGGTCATATAGATAAGTTTATATATTATATATGTATATATAGTAACATGGAAACACAGCAACTACTTCATTATCCGAGGCTTGACACAGTACTGATGGTGGAGGAAGCAATCAAGGAAGCAAAAGAGTACCCTTCAAAAAGGCAGCTTTGGCTCTCCCTGAAGAGGAAGGTCATGTACCAAACATTCAACGTCATAATAGCTTACCTTGAGGATTCTGGGAAAGTTATACAGAAGAACGGGAAGATAATATGGATTTGGAACCCGGAGCTGGTAAAGAAGTACAGCCGTAGCAAACTGGTGCTAAAATAGACGCTAATAGGAAAATCAGCGTTGTATTCGCAGACGAAAAGCTGCAGAAAGCCTACTATAAGACGAAGAAAGACAACCCCATCCTCTATAAATTTTTAGATAGGGCCACTGACGACATAAAGGCGAACCCCAAATGCGGTATCGAAGTGCTAAAACACCTGATATCAAAAATCTATGTACAAAGATACAGGATAAACAACTTATGGAAATACGATCTGCCAAATGCCTGGAGGCTCGTTTACTCCATAACAGGCAACGAGGTTGAGATCATAGCGATATTACTTGAGTGGTTTTCGCACAAAGACTACGAAAGACGCTTTGGATATTGATGAAACGTGCAGGGGGAGAGATTTGAACTCTCGCAACCACAAAGGTAACGGGTCCTAAGCCCGCCGCATTTGGCCAAGCTCTGCCACCCCTGCGCAATAGCATATACACACCCTTTATATTTATTTGATACCCACGCTATCGTGAGCTCATGCTTACTGCGAAATACGTCAGAGACAACCTCGATTCCATACGCACCTCAATGCAAAAAAGGCACCTTGACTACCCGCTAGACAGACTGCTGAAACTCGATGAGGAGTGGCGCAAGCTCAAAAAGGAGACTGAGGACTTTCAGGCGAAGCTAAACAGGACCAGCTTAGAGATATCAGGGCTTAAGAAGCAGAAGAAGGAGGATGAGGCCAAGAAACTGATAGAAGAGCTGGCGGATGTCAAGCAGGCGATAGAGAAGAACAGCAAAGAGCTAGCCCCGCTGGATAAGGAAATGAACGAGCTGCTCTGGAACATGCCGAACACGCTGCACGAATCGGTGAAGTATGGGAAGGACGAGAGCGAGAACGTCGAGGTCAAGAAGTGGGGCAAGACTGACAAGAAGATACCGATAGGCCACACAGAGATACTTGAGAAGATGGGGCTGGTTGACATTGAGAGGGCAGCGAAGACCGCGGGGGCACGCTTCTATTACCTCAAGGGTGACATGGTAATGCTCGAGCAGGCGCTGGCAAGATTCGCCCTTGATGAGCTCGCCAAGAAGGGGTACACGCCAATAACGCCGCCGTACCTCTTGAGGAGGGAGCATTACAGGGGCGTCACTGGTTTAGGAGATTTCGAGGACGCCCTGTACCTTGCAACCAATCCGAAGGAGGCGAAGAAGGAAGAGGGGGTGGAAGACGAGGAGCTCTTCCTTATCGCTACAGCGGAACACTCGATGGCAGCGATGCATGCCGGAGAGGTCTTCTCAGCCAAGCAGCTCCCGATAAGGTATGTTGGCATAAGCCCATGCTTTAGGCGTGAGGCAGGAGCTCACGGGAAAGACACGAAGGGCATATTCAGGGTGCACCAGTTCGAGAAAGTGGAGCAGTTCATTTTCTGCAAGCAGGAGGACTCGTGGAAGTACTACGCAGAGCTGATCGCCAACGAGGAATACCTCTACCAGAAGCTTAACCTACCGTACCACGTCCTGGAGATGTGCACCGGAGACATAGGCATAGTTGCGGCTAAGAAGACTGACCTTGAGATCTGGTTCCCGAGCCAGCAGAAGTACAGGGAGCTCACCTCCGCGTCGAACTGCACCGACTGGCAGAGCCTGAGGCTGGATATAAAATACGATGAGGGCAAGGAGAGGAAGTATGTGCACACTCTCAACGCCACCGCAATAGCGATTCAGAGGACCATGGCCGCAATTACCGAGAACTACTACAACGACGACGGCACGATAACTGTTCCTGACGCTCTCGTGCCTTACATGGGCAAGAAGACAATAGGCCGGTAGCAGTTCGGGCTCACGCTAAAGGTTAAATTGACCTAGAGCGCAATCTATGATGTTATGAAGAAAGAGTATTCACTGCTCAGGGAGATAAAGAGGCTGAAGTCGATCAGGGGTAGCGGAACGCAGCTCGTCAGCGTCTACATACCCGACGGCTACAACATAAACGAGGAGATAGCGAGGCTGCGCAACGAGTACAGCACAAGCAGCAACATAAAGTCGAAGCAGACGCGCACTAATGTGCTGGGCGCGATAGACAAGATACTCCAGTACCTGAAGCTCTATCGCGAGACGCCGAAGAACGGGCTTGTAGTCTTCGCGGGCAACATCTCCGACGACCAGAGCAAGAGCGACATACAGCTGTTCTCGATGGAGCCGCCGGAGCCGCTCAAGGTAAACATCTACAGATGCGATTCGAGCTTTGTTCTAGACCCGATAGAGGCGATGGTCGAGACCAAGGACGTTTACCTAATGGTGGCCATGGACGGGAGAGAGGCAACGATAGCGACGCTGCGCGGCTCTCACATACAGGTGATAAAGAAGGTGCATTCGTTCGCGCATGCGAAGATAAAGAAGGGCGGGCAGTCAGCCAACAGGTACAAGCGCGCGATAGAGGAGAGCATAGACGACTACTACAAGGAGGTGGCGGGGATAATAAACGACATCTTCCTCAGGAGCGAGCTCAAGCACGAGGGGCTCATCGTAGGGGGGCCGGGGCCAGCGAAGGAGAACTTCGTCAAGGCCAAGGCGCTGAACTATCAGATCAAGGTTCTCGGGATCTACGATACCGGGTATACGGACGAGACCGGGCTCAACGAAC
Organism: Microcaldota archaeon; assembly: GCA_028867025.1. Classification (GTDB taxonomy): domain Archaea; phylum Micrarchaeota; class Micrarchaeia; order Micrarchaeales; family CABMGC01; genus JAJYVH01. The sequence goes on from JAGWHC010000002.1 coordinate 119,867, forward strand.
TGGTCGAGAAGGCGAGCGAGCTGCTCAAGGAGCAGGAGGCTTCGCAGGAGAGGAAGGTGCTCGAGAGGTTCATGAAGGAGGTGGCGTCTGGAGGGCTTGCCGTGTACGGCTATGAGAAGACGAGGGCAGCGCTTGAGAGGAAGCAGGCGAACACGCTCATACTGAACAACGAGCTTGAGCTCACGTACGTGAAGTACAAGTGCAGCACGTGCAACAGCGTAATAGAGGCGGTGGAGACCGGCGAGCACAGGGAGACGAAGCACAACGACGGCGGCACTATGATGATAGTGGAGGAAAAGGACGCGCTCGAGGAGCTGATAGACATGGCTGACACGAACGGGGTCGAGACTGTCTTCGTATCGAACGAGAGCTCGCTGGGCAAGGAATTCCTGATGGGCTTCAGGGGCATTGGCGCACTACTGCGTTATAAGTAACTGCCGCTACTCGCGCATCCGCGCAGACTTTTTAAAGCTAATCGGGAAATAGCTACTACGCATTTTGAATTACGGTGTTTTATTGGGGGAGAGGGCATACAGCCTGTACGATATTGAGCAGTTCATCAGGGAGGCGGGCGCGGAGCGCGTTACCGAGGATGCTGTGCTGGACCTTGAACACGAGCTAGAGAAGCTCACAGAGCTGATCGCGAGCAGGGCGATAAGGTACGCGGAGCACGCCGGAAGGAGAAAACTGATCAAGAAGCAGGATATCCTGCTTACCAGAAGGTCCAGCTACAGGAATCCGGCGAGCTTGAGGCCGAACCCGAGCAGCACGAAAGCGAGCTCGAGAAGCGTGAGATAGAGGGATATCTCCGGTTCGGTGGCTCTTTTTGCATTCATGACAATGTGCGTGAGGCTGTATATCTTCCTGCCGTACGGAGCCTTGAAAGTGCCGTCCCTCTGCCTCGTTCCCACATCGGTAACGTTGAACCTCCTCCTAAGATGAAGGAAGAACTCCACTATCCAGGGGAAGAATATTATCACGCCAAAGGCCTCGGCGTTGCCCATCGCCATTATGGCTACGAATATGGCGCCTATCGCATAGGTGAAGCTATCTCCTGGGATTATCTTCGCCCGGTACATGTTGAACGGCATGAATGCGAGCAGCGAAGCGAAAAGTATCGCTGAGAGCAGCGCGCCGGTGTATGTGCCGAAGAGCACAGAGTACACTAGGAATCCAAGGCTGGCGACTATCGCGGTTCCGGGTTGCAGGCCATCGTAGCCTCCGAGCAGGTTGAAGGCATTGGAGACGAAAATCACAGCGAGCGGAAGCACTACCAGGGGATAGAGTATGCCGAGGTCGACCTGGCCGATGAAAGGCACTGTCACGACGCTCACTCCCGCGTTGATCGCCATGAGGGGGAGCGCGCCGATCACAGTGAGGAGCGGCTTCTGCCACTGCTTCAAGCCAAGCTTCTTGTCCATCAGGTCCGTTGTCATAACCTTGCGGCCCTTTATGTGGATGTCGTCAAGGAAGCCCACTAGCGCTATCAGAAGTATTGACAACGCAACCGCGAAGAGCGCGGATATGCTCACCACCGGGGTGAAAACGAATGTGCCCCCGAACGCGTAGACGAGGGCGCCGACGATTATTCCGAACACCACAGCTATTCCGCCGCTGGTCGGCAGAGGCACCGGCTTTTCCTTGTTCTTGTCGTCGATTTCTATGCCCGAGGATGCGAGGTAGCCAATAACGAATCTGGTGCTTATGAGCGTTATTATGAACGACACGAGCGCGGGCACCAGAAGTGTCTGGAAGGTGTGGTAGACCATGCAGGAAGTTTGCTGCTCACGAATAAAAAGGTTGCGCAGCCTCGGCAGGCCATTTATCTGGCAAACCTCCTGGTGGCAAATGTCATGGGGAGCACAACCTGGCGCGGTATAGGATACCGCCTCCGCTAGCTTATATAAAAGTGGGTTTTGGGAGCGCTTTTAAAAGGCAGCGCATAGCCTCAGATTCTTTATATACCTGCGCGGGGCATAAGCCTACAAATCGGGTGTCAGCCGTGGCAACGAAGGAGACAAGGTATGTATTTAAGGTGGTTCCGCACCACAAGCAGCGCTACGAGACGATAGGCGACTGGATACCAGGAAGACCGGCGCACGTGGTCGCATCGAGGCTGAGGAATCCCGACTACGAGTTCCTTGTACTGCTGCACGAGATGGTAGAGCACGAGCTTTGCAAGAAGCACGGGATAAGCGACAGCGTCGTGGTGGCGTTTGACAAGAGGTTTGAGGAAGAGAGGCGGCAAGGCCTTCATTCAGTATCGGCCGAGCCTGGCGCGAGCCAAAGAGCGCCATACAGGAAGGAGCATGCGGCAGCCACGAGGATCGAGAGGCTCGCGGCGAAACAGCTGGGAGTCAATTGGAAAAGGTACACGGCTGCGCTGGTGAAGCTCTCATCCAACAGCAGGATAAAACATCCGCCGCACAGGAGATAGTTACGCAGCCTTTGCTTCCTTCAGGAACTCTAGCACTTCCTTGTTGTGGCCTTCTGGCTTGACCCTCTCGAACACCTTTGCTATCTTTCCTTTTTTGTCGATTATGTACGTCTTCCTGAGCGTGCCCATGCCGAATATGCCCCTGTCACCGTACGAATCATAAGCCTTGATCGTCTTGCTCGCCGGATCTGAGAGAAGCAGGAAGTTGAGCCTGTATTTGGCCCTGAACTTTCCGTGCGAGCCCAGCCCATCCTTGCTTATACCTACCACCTCCGCCCCTGTCTTCTTTATCTCGCCGATCATGTCCCTGAAGCCGCACGCCTCGACTGTGCAGCCGGGGGTGTCGTCCTTGGGATAGAAGTAGAGCACCAGGTATCTGCCCCTGAACTCGCCGAGAGAGTGCTTCTTGCCGTCGGACCCTTCGAGGCTGAAGTCGGGCGCTTTGTCGTTTACTGCAATCATCGTCCCACCAATTAGATTATGGCTAAAAGGATTAATAAGTAATCTGGGGAATAAACTTGGTAATCGTCTGGATCTTTCGAGCATTTTCGGGCGCTTTGGAAAGAAGAAAAGCGCGGCGAACACTGTCATAACAGCAATCAGCATAGACTATCTCGGGGACAAGCACGGACTCGACGGCATGCGCCTGAGCGACAGCGTCTTCGAGCTCAAGATTCCGTTCCAGAACAAGACAGGCAGCGACCTGCTCGACGAGAGCCTCAAGCGGCCTGACCTCAGGATAGACAGCGTGGGCGTGAGCAAGCCCTTCGAACTACTTGAGGTGAATCCCAGCCTGCCGATATCGGTAAAGTATACGCAGGGGATAACGCTGGCGCTGAAGATCAAGGCGCCGGGGCTGCCGTACACGGGTCCGCTGAGCGTTTCGCTTGGCGAGAAGGCCAGCGGAATGGTGAGGGTGCAGATAGAGAAGATGCTAGCCTCGTACAAGGGCCAGAAATTCGTGCTGGAAGAGGCGCCGAGCGTGCTCAGCGTCCAGAAGGGGCAGGTGCTGAAGCGCGACGTGCAGCTCTACAAGGTCATGAAGTACGGCGATTCCGTGAACGGCATAAGGGTCAACGCGCCATTCGTCTTCTCGGGCTCTGAGCCCAAGGCCCCGTTCAGGATAGACAAGGAGAACAGCTACATAATAAGCGTCTTCGTGCTCGCTCCGGAGTACAGCTACGCCGGTCCTCTCGAGATAGCCTTCTCATAGCGAGTTCCAGAGCGTCCAGAACTGGCGCTTGAGGAAATCGACGTCCTTCTGGTCGGCAATCAGCCTCACGCTTTCTATGTTCTTGTGCATGCCGGCATACGTGAGGTTCGCCGAACCCTCGACAGCCAGCTTGTCGCCCACATACATCTTCGCATGGACGAAATCCTTCGGTATCTTGAGATAGATGCTGTTCCTGTGCGTCAAGGACACAAGGATAAGGGCGGCGCCTGCGGAGATTGAGGCCAGAGCCAGAAGCGGGCTGAAGGCGTTGAGCATGAGGAGCAGCCAGTTGACAGAAGCGGAGAGGAATGTAGCCGCCACGGAATTTCCGAGCGCGTTGTTCCTGCGCAGCTTCTTGGCTGTAGTGCTTGATATTGAAGACGATATTATGTAGATCTTCCTGCCCCCTGCGTTCCTTGCGAGGTAATCCGCGTAGTAGTTATCAATGTACGGAGAAACTATAAGTAGGCTTTTCTCATCCTTCAGAAGTTTGTCGACGTATTTGTATGCCCGTTTGCCGTAGTATGAACTGGTTCGCTCTTTGAATAGGCTTAATAAGCCCATAATAATATTAGGTATGAAAGGCATAAATGATGCTATGGCGAGCAGGCAGAAACTCGAGATATTGCTGAGGCAAAAGCAAAGCAGTCTGGAAAAGCATTCGCGCCCCACCTTACTTTCGAACTTCATCCTCGGATGCCAGGACGGGCTCGTCAATGTTCTTGGAATTATACTTGGAGTCAGCGCCGCGACGAGCGAGGTACGCATAATCTTCGTTGCGGCACTTGCGGCTTTGGCTGCCGAGTCCATATCGATGGGTGCCGTCGCCTACACCTCGACAATCGCAAGGAGGAAGCACTACCTTCGCGAACTGGAAAGGGAGAAGCAGGAGATGAGGGACCTGCCGGAAACCGAGAAGGGGGAGGTGAGGGATATTTTCAAGAAGTGGGGCTACAGGGGCAAGGCGCTCGAGGACGTGACGCAGCGAATAGTCTCGAATCCGAAGGCTTGGCTTGAGTTCATGATGGCCCACGAGCTCGACCTTGAGCCAATAGAGGGGGACGCGCCGATGAACAGCGCGTTTGTGGTCGGCGCTTCGGCAGTGGTCGGCTCTATAGTGCCGCTTATCCCGTTCTTCTTCACCACCGCAAACATACTTGTTGGAACAGAGGCATCGGTTGTGATAAGCGCGATAACGCTTTTCGCAATAGGCGCCTACGAGGCGAAGACGACAGTAGGATCGCTGTGGAGGAGCGGGCTGCAGATGCTGCTGATAGGGCTTGTCGCCGGCTTCGCGGGCTACGTGATAGGCAGCCTCCTCGGAGCCGCGCCGATTTAGGCTTTGAAAAGCAATAAGAATATTCGTTGCATATGAGTTTGGGGAGCGTTTGGAGCCCAGGAACAAGGCGGAACTGAAGGGCAGGATACTGCGGCTGCTCAGCGTCGACGCGAGAATCAGCATGCAGGACCTGGCCAACAGCCTCAAAACGACGAAGGTGAACGCCTACGGCCTGTTCAACGAGGTCGCAAACGAGTACGGACTGAGGTTCGTGCCCGAGATAAGCATAGACAAGCTCTGGAAGTGGGAGTTCATCAAGAGGGCCAGGCTCAGGACCAAGAGGGGCATACTTGCCGAGGCTGTGGAGGAACTGCCGCTGACAGGATTCGGCGAGTACCTCGTATTCGTGAAGTTCGTTGGCAAGAAACCGGCTGACGAGGAGATAGTCAAGGCTACCGGCAGTTCGTATGCGCCACAGTTCATGGCAAAGACAAAAGGCGAGTACGATCTTGTCATATACGCTGTTGAGAGGAGCTACGAGGACGCGGTGCGATTCACAGACACGCTAAGCAAAAACCTCGGCAAGTACAGGATGCTCGCCTACACCATGCGGGTGTGGGGCAGCTTCGGCTTCTTCCCGCTGAGCAACAAGCTGATAGAGCAGTTCGACATCTTCGACACCTACAAGAACCTCCTGTTCGGGCTGAACGAGGGCGGCAGGAACACGTTCACAGACATAGGCAAGCACTACAACCAGGGTCCCGCGCAGATGCTGTACGCGTATGACAGGCTTGCGCGCACGGAGATACTGAGGCGCGTCACCTATTTCGAGTCAAAGCCCAAGAACAGCTACGGGATAATCGCAGTGGTCAAGACGCAGAGCGAGGGCGAGTTCGAGAACGCGAGGGAGAGGTGGTTCGTCAAGCTTACAAAGGACTACGAGAAGCGGGAGAACGAGTGCGTATTTATGTGCGACACTCCGAGCCCCAAGGGGCTCGTGGTGATTGCCGACTTCCCCAGCAAGAGCGCTGCGGGCAGGTTTTTGTCGTCGATGAGATCGAGCCTGAAGGGTGCGGAGGTGAACAGCATGCAGATGGGCAGGGTGCTGGCCGGCGGCCTCGGAGTGCGCGACTTTGACATGCGCTACACCTCGCAGTACAAGCGCCTCGAAAGGAAGAAGATGGTGCCCTCTATGGCACAGAAAATGCCAGAAACCCCCATTGAGAATCCGAACGCAATTGATTAGGACTGCCTCAGGGGAATAACTTTAACAGCCCCGACCCTTCCAAAATCCCTAATGTCATCGGTGAGCACCTCTGCGTCCAGCTCAATCGCCTGTTGCGCGATGATTGCGTCGTTTATCCGCAGACCGAAGTCTCTGGCGAGCTTAGTGGCCGCTGCAACAGTCTCTGCGGTGATATTCAGGAAATCTACCGCTGGGCTGTTCAAGAACGCGCTTATCCGCGCATATGCAGCCGCTCCGCCAAAGATTCTCTGCAATTGATGAAATACCTCTGAAACGATTATTACGTTAATGCCTATTCTTCCAGCGCTCGCCGCATGCTTGTATTTCTCCAAAGCCAAGGCGTGCTCTGGTGAGCTCTCGGACTCGCCAAATATCAGTACGTTTGAGTCCACTATTATAGTCCCGACCATTGTTCTTCCTCAAGCTTTTCAAGGAGCTCCCTTGTTATCTTTATCTTGGATTTGAGCGGTCTTTCAATCATGTCGCGCAGCACAGGGTCGGTCTCGATAATGCGCTCTTTGGAAGGAGAACTTATGCGCGCGCCGCTGCCTTCAATCTCGATTTCCACCGGCTGCTTGTTCTGCAATTTGAGTGCCTTGCGTACCTTCTTCGGAATCCTTATGCGCCACTTCTGGTCCATCTTTACAAGCACGATAATTCCCACTATTAGAGTGGGAGTATACATATATAAATATTCCTATCTCTAAGTATAAGTAGTGAAGATGCGAGCAAGTTGCCTGCCGTGTGAATGCTATTCCAGCTTGCCCTGCTCCTTCGTGTAAAGGATGAGCTCGGGATGGTGCCTTGGCATCGGGTTTGCGCGTATGCCGTATATCGCCTTTATCCCCCTATCCAGCGACAGCTCCACAAGCCTCTGCGTTATCACGCCATCCAGCACGATCGCGTAGGCGCCATGCATGTCCTGCAGAGTTGTAAGCAGTTCGCGTATGGGCACCTCCTTGATTATGTTGCCGTCGGGCGCGTAGACCCTGCTCCTGAGCGAGCCAGAAAGCTCGACAAGGCCGTTTGCAAGCTGGGCAAGAAGCGCGCTCTCGAGGACGGGCTTGACCTGCAGGCCCGCATCCCTGGACATCGGCGCCGGCTCTATCTTCTGCAGCGTTGCATTCTCCTCCTCGTCGTTCCTCAGGTCCTTGATGTAGGGCTTGTCCACCTGCTCGAACATCTCCTCTCCCGGGCTCTCCGGTACAGGACGAGGTGCCGCGGGCTGCTCCGGTGCACGCTGCTGCGGCTGAGGCGGCGGAAATGTGCGGTGCTGCTGAGGCGGCATGGAATAATGCTGCTCCCTGCCGTTCCTGCCGTCGCGCCTATCGGCGCGCTGAGCATTCAGCTTCGCCTTCTCTATGCCGAGATACTGCTCTATGGGCTCCTTGCCCCTTAGCGACTTGATCACCTCCTTCCTTGCCAGCTCCTCTACCTCCTTGCCGTCAGGCGCCCTGGCGACGAAGTCGATGTCGAGAACGTTGAGCAGGCCCCTTATTATCATCTCGCCTCCCCTGTCTCCGTCGACAAAAACGGTAACCTCCTTCTCAGTTGCGAGGTTGACTATTGTCTTCGGTATGGTGGACGTTGCCCCGCCTATGGCTATCGCGTTTGTTATGTTGTTTCTCAGCAGGTTGATCACGTCGGCCCTGCCTTCGACGAAGATGACCTCGTCGTTCTTGGATATGTCAGGTCCCGCAGGCAGGTGGTCCGGCCCGTATTCCACTATCTCGCTGCTCTTGACCTCGCTCTGCACGAGCTCTGAAAGTTCCTTGCTGTCAGGTATCTCTGTAGCCAGAAGGAGCTTCATGAGCGTCTTTGCCCTGTCGAGTATCTTCCTGCGCTTCTCCGCTCTCGTGTCCTCTACCTTGTCGACCTGGAACTGGGCCTCGAAAGGCCCCACCCTGTCGACAGATTCGACCGCGGCCGCAAGTATGCATGTTTCTACCCTGTCCAGAGATGCCGGCAGGAAGAGCTTACCGTAGGTCTTGCTTCCTGATTGCGAGACGTCTATCTCTATCCTCCCGATCTTGCCGCTCTTCTGCAGCTCCCTGAGGTCCAGCTCGTCGCCGAGCAGTCCCTCGGTCTGCCCGAAGACAGCGCCGATTATGTCGGGCTTGTCAACAAGCCCGTCTATGCTGAACTTGGCCAGCACCATGTACTTTACTATGTCCAAATAAGTTTTTGCCATCAAAATCTACCTTTTTCTTGTGTTTTCCGTGAAGCCATGCGGCTGAACAGCGCGTCTGCTGAATTGCTTTGCGTCCGCCTTGCGCTTGCTTTGCTGCATCTTTCACACTGCGCAGCTGTGGCTAGTAGAATTCGTGTCTCTGGGCTATCCGCTCTCTACAAAAATAGAGTAAAGTGTAATTTGCCATTGACTAATCCTGTTAGCTCTGAGCTGCATGCATATTGCTCAGGATACTATTATATACGTTTTCTATAGGTTTACATATAGCAGGCGACTGAGTGAGCAGGTACGACAAGGGCGCGAGGAGCGAGAGGGAGCTGCTCAACATGCTTGACGGGGAGGGCTATTCTGTGCTCAGGAGCGCCGGCTCCGGGGTGAATGCTCTTTCTCCGGATCTGGTGGCGATGAAGAAGGGCAGGTGCATAGTCATCGAGTGCAAGGCCTGGGAGAGGGGCAGCCTCAGCCTTGAACCGGAGCAGTTCGAGAAGATAGTCGAGTGGGAGACAAGGACCGAATTCCCCACCTTTGTCGCGTGGCGCATGAATGGGATGGGCTGGTTCTTCATCAAGCCGGCTGAGTTCGAGAGGGGGAAGAGCAACTACAACATAACAAGGAAGAAGGTGCTCGCAATGAACCGCAAGCTGGATGACGTGATCAAGCAGTGATCACGACAGGTCGACTGCGATCGGGCATTTCGCCATGTACTCTGCGTTGCCGCTGACGTAGAGCCTGTACGGGGTTATGCGCGTGCTGTTCGCCTGGCTGTAGTTCAGGAAGAGCGTCGGCTCGCCTCCTGTCATGCTGAGGCAGTTGCCTATCGTGTTCGTGGCCAGGCTCACTGCGTGGCCGAGCCCGCCCACTGGATACGTGCACGTGCTGCCGCTGAACACGTAGAAGTCTATGCTTGTGGCGTTCCTTGAGTGCGCCACCACCTGCACAAGCTGCGTCGCGCACTGCAGCGTGAATGCGGCGCCGAAGGTGGAGTTGTAAACGGCAACCAGCGCGACCCTCGAGCCGGCCAGGAAGTTGCTCTTGAAGGTGCTGAACGGCACCGTAAGTGTAGGCAGTATCACTATGAAGAATATGGCGAAGGCGAGCACTATTGGGGCTGCGATCATGAGCGCTGTCCTCAGGTTGCCAGCCTGCCTCTTCGCCTCCTTCTTGTCGTCGGTTTTCTTATCCGACTTCTGCTGCTTTGCCTTTTCCGCGCCTGTCTTTGCCATGCAACTACCTGTTCAGGAGGAGCGATACGTAGCAGTCGTTCATCACAGTGCTGTTGCCGCTCACTCTGAGCACGGTTCCGTACAGGGAGTAGATGCCCAGGCTGCTGCTGGAGCTGTTGGTGAGAACTATCACTGGTATGTTCGCCTTTGCGTAGAAGTTCATGCACGAGTCAACAGTGCTGGTCGTGTTGCCCACTGCGCATATGCCGTTCTTGAAGCCAGCGACCACGGCGGTCTTGTTGCCCGCCACCGCAACCGCGCTTATCTTGCTGGCGCAGGTCACCTCGCTTATAGTCGGCGTGCCGTTTATCGCAACCACGGCATAGCTTGCCGATCTGTAGGCGCTCTGGAACGCGCTGAACGGAGCGGAGGCGCTGGCTCCCTGGAGCAGCGAGTAGGTTACGATGAAGTAGATGAAGACTATCACGCCCAGGCCCAGGAATATCCTGCGCCAGTTCTGCGCGGTGCGCCTGTCGGTGCGCAGCTTGTGGTGAAGGCCGAGGTACGAGCGCATGAAGAAGAGCGCGACGACGATCACTATGCCTATTATGAGCGAGAGAATTGAGCCGAGCAGCGGAGCAAGTCCCACGGCGCCGGCGTACGATAGGCCAAGCGTGGACGCGAGGCCCCTTATGAACGGCGAGTCTGTGCCGCGGGCTATCTCGGTGAACGTGAGCGGAGAGGTGGAGTACTGCATGGCCTTCACAGAAAGCGCGTCGACCTGCTTGTCAAGCAGCGAGAGATTGGTGAGTCCACCCGCTGATATCTGGCTGTTGAGCGCGAGCTGCGCCAGCGCCAGGTCCGTTATTGCAGAGGATGTGGAACTGCTGGAAAGCTGCAGCTCTATCACCCTTGCGGTGTTGTTCCTCGCGCCGTCGACAATGTCAGTGTACGAAGCGTTGAGCGACGAGTACGTAGCCTGCACCGCCGAATACTGCGTTGAGAGCGTTATGTTGGCCTTGCTGAGGTTGGCGTAGAAGTAGTTGGTAGTTACGTTGACGTAGTTGCTCATAAGCGCGTTGAGCTGGTTGCGCAGCGTCACGTTGACCACGTGCCCGAGAAGCGAGACGCTGGCATTGACTAGCGCACCGTATCCCGGCACAGTCTTGTTGAGCGTCTTGTTGAGCGCGGCGAGCCTCTCCTTTGAGAGTATCGGATATGCGTAGGTGCTCTCGTTGGCGCTGACATTGAACGCGAGCGAGAATATCTGCGTGTTGGAGAGCGGCTGCTTGTTTATGTTTGCGAGCAGGTTTGATATGTATGCCAATCTCGTGTAGTTGTAGTTTACGTTCTCGCAGTAGCCGAGCGCGGAGCAGTACCAGGGAGCTATGGACTGGTTGGTGTAGCTCGAGCAGCCCGCCACCTGGTTCGGAGTCACGTTGCTGTTGGGCGGGAATATGGGGTTGAGGAAGATGCTGTGCGTGAGGTTTGTTATGTTCGCGAAGGCTGCGTTTGCCCTGGCGAGGCTGCTCAGCACATTGGTGCTGTTGATGCTGTTTGTTGCGCCGAGGAAGCTGTTGAAGCTTGAGTTCATGGTTGCGTACTGGCCCTCGAAGGTGATTATGCCCTTGCCGAAGATGCCGGATGTTCCGCCTCCCGGGGCCGTCGTCCCTGCGGGGCATCCGTAACTTGTCAGCAGGCACTTGCAAAGCGGTATTGACAGGCAGGAGGCACAGTAATTGGCTACGGTGCACGTTGCACCGCTGCTCAGTCCTGTCTCATAAAGGCAGTCGTTTATGGGAGTGGCCCCGGACCGCTCGTAGAGCAGCATCTGTTTGTGCAGCGCGGAGAAGTTGATCTTAGAGAGCGAGACGTTGAGCGTGTAGCCCTTTATTATGTTGTATATGGCAGTCGTGTTGACCACGAGAGAGTACTGGCCTGTGAGATTTACTATGAAATAGGGGTAGCTGCCATTGTACATCCCAAGATAGTGGTTGCCCGAGTAGCTCAAGTCAACGGGCTGCAGCGAGCTTATGATTGCACCTGGAACGTTGTAGCTCGCGAGCAGCGAGTTCACCTCTGAGAGCGAGTATGCGCTGGAAACGAGCGATATGGAAAGGAGCAGGAGCGCGAAGACTAGAAGCGTGCCTCTGAGCATCGAATTCACTTGACTTGGTTAATAATGAAGTGAAACTTTAAATACGTTCCTTATTTGTGAGGAACGCGAGTTTTCGACGACAAAATGAGCCCTATGCTGCATCGCTGGCGCTGGACTGCATGAAAATGCTTGCGATGTCTATGACGAGCCGCTCAGCAGTGCCTGGATGAACTGGTTGCCAGCCTGTACCGTCTGGTTGGCGTAGAATCCAGCTACCAGTATCCTGTTGCTGCCGAATGCCTGCACTACCACAGAGCCTGTGTTGAAGCTCGAGTCAAGGCTTGGGTTCTGCGAGAATATCTGCGCAGCCACTCCGTTGACGAACTTGCTTCCCACGACTATGAGCGTGCTTGCCGAGTTCGCGTTGTTGTCCATGACCACAAGCGGTGTTTGCGCCGTGTTCAGGCTTACAGGCGTCGTCGCGCTCGACACGCTTGGCGTTGCAGTCAGGTTGCTTATGCCGCTTACGCTGCATCCCGAGCCAGCTGCGCCAACTGTGCACTTCGCCGTTATGTTGGCGATTGTGACGTTAGGCAGGTTTGTGCTCTGGCCTATGCTGTAAGGCCCGACAACCTTCTTTCCTGCAGCCACTGTGGAGTTCACAGGTCCAACGACAAACTGCAGCGAGTCGACGTTCTCCGCCAAGTTGAAGGTCAGCGACGTTGCTCCTATGCTCGCCACCTTGCTTCCACGTTCTGAGATGAAGCCGGTCTGCGCGTTCACGTTATTGCCTGTGCTGCTCGTGTACGTGACGTTGTTCTGCGTCTGCGACGCGGAGTAGTTCAGCTGGAAGAGTGGTGTTGAAGCCACGCCCGCTGTGGAGTTCAGTGCGTTGAAGACGAACGAATCAGTCGATGCCGTGTTCGCCGGCACGTTGATCTCGCTTGTCGAGTACT
>JAGWHC010000030.1 GCA_028867025.1 Microcaldota archaeon
GCATTTCGCGCCGGCGCCATCACCGGCCTCTTGGTCGCCGGTTTGGCACTGCTCGGCGTGACGCTTTATTTCGGCTTCCTGGTCGGCACGCTGCATCTCGCGCCGAACGATCGCACCGTGGTCGATTCCATGGTGGCGCTAGGCTTCGGCGCGTCACTCATTTCGATCTTCGCACGTTTGGGCGGCGGCATTTTCACTAAAGGTGCCGACGTCGGCGGCGATCTTGTAGGCAAGGTTGAAGCCGGCATTCCGGAAGACGATCCGCGCAATCCGGCCACAATCGCCGACAACGTCGGCGACAATGTCGGCGACTGCGCCGGCATGGCCGCCGATTTGTTCGAGACCTATGCGGTGACCACCGTCGCCACGATGGTATTGGCAGTGATTTTTTTCAGCTCGGTCTCTACCGCGATGGTGATGAAGATGATGACCTATCCGCTTGCCATCGGCGGCATTTGCATCATTGCCTCGATCATTGGCACATTCTTCGTGCGGCTCGGAGCCAGCCAATCGATCATGGGTGCCCTTTACAAGGGGATGATAGCGACCGCCGTTCT
>JAGWHC010000031.1 GCA_028867025.1 Microcaldota archaeon
CTGCTATTATCCCGAATACTATCTGATATATGCTGACCGCCTTCTTGCCTTTCTTGTTTTCGCCCTTCATCTCCTGACCTCCTCAGCTGTTGTTCCCGCCATGTATGAAAAGAACGCAGGAAGCAGCGGCAGTATGCACGGCGAGAGGAACGTTAAGATCCCTGCTATGAGCGCAATCAGAAAATTGAGTTGTCCGCTGCTAGATACCGCCCCTGAGGTCCCCAGAAGGAACACTGAGAGAAGCCCGATGTAGTTGAAGACGACAAGCAGCTTCGATGTGAAAGCCCCAACAATCAGAAATGGTATCCCGATGCCAAGGGAATATGTGAGCAAAAGAAGGAATCCAAGTCCCGGCGATGTCAGTGCAAGGGTGTAGATTGCCCCGAGAATGGCGCCGACGCAGGGAGTCCAGCCTATCGCGAAGGCGATACCGAAGACAAATGAGGTTAGGAAGCTGCTGCTGAACCTTTTCACCTTTATCTTGTGCTCACTGCTGAAGAACGGGATTATGTATTTTAGGGAGAGGATGAGGATTATGCCGAACAAAATT
>JAGWHC010000032.1 GCA_028867025.1 Microcaldota archaeon
CACGCAGCCGCTTTGAGAAATGTCCGTCCGGTGACACACCGCGCCCCGATCGTGGGCCGGCGGCCCGCCGGCCGCGAGCCGATGGTCGATCACGATTTCGCAGCCGGCGACAGCCACGAGCGCATCCGCGACGAGATCGAGATCTGCCGCAAATGTGCGCGGCTGGTCGGCTATCGCGAACGCGTCGCGCGCGTCAAAGTGAAGCGCTTTCGCGACGCGGACTACTGGGGCCGTCCGGTGCCCGGCTTCGGCGATCCGCGCGCGCGGCTGCTGGTGGTAGGTCTGGCGCCCGCCGCGCACGGCGGCAACCGCACCGGCCGGGTGTTCACCGGCGATCGCAGCGGCGACTGGCTGTTCCGGGCGCTGCACAAGGCCGGGTTCGCCAACCAGCCGGCCTCCGTCGCGCGCGATGACGGCCTCGCGCTGACGGGCGGTTACGTCAGCGCCGCCGTGCGCTGCGCGCCGCCCGACAACCGGCCGCTGCCCGCGGAGTTTTCGACTTGCCGCCCGTACCTGATGCGCGAGGTCGCGACCCTGT
>JAGWHC010000033.1 GCA_028867025.1 Microcaldota archaeon
TGGGCGTCGCCGGTTTCTACTGGTTCCTCGTCGCCTCGGCCGAGCAGGCGCCGAACCTGGCGAACGAGGGCCTGCATGCGGCGATCGGGCCTCTGGTCGGCCTGGCGTTCGGCGGATCGCTGATCTCGATCTTCGCGCGCTTGGGCGGTGGCATCTTCACCAAAGGCGCCGACGTGGGCGCGGACCTGGTGGGCAAGGTCGAAGCGGGCATTCCCGAGGATGATCCGCGCAATCCAGCGGTCATCGCCGACAACGTCGGCGACAACGTCGGCGACTGCGCGGGCATGGCGGCCGACCTGTTCGAAACCTACGCCGTGACCATCGTCGCGACGATGCTCCTCGGCGCGCTGCTGCTGCCATCGATGGCGACCATCGCGGTCACCTATCCGCTGGTGCTGGGAGGCTTCTCGATCCTGGCGTCGATCGTCGGCTGTTATTTCGTCAAGGCGCGGCCCGGCGGCAAGATCATGAACGCACTGTATCGCGGACTGATCGTCGCCGGCGTGATCTCGGCGATCGGCTTCTGGTTCATCACGC
>JAGWHC010000034.1 GCA_028867025.1 Microcaldota archaeon
GCCTTTCCGTCGCCTTCCGCTCCGGCGCAGTGACGGGGATGCTGGTGGTCGGCCTCGGCCTCATCGGCGTCGCCGGTTATTACAGTTTCCTGCGCTACGGCCTTGGCCTCGATATCTCCAACGAAGTGGACAGCCGCACCATCACCAATGCACTCGTGGCGCTCGGCTTCGGTGCGTCTCTGATCTCGATCTTCGCACGTCTCGGCGGCGGCATCTTCACCAAGGGCGCGGACGTCGGCGGCGACATGGTGGGCAAGGTCGAAGCGGGCATCC
This sequence comes from Microcaldota archaeon, assembly GCA_028867025.1. Lineage (GTDB taxonomy): Archaea > Micrarchaeota > Micrarchaeia > Micrarchaeales > CABMGC01 > JAJYVH01. The sequence goes on from JAGWHC010000034.1 coordinate 274, forward strand.
CGGAAGACGATCCGCGCAACCCCGCTACCATCGCCGACAACGTGGGCGACAACGTGGGCGACTGCGCAGGCATGGCGGCGGACCTGTTCGAGACTTTCGCGGTGACGACCGTTGCCACCATGGTGCTCGCCTCGCTCTATTTCACGGGCGACGACAAAAGCCATCTGATGCTTCTGCCGCTCGCGATTTCGGCGACCTGCATCGTCACCTCGATCGTGGGCACGCTGTTCGTGCGCCTCGGCAGCAAGAAGTCGATCATGG
>JAGWHC010000035.1 GCA_028867025.1 Microcaldota archaeon
AGAACATGACCGGCACGTCGGTCTCGCTCAATATCGACAGCGTGTTCCCTCCCTTCGCATCCACGTCAAGCTTCGTGAGTATTATCCCGTCAAGCTTCACCGCTTCGTTCAGCGCCCTCACCTGCTCAAGCAGCGAGTTCCCGGTTATGCTTTCGCCGACAAACAGCTTTAGGTCCGGCTTGGTCACCCTGACTATCTTCTTCAGCTCCTCTATCAGGCTTGCGTTTGTCTCCTGGCGCCCTGCGCTGTCTATCAGCACGACGTCTATGCCCCTCGCCCTTGCATGTGCGATTGCGTCGAACGCAACGCTCGCAGGATCCGCCCCGTATATTCCTTTAACGGCCTCGATGCCCAACCTCTGCGCATGGATGACAGTCTGCTCCACAGCCGCTGCCCTGAAGGTGTCGCTCGCAGACATTATGCATGTGATCCCATTCTTCAATAGCATGTGGGCGACCTTTGCCATCGACGTGGTCTTGCCTGCGCCGTTGGGCCCTATGAACAGTATCTTGAACGGCATCTCCGTCCCGCTC
>JAGWHC010000036.1 GCA_028867025.1 Microcaldota archaeon
AGGTTTCGCCACGAGCGCCGGTTTCATCGTCGGAGCTTTGTTCTCCGCGGTGGCCGGTTACGTCGGCATGAATGTGTCGGTGCGCGCCAACGTGCGCACGGCTGAAGCGGCTAAACAAAATCTGGCCTCCGCGTTGCGCGTGGCCTTCGACGGCGGTTCGGTTACTGGATTGCTCGTCGTCGGCCTCGCCCTTTTGGGCGTTTCCGGTTTTTACGCCATGACCCACGACGTACGGGCGCTCATCGGGCTTTCTTTCGGCGCTTCGCTCATTTCCGTATTCGCGCGTTTGGGCGGCGGCATTTTTACCAAAGCCGCAGACGTCGGCGCCGATTTGGTCGGCAAAGTTGAAGCCGGCATTCCGGAAGACGACCCGCGCAACCCCGCCGTCATCGCCGATAACGTCGGCGACAACGTCGGCGATTGCGCTGGCATGGCCGCCGACCTGTTTGAAACATACGCCGTAACAACCGTGGCGGCAATGCTTCTTGGCTCGCTTATCCTCGGATCTTGGCCCGCCGCACTGCTCTACC
>JAGWHC010000037.1 GCA_028867025.1 Microcaldota archaeon
TATCCTATGTCACCCGGTGTCGTGTAAGTGTCGGTGAGGGACCGCTGCCACTGGATGACACCCGATGTGTTGTACTTGGCGAGGAAGGCGACCCCGTTCCCAGCGCTGTTGAGTTGTGCACCCGTGATATAGACGTTGGCGCTTGAATCAACCGCCACGCTGCGGCCAATGTCGCTGGGTGTCGTGTAGATGTCGGTGAGCGACCGCTGCCACTGGATGACACCCGATGTGTTGTACTTGGCGAGGAAGGCCGGTTGGTTCCCCGCACTGTTGCGTTGCAATCCCGTGACGTAGACGTTGTTAGAACCATCTACGGCGACGCCATATGAAATGTCATTGGGGGTCGTATAAGCATCGGTGATACGGCGCTGCCACTGGATGACACCTGCGGTTGTGCATCGTGCAACGAAAGCGACCTCGTTCCCCGACGCATCGTACTGGCTACCGACGAAGCAGACATCATCTGCTGAGTCAAGCGCTATCGCGTGAATCGTCACGCTGATGTTAGAACTAGT
>JAGWHC010000038.1 GCA_028867025.1 Microcaldota archaeon
ATAACCGAGAGGGGGTTAACCCAGACTAGAGTTAAGGCCCCCAAATGTAACCTAAGTGTCAAGCAAAAGGGAGTCCTCGACCTAAGACAGCAGGGAGGTAGGCTTAGAAGCAGCCACCCTTCAAAGAAAGCGTAACAGCTCACCTGCCGAGCTTGAGGGCCCCGAAAATGGACGGGGCTAAAGCCTGCTGCCGATACTCTGGGCCACTCTCAGTCGAGAGTGTGCGGTAGGTGGGCGTGGTGGCTGCGTAGACGCTGGGCCGTGAGGTCCAGTGGACCGGCTTCCAGTGCAGATCCTGGTAGTAGTAGCAGCGTAGTCGGGTGAGAATCCTGACCGCCGAAAGGACACGGTTTTCCTGGCAATGCGTCATCAGCCAGGAGTTAGCCGATCCTAAGAACGAAACCAACGTATTCGTTCGAACGAGGGAATGCGGTTAATATTCCGCAGCCTTGGACATTCCGATGCCCCGCAAGGGGCGATATCGCATCTGACGCTTCCGGATA
>JAGWHC010000039.1 GCA_028867025.1 Microcaldota archaeon
TTCGAAGGCGAATTCCGGCGTCGATACGCCGATGATGACGAGGCCCTCGTCTTTGTATTTCCGATACCACGATTCGACGTACGGAATGGTGCGGATGCAATTGATGCACGAGTAGGTCCAGAAATCGACGAGCACCACGTCCTTGCCCTTGAACTGACCGATGGTCACGGGTTTGCCGCCGGTATTGATGTAGCCGCTGATGCCGACGAGCTCTGGCGCCTTTTGGTATATCATCGCCTTCTCCTGAAGCGAGAGGTCGGTGGTGGAGGTCGCGCTGGCAGAAGGCGAAGAAGTATTAGGGGCGCCGAGGAGGCGTTGTTCGACCGTGGTTACGTCAAAGCCGTTATCAAGAAGCCATGCTTCGAGTTTCGCCTCAAGGCCCGTCGCGACACCCAAGCCGACGATGATGAACAAAACGCCGATGCTCCAACGGAAGGCGCCTCCCGGCGTAATCGCGATGCCGAGACGATCGACGAGCCTCTGCCCCACCAGTGCGATGAG
>JAGWHC010000003.1 GCA_028867025.1 Microcaldota archaeon
CGATCGTGTCGTGCGTCTCGCGGTAATGCATGATGTCCACGATGTCGAGGCCCTTCGGATCGTAGAGGCCGCCGCCGACGTCGGAGATGCCGACGACCTTGCAGCCGTGCTCGGCGAAGATCTTGGCGGCGTTGGAGCCGACGTTGCCGAAGCCCTGGACGACGATGGGCGACTTGCGCAGGTCGAAGCCGCGGCGGGCGGCGAGCTCGCGCGTCACGTAGAACACGCCGCGGCCGGTCGCCTCGTTGCGGCCGAGCGAGCCGCCGATCTCGATGGGCTTGCCGGTGACGACGCCGGGGCAGGAGTAGCCGATCGTCATGGAGTAGGTGTCCATGATCCACGCCATGACCTCGGCGTTGGTGTTCACGTCGGGAGCGGGGATGTCCTTGTCCGGTCCGATGATGATGGAGATCTCGGCGGTGTAGCGGCGCGTCATGCGCTCGAGCTCGCCGCGCGACATCTTCTTGGGGTCGCAGATGATGCCGCCCTTCGCGCCGCCGAACGGCAGGTTGACGACCGCGCACTTCATGGTCATCCAGAAGGAGAGCGCCTTGACCTCGTCCAGCGAGACCTGCGGGTGATAGCGGATGCCGCCCTTGGCCGGGCCGCGGTCCATGTTGTGCTGGATGCGGTAGCCCTCGAACACCTTGACCGTCCCGTCGTCCATCTTGACCGGCACGGACACCGTCAGGATGCGCTTAGGGTGGCGCAGGCGCTCGAGCGCGAAGGGCTCGAGCTTCATCGCCTTTCCGGCGCGGTCGAGCTGCTCCATGGCCTGGTGCCAGGGATTCTCGTGCTGGGCTTCGACGTGCTCGACGGATTTCACGACGGGGACGACGGGCGCTTTCGAGTGGGTTTTGGTGTCCATGGGCCGATATTAACATGTACCCGGCTGGGCGTCAAGAACAGCAGTCAAGCAAGCGTCA
>JAGWHC010000040.1 GCA_028867025.1 Microcaldota archaeon
CGAGCACTAAGCCATCTCTGGCAAATTCCGTACATGTCAAGGGTAGGTAAGGTTTTTCGCGTTGCGTCGAATTAAACCACATCATCCACCGCTTGTGCGGGTCCCCGTCAATTCCTTTGAGTTTTAACCTTGCGGCCGTACTCCCCAGGCGGTCGACTTCACGCGTTAGCTACGTTACTAAGGAAGTCTCCTCCCCCAACACCTAGTTGACATCGTTTAGGGCGTGGACTACCAGGGTATCTAATCCTGTTTGCTCCCCACGCTTTCGTGCATGAGCGTCAGTGCAGGCCCAGGGGGTTGCCTTCGCCATCGGTGTTCCTCCGCATATCTACGCATTTCACTGCTACACGCGGAATTCCACCCCCCTCTGCCGCACTCTAGCCTTGCAGTCACAAATGCAGTTCCCAGGTTGAGCCCGGGGATTTCACATCTGTCTTGCAAGACCGCCTGCGCACGCTTTACGCCCAGTAATTCCGATTAACGCTCGCACCCTACGTATT
>JAGWHC010000004.1 GCA_028867025.1 Microcaldota archaeon
TTGCCGCTCATCTCTATCGAATGCTTTGTTATCTCCATGCTGCAGCTCTTGTGCGCGGAACACCAAGCGTAGCATTTATCGGCCAATTCTTTAGTATTGTAATGAAGTCCGCATGCCTTGCATTCGTAATTTTCTTCTGGCATTTTATTCACTTCACGGTTTATCCCCGTTAATCGGCGTGGTGCTCTTGAGGCATCTGCCGCTGTTTTTCAGTATCCCGTCGAGCTGCAATTTGAAATCTCCCTTCTCCATGAAGCCCACTATCTCGCCCACCTCCCTGCCCTCGCAAAAGACCTTTGTCGTTGGGGTTCCCATTACCCCGTTCTTCTCCCCTATCGCCGAGTTCTCCGCACTCGAGAGTATGTTCAGCCTCGCGAATGATACGCCAGGGTAGTCCTTCTCGATCTCATCGTATATTGGCGCGAGGCGTTTGCACCATATGCACTGATCGTGCCAGAATTCCACCACAAGCGGCTTGCTTGCGTCTCCCAAAGCCTCGTCCCATCCCCGTGCATCCAAATCTCTTACCATTTTCACACCAATATCACTATAGTACCAACTAAGTCACATGTAATCCTCGTGCACGTAACACCAGTTCCATGCCTTTGACGGAAAAGATGTCATTACGGGGTGGCCGGTGTCGTGAAAGTGCTTTGTCGCATGCTTGCCCACCGAAGAATCGCAGCATCCCACATGCCCGCATACAAGGCACATCCTCAGCTGCACCCATCTGGTGCCCTCCTCAAGGCACTCCTCGCATCCCTTTGGCGTCTTAGGCTTTACCGATGCGTTCGCTTGCTTCATATGTTCGCACTCAGTCATCTTCACGCCATATTAAATTTATTTGACAAGATTGATATAAAT
>JAGWHC010000005.1 GCA_028867025.1 Microcaldota archaeon
ATCGACGAGGAGGGGCGCCTCCGCCTGGACCAGATGCGCGCCGAGCTCGAGAAGGGCGCGAAGGTCCTCGCGATCACGCACACGTCGAACGGCCTCGGCGTCATCAACCCCGTGAAGGAGATCGTCGCGTGGGCCAAGCGCGCGGGCGCGACGACGATCGTGGACACGGCGCAATCGACGCCGCACATGCGGGTCGACGTGCAGGACATCGGCTGCGACTTCATCGCGTTCAGCGGGCACAAGATGCTCGGCCCCGTCGGGTCCGGCGTCGTGTGGGGCCGCGCCGCGCTCCTCGAGCGCATGCGCCCGTTCCTCTACGGCGGCGACATGATCAGCCGCGTGTCCGTCGAGCGGTCGGAGTGGAACGAGCTGCCCTGGAAGTTCGAGGCGGGCACGTCCGCATACGTCGACGCCATCGGGCTCGGCGCCGCGGTGCGCTACCTCGAGGACGTGGGCGTCGACGCGATCCACGAGCACGAGGTCGCGCTCGCGGCGCACCTCGTCCCGCAGCTCGTCGCGGAGGCAGGGGTGACGGTCTTCGGTCCGCACGACACGCGCGACCGCGTCGGCGTGATCTCATTCGAGGTCAAGGGCATCCACCCGCACGACATGGCCACGCTCCTCGACCGCGAGGGCATCGCCGTGCGCGCGGGGCACCACTGCAACAACCCGCTCATGACGCGCCTCGGCGTCAGCGCGACGACGCGCGCGAGCACGTACCTCTACAACACCGCCGAGGAGATGGACGCGCTCGTGGCCGCGGTGCGAAAGGCGAAGAAGGTCTTCGGCCTCTAGTCTTGCCCTGATGGACGACCTGTACCGCG
>JAGWHC010000006.1 GCA_028867025.1 Microcaldota archaeon
GGTGCTTCCGTTGCGCGGCAAGGTGCTCAATTCCTGGGAGGTCGACCGCGACCGCCTGTTCGCCAACCAGGAGATCCACGATATCGCGGTGGCCATCGGCATCGACCCGCACGGCCCGGCCGACACGGTCGACTTCAGCGGCCTGCGCTACGGCAAGGTCTGCATCCTCAGCGACGCCGATGTCGACGGCTCGCACATCCAGGTGCTGCTGCTGACGCTGTTCTTCCGCCACTTTCCGCAGCTGGTGGCGCGCGGCCATCTGCACATCGCGCGGCCGCCGCTGTTCCGCATCGACGCGCCGGCCCGCGGCAAGCGGCCCGCGGCCAAGCTCTACGCGCTCGACGCGGGCGAGCTCGAGGCGGCGCTGGACAAGCTGCGCAAGGAAGGCGCGCGCGAAGGCTCGTGGACGCTCAGCCGCTTCAAGGGCCTGGGCGAGATGAACGCCGAGCAGCTGTGGGAGACCACGCTCAACCCCGAGACGCGCCGCCTGCTGCCGGTGAGCTGGGACGGCCGCGGCTTCGAGGCCACCGCGGAGTCGCTGACCAAGCTGATGGGCAAGGGCGAGGCCCAGGCGCGGCGCGAGCTGATGGAGCTGCACGGCGATGCGGTGGACATCGACGTCTGATCCGGCGGCGTAAACACCTACCCGCCCGCGGCCGCCGCGCGTGGCGGGTGCCGCTAGCATTTCCGCCAGCCCCAGCCCCAGCCGCTGCCGGAGACCCGCGATGCAGACGACGATGATGGACGTGCCGCTGTCGATCAACCACCTGCTGGAGCGGGCGGGCACGATCTTCGCGGCCAGCGAGGTGGTCTCGCGCCTG
>JAGWHC010000007.1 GCA_028867025.1 Microcaldota archaeon
CCGGCGGATACTGGGTGCCGGTGTAGTACTCGGTGATGGCGACCAGCACCACGGTCAGCACCGGGCCGACGACCGCGGCTTCGAACACGCCCAGGTAGCCAATACTCGGCATGCCGGTCATCAGCCAATGACTGATGAAGTAAAAGCCGATAATCGAAAGCACGGCGGCCACGATCACACCGGCGTAGAGCGCGTTCATGATCTTGCCGCCCTCACGACCACGCACCGCAAAGATGCCGATGACCGAAGCCAGAATGGATACGCCGCCGAGCGCTAGCGGATACACCACGGCGTTTGCGCCGAGTTCCTTCACCATCAAGCCGCCGAGCAGCATCGAGGCCACCATGGTGACGCAGTAAGTCTCGAACAGGTCCGCGGCCATTCCGGCGCAGTCGCCGACGTTGTCGCCGACGTTGTCGGCGATCACCGCCGGGTTGCGCGGGTCGTCCTCGGGAATGCCGGCCTCGACTTTGCCGACTAGGTCGGCACCCACGTCGGCGCCCTTGGTGAAGATGCCGCCGCCCAGACGCGCGAAGATCGAAATCAGCGAGGCGCCGAAGGCCAGTCCGACAAGCGCGTGCAGCGCCGCGTCTTCACTGAGGAATTGACGCAGGATGGTGTAATAAACCGAGATGCCGAGTAGCGCGAGACCCGCGACCAGCATGCCGGTGATGGCGCCGCCGCGGAATGCCACCTTGAGCGCGGCTTTTACGCCGTTGCGTGCGGCTTCGGCGGTGCGCACGTTGGCGCGCACCGAGATGTTCATGCCGATGTAGCCCGCGGCGCCGGAACAAATGCTGCCGATGGCGAAGCCGA
>JAGWHC010000008.1 GCA_028867025.1 Microcaldota archaeon
GTCCCTCCACGTCCGCCGCGAGCAGGATCAGATCCAGAAGCTCGTTCACCCCCTCGCCCGTCTTCGCGGAAACGCCGTGCCAGCTCACCGTCCCGCCAAATCCCTCAAGCAACACGCCCGCCGCCGCAAGGTCCGTCTTCGCCTTCTCCAAGTCGCCGCCGGCAACCTTGTCAATCTTATTGAGCGCCACGACGAACGGCGTTTTTGTTTCGTTCAAAATGCCTATCGCCTCCTTCGTCTGGGGCTTCACACCCTCGTCCGCCGCAACAACAAGCACCGCGAGATCCGCAATGGAGGCGCCCCGCGACCGCATCGCCGTGAACGCCTCGTGCCCCGGCGTGTCGATGAAGGTGATCTTGCGCGGCGCGGCGGCGGCGCCCGCCGCGGTGCCAGTACCCGCCGTAGCATCGGCTCCGGGCGTTGCGCCGCCCCCCGGCGCGTGCATGATCTCATACGATCCCACCGCCTGCGTGATACCGCCCGACTCGCGCACCGCGACGTTCGTCTTGCGGATGTAATCCAGGAGCGTCGTCTTCCCGTGGTCCACGTGCCCCACGACGACCACGATCGGCGGCCGCGGCGTCAATTGCCCCCGCATCGTTCCCTCCCCGCTTTTTGTTTCCGTTTTCGCCGCCATGACCCATAGAATCTATCAAAAAATCTTGTATTTATCAACCCGTTCTGGTATTCTTCTCATGTCGCGGCGACCGCATGCCGCACGCGAAGGAGGCGTGGCCGAGTGGTTT